>DATFSZ010000158.1:0-53858 GCA_035262365.1 Binataceae bacterium (SeqCode)
CAATACCGCTGTAGGCGCGCTGGCCCTGCTAAGCAACACGACGGGATTCGACGAGACTGCCTGTGGAGCGTTCGCTTTGCAGAACAACACTACGGGCGTCGCCAACACCGCTCTTGGTACAACCGCCCTTCTAAAGAACACTACCGGATTCAACAATACCGCCTTGGGAGCAATGCCCTTATGAACAACACCAGTGGCTCCCATAATACTGCCAGCGGATTCAACGCCCTGGGGAGCAACACCACGGGCATCGAAAACACCGCCGACGGATACGGGGCGTTGGCGGCCAACACCACGGCCCACTTCAATACCGCCATCGGCTTTCTGGCCCTCTCCAAAAACACCACAGGTTCCGGCAACACTGCCAGTGGCTACAGAGCGCTGGAGAGCAACACCACGGGTACCAGCAACACCGCCAACGGACGCAACGCTCTCCACGGCAACAGTACAGGTATCAACAATACCGCCAGCGGATTCGGGGCGTTGGCGGCCAATACTTCGGGTGGCAATAACACCGCCAACGGCTACGCGGCGTTAACGGCCAATACCACCGGCGCCTTTAATACCGCGGCAGGAGTCAACGCACTGTCGAAGGACACTACAGGGCAGAAAAATACGGCAGTCGGGTTCAACGCGATGTTGAACAATACGGTCGGGAACAGCAATACGGTGCTCGGTTACGAGGCCGGGTATTTCTTGACGACTGGTGCTAACAATGTGGACATAGGCAACACAGGGGTTGCGGCCGATTCCAACACCATTCGCGTCGGTACCCAGGGCACGCAGACCGCGACTTTTATCGCCGGCGTTGCCGGTAGCATGGTAACCGGTGATGCCGTGGTGGTGAGCAGCACCGGAAAGCTGGGTATCGTGATGTCTTCGGCACGCTTTAAACGTGACATCCATGACATGGGAGGAGCGAGCACCAGGCTGCTGAAACTGCGTCCGGTGAGCTTTCGCTACAACCACGACCCGTCCAACACCCTGCAGTATGGGCTGGTGGCGGAAGAGGTCGCAAAGAGCTATCCAGAGCTTGTGAGCTATGGCGATGATGGCAAGCCCCAGAGCGTGCGCTACCTCGAGCTGAGCGCGATGCTGCTCAACGAGTTGCAAAAGCAGAACGGCCGGTTGCGCAAACAGGCGATAGAAAACCAGCGCCAAGCCGAGCAGATCAAGCAGTTGTCGGCGCAATTGACCCAGTTGAAGGGCATGTTTGAGCACGCGATGGCCGCGCCAGCCGGAGCCCGTGGCTTGGCCGCAGCCTTCGACCGCTAAGCGGCGCGGATCCAAATTGGCAGCGTCCTGCCGGTCCAAAAGACTCAATCATTGGGCATGACGCGACGGCAGAAAAAGCGAAAGGGGATCTCAGCGGTCCTCGGGTTACTGGATGCCGGCCGCCGACCAAAGCCAGCAAATTTCAGGATTTCGGTGAAGCGTTGCGCACAGGGCCGGTTTGCTTCGAGTATCCTGCGTCCAAAGGTGATAATGGAAATCGGTTCACATGTACGTGCAGGACACGATCGTCGCGCCCGCGACGGCGCCGGGCGCCGCAGCGGTTGCAATAGTCCGCCTCTCCGGTCCCGCCGCAATTGAAATACTGCATTCAATCTGGCACCGGGAACGCGTAGGCCCGCTTAAAGCGCGCCGCCTTTATGTTGGGGAAATCCACGACCCGGCCACCGGCGCCGCAATCGACCGCGCGCTGGCCGTGGTGATGCCGGCGCCGCACAGTCTAACCGGCGAAGACGTGGCCGAATTGCACTGTCATGGCGGCTCGTTTGTGGTGCGCCGTGTGCTGGGGCTTGCGATGGGGCGTGGGGCCCGGATGGCGGAGCGTGGCGAATTCAGCCGGCGCGCGTTTCTCAATGGCCGGATCGATCTGACTGCTGCCGAGGCGGTCGCCGACCTGGTCGCCGCGCGCGGCGAGAGCGCGCTGGCCCAGGCGCTGTCGCATCTGGGCGGCGCGCTCAAGGAGAAAGTGGCGCGCCTGCGTGAGCGCCTGATCGCAATTGCGGCGCATCTGGAGGCTGAAATCGATTTCAGCGACGAGGATATCGAGCTGCCTTCGCGCGACCGGATGGGACGGCGGATCGCCGAACTGCGCCAGGACGTGGCCGCGTTGCATAACAGTTTTGCGCGGGGCCGCCTGATGCGCACTGGCGCGCGCGCGGCGATAATCGGCAAGCCCAACGCCGGCAAATCCAGCGTCCTCAATCTGCTGCTCGGCGTGGAGCGCGCTATTGTTACACCAATTCCGGGCACTACGCGCGATATGATCGAGGACTCAATCCAGGTCGGCCCCTACCCGCTGGTGATCCAGGACACCGCCGGTGTGCGGGCCGGCGCCGACGAGGTCGAACGGATCGGGATCGAGCGCACGCTTGCCCACGCCGGCGAAGCCGATCTTCTGCTCGCCGTTTTCGATTCCTCGCTCCGGCTTGAGCCCGAGGACCTTCGGGTGATCGAGTTGTGCCGCGGCCGTGCGGGCGTGGCGCTGCTTAACAAGAGTGATTTGCCGGCGGCAATCGGCGCGGATGATTTGCGCGCCCATGGACTGGTGATACCCGCTCTGCGGGTATCCGCACTGCACGGCGACGGCTTTGATGCGCTGCGCAAAGAGTTGCAGTCCGCGCTCGAAGCTATGACCGGGGACCATCAGGGCGACACCGTCGCCATTTCGCGCGAGCGCCATCGCGACGCGTTGGCGCGGGCGCTGGTGGCGCTGGAAGGGGCCGAGCACAGTGCGCTCGCCGCGATGCCGCCTGAAATCGTCGCTGTAGATATCGGAATCGCCGCCGACGCGCTGGCCTCGATCAGCGGCCAGGTCACCAGCGAAGACGTGCTGGACGCCATCTTTCGCGAGTTCTGTATCGGTAAGTAGAGTTATTTTACTTTTAGTAATACAAAGGGCCTTGGAAAACGCCGGCGGATGAAGCTTTGCCAGCGCTCCGTGCACGGAGCATAATGCGCACACTGTTATGAGCTATGACGTGATCGTGGTTGGGGCCGGGCACGCCGGGATTGAGGCCGCGTTGGCGGCGGCGCGGATGGGTGCCCGCTGCCTGATGTTGACGCTCAATCTGGATCATATCGGCCAGATGTCGTGCAACCCTGCCATCGGCGGGATTGGCAAGGGGCACCTGGTGCGCGAGATCGACGCGCTGGGTGGCGAGATGGGTTTGGCGATCGACGAGACCGGAATCCAGTTCCGTTTTCTAAACACTCGCAAGGGACCCGCGGTCAGGGCGCGGCGGGCACAGGCGGACAAGGCCGCGTACCGGGCACGGATGAAGCGGGTGATGGAGTCGGCGCCGAATTTGACTATCCGGCAGGCCAGTGTTGAGCGCCTGCTGCTGAACGGCAATCGGGTGCGGGGGGTCGAGTCACAAATCGGGGAAGAATTCGTAGCTCCAGCGGTGATCCTGACTACCGGGACATTCCTCAAAGGCTTGGTCCATATCGGGCTCAAGAACTACCCGGCCGGCCGTGCTGGTGATTTTGCCGCGATGGGTCTGAGTGAGCATCTGGCGCAATTGGGATTCAGGATCGGCCGCCTCAAGACTGGAACCTGCCCGCGCCTTAACTCCCGCACTATCGACTACGCCGCACTGGAGGTTCAGGCCGGAGACGAACCTCCGCCGCCCTTTTCCTTCCGCACCGCGAAAATCACCCGGGAGCAGATTCCTTGTCACCTGACCTTCACCAATGCCCAGACTCACGAGGCTATTCGCAGCGGGCTTGACCGCTCGCCGATGTACTCCGGCGTCATTCAAAGCCGGGGTCCGCGCTACTGTCCGTCCGTCGAGGACAAGGTCGTGCGCTTTGCCGACAAGGAGCGTCATCAGATCTTCCTCGAACCTGAAGGGCGCGACACCGTTGAGGTCTATCCCAACGGGCTATCCACCAGCCTGCCGCTGGATATCCAGCTCAAAATGGTCCGTTCGATTCGCGGCCTGGAACAGGCCGAGATCATGCGTCCCGGATATGCGATCGAATACGACTTCAGTGATCCGACCCAACTGACCTCGTCGCTCGAGACCAAGCTCGTCAGGGGGCTGTTTTTCGCTGGGCAAATCAACGGCACGACCGGATATGAAGAAGCCGCGGCGCAAGGGCTGATCGCGGGCATCAATGCGGTCCTTGCCGGCCGCAACGAAGCGCCGGTGATACTGCGTCGAGACGAAGCCTATATCGGAGTGCTGATTGACGACCTGGTGACGCGCGGAATCGGTGGAGAGCCGTACCGGATGTTCACGTCGAGGGCGGAGTACCGTTTGCTGCTGCGCGAAGACAACGCCGATCGGAGGCTTGGGCGGCTGGGCCAGCGGTTGAGCCTGCTCACCTCGGAAGCAGCGGCGCGGACGGCGACGAAGTCCGAACGGGTTGCCGCGGAACGCCAGCGCATGGCAGGGACCCTGATCCCGGACAACGAGGATGTCAATCAGCTGCTCCAGGCGTCGGGGTCTTCTCCCATTAAGCAGCCGGCCTACGCCCTTGAATTACTCAAACGCCCGGAGGTCTCATACAGCGCCGTGCTCAAGATGGCCAATCTCGAGCTCCGCTTGGCGGATGACGAGGCTGCGGAGCTGGAGATTGAGGTCAAGTACGAGGGCTATGTCAGACGCCAAGCCGAGGCGGTGGAGCGCTTCCGCCGGTTGGATGATACCTTGATTCCAAATGGGCTGGATTATGCGATCGTTCCCGGGCTGTCCACCGAAGTGCGCGAGCGCTTGAGCCACGTCCGGCCGCATTCGCTCGGCCAGGCGTCCAGGATGCCGGGAATCACCCCTGCGGCGTTGTCGCTATTGGCCGTTTATTTGAAAAGTTCAAACCGAGCCGATCGGATACGCGATCACCTCTAAGGCGCGCTCTTTGTTTCACGTGAAACAACCTCATTGGGCTCGCACACGCGTTTCACGTGAAACCGGAATGAAGACTGCTGAATAGGGCAGGCTTCAGCCCTTCATTTTGTGCCATTGGGATTGGCACTTGCCGACTAAAAGCAACCCCGGGAATGGTCAAGTGGACGCCCGGTTCAGAGCAGCGCTGGAGGCTTATCATTCCGATCCGGCCCTAGCGGCTTTGCTTGGCGAGCGTTTCATGCGACGTATGGAGACATTCGTTTCTGCCTTGGGCGTTTGGGGCGAAAAAGTTAATCTGACCGCCCGCCCAAACGATCCGTCTGAGACCGCATTCCACATCGTTGATAGCTTGATGCCATTGATCCCATTGAGTACGGTCTTCGCCACCGGAAAGCGCATCCTGGACCTTGGCAGCGGCGCCGGCTTTCCGGGAATCGTCCTGGCGAGCGCATGTTCGGCACGTTTTACCCTGGCAGAAGCGCGCCGCAAGCGCGTCAGTTTTCTCAAGGTCGTGGCTGCTGAAATGGCTCTGGAAAACGTGGAAATCCTCGCAACCAGGCTGTCAGCGGCCAGCGTCACACCCTCGTTTGATGCGGTGATATCACGCGCATCGGGACCGCCGGCCGAATTCTATGCGGTTGCCGCTTCCGCACTTGTACCGTCCGGCCTTGCCATCCTTTACTCCAGTCCTTCACAACGTCTTGATCTGACCGCCGCGACAAGCGCCGGATTAAGCGACTACCATCGCTACCGATATTCATTGCATCGCGGAGCTGCCGATAGCGAGCGTATCGAGCACATCCTGGCGGTTTGGCAGAAGCCGGTCTGGAAGAAGTCTGGAAAAGCGTCATGAATATAACGTCTTTTCAAGATTGTGCTTATACCGTTTTGATTCTCCATAGCGGGACGGCGTAAATTATCTCAGCGGATGCGGAGGGCTTGGGCCCCGCTCTTTTGGATGGTGGGAGGTTGGATGTGGGACGTGTAGTGGCAATTGCCAACCAAAAGGGTGGTGTGGGGAAAACCACTACCGCCATCAATCTTGCCGTCGCTCTTGCAGATCTGAAACTGCGGATATTGCTTATCGACCTTGATCCGCAAGGCAATGCGACGTCAGGTGTCGACTCGCGCCGCGAACTGAGCGGGCCCAAGACGCTCTCATCGCGTACCATGTACGACGTTCTCATCGGTCGCGCGCAGCTTCTCGACGTAATCCGGCCGGTACGCCACTTTCTCTTTCTGGCCCCATCAAGCACCGATTTGGTTGGCGCCGAAGTTGAGCTTGCCGCAATCGAAGGTCGCGAGCGCATCCTGGCGGGGGCTCTAAGTGCCGCGACACAGAATTATAACTATGTTCTAATAGATACACCACCGTCCCTTGGCCTGCTTACGCTCAACGCCCTAGTCGCAGCGCAATCCGTCCTGGTGCCGATGCAGTGTGAGTACTACGCGCTGGAAGGACTCACCTCGCTGGTTGGAACGATCAAGCGCATTAACAGCGTGCTCAATCCGGTGCTTAAGCTGGAGGGGTTGGTGCTGACTATGTTTGATGGGCGCAATCGCCTAAGCCACGAGGTAGCCCGTGAAGTGCGCGAACATTTCGGCGCCGAGGTTTTCAACAGCGTGATTCCGCGCAGCGTGCGCCTGTCCGAGAGCCCCAGCCACGGTCTCTCGGTGCTGGAGTACGATGGCAAATCCTCAGGAGCGCAAAGCTACCGCGCCTTGGCTCAGGAGTTACTACAGCGCGGAGCATCAGCAGCGGCCGTGGATGACCAGCACAAGGACAGCGAACCCGGGCAGTAGGTGGATGGCAAGTAAGGGGATCTATCAAGCAAGCCGATGCAAATGGGAGGAAGGTCATGACGCGCAAACCGTTGGGGCGGGGCTTGGGTGCATTGATCGCCGGCGTGACGGCGGAAGAAGAAGGGGCCGACGCCTCCGGGTCCAATCTGATCGAGGCGCCCCTTCAGCGCATTGTGCCGTCGCCCTTTCAGCCGCGGCGTCATTTCGACGCCGAGCGTTTGAGCGAACTCGCCGAAGCCATCCGCGCCCAGGGCATTATCGAGCCGCTCGTGGTCAGGGCGGTTGGCGCAACCGGAACCGACGGCCCGCTCTACGAGTTGATCGCGGGTGAAAGGCGTCTGCGGGCCGCCCGGCAAGCCGGCCTGGAGACCGTGCCGGTCGTCGTGCGGAATTTCGACGATCGCACCGCGCTGGAAGTTTCGCTGGTGGAAAATCTCGCGCGCGAGGACCTCAACGCGGTGGACGAGGCGCGCGCGTTGGTGCGCTTGGTGGAGGAATTCGCGCTGAGCCATGAACGGATAGCGCAGCGGATCGGCAAGAGCCGGCCTTACGTCAGCAATACCATCAGGCTGCTGGATCTCCCCGAAGCGGTGCTGCAGATGCTCGAGAGCGGAGAACTGACTTCGGGCCAGGTGCGGCCTCTGCTCGCGCTGGACACCGCCGTGGCGCAAATCGCGGCCGCCCGGGAAATCGCGGCGCGGGGAATTTCCGCGCGTGGCGCCGAACAGATGTCCCGCCAGCGGCAGGGCCGGTCAGGGAACTCGTCGGCTGCCAAAGGCGACGTCCACCTCCAAGCCTTGACGGAAAGCCTGCAGCGCGCGCTCAAGCGCAAGGTGCGAGTGGTTCGCGGCCGCGGCAAGGCGCCCGGCCGGGTGGAGATCGAGTTTTACAATGACGACGACCTGACCGGTCTGGCCGCCATGCTAACCGGTCAATCGAACGGTCACACGAGGGTGTCCGCTGCGTAGGCAAGTGGGCAGAGCCGAATGTTCCGGGCTAATCGACGTCGATTGCGCCACCCCCACTTGCGTGGAGCCTTGCCTCTACTTCTTGTATTATTTTTTACCAGCTCGGTCGTGATGGCGCAAACCGCGGTGGGGACCTTGTCGCAGGTGGAAGGCGTTCCGCAGGTTGCGCGCGCCGGCCAGACTCTATCCGGCGCTTCCGGGATGCAAATCGATTTGCTCGACAGGCTCACCACCGATGCCGCTTCGTCGGCGACCGTGTCCTTTGACGACAACAGTTCGGTAGAGCTCAGTGAAAACAGCACGCTGGTAATTGACGAGCACGTGCTTGGTACCCATCGGAGCACGCTCAGCCTGCTCAACGGCCGCCTGATCGCATTGGTGGCCATGGGATTGCGCGCGTCCGGAGGGAGCTTTGAGATCCAGACTCCAAACGCGTATCTGGCCGCAAGGGGAACCAAGTTCAAGGTCAAATACGCCAACCCATCCTCGGTGTACAACGGGCCCTCCACCGAAGTGGCGGTACTGGAGGGAAGCGTGGCGGCGGCGAACCGCAGCGCCCCGAACCAGATCGTCGAGGTGATGGCCGGTTATGAGACCGTGATCCTGGGAGCGCAGCCGCCGCTACCGCCGGGTCCGATCGGATTGGCCGGTATGAGCACCGGCCGCGGCAGAGGCTATGCCGGCGCAGGGCCGGGCGCAGTGGCGCCGGCCGCACCGCCGGGCGCCGCACCGCCTCCGCCCCCGCCTCCCGTGGTGCTGCCACCTCGGTAACGCATTTGCTTTTTTGGGTAATACTCAATCGATACTCACTACATGGACTGAGTATTAGCCGGAGCTATAGCAATACCTGCAATGCTCCGGACCCGCATACGCCTTGCCGTGGCGCAGTAGGAACAGCGGATCGCTTCCGGGCGTGGGGCCCAGCACCGGCTCGAGGTCCGGCGCCCGATTGCGTTGACGCTCCCATGCCGAGGCCGGAGCGATGACGTAACCCGGCGGTGCATCGCCTAGCTCCCCGCCGATAAGGGTCGTGCCGCGGTCCAGGTAGAACATCAGCGCCGCCGGATCGCCCATGCCATAAATAAAGAGCGGTTCGTCGGCTCCCACGATCCGGTTAATCTGCCCCGCGGCGGCGCGAAACGAGCCCTTGGCGCATATCCTGGACTCCTGGCGGGGAATCAGAACCAGGTTGACCGCGATCAGTACCCCGCATATCGCAACGAAACCGGACCTGACGCCTCGCTGCCATCGCTCCGGAACCCGGCTCT
The DNA here is from genome assembly GCA_035262365.1 of Binataceae bacterium (SeqCode). Taxonomy (GTDB): domain Bacteria; phylum Desulfobacterota; class Binatia; order Binatales; family Binataceae; genus JAJPJA01. Next base: position 8,902 of record DATFSZ010000158.1, read on the forward strand.
CGATCCACCACGCAAGCAGCACCGCATTCGCGGGCCACAACGGCAGCAGGTAGCTGCGGCGCTTGTAGGCAGCCAGTGTAAAAAAGACGACCGTCACGACCCAGAAGATCGCCAGGAACTGCGAAGCGTCCACCGCGATGTCGGCATCGGTCGCTCGATGGCGGGCCCTGGTAATCAGCGCACCGGCTACCGCGATCGGCGCCAGCAGGCTGAGCGGCGCCGAATTCAGCAACAGGGGAGTTACGTAATACCAGGGCGGCATCGCGCCGAGCGTGCCGAGGAACCGTCCCAGGTTCTCACTGCCAAGCTGACGGTTTAGAAAATCGTATCGTCCGCCGATGAAGCAGGCCGCGTACCAGCTCAATCCCACCACCAGAGCCAGCAATGCCGAACCCGGAGAGAAGATTCGCCGAGCCGCGTCCCAATAGCCGTTGACCGCGACGAAAACCGCCACCGCGGCCAGCGGCAGCAGCGCGCCCACCGGCCCCTTGGCGAGCACTCCCAACCCCAACGCCAACGCAAACAGATATCGCCAGGCCGCCTCGCCCGCGCCGCCCCGGATGCGGAAAGCGCGCAGCCAGCAGACGAAGCTCGTCAGCGCCAGCGCTTCGCAAAAGGTCAGCGTAATGTCCACGCGGCCAAAGCGGCCTTGATTGATGTACTGATACGAGGCGAGGAGTGCCAGGCCCGCCAGCGGAGCGGCTCGCGGTCCGTAAATTATGTAGGTAAAATAAACTATCAGTAATATACCGGCCGCCGCGTAGATTGCGGCCGCCAGGCGCAGGTTGAACGCCGTGACCTTGCGGATTCCAAACAAACGGTCGATCCCCAGCGCCGTCCAATGGAACAGCGGCGGTTTGTACATCGCCTGCTGTCCGCCGGCCAACGGAAAAAGACCGCCGCCGTGCTCCACCATCTGCTGCACGAAGATACCTTCGACCGCTTCGTCGTAGCTGCAAACGTCAGCCGCGCCGAGCCGATATAAGGTCAGCAGGAAGGCAAGGGCCGCGATGGCCAGAAATTGAACCCCCAATCTGCACGGCCAGCGTTGGAAGGATTGCTCAAGATCAACGTCAGTGGGCACGTGAGGCCGGCAATTCCACGCGGAAGATGGACAAGCGCTTGATGCGTTCGCGGTTATAACCACGCCATTTCGCCGCTGGTACGTCCGCCGGGCCGCCTTTGCGGAACTTGAGCCGCCGGAAAAAACGCGCCGCGTGCTCTTCGCTGGTGCAGGCAAAGACATAACGCAGCTTTCGGGCCTGCGCCTCGGCGAGCACCTCGCGCACCAGCTCGACGCCAACGCCTTCGCCCTGAAAGCGGGTGAGCGTGTAGAGGGCGGTGAGTTCGCCGGCGCGTTCGCGATGGTACGGTTCGGTCAGCAGCGAGCAGATTCCCGCCAGATGCTCGTCGGCGACGCGGTAGCCGAAGCAGGAGGGCAGGATCTGGGCAATTTCCTCCTCGCTGCGCACCAGCAGCAGCCCCTCGTTCTGCCCGCGCTTGATCATCGCTTCGGCTTCTTCGAAGTCTTCCAGCGCGATCGATTTGACCGACCCGTAAGCGGCCTTGGTAAATAGCGTGCCGGTGCCGATGAAGCTGAAGAGTTCTTCGTACACGCTGCGCGGCGCGGTGAGATTAACCGAATTGACGCCGTCCTCCAGGGCGCGTTTGGCGGCGCGCAGGATGACGCGGCGCAGCCTGGAGCGTTCGCGGCGGGCAAGACCATTGATCTGGCGTATTTGTACGAAGGAATCGCGCTCGCCATCGGCGTCGGTGAGTCCGCCCTGACGATCGAGCAGAACCAGCTTGAAAACGTCCAGGCGGCTGGCCAATTCCTGCGCGAAAACCGTCAGGTCCTCGGCCTGGGCGGTGCGCGCGCCCGCCACCGCGATACGGCCCGCGCGCAGCACGCGCCAGATCTGTGTCACGGCTGAATCGGGCGGATAAGGACGCGTGCGCAGGCCGCGCGTAGGGTCGAAGATCGGCGGGGCCTGTCGCGGCGCGATGCGGCCCATCTTGCGCAGCACGCGCGGCAACACGTCCTCGGCCGCAATCAGGATGCATCGGGTTTGGTTGCGCACCAACTCGCGCAGCGCGCGGGCCAATGTGTCGAGGTCGCGCAGCCGCTCGCCAGCCGGTGGAATCAACGCGAACAGCAGACCTTTGCCGTAGAATTCTTCGAGGTAAAAGCCTTTTTCGTTAAGCGGCCTGATCTGGCGCGAGGTGGCCCGGCTAACCGGCAGCAGCGGCCGCAGTTGGATCTGCGATTCGCTCACCCTATTTGTTTCCCTTGAGGTGTGGCGCGCGTGCGAGCCTCAACGATTTGCGCTGGATAGCGCCGCGGGAAAGACGCTTCACGCCTTGAGCATGGCCTCCGAGGAGCCGGCGGCTGGCGATGTTGTCATGATCGACGCCGGCATCTTGGAGGAGGCGATCTGCTGCAGGTTGGTTTGCGAGAAGACCTCCAGCAGGACGCGTTGGCCGTCTTCCCATACCCGGAACATCCGGCATCGAGGCTGCAGACTGCAGGTGCTGGTACCCTCCAGGCATACGTTGAGGTTGATCGGTCCTTCGACCGCCTCGATGATATCCTTGAACGAGATCGCATCGGCCGGGCGGCCAAGCTGATAGCCGCCGCCGGGACCGCGCCGCGAGCGCACCAATCCGCTGCGCATCAGGTCGCGAATCACTTTTTCCAGAAAATATTTCGGAATGTGCTCGGCTTGCGCGATCTGATTGCCGTTGGCTACACCTTCGGGAACGTCGGCCAGATGGATCATGGCGCGCAACCCGTACTCGATCTTGCGGGGGATTTGCATCACGCTCATGGCCGACCTCCATTCATGGCGTCAAAGATCACCCCTAACTCCGCAAGCACCGTCATTGCGCCGTCGCCGCGCGCCCCCCGTTTCGCTGGGTGACGAATCTTTCAATGTACTTGGCCAACAAGTCGCTCTCGATATTGACCGTGTCGCCCGGTTGTTTGCTGCCCAGCGTCGTCATCTTGAGCGTGTGCGGAATCAGCGCACAGCTAAAGCGCCGGCCTTTGACGCCGAACACGGTCAGACTGATACCGTCCACGGCCACCGAACCTTTTTCCACCAGGTAGCGCGCCTGCTCCGCCGCCACTTCGAAGATGTACAGACGCGAATCCCCTTCGGGCTTGATCGAAACGATTTTGCCCACCCCGTCAACGTGACCCGAAACCAGGTGCCCGTTGAGCAGCGTGCCCAGCGTCAGACTTCGCTCAAGGTTGATCGGGTCGGCAGGCTTGAGCGCGCCAAGTGCGGTGCGGCGCAGCGTTTCCGCCGACACGTCCATCGAAAGCATTCCGCAGCCCTTGGCAACCACCGTCAGGCAGGCGCCGTTGCAGGCAATCGAGTCGCCAACTTTGATGCGGGCGCCCGGCAGCCGTGTGCCGATCGTTATCAGCGCACCCTTGTCAGTCGGTTTGAGGGTTTTAACCGTCCCGAGGTCTTCAATGATCCCGCTAAACACAACTACGATTCTTCTCGCCCATCGCGCGCAGGCTTGGCAGCGCTCCCGACGCAGGTGCGATCGGAGATTATCCCAACAAATGATAGCCTTTTCCGGTCGTCCAAGGCAAATAACGATCCTGTGCATCGCCGCGCGCGGCGCTGTTGGCCAGCGGTTTGGTGTGCGCCGCGCTCTGTTTTAAAATGGCACCATGGCGACAGGCGAAATCAGGGCGCTGCTGTTTGACTTCGGGAACACGCTGGCTTTTCTCGATTACGAGGCGCTGACGGAGGAGTTCCGCCGGGCGCTGCCCACCCTCGACGCGACGGCGCTCGAACGGGCCGAGTACATCGGCCGCCAGGCGCTGGACGATTACGTGATGCGCACCGCGCCGATCGACCTGGATAAGGCCTACCTGCTTTATTTCCGCGCCTGGATGGCAGCGGCAGGGATACCTGCCGGCCGCATCGATTGGTGCCACGAGCGTTTCCTTGCCCTGAATGCGGCCGAATCTCTGTGGCGCATCGTCCGCCCGGGTATCACCGAGCATCTGCGGCAATTCCGCGACGCCGGTTTCAAGCTGGGCGTGGTTTCCAACGCAATGGGCAATATCGAGGCCGATGCCGAGCGCTACGGACTGGCCGACTACTTCGATGTGATCATCGATTCTCACGTGGTCGGAGTGGCCAAACCCGACCCGCGCATCTTTCATATAGCCTTGGAGCGGATGCGCATCGCCCCCGGCGAGGCGCTGTTCGCCGGCGATCTCTATTCGATCGACATGGTCGGGGCAAACGCCGCCGGGATCCGGGGAAGCAAGCTGATCGACGTAATGGACCAGTATTCGTGGGTCGAGCACGTCAAGATCCGCGGTATCCACCAGCTGCCGCATCCATAAGCGGCCTGTCGCGCGCGGCTCCCCATTTCCCGGAGATAGTGTCCGGAGATAATCTCGGACGATGGCCGGAATCAAAGAGACGGCTGAAAGGTTGTGGCGCGGCGAACTCACCACCCGCGAGCAGCATCCGTTCACTGCCACCGGCGAGCTTGAAGAGGTTGCGCCCAAGGTGGCGTTTTGCCGATGGCTCGCCAACTTCGCGCTGTGCAAGACCGACGAAGGCCTGGTGCTGATCGACACCGGCAGTTACTTCAACCAGGACCAAACCCTCGCGCTGGTCCGCACTTACTCAACCGCCCGGATTCACACGGTCATCTACACGCACGCGCATCTGGATCACGCCGGCGGAACGGCGCCGATTTCTGCGGAGGCCGGCCGGAACCGGGTCGCGCGTCCGCGTGTGGTCGGGCATCGCGCGATTGCCGAGCGCCTGGACCGCTACAAGCGCGCCGCCGACTACAACGGGCGCGTTGACGAACTGGTCCTGGGCGCCGCCGGCGCGTTTCCCTCCGAATACGTCTATCCCGACACCTACTTCGATCATCAGCTAAACGTTGTGGCGGGCGCGGAGAAATTCCAGTGCCATCATGCCCGCGGAGAGACCGACGATCATTGCTGGGTGTATATTCCATCCGCCAAGGTCCTGTGCACCGGCGATTTTTTCATCTGGGCCGCGCCCAGCGCGGGTCATCCGCTCAAGGCGCAACGCTATGCACGAGACTGGGTGGAGGCGCTGCGCGCGATGATGAAGGTCGGCGCCGAGGTGTTGCTGCCGGGGCATGGCAGTCCCATTTTCGGTGCGATGCGCATCCGGCAGGCGCTCAACGATACCGCCGAGTACCTGAGCCAGGTACACGATCAGGCGCTGGCCCTGATTAACCAGGGTGCTACGCTGGACGAAGTGACGCAGGCCCTCAAACCGCCAGCCGCGCTGGCGGAAAAGCCCTACCTGGCGGCGCTTTTCGACGAGCCCGAATTCGCCGCACGCAACGTGTGGCGCGTCAATTGCGGATGGTACGACGGCGTCCCGGCGCATCTGAAGCCCGCAACCGAGGCCGAGCAGGCGCGCGAAATCGCGCAGCTGGCGGGCGGCTTCGAGCGGCTGATAGAGCGCGCGCTGGCGCGCATGGAAGAAGGCGCGTTGGCGATCGCATGCCACCTGATAGAATGGGCTGCCGCGGCGTCGCAGGATGCGGCGGTACACGCAGCACGCGCGCGTATTTACGCGGCGCGAGCCGCCGAGTCGGAATCCACTTTGAGCTACCGAATTTTCAACGCCGCGGCGCTGCAGTCGGCGTCCAAAGCCGGAATCAGCCTGCCTATCAACGACCGCCGGTTCTGAAATGAAGGGCCGTCCATCTTGGACAATTTGAGTTGCGAGCGAGGATACGGTCATGAAGTTCGGTTTGAATTTTCCCGCGCGTATCGACGCGTGGAAGGACATGGTGGTCGCCGAAGATCTCGGCTTCACCAGCGCATGGTTTTACGACTCCCAGATGCTTTACAGCGATGTTTACTCGACGATGGCGCTGGTGGCGGAGCATACCCGGCGAATCAAAATCGGCACCGGGATCGCGGTTCCCAGCAATCGTATCGCGCCGGTGACCGCCCATTGTATCGCGACCATCAACCAGATGGCGCCGGGGCGTGCGATGCTGGGTATCGGCACCGGTTTCACCGGCCGCAACATGATGGGCCTTCCGCCCGTCCGGTTGCCGGACCTGCGCGATCACGTGAACATGTGCCGCACGCTGTTGCAGGGCAAAGAAGCGCTCTACCGCGAAGGCAAGCGCGAACGCTGGATCCGCTTCATGCATCCGGAACACGGCTATATCAATATCAAGGACCCGATCCCGATAGTCATCGCCGCCCAAGGCCCCAAGGCGATGGAACTGGCTGGAGAGGTAGGCGACGGCTGGATGGCGCCTGTTTCCAGCGCATCGGGCTTTCGCGAGAACCTCGATACTGTATGCAGCGCGGCCAGACGCGCGGGTCGGCCTTTGGACAATTTTTCCGTCACTATGTTTGCGGCGGCTTGCGTACTGAAGCCGGGCGAATCCCTGACCTCTCCCCGGGTGCTCGGCCAAATGGGTCCGATCGCAGCGGTAGCGCTGCACGCCCTGTGGGAGACGTCCCCGGTGGCCGCGCAGCTTCCGCCGACGCTGCGGCCCATTTACGAACGCTATCGCGACGAGTACGTCGGCAAACTGGAGACGCCCGCCGATCGCCGCTACATGAAGGTGCACGAAGGACACATGATCTATGTCAAGCCGGGCGAGGATCGTTTTCTCACCAAAGAGGTGATCGAATCCTTCAGCATGACCGCGGTGCGTGAGCGGATCATCGAGCAGATCAAGGAACTGGAAGCGGCAGGATTGCAGGAAATCGCCTTCAGCCTTCCCAATGATGGCGCCCGCGAACGCATCCAGGAGCTGGGCCGCGAGATCGTCGCGCACTACTGAATACAAAATGTTGCATGGGCGCTGTCAGCATCGATCACGGCGGCATCGTCAGTTTGCCCAGCACCGCGGGGGTCCTGGCACCGGTAACGCTGGGGATGTTGCCTGGACGACCATTCAGCATCTCGTAGGCGAGCACCGCGAACGCGATCGCTTCGAGCGCGTCGCCATTGACGCCGGCCTCCGCGGCGCGCAGCACCCTCAAATCAGGCAGTTCGCGCGCCAGCATCGCCATCAGGGTCGGATTGCGAGCGCCGCCGCCGGCGACTATCAACTCGGCGAGCGGTCCCAACGGCATGACAAAACGCCGCACGGCGTCGGCGATGGTGCGTGCGGTCAAAGCAGTGGCGGTCGCGGCAATGTCGCGCGGCGCAAGTTTCAGCGCCCGGCTGCGCGACCACAAGCGGTCGATAAAGGCGTCGCCGAATTCCTCGCGGCCGGTGGATTTCGGGCAACGGCGCGCAAAGTAGGGATGACGCAGCATCTCGGCCAGCAACCTGGAGCTGACCGCGCCTTGCGCCGCCACGCGGCCGTCGAGATCCATCCGCTCCCTGCCGCGGCTGAGCCGCGCCATCACGCCATCGATCACCATGTTGCCGGGACCAGTGTCGAACGCGATCAAACCTGGAGTGTCGGGTTGGGCTCCGGGCGGCAGATAGGTGCAATTGGCGATACCGCCGATGTTCTGGACTACTCGCCCCAGGCTGCGGTCGCCGAACAGCCGCAGATGAATCAGCGGGGCGAGCGGTGCACCCTCGCCGCCCAACGCGACGTCCATCGGGCGAAAATCCGCTACAACCGGTACACCCGTGAGCGCGGCGATTACCGCCGGTTCGCCCAGCTGCAGCGTCGAGGGAATCGCGCCGCGATTTGCAGCCCGCGGCGGCAGATGGAAAAACGTGTGGCCGTGCGAGCCGATGAAGCTCAACTCCTCAATTGGCACGCCGGCGGATCGAACCAGGTTAAGCGCGGCGCCTGCAAAGGCACGGCCTAGCCCGAAATTCAGTTGGGATATTTCCGCGACGCCGGGACGGCCTGGTCCCCCGGCGGCGAGCAGACGGGCACGGAACCGGGTGTCGTAGGGATAAGTCTTGAACGATAGCAATTCGACCGGCGTGCGGCGGCGCTCCTGGATCCTGACGAGCGCGGCGCTCACGCCGTCGTGAGAGTTGCCGGACATCAGGCCGACCGCCAAATGCGGGCCGCGTTCAATCTTCAGTGCGATCTTCTTCATCCTCCCGTCCGCGGCGAAGGTTCAGATACAAGCTCGACAAGGAGGCCAGCACCAGGCGCAATCCGGTGGGAAACTCCAGCGAACCCGCCTCGGCATGGGCATCGGGGTGTATAACGATCTTTTGGCCGCCGTGCCACTGCACCAGCAAGACCTTGTGTCCGATCTGGCGTCCGGTGATGCGATCGATCGCGAAGTCGCCAAACAGCGTGGTGGTCCTCAGATCGGAAAACGCGTCGCGCAATGCCGCTGGCTCGATGCTGCGGCATGCGCGCAGCGCTTCCATGCTGAGCAATCCCGCCGCATAAACCTGCGCGGCGGGGTAGTCGCAGGAGCCGCACACGGCGCGCATGCGAGCCGCGAATCGCTCGGGCCGCGGGCCCAACTCGGGTGCGAGGCCGAGCGATTCCTCCCATTGGCTGGGCCCGACGATCCCCGCGGCGTGTTCACCCAACGCGTCGGCGAAGCCGTGCACTCCCGCGGCGACACAAGCCAGCACCGGAATGTTGAGGTCGGCCCTGACGATCCCGTTTACCAGCGCGACGTCGTCGGCAAAGCTGCCGGCGCTGACCAGTGCCGTGATGCGGGAGCGCGCCAGGCGCATCAGAAGATCGATCGAAACTTCGCCCGCGCCGCGAATCGGCGCCGCCGATTCGCGCACCTTGAGCCTGACGCCGCGCCGCCTGACTGGGCGCTGCTCGCATTCGTGCTCGAACCCATCGATCACGGCGCGCGCGAAGGGAGTTTCGAAGGTCACGGTCGCCACACGCTTGCGCCAGAACTTGAGCTGGCTGATTAGTTGCGCCAGTCCCCTGAAATAATCGCCGGCCGGGCTTAGCACCCCGACCATCAGGCGATATTTTTTGCGGTAAAGGCCGTCGTCGGCGCCCCCATGATTGATCATAACGAGGCCCGCCTGCTCGGCGATCGGGGCCGCCACCCGGGTAAGCTCGCTTGAATACGGACTGAAGATCAGATCCGCCCGGTTCTTAAAGCATAGCGAGCGGTAAAGCTCGGCGCACAGCGTCGAGTTGCTCTGATCGTCGAGGCATCGGATCGTCAACTCGCGGCGCGCGCCGCCGATCTCTACTCCGCCGGCGGCGTTCTGATCGGCTGCGAACAACTCCAGCGCGGCAGCCGCTTGGCGCCCCATCGCGGCGTAGCGCCCGGTAAGGGAAAGTGTCAGTCCGATGGTGAGCTTGGAGTCCAATTACGCGGCGGCGAGCACCATTTCACGCAGCTACCTCGGCGATTCCGCTGCGGATAACAGCGCGCCCATTGTGGTTGACGGTTTCGAACTTGAAGGTCTTGTGCGGCTGCCCTTCCTGCCCGGCCCAAATTCGGGTGGTGATCGTCTGGCCCGGAAGGACCGGGCGTACAAAGCGCACGTACAGGCGGCGCAGGCGCCGGGGATCGCCATCGCACACCGTCTCGATCACCGCCTTTGAACAAAATGCCATCGTGCACAGTCCGTGGACGATTATGCCAGGCAGCCCGGCCATCTTCGCGACGTTGGCGTCCAGATGAATCGGATTGACGTCGCCCGAGGCTTCCGCGTAGCGGAAAGTCTGGTCTGCCGCGATTGGCTGACTGACGGTAGCCAGCGGCTCGACCGGTTCGGAATCCTGCTCCCTGGGTTCGGCGTCGGGGCGCCCGCCGCCGGCGGCGCGAATGAAGGCGGTGAAAGTCGTGCTCTGCACCGTCTCGTCGTGCTGATTGCGCGCCGTAATCTCGATCGCCATCGTCTCGCCCGTCACGCCCGGGGTAATAGAGCGGATGGCCGCCGTCGACGTGATCGTATCACCAGGCCTGATCGGGGCCAGAAACTGCACGTCGTGTTCGCCATGCACCAGGCGCAGCAAGTCGGCGCCAACTTCCGGATCGGTGACCACTTTGACGATCGACTGCCAAATCGGCACGACGCCAAACATCGGCGGCGCGATAATCGCGCCCGGCTGCTTCTCATCGAAAAAGAACGGGTTGTCGTGGTCGTATGCGCGCGCGTATTTCTGCAATGCCTCGAGAGTTACGGCGGCCTTCACTGCCGGATAATGCTTGTCGATACAGGCTTTGTTCAGTGGCATTCAAGTCTTTCCTGGCTTGTGATTATGCCGGTTCGGTGCTGGGAACTGGCGGGATGACTCTTTATTTTATTCCAGCTCGCAGCCGCCGATGAAGACTGCTTTCAAGTCGAGCTGCGCGTCAAGCAGCAACAGGTCCGCCCGGCATCCGGGTTCAAGCCCACCTCGATCGCGCATGCCAAGCAGCCGTGCCGGATTTGCCGCCGCCATCAATGCCGCCTCGCCCACACTCGCACCCACCTCCGCAACCATCAGTCTGACGCCGTCCATCAGTGAAATCAGGCTTCCGGCCAGCCGGCCATTCGCCGTTTCCGCGGCTCTTGCGCCATTGCTCGCGGTAGAACTGAAACTGGCGGCGGCACCGGGCGCAGCGCCTACCTTGTCCGAGGTCAGGATCATCCCCGCGGCCCCTCTTGCCCGATAGACCATCGCCAGCATCTGGGGATGGACGTGGACTCCGTCCGGGATGACCGCCGCGAAAGCGGGCGAAGGCGTCAATGCGGCTGCGGCTACGCCAGGGTCGCGATGATGCAGCGGGCGCATCGCATTAAAGACATGAGTAAACATCCGCGCGCCGGCAGCGATCGCGGCTTGCGCCTGCGGCAAGCTGGCGTCGGTATGTCCGATCGAAACCGCGACGCCGCGCTGATTGGCGCGGCGAATCGCTTGGAGCGCTCCCGGCAACTCGGGCGCGATGGTCAGGAGTCGCAGCTGCTCCAGCGCAAGCACGTGCTTCAGGGAAGCGCCGGACGGTTCGAGCATCAGACGCGGATGAACGCCGAGCCGCTTTTCGGAAATGAAGGGACCTTCCAGATGAAGGCCCGCTATCGCCGCAATATCGTTGGCGTCCGCGTTATTTACGCGGCATTGCGATATCGCCCGGTCGATGCGGACGTAACTTTCCAACGATGAGGTGATCGCGGTCGGCAGATAGGTGGTCACACCTTCGCGGGCCAGGTAGCGGCTGATGTCGGTCAAGTCGTCAACCGAAGCCGCCATCACCTCCATTCCGTGCGTGCCGTTGACCTGCAGGTCGATTAAACCCGGCACCACGTAATCGCTGCCGGATGGGGCGGTCAGCGGTTCGATACGTTCGATCAGGCCGGAGAACGTGATCCGGCCCGCAGCGACGGACCCGTCAGGCCGCGCGATTAGTCCGCAGACCTCCCGCATTTTGGCACCAACCGGAGGACTCAGTTGGCGCGAAAGCGTTCGGCGAGGAGGCGTGAAAAACGCGGCAGGTACACCAGGTCGAACACTTCACCCTTGCCCGGGAACATGGCCAGCGCCGCCCCCTTGAGCGCCCGCACGTGGTCCCATCCTTGCTCCAGCGTGAGCGAGGGGTCCTGCGCAATCAGCGCCGTGGTCAGGTCGGCCAGGATCCGAAGCCGGCGGATCATCTTGGTTTCATCGGCGATCATTTTTTGGCGATCATCAGGCATAAACGTTGTCCTCGCAGGTTGATGACCCGGGTTAACACGCCGGCTGCTTCTCGCCGGTCTGTCCCGCTTTATCAGCGTCCTGCTATAGGGCGGCACGCCACAATTGGCTACTATAGCATCGGGCGGGCCCGTAATCAGGATCATGCCGCAAAGAGGCGACAAAAGACACATGCCGAACGCTGGCGCAGCGCTTGTTTCAACCCGCCGGGGATGTAAGGCTTGGCGAAATCGTGGCTGACGTCCGCCTGAAAAGCAGTTTTATCTACCTTGCCAACGCCGTGCGCGATCTGATCGGCAACTGGCGGGTATTCGCGCTGGTACTGGCGGCCCCAGTATTGTTGGCGTCGCTATGCTTGTTGCCCGACGCTTTGAACCTCCAGCATCGGGTATCCGAAGCCTTCAAACTTGGCAACCAGGGACAAAGCGTTGCTTACATACCGGCCCAGGAGCCTTATGCGGCACTGGCGCGTATCGAGCCTCTGGTGCCCCTGTGGGTGACGCGGACGTTGCACGTGCTGTTCGTAGTGCTGACGGCAGTGACGGTGGTGCTCGTGCTGTGCGCTTTGAAATGGATTCGTGAGGCCCGCGACACTGTCACTCCGCTGGACTCGACGCTTCAGATCTATCGCCGTTCCCTGACTCGACTGCTTCCCTTCACCTGGCTTTACGTGCTTCAGCTCATCGCTGCCCTGCCGATGGTCATTTGGGTGAATTGGGTGAACTCAACGGTACCGCTGCTGCTTGCCGTGCCGGTGGTGCTGCTGATCGTACCTGGTTTTCTCGCGGCTGTCTGGCTGTCTGTCGCGCAGTATGCGCTGGTGTTCGACGGCTATCGGACCTGGCTGGCGCTGTTTTACGGGCGGGAATTGCTGCGCGGCCGGTTCATTAAGGTTACCGTCCGGATCGTGGTTTTTCTCGCCGTATGGTCGGGTTATAACTCGTGGGCGGGCGGCTTCTTCCTGGCGCTCAGCCTGTTGCTGGGTTTGCTTGGCGCATTTGCCGGCGCGCTGTGGGTGGGAGTCTTTCTGGCGGATTTCCTGTCGGTGAGCGTGGTGTTTGCGACCACAGCGTTTTTCTTTGCGGCCGGGTCGCGTCTCTATGAAGACCTGAAGTCCAGCGCGTCGGCCGCGGCGGTTTCGATGGTCGAAGGGCCCGTGTCGCCGACCGGGCCGCTGCAAAGCGCCGCGTCGTGACCGCTTAGAGCGAGGGTCAGTTGCGAGGCAGCAGCACGGCTGGCGCCCGATCGCTCCGGCCGAGCGGTTGTCCCGCGAGTTCTTGCGGAAGCGAGAGCATTATCACGCTGCGCACGGCCACCAGCAGCGGCGCCAGCGTTATCGACGGCAGGCTGCGAATTTCGGCCAGCACTTGTTGCACCTGTTCGAAGCGGCGCGGACGCAGCGCGGACAGGCGGCGAACGATTTCGGCGCGGTCATCGCCCCGGTATTCGCCGAGGATCTCACGCGTCAGCCTGACGCGGGCCGCACGCAGGCCCTCATCCAGCTCCTGTGCGGCGCGGCGTTCCCATTGGTCTTCTGTCCCGACGCCGCGGATAGCCTCTTCCATCGCGGCAAAGTCGATGACTTCGGCCAAGGCGAAGAATACCGCTGCAGTCTCTGCGGCCGTTACGTTAAGCTCCAGGCCGATGCCGATGATCTCGATCAGATGGTCGGCGAAATCCAGCCGCGCAATTTGATGAGCGTTGGCCTCGGCCAGGCCAGCGGTCCGCAGTTCACGATAGTAGCGCTCGAAATGCTCGCGCTCGCGGCCCGTCAAAAAGCCTTCAAACCGATCGGCAAGGCTCGCGAACACGGGTTTGATTCGATTCACGGCTTGCGCCAGGTCCGGCTTAACGGCCTCTCGACTCGCCAGAATCGTGCGCGTCGCACGACTTGCGGCGCGCTCCAAGGCGAACAGCGCCCGCATTTCGGCTTCAACCATCAACTGGCGCGCTCGCGCCCGGATTCGTTCGACCTCCGGGCGCAATCCGATAGCGTCCGAAGCAATCAGCCAGGCGCGCACCACCTGTTCGGCATCCAGGTCGAAATCTCGCACCAGGCCAAAAACGAAGGTCGCGCCCATGGTGTCGACCATCTCGTTGACGAGTTGTGTGGCGACCAGTTCACGGCGCAGTCTGTGGCCCGGTACCTCGTCGCTAAACTTTGAAATGATGGAGGACGGGAAGTAGGGGCGCAGAAAGCGTTCGACCAGGTACGGCTCACTAACCAGCGCAGCACTTTCCAGCCGCTGGCTCAGGTCCAGCTTGGTGTACGCTGTAAGCACGGCCAGCTCGGGGCGGGTCAGGCCGGCAAAGCGCGCGTGCCGCTCGCTCAACTCTTCGCGCGTGGGTAGCGCTTCTTCGCTGCGCCGGAGCAGGCCGCGCTGCTCGATTGCGGTTAAATGCTCGCGGAAAACGCTGGCCTGGGTGCGGCTGCGTATTTGCTCGAGGCTCAGCAGCAGGACTTGATCGCGATTGTCCTTCAATACCTGCCCGGCCACCTCGTCGCCGGCTTCCTGGAGCGCCCGGTTGCGTTCGTCGAACGAAACCGCGCCGCGCGCCAGCGCGGGAGCGAGCAAAATCTTGAGATTGACCTCGTGGTCGGAAAGATCGACTCCGGCCGAGTTGTCGATCGCGTCGGTGTTGATCCTGCCGCCGCGCAGCGCGTATTCGATTCGCGCTTTTTGCGTAAAGCCGAGGTTGCCGCCCTCCACCACTACCTTCACGCGCAATTCGGCAGCCGCGATCCGGCACGCGTCGTTGGTGTGATCGCCAACCTGCGCATCGGTTTCCTCACCGGCGCGCACGTAGGTTCCGATTCCGCCATTGTAGAGCAGGTCCACGTCCGCGCGCAGGATGGCGCGAATGAGGCTGTCGGAGTCCAGTGCGGCGGCTTCGATCTTCAGCACAGCCCGCACCTGCGGGCTTAGCTCGATCACTTTCTGACCGCGGCGAAACACGCCCCCGCCTGCGCTGATCAGCTTCGGATTGTAATCCGACCATTGAGAACGCGGCATTTCGTACAGGCGCTTGCGCTCGCCGAAACTCAGCGCCGGATCGGGATCGGGGTCGAGGAAGATGTGACGATGGTCGAACGCCGCAAGGAGCTTGACGTTGGCCGATTGCAACAAGCCGTTGCCGAACACGTCGCCCGACATGTCGCCGATGCCCACGATTGTGACCGGTGCGCCGCGCTCCAGGTCGCGGTCCATCTCGCGCAGATGACGCTTGGCCGATTCCCACGCGCCGCGCGCCGTGATACCGAGCTTTTTGTGGTCATAACCGTGGGTGCCGCCCGACGCGAAGGCGTCGCCCAGCCAGAAACCCCGCTCCTGCGCCAGCCCGTTGGCGATATCAGAAAACACTGCGGTGCCCTTGTCGGCCGCGACCACCAGATACGGCCCGTCGTTGTCCAGCACCTTGACCCGCAGCGGATGAGTCACCTGGCCGTCGGCGGCAATATTGTCAGTCAGGTCTAGCATCGCGTTGATCAACGCCCGGTATGCCTCAACGACATCCTGCGGACCGGGCGGTCTGGCGCCGGGCTTGATGATGAAGCCGCCCTTGGCGCCGACCGGAACGATGATCGCGTTCTTGACCGTCTGGGTCTTCATCAGGTCCAGAATCTCGGTGCGAAAATCGTCCAGACGATCGCTCCAACGGATCCCGCCGCGCGCCACTTTGCCGGCGCGCAGATGGCATCCCTGCATCCGCGGACTGTCCACGTGAATTTCGTAGAGCGGCGCCACCTCGGACAAATCTGCGATGCGCGCGCTTTCGAACTTCAGCACGATATTGGGGATCGGATGGCTTAGCGGCTGGAAGTAGTTGGTGCGGACAGTCGCCTCGACCATCGCCAGCACGCGCCGAGCGATACGGTCGTCGTTGATATTGTCGACGGCTGCCAGCGCTTCAACATACGCCGCCTTCATCCGCTCCAATTCGGGCCCCGCTGTTTCGAGCTCCGGATGCATCCGGGCGACAAAAAAGTCGACCAATTGTCGGGCCAGGCCCGGATGGCCCAAAAACACCCGGGTCAGTGCCGGCCGCGCCGGCCCCAGCTTCATCTGGAACGCTGCGGCCAGGTAGGCGCGCAGCAGCGCTACCTCGCGCCACGAAAGCGCCGCGGTTAGAGTAAGCGCATTGAGTTGATCGGTCTCCGCCAGGCCGCTGCGCACCGCGCTTAAGGCTTCGGCCAACAGCAACGCGCCCGGATATGCCTCCAACGCCCGGCCGTCGGGACCCTGTACCTGGAAGGCGACGACGTAAGCCGAATGGGGGCGTCCGTCCAGGTTAGGCCGCAATTCATGCGCCTCTTCGGACAGCACTCGGATACCGAAGTTTTGGAGCAACGGCATCTGCTCCGAAAGCACCACCGGCTCGTTGGCCTGAAAGATTCGCAGTTGCGTGGCGTTTGTGCCGGGAGGCGGCGGACAGACCTCAACCGATGCCGGGCCGCCGACCAGCGCCGCTTCGACTTGCTCGATGTCCGCGATGGCGCGTGCGGCGTCGGCAGTAGCGCGGTATTCGACCGGGAACGCGTCGCGGTAGCGATGGGCCAGTTCGTCACCGTGCGGATCTCCGAATTTCTGGATCAGTTGCTCCACCAGCCGGTCCGTCCACGTTCGCGTCAGCGTCCTGATTTCGGCTTGCAGCGCGGACAGGAGCGCAGGGCTGGGTTTGGGCGCGGCGAAACAAAAATGCAGATGGGCGCTGTAGCCGTCGCGCAACTCCAGATGATAGTAAACCGGCGTGGCGTTTAAGCGGCGCGCCAGCGCCGCCTGAATCTGCATCCGCACTTCGGAGGAAAAACGCTCGCGCGGCAGCAGCACCATCACCACTACCATCTTGCGCTGCGCATCGGGCAGCATCGTGACCTGCACGTCGGTATCGCCGAAGGAGCCGATTATCGCGTCGAGTTCCTGGCGCAATTCGCCCAGCGAGGCACGGAACAATTCCTCCTTGGGCAGGCTGTTGAACGCGGCGACCATCTCCTTGTAGTCGTGCGAACCCGGCAGCAGATGATCTTGTTGCAGCAATTGACGCAGCTTGTCGCGCAGGATTGGAACGTGCTCCGCCTCCTCGACCGCGGCCTTGGAGCTGAACAGCCCCAGGAAGCGATCAAAGACAACCTTGCCGCCGGTTTCCGCGCGCCGGATTACGATGTCGTCCATCGGTTCCAGGCGGTGAACGTGGGACTGGATGTGGCTCTTGCTGATGATAAGCACCGGGCCATGGAACAGAAGGTCCGGTTCAAGTGTATCGATCGAGTAGAAGGTACGCGGCGCCGGTTGCTCCCCCGCAGGCTCTTCGCGCAGAATACCGAGCCCCGAGCCGGCTTCGCATGCCACTGCGGATGCGTCGTCAATCTTGCCCACGCAGCGTTCGTAACCGAGGAACAGAAGGCTCCCGCTCACCAGCCAGCGCAGGAAGTCGCGCACCTCCACCAGCTCACGAACGTTCGCCAGCTCATCGCAAATCTCCAGGGCCCGGGCGGTCATCTTTTCGAAGTCCGAAGTGGCGGCGAGCACCTCGTGCATCCGGCGCACTATCTCGGCCGCCAGGTACGACGCCGCCTCGGCGTCCAATTCGGTCTCGAAAATGACCACCACGCAGGACTCTCGACTCTCTCTGGCGCTGCCTTCCTCCAGGGAGAATAAGTCGCCCGCCGCGTCACGCGACACGCTGAAGATCGGATGGAGCAGGGCGAGCACGCTGAGGTCGAGCTGATGCAGATATTCGCGGCAACTGTCGACAATAAAGGCGCAATCCGGCATAACGGTTTCGATCACCGTCATCGGCGTGCCGCCGATAAGGTGCCGGCTTACGCCAACCTTAACCGGCTGCGATCGTCTGCTGAAGAAATCAAACGCCTGTTGCCCCAGGATGCGGCGCTCCTCTTGGGACATGTGCGCCGCAAGCTCATCGGGCAGACGTTTGAATAAACGCGCGGCAAAAATCTCAATTTGCCGCTGCGCCGGCGGTTTCGGTGAACGCGCCTCAGATTGCCGCGGGCTCGGATTACTCACGCATCCACCACCTCGATTCGCCAAAATGCGCGGAATCGCCGATCATCGGCGATTCGCGCGCCGCTATCATTATAATAGAGGCATAAGTCGGGACAGCGCCATGCCGCAAAAAGACTGGCAGGACGCGTCGGGATGTAATGAGCAGCGGTGAAGGTCATTGCCAGGTCCGCATCGACGACATGACGCTGGGGCCGTATGGCGTCGGCCGCGCGCAGGGTAAGGCGCTCCTGGTAGCGAATGCGGCGCCGGGCGATGTGCTGGACGTCTCGATTACCGGCAATCATCGCGATTATTCCGTGGCGCGGATGGAGAACATTGCGCAATCCAGTCCGGCGCGCCGCTCCACTCCCTGCCCTTTCCTGCCGCGCTGCGGCGGATGTGACTGGCAGCAGCTCTCGTATCGGGAGCAGGTCGCAGCCAAGGGGCGCTTGATTGCCGCGGAACTCAACCGCGCTTTGGGTTTGGATCTGAACCCGCGCGATCTAGTGACGCCCGCCCCTGCGGAATTTGGCTATCGCTCGCGCCTGCGGCTCAAGGTAAACAGCAAGGGCGCGTTGGGATTCTTCGAACTGGACACCAATCGTCTGGTTGAAGTTGATCGATGCCTGGTGGCGCGCGAGGAACTTGCCTTCGAGCCGGCGCGCATCTTGGCGCGCGCGTTGCCCGGCAGATGCGAAGAAATGGAACTCGTCAACGCAAGCCGCGGCGAGGTTCTGGTCGCCCATCTGCATGGCCGCGTGCAATCGGCCGACATCGACCGCGCGGAACGGGCGATCGTAGCGGCGAATCTAATCGAAGGAGTCATACTGCACGGCGGCGGCGAGCGCGTCGCGCTCGGCAACGTATCGATTGGCGTCGAATTGGAACCCGGAATGCGTTTGCTGGCCGACGCCGACGTATTCAGCCAGGTCAACCACGAGTGCAACCGGATGCTGGTCGCGTCGGTGATGGAGCACGCGGCGATCGAGCCGGGTATCGCGGTGCTTGACCTTTTCTGCGGAGCGGGTAACTTCAGCTTGCCGGCGGCGAGACGCGGAGCGCGAGTGTTGGGAGTGGACGCGGACCCGGTGGCAATTAGCGCGGCGCAACGCAACGCAAAGGACTTGGGGCTTGAGGAGGTGCGTTTCGCCGCGATGCAAGCGCAGCAGATCGCGCCTTTCCTGTTGCGCGCCGGCTATCGGCCGCAGGTAGTGATAGTGGATCCGCCGCGGAGCGGGGCGCGGCAACTGATGAAGATGATCACCGCTTTGGGTGGGGTGCGCGTGGTGTACGTGTCTTGTAATGTGGCGACGTTGGCCCGTGATTTGCGTATCCTCGCCGCGGATGGCTACGCTGTTTCGTCAGTGAAAGCCTTCGATTTCTTCCCCAACACGCATCACAGCGAAGTATTGGCGCTATTGACTTGAAAGGATGGCGGCTCATATTGTTAGCATGACGCCGAACATCCTGCCGCGGCGAGTTTAAGGCTGTCAGATGGCCAAGCAAGAGAAATCTCCTCGACCAAAAATCACCATCATTCCCGGCCGCGGGGTCGCACAGACTATCAATTACCTGCTCGAAGATCGCGACGACCTCGAGTGGATAATCGCGGTGGGAAGAACCAAGAACGGCGAGCTGTTTTTCTATGATACCGGCGGTGACATCGTCGAGGATCTCGGCACGCTCGAATACCTGAAGTCCCGCATCGTCAGGGCCCACTTCGGCGACGAGTACGAGTAGGGTTTCGGCCGCACCGCTGGCTTTGCCGACGAGTGGAGCACGCAGGCCGGCTCTCCAATTGACCGGCGCAAGACTTTTATCAACAGCGCCTGGATTGGTTCAAAGGCCCTGCTCGATCGGCTGCTCGGGCGGGCGCGCATAGATAAGGCCACGTTCGACGTCGAGCGGAACCCGATACAAAAATTTACCGCACGCGCCTGCTGGACCGGCCAGGCATTCCCCGGTCACCGGCTGGTAGAGCGCGCCGTGCGTCTGACATATCAGGTAGCGGCCGCCCTCGGCGAAGAAGTGATTGTCAACCCAGTCCATCGGGATCGGAATGTGGCGGCAGCGATTGACGTAGGCGTGGAACTCGCCGCCAAAGTTGATCACGAAGCATTCTTCTTCGACGCCTTCGATCGGAAGCATGAATTTGCGCGATTGCCCGGGCGCAATTTCCTCGGCCCGCGCGACCAGGTAGCGCGGGCCGAACTTGCGCTGACGTGAGGTCGCGTCGGGTTGTGAGCGTTTACGCGGCTGCGCAGGCATCTTGCGATCTCCAACTCATGGCGCCGCCGCGGCATCGATCTTTCGGGCGTGCCGATCCGGATTATATCACCGCGCCACCGCCCGATGATCCCGTAACTATCCGGCTTGCCGCAGTCTGGCAGAGGCAATAGCATCTGTAAACGCGGCCTTTATGCCGACGGCGATGGACCTATGGATAGACCCAGGATTCGCGCGGTTGAAGCTTTTCCGGTTGAACACGAAGGCCAGACCATGATCTGCCTGCGCGATCCGATGGCGATTGCGCCGCAGCCGCTCCTGCTGGGAATGGGCGGTTACTTTTTGATCACGTTGTTCGACGGACAGCGGACGCTGGCGGATATCAGGGAAGCGTACGCGCGCCAATTCGGCGAGGTCCTGGCCGCGGGCAAACTCGAGGATCTGATTGCGGCTCTCGACCAGGCCTTTTATCTCGACACCGAAAACTTCGCCCGCCGGCGCGCCGCGTTGCGCGACGAGTTCAACGCCAGCAATGAGCGCGCCGCCATCCACGCCGGTTTGTGCTACCAAGGCGACGCGCGCCTTCTGCGCGAAGAGCTCGCGGCCTTCTTCGATCCTCCTCACGGACCGGGACGCAGTCCGCAGCGCCGCGACGGCCGCGCGCCTGCCGGGCTGATCGCGCCGCATATCGATCCGCGCCGGGGCGGACCTGCATATGCGCACGCCTATTTTGAATTGATGGGCAGCGAGCCGCCCGAGCTGTTCGTGATCCTCGGCACATCGCATTATGGCGCCGGTCCGGAGTTGTTCAGCGCCACGCTCAAGGACTATGCGACGCCGCTGGGCGCGGTCGAGACCGACCGCGATTTCATCGCGCGGCTGGCGCAACGTTATTCAGGCGGCGATCTGTTCGCCGACGAATTGCTGCATCGCAACGAGCATTCGATCGAGTTTCAGGCGCTTTTTCTTGCCTGGACGTTGGGTACGCGCGGCTACAAGGTGGTGCCGATCCTGGTCAGCTCTTTCCATGAGATGGTGGCGGCCGGGCGCATGCCCGCCGACGATCCGCGGGTCGGCTCGTTCATCGAAGCTCTGCGCGCCGAACTGGCGGCGGATTCGCGCTCGGCCTGCATCATTGCGGGAGTGGATTTCGCTCATGTCGGAAAAAAATTCGGCGACGAGCGCGCGGCTGATGAAGATTTCGTCAAGTGGGTGGAGCAAGAGGACCGCGCCTTGATTGAAAACATCGTGCGCGGCGACCCCCAGGGCTTCTTCCGAGCGATCGACAAAGACAAGGACCGCAGGCGCATCTGCGGCCTCTCGCCGATGTACACCCAGCTCGAACTGCTGCGCGGCCGCAGCGCGCGTTTGCTCAAGTATGACGTTGCGATGGAGCCGCCGACGGAGTCAGCGGTGACCTTCGCCAGCCTGGCAATCGAGTAGTCCGGCCTTTGGGCGCGTGCCGCGCCCCGGCGTTCAAATTAACGCGTTCGTAACGTCCCTACCAACGGTTTGCAAAGCTCCGTCGGCTACCCTGTAGGCTCAAGCTCCTTGAAGGTCGAGCCGAAAGCCGATGTTGAAAGACACAGCCGTTGAAGCAGGTACGGAATATTTCGAATACGCGGGCGCGGTGCTGCCATGCCAGGTGCGGCCCGCGTTAAACCCGCTGCTGGCGCGCAGCGGCGAGCGATTGCTGATGCTGGCGTTGCTGGCCGACGCGATCAACATCTTTCTTAAGGGCGCAGCCGAGCGCAGGCTGCTGGCCGAGACGCGCAGTTGGATCCGCGGCGCCAACAGCGCCTGTCAGGCGGTGTCTTTTGAAGATGCGTGCAACGCGCTTGATATCGATCCGGACGCGCTGCGCGAGCGGCTGTTTCGGCTCAAGTATGGCGATCAGCCCCGCGCCAGTGCACCAAGGCGCTCCTCGCTGATGCTCAAGCCGCCCGGGGTGTCGCGCGGACCGGTGAAAGTCGGCGCCAACGCAGCGCGCCGGCGCCAGCGGCAGTGCGCAAGGCGGTGCCACAACGTGTAGGTACAGGCGCGCCGCTGTATTCTTATGGCACCGAGGCATGCGCAGCCGATTGCTTGAGCGTCTGCGCGTCGGGCGCGAGAATGAAACCGGCCTGCGTGGCCTCATTGGTGTCATGCACGAATTGGCTGACGTACTTGCCATGGTTCCCATACAGCGAGTCAAGTTGGGCATCCGAATACGGAATAGTGGTTCCGAACAGGATGCAAAAGTTCGGCCCCGGCGCCTTGGCGCTGTTGCCCAAACCCGAGTAGGCGGCAAACGGAACGTCGATTATTGGCGTGCGAATGCCGCCCATCACGTTGCCGGTGGCCGGATCCGTAACCAGGGTTGGCGGTGGGCCCGGGTTGACGTTGATTCGCGGAGCAATCGGCGGCAATGTCCCCGTATTCAGCCAGCCATTCAGCGCCTGGAAGGCGGCGTTAAGCACATAATGCATCGGGCCATCGTTAATCGGCAGCGTGCACAAGTCTGTCACCGACGATAGCGGCGCCCCGGCGTCGGCAGTCCCAGCAGTGAGAGAGAAGAGGTCGGCGTGCGAGGTTCCCGCGACTTCCCAATCGCGGAACATCGTATCGTCGGGCTGCCGTGCGAAAAAATACGCCAGGACGATCAAATCGGTTTCGGTGGTGAATACCAGGATTGGAACCTGGTCCGTGCGGAAGAAAGTTGGGAGCGGCGCGGGGATGGAAGCCTGCGGCGGCTCCGACAGGGGGCCGCCATTGATCGCCCGGCTCTGTACCAGAAAACCATCGTACAGTTTGGCCAGGGGCTGGATACCATCGATGTAGGTCGTCAGGAAAATTGCCGATTGTGAATCTCCGGTGGCGATCACTTTATGAATTTTCAGGCCGCCCATCGGGTCCGGTTGACCGGGCCCGGGCTCACGAACGGCTTCGCCCGCCTGGGTGAAAATGTCGTAGGAGAAGCTGTCTCCAGGATGAACCAGCGAGGCGTAACGAACCGGATCAATGCACTTCAAACCCTCGTTGGTTCCGGCCGGGGGGCAGGTGGTACCCGGCTCTCCGTTGATCCCGATTGACTGCGCGGATACACCCACCCAGGCAAAACCTGCGCGTAGCAGTTCCAAATAAGACGAATCCCAGGTTGCGGGCGCGTCCAATCCTCCCGTCACGTTGAGCCATTCTACGACTACGGTGCCGTTGAATCGGGTGGCGTCAATGGGACGGCGCACGATAATCCGCGTTTTGAATGCCGCGCTGGCTGCCTTGGTTACCGACCACAGCCCATCGAACGGCAGAGGAAGCGTTGCGCTCGTATATGAGTCGGCGGAGCCGGCGACAAAGAATTCCTGCTCAACGTACCCCATTTTGGCTAGATCGAGGACGGTGGTGGGAAACGGATGCCCAAGCAATCCACCCGTTATTGGTCCGGTGATCGTCGGACAGGTTCCCAGGCAAGCCCAGGCGGTCCTGGAAGCAAGAGCCGGTGGGATCACGGACAGAATGAGAAAAGCACCCAGCACAAGACCGCGCTTCTGCCGCGACTCCAAAGCTGATGCTCGCATTGTCAGCCTCCATCTCCGAGACCGGAGTATTTCGCCTGCCAACGTATCCGCAAGACTTTCCCCGATATCCGCGCATCTATTACACGTCAGCGGATAGATGAAAAGGGTTTTAAATGGCGGTCGAGGTAAGCCGCCGCACCTGGCGATGAATTAGGAAACAAATGATAAAGAATACGCCATAGTCAGCGCTCCTGCCACAGGCGCGCAAGCGTCCAATTTAACTTTCTGTTAATGCGCCGGTAAGGACCCGCGGGCACGCATGTTCGATAATAACTTTGTATAGTTTCGGAGGGTGGCGTCTGAAGTTATATATGGAGAGTAACGCCGCAATCTCGGCGATGAGCGCACTGGCGCAGGAAACCAGGCTCGCGATCTTCACGATGCTGGCGCAGTACGAATGCGCCGGGCTGAGCGCGGGCGACATCGGCGAAAAACTCAATATCCCGCTGCCCACGCTTTCCTATCATCTGAGCCAACTAAAACGTGCCGGACTGGTGAGTTCCCGCCGCCGCTCCCGGACCATCATGTATTCCGCCAACCACAACGCGATCGACGGGCTGATTGCGCATCTGATCAAGAATTGCGGCCCGGACTCCGACCCGTCCAACGGCTCCGCCACGCACTGAATCTTTTCCGGGATCTTGCGGGCCGCCCAGTGTCAGCGGTGAATTGTTCCTGCCGGGATGGAACTTAATGCTTCAATAAATCTTATGTAATTACCCCGTAACCTTTCGTCATGATAATCCCCGCCGCTTTTGAGGACGCTGACGCGCGCAGCGAAAGGATACTCATGCGAAAGATCACGATAGCCGCCGCACTTGTAGTGTCGACGCTGATAGGCGGCTTGCGACCGGCTGGTGCCCAGGTGCTCATCAACGGCGCTGGCGCAACCTTTCCCTATCCTCTGTATTCGAAATGGTTTGACGTCTATACGAAGGTCAATTCGGAGGTGCGTTTCAACTATCAGTCGATCGGATCGGGCGGTGGAATCAAGCAACTGCTCAATCACACGGTCGATTTCGGCGCCAGCGACGCCCCGATGAGCGACGCACAACTGGCCAAGTCTCCGGAACCAATCCTGCATTTCCCCACCGTTTTGGGCGCCGTGGTGCTGACTTACAACGTCGCAGGCCTTAGTGCTCCGCTCAAACTGACCGGTCCGGTGATAGCCGACATATACTTGGGAAAAATCACCAAATGGAATGACGCGGCTGTGGCAGGACTCAATCCGGGTGTAACCCTTCCCGACCAGGGGATCGTCGTATGCCATCGGTCTGACGGCAGCGGCACTTCGTACATCTTTACCGACTATCTCTCCAAGGTGAGCCCCGACTGGCAGAAGGAACCTGGCAAGGGGACCTCGGTGAAATGGCCAGCGGGCCTGGGTGGCAAGGGCAATGAAGGCGTCACCGCGCTGGTCCAGCAAACGCCTGGGGCGATCGGCTACGTCGAACTGATCTACGCCATAAATAACAAGTTACCATTCGCGACGCTGCGCAATCACGACGGTGCCTGGCTGGTCGCTAACCTGGCGGGTGTGACCGCTGCCGCCGCCGCCGACGCGGCGCAAATTCCGGCCGATTTCAGGGTGTCGATCACGGACGCTCCCGGCAGCGACTCGTACCCCTTATCCTCTTTCACGTACCTGCTGGTTTATACCCATCAGGCCGACGCCACCAAGGGCAAGGCGCTGGTCGCCTTCCTGCGCTGGATGCTGACTGACGGGCAGCAGTACGCGCCGCCCCTTCAATACGCCCCACTTCCTGGCGCTCTGGTAGCGCGCGAGCAGGCGCAGATCCAGAAGATCGTCTTACCCGGCGGATGATGGATGCGAACCGCGATGAGAGGCTGGCCGACCGCTGGCACGGATCCAAGGAGAACCAACGATGAAAAGTCAACACCGATTCACTCGTAGCGCGATAGCGGCCTGCGTTTTGGCGCTTGCGCTCAGCGGCTGCGCCGGCTCCTCGATGATGTGGCCCAGCAGCCCTCCGGCCCGGGTCCAGACGGCGGGGGACAAGCCGGTTCCGCGGGTCCAGGACTGCATCAACATAAATAGCGGGACGCCCAGCAAGTACGTCTGCGGCGGCAAGGTTTACACCTCGCATGAGTTGCGCAAGTTGCGCGAAGACAGCGCCAGTTCTTCGGTGGCGAGCAAATAAAAGAACGCAACTAAATCACTTCGGTTCGGCCTGAACCGCAGGGACCCGAAAACGGGACCAAAGAGGATGATATGAGAAGTTGGTGGATTAAGGCGGTTGCGCTGGCACTGGTATGCGCGGCGCTGTCGGGACTCGTGAAGCCGGCAACGGCGCGGGCGCAGTCAACGATCAGCAGCACCCCCGTGCAGTTGTGGGTCGATACCAGAACAGGCCAGGTCTTCATCAGGCCCGGAGCGCATCGGGTCAGGCTGAATATGCCGGGTGTGATCACCGAAGACCAGTTAAATCGCGAGGTCGAGGAGAAGGTCCAGCAAAAGACCCAGGCGATGCAGAGCGAGATCGTCCAGCAACAGTCTGTCAATGCGTCGCTGGCCCAGCAAAACGCCAACCTAAACCAGCAAGTCTCGCAGATGAAGCCCGCATGGACCAACTTCGCGGACAACTTCATGAACAAGTTCAGCATCGGCACGCTGTGGTACTTCGACTACGCGATGTACACGCACCCGACCTTCGGTCCGCAGTTCCTGACCCAAATCAATCAGCCCGGGCCGGGCAACGAGCTGTACAATTCGTTCGATCTCAGCCGCGCCTATCTCAATTTCCTCTTCACTCCTACCAAAGACATTACGGTTCGCGTGACGCCAAATCTCTACCGCACGATCGGTACCGCGACCAACGATAAGGAAGGTTCCACCGGAGCGTTCGCAACGAGCCTGGACGGCAACCTTGGTTACCGGATCAAATACTCGTACGTACAGTTCAATACCTTGTTCGATTCGATTCCCACGATGAAGGGCACAACTATCAAACTGGGAGTGCTCCCCAACGGATGGGTTCCGTGGGAAGAAGATCTCTACGGCTATCGTTTCGTCAACCTGGTGCCGTGGAACTACTACAGCCTGTCGTCAGGCCAGGCGGGAATCGCAATCGCGGGTCCGATCAAATCCGGCGAAAAAACCTATGTTGATTACGAACTGGGAGTTTACAATAACGCGAACTTCCACCAGTTTGAATTAACCGATACCAAGCAGACGATTAACCGGGTAACCGTCTATCCATTCGGCGCGTTGTGGCGCTTTGACGGGCTCGGCTTAACCGGCATGTACAACTATGGATATGGAAACGTAACACCGGACAGCGCTAACCTGCCCGCCGCGCTCAAGGGCCCGCAGTCGCATATCGAACGGATAGCGGCGCTGCTGGCCTACACAACCGAGACTTGGCAGTTGGCCGCTGAGTTCGACTACGGGCATAACGCCTTCAATACAGGCAACATGTTCTCAGGCTCCGGTCCGGGTGACGCCTTTGGCATCCCGACATGCGTAACTACGCCGGCGGCCACTTCGACAACCTCGTGCACGGGCCCGGCGGGCACTACCGTCCATTACCCCGGTTGGTACGATGTCACTACTTTGAACAATGCGCTGCTGAACAACGGGCGCGCCGCGGAGGAGGGATTCGCCTTCTTCGGCCACTACCACATTCCGACTACGCCGTTGACGATATTCGGGATGTTCAACTGGCTGCAACCGAACATTCACGTGGACAAGAATCCGTTTGACTTCCAGCGATGGGTGGTCGGTATAGCCTATCAGTACAATGAGTATCTGCGCTTCGCGTTGGATACGCAGAACCTGCATTACTACCACAGCCAGTTCGCGTTCCCGGTTGCCGAGGCGCTGACTTTCGATAAACAGTCCGCGTACTCTCCGATTGCAAAAAAGACCGGGTTTATCGGCGGTCCAGTGTTTCCGGATATGCACTCGATATTCCTCAACGTGGAGTTCGCCTACTGATGTCAACAGCAGATAGCAGGATGCATCAATCCATCGAACCAAGCGCCGGCGCGGCGGGCCTTCTGAGGGAGGCCCGCCCATGGCGGGCCCGCACACTCCTGGCCATCGCCGGTTTATGTCTCATCGCCCTGGTGGTCACCGCGGCGCCGAGCCATGCTGGAAGCAAGAATCCCAACACCGCCAAATACTGGAAAGGCAAGAATATCTCGGAGGCGAGCAAGAAGTTCGGCGACCCGACCCAGATGACGCCGCTTCCGGATACCGGCGGCACGCTATATATCTTCGCCCATCACGGCGAGCAGCATTGGGTCTTCGAAACCCAGGTGGGAGGGAAGATTGTCAAAGCGGCCAAGGTCGAATGAGTAAGTAACGAGCGGATAGCGGGTGCATATCTGCCCGCTATCCGGCGTTTAGTTCCCCGCAACCCCGTGCGAGGACCAACAACTGCGTGGGACGATTTCACATCGGTCCCGCGCAGTTGTTCACCGGCCGCCAGGGAGTTCTTACGGTATCCTGGCGGCTCGAACTATCATCCCCCCGGGCTGGGTTTCGAATACGAAGTGCGGCTGGTTGGGCTTGTTGTAGATGTACCGTCCGCCGCCCCCACCGCCGTCGTGGCTTGCGTTCCAATAGCTGGGCTGGCCAAGGGCGTCTACCACCGCGCTGATATTTCTGCCAACCCAGACCGACGGGTCACTTGCGGGGGGTTGTGCGCTCACGGTTTTCCCCTGCGTTGTATTGACGCTGGCGGTTTCGGCAAAAACGATCGGCGCGGCTATAATCACGCCAAGCCCCCCGATCATGCAGGCTGTGCTAATTAGCCGGCGCCTCACCATCGCAGTGTACGGCATGGAATCAGTCCTCCATTCTTATCGATGGATCTGAGGCAAGTGCAATTCAATAGGCTGATGTTAGCATCCCGGCGGCTCGCGTAGAGAACGTCTGGTCCTCTGAAATCACGGCTCGACCTCGCTTACAAGTCCCACCACCTGCCGACCGCTAAATCGAGCGACGCACGGATATGCCTTTGGCGCCGGCTGCCGGTCGCCTCAATGTGCGCTGGAATCGGCAGCCATGATACTTGTCAACAGTTCCTTATAGTGGCATACATTGCCGGCATGACGATCACAAAAACCCCGTGCTCCATGCGGTCGCGTGCCGCCCTTGCGGTGCTCGCCGTACTGTTCGTGCTGGTGGCCTGGCAGCGTCCCATCCGCGCGCAGACCACCCCGGCTGCCCACGCCATGCAATCGACGGCTCCGGCCGCCCCTCAATCAGCCGCCGCCGCAGCGCTCTCGGCTACCCCGGCACCGCCGCAATCAACCAACCCGATCGTGGAGTATTTCCTTGATTGGTTTCCACGCGTCACCCGGATTCAGAGCGAGCAACCGCATTGGGTGACGCCGCTGGTGACGGTGACGCCCCGGCTGGAGGAAGAAGTGCGCTATGACCAGTTCTTCCAATCGATGGCGCATGGCAGAACTACCGATAATTACGGAGGCGGCAAAGGCCTGGAACTGATCCCGTTTCAAAACACCGAAGTGATCCTGGGATTTCCCGCCTGGATCTCTCACGGCGGCCATAAGATTCACGGAACGAAAAAGTCGATTGCGCCCAGCGACGGGTGGGCCGATGAAACCTTCCTGATCAAGTACCGGATACTTTCGGCTAACGAGGAGAGGGGCAATTACATTCTGACTGCGTTTATGGGCTTCAGCGCGCCGACCGGCGACGCCGCCAACAGCAACGGACACGCGATCTTCACGCCAACCATCGCGGGCGGAAAGGGTTGGGGCAACTTCGATGTGCAGAGCACTATAGGCTGCTCATTTCCCGACGGTGGTGAGGATCGCCTGGGAATGCCTTTGGCGTGGAATACGGCGTTTCAGTACCGCGTGTTCCGCTATTTCTGGCCCGAGTTCGAAGTGAATTACACCTGGTGGCCGAACGGAAATCGCACCGGAATCAACCAGGTGTTTCTTACCCCCGGGCTCCTCATCGGAAGGATTCCCATTCACGATCGAATAGGGCTGACCTTCGGCGCCGGCTACCAGGTTGCCGTTTCACATGACCCGCAATACAACCACTCGGTGATCCTGACCGGCCGCATACCCTTTTGAAGCACGCCTTAAGTGCGGCCCGGCTCCCTGGCCGCTGGTCTTGCGGCGGGAGCCAGCGCGTGCGGCTCGCCGGCCGTGCCTTGCTCCGCGAACGGCACGCATCCAATCGGCAGGACGGCGCTTATGGCAAGCGAAATCACGAACATGATCAGGGGTGCGGTGTAGCTGCCCGTTGAGTCGAACAGCCGGCCCGCTGCAATCGGTCCGAGGCTCCCGCCCAGCGTCGTGATCAGACCGATCAGACCTGAAAGCGAACCGAAGCGCCGGAGTCCGAGCGAGTCCGCCACGGTCAGGGGAACCATGAAGGCCGGCCCCTGGTGGGCGATTCCGTAGATCACCACGAAGGCTGCCAGCACCGCGGCTTGCGACGCTCCCATCAGGAGCACCACGGCTATCGCGATACTGGCCAGCGACGCCGACAAGGCGACGCGGCTGCGCACCTTGTCGCCCAGCCAGCCGAAGAAAATATTGCCCGGGCTGCTGAAGCCAAAGGTGATACCCAGCGCCAGGGCCGCCGAGGCAGGGGCAAAGCCGATGCTGATCAGGTAGGGGATGATATGCACCGACAGAGAGATGGTCGCGAAGGCGAAGAAAAAGTTCGTCATGACGATCAGCCAGAACGAACGGGAGGCCAACGCTTCACCGACCTCAAGGCCGGGAAGGGCAAGCGCCTCTTCGCCTTGCGCGACCGTGCCGCGATGAGCCATCGCTCCCGCCGCCGGTTCGACCTCCCAAGGCGGACGGCTGCTGATGAAGGCCAACTGCAGGGGCAGCGCAATCGCCAGCATCGGGATGGTCAGGATGAAGTAACCGTCGCGCCATCCGACCGCGGACACCAGATGGTTGGCAGTAACCGTCATGGCCATCGGTCCCAGCGCCAGTCCGACGAATGCGACACCGAGCGCGGTGCCTCTGCCGGCGCCGAACCAGTTGGCAACCACGTAGGGCGTGGTAATACTGCACGCGGCGTTGACGCCGATTCCCATCAACATGTGCGCAATCAGCAGCGTGCTCATGGCGTGCGACTTACCGGCCAGAATGAAGCCGGCGACGGAGATCAGGAGCCCGCCTATCGCAACCAGTTTGGCTTCGATCCTGTCCAGCAGCCATCCAATGATCGGCGCGCTCAGGCCCATCGCCAGGAACAGGGTGCCGCTGAGAGTCGAGACTTGGGCCCGTGTCAGGTGAAATTCCTTGAGCAGCGGAGTAAAGAAGACCCCATACACGCCGAAGGTGGGACCTGCAACGAGGATCATCGCGATCAGCAGGCTGGCCACCACCAGCCATTGCCGCGTTTGGCGCTGTGTCAAAAGACTTTCCACTGTGCGCTCCGCGGCCGGCTCAGTATGGAAAGAACATCGGGTCGTACATGTTCATTTGCATCGCCGCGTCCTGGTTAAGCTCCGCCGTCTGCTCTTCCTCCCTGACCAGTTTCTGCTGGATCCTCAGGTTCTGATAGTGCTGATAAGCCTTTTCGTCGCCGACGTAAACGCAGTTGCATTCGTAAGGATCGGCGAACCAGTATCGCGGCTTGCCGTCCTTGGCCATGTAGTAGTGCATTTTGAGTGGCGGCAAGGAGGTGAAGACTTCCTGCTTTTTGGGGCTGTCCGCCGCAACCATATGGAAGCCGGCAGCGGCGAGCACGGGATCGATCCGCTGGGCCTTCTGAGCCGGCGTTTCCTGAAAGGATGCGCATGCAGCGACCGACACAACCATCAGCAGACCCGCGGCGCCAAGCAGGAAGCGTCGGGCGCCACAGAGCCCGGCGGCTGGCAGAGATAGATGGCGACGGTCGGTCTGTTTCATAATTGCATTTCTCCTGATCGTTGCGAGCTATTAGCATTATGCTCGACGTTGCGGCAATCCGCTGACTCTGAACTGTTATAAGCACTGAAGATGTCCAGGAACCGCGCCGCAGCCAAGCGCAATCTCCCGACAGAAAACCTTTCGTTGCTTTACCGCTCACGAATGGCCGAGAATCGGCTTCGCGCTCGGGTTAGCAGGGTCGCCGGGAAGAATCGCGACACGGGAGGCTACTCAAGCCGAAGCATCCCGTTCGTCAGGAGGGCAAAGCAATGCGAAAAAGCAGCTGTGGAAAGAATCGAGACTATCGATGAAGCTGCTGCGCAGGTCGGAAGTGGAAATGCGCAGACCGAGCAGTCAATTGGGTTTGCGGTCTGCGCCAGCGCTAGCACCCGGTTCCCGGTTCAACAAGTACATTTGCGACAGTACCTATCTCGTGGCGAATCGAACCATATATCTCGCGGTTGCAATTCTGGGTGCGGTAATAGTCTCTGCATCGGCCGCGGTCGCACAGGATATGGGCGACATGGGTTCAATGGATATGAGTCATCACATGGAAGACGCCCCGCCCGGCACGATGGATGACATGTCCATGCACGACTCGCACATGGGCATGGAGCACGGCGCGATGAAGAACATGGCGCTGCACATGACCTGGAGCGATCCGCGGCCGCCTAATCCTGCAGACCAGGTGCGGGCTGCGAAGCTGCTTGCAACCTTGCGAGTAGCGATTGCGAAGTACAAGGACTATCGAGTAGCGGAGGCGGACGGCTTCAAGCCTTTTCATCCCGAGTTCAAGCGCCAACGCGTGGTGCATTTCACCAACTGGTGGTACGCGGTCAAAGCTCAATTTTCCTTCAATCCGGCCGAGCCGACTTCACTGCTCTATCAGCGCACCGCCGGCGACGGATACGAGTTGATCGGCGCGATGTACACGGCGCCCAAACGATGGAGCCAGGACCAGCTCAACGAACGGGTTCCATTGAGCGTTGCGCGATGGCACAAGCACGTCAATTTCTGCCTGCCCAAACGGGGCACTGATCCAATTACGGTCGATTGGAGCAAGTTCGGTCCGAACGGATCGATCGCGACCAAGGCAGACTGTGACGCGGTTGGCGGACGGTTCTTCCCGACGATTTTCGGTTGGATGGTGCACGTGTACCCGTGGGAGACCGATCAACGCCAGGTCTGGGCGCATTGATCTGCCGGTTTGCCGCGCGACGATGGGTGGAAGCCTGCGCCACGTCTCTACTGTTTCGCGCTGGCGGTGTAATCGGCCTCCGAGTTGGGCATCATCGCGCTCCTTACCTGCTCGCCTTGCACCAAGGCCGGGGTGAAATTGTTCACTACCAACTCGTTGCCCATCAGGCCCGAAGTGATTTCGACGTAATCGCCAGTGCGGATTCCGGTGGTGACATCAACCTTTTGCAGGCGCGAATCGCGGACGATGTAAACCGCCGCGCTCTCGGTCGTACCGCCGACCGCGCTGGGCGGCACGGTGAGCGCGCCGGGACGGTTTTCCAGGTTTATTGTCACGTTGGCATACATGCCCGGGTAAAGCTCATGACGCGGATTCTCCACGTCAACTTCGGTTAGCATCGTGCGCGTGGAAAGGTCGAGCGCCGTGGCGAAACGCGCAACGCTGCCGCGAAAGCGCCGCCCCGGATATTCCCGCAGCGCAAGGGCCGCCGGCATCAGGCGCCGGATTTTACCGACCGCCTCTTCGGGCACGTACACATACACGCGCAACAGGTTTATCATCGCAACGCTGACCACCGCGGTGGTGTTGCCGCGCGGACGGGCCGCGCTGCCGCCCAGCTCGAAGGTCGGTTGGCCGCCGCTGGCCTGAATCAGCGCGCCGGGGTCAACGAACCGGGCCGTAACGACGCCGTCGAACGGAGCGATGATGCGCGTGTATTTCATCATCGCCTTCAGTTCGGCGACGTTGGAGAGCGATTCCTGGTAGTTGCCGTTGGCGATATCGACATCTTCACGCGCGATCAAGCGCGGATCGCTCTTCCACACCCGCTCCAGGCGCTCGTAAGTGAGTTGCCTGACCTTGAGCCGCGCCTGCTCATGTGCGAGCCGATCTTGCAGCTCCGGAACCTCGATTTCGGCCAGCACCTCGCCGTTGCGGATCCAATCGCCCTTGTCGACGTTTATCTTGCGCAGATAACCGGTGACTTTCGCATAGAGCGTGGCTTGAAAGAATCCGGTCAGATCGCCTGGCAGCGTAATCTGACGGACCGCGTCCTGGCGGCGCGGCCGCGTTACCATTACGGTCTGAGTGCGGGCCGGTGCGGGCGGCGCATCGCGGTCCTGGCACGCGAAGCACGCGGTGAGCATCAGCGCGCCAACCGCGACTGCCGTGGCGATGCGGGTCATCGGCTGGCCTCCCGCCGCGAATGAAACATTTCGTAAACCGCCGGCACCAGCACCAGCGTGAGCACGGTCGAAACCGCCAGCCCGCCGATGGCGGCGCGCGCCAGCGGCGCCGAGGTTTCCGACCCCGCCTCCAGGACCATTGCAATCGGTGCCAGTCCGGCCAGCGTGGCCAGCGCCGTCATCAGGATAGGCCGCATGCGCGTGCGCGCGGCGCCCACCACCGCCTGGCGCAGAGGTGTGCCGGCGGCGACCCGCTGATTGGCAAAGTCGACCAGCAGGATCGAGTTGGACACGACGATTCCCACCATTACGATGATGCCCATGAACGATTCGATGTTAAGCGTCGTGTTGGTCAAGAGTAGCATCCAGACCACGCCGATGAGGCCCATTGGAACGGCGAACATGATGATAAACGGGTCCAGGAAGGAGCGAAACTGCGCCACCATCACCAGGTACAGCAGCGCCACCGCCATTAACAGGCCGAACCCGAAGCTTGCAAACGAGGCCTCCATGGCCGAAACCGAGCCGCGATACACGACGGAAACGTCGTGCGGCAGTTCGATGTTCTGCACCACTTTCTGGATCGCCCGCTGCGTTCCGCCCGCGTCCTGGGTGGAGGGCGAGACCAGCACGTCCACCACGCGTTGGATGTTGTAATGGTCCGCTTCGGCGGGATGGGCCTGGTGCTCCAGCGTGGCGACGCTGCGCAACATCAGCGCGTCGCTGCGGCTGGTGTGGTCGACCGACGAGCGGACCGGGATGTCGCGCAGCGTGTCGAGCGAGCGTATGTCCTGCTCGGTATATTGCGCAGTCAGGAAGTAGTCGTCGCCCGTGACCGGATCGATCCAGATTGAAGGCGCGATCATGGCGTTGGAGGTAAGCGCGGTGATGACGTTGCTCACCACGTCCTTTTGACTGAGCCCGAGGCGCGCCGCGGTGACGCGGTCGACCTTTATATTGATGGTCGGGTAGCCCATCTCCTCCGGAATGAATGCGTCGGCGACCTGCGGCATGCGTCCGATCGCGGCCTTGATCTTAAGCCCCGTATCGTAAAGCGGTGGAAAGTCCGGCCCGCTCAATTGGATATCGATGGGCGCGGCCAGGCCGAAATTGAGCACCGCTTCGATGATGCTGCCGGAGGAGAAAAACGTCTGGAGCTCCGGCACCTTGGCAGCCAGCGCGGCGCGCACCCGGCCGACGTACTTCGCGGTGGGAACGGTGTGGCGCGGCTTGAGGCTGACCATAACAAATCCCGAATCGGGCGCGGCGTTGGGTGAATAGATCGAAGAAAATCCCGATGCCAGCCCCAGGTTGGCGACAATCGTCGAGAGATCGGCGGGCGGAATCACCTCGCGAATCACCTGCTCTAACCGCGCGCATAGCGCGTCGGTGATTTCGATGCGCGATCCGAGCGGCGCCCGGATGTTGATGATGAACTGGCCGCCGTCGGTGGCCGGGAACAGCTCCGTGCCCAGCCGCGGGTAGAGCGACATCGTGCCCGTGAACAACACGGCGATCGCGGCGATCACCACCCACTTGTGATCGAGCGCGCGCTCCAATAACCGCTGGTAGGATCGCGCCAACCATTCGTAGCCGCGGTTGAATGCGCCGAACATGCCGGTCCTGGCGCCCGCCTCCATTTGACGCGCGCCTTCGACGGTCAGGAGCCGCGCGCAGTAGATCGGGATGACCGTCATCGCCATGAGGTACGACGCCATCATCGACAGCACCACCGCCAGCGCCAGCGCGCTGAACAGGTACTTCGTCACGCCAACCAGGAACATCACCGGGAAAAAAACGATGATGGTCGTGATCGTCGAGGCCAGCACCGCCAGCGCCACTTCCTCGGCGCCCTCGCGCGCTGCGTCTTTTGGAGCCTTGCCCATTGCCAGATGCCGGTTGATGTTCTCCAGCACGACCACCGAGTCGTCCACCAAGCGTCCGATCGCCAGGGCGAAACCGCCCAGCGTCATAATGTTGATGGTCTGGCCCTCGAAATAGAGTCCGAAGGCGCCCGCCAGGATCGACAGCGGGATGGACAGGAAGATCGCGAAGGTAGAACGGAAGCTGCCAAGAAAGATCAGGATCATCAGCGACGCCAGCACGGCCCCCGACACCGCCTCGTGCTCCAGGCTGGCTACGGCGGAGCGGATGTATTGCGATTGGTCGAAGATGGCGTTGAGCTTGACCCCGTGCGGCATTCCGAAGACCTTGGGCAGCAGCTGTTTGACGCCGTCCACGACTTCAATCGTATTGGCGCCGCCCTGCTTGAGCACCGGCAGGTACACCGAATGCTGGCCATTAACCCGCACGATGTTCTGCTGGATTTGGGCGGAATCCTCGGCGCGTCCGATGTCGCGCACGTACACCGGCGCCTGTTCGGGACCGATCTTCACCGGAAGTTCGTTGATGTTGTCGGGATGGTCGATCATGCTGTTGGTATAAATGAAATAGTCGGTCGGACCGATCTTGGCGTCGCCCGCGGGAATGATCAGGTTGGCATCGTTCAGTGCATGCACCACGTCCATCAGCGTCAGGCCGCGCGACTGCAGCGCCTCGCGTTTTACGTACACCATGATCTGGCGATACTTGCCGCCAAAGGGCGGCGGCACCGAGGCGCCGGAAACGGTCGCGAGCTGGTTGCGGACGTTGTACTGGGCCTGGTCGTGCAGCAGCGTCTGGTCGAAGCCTTTGCCCGACACCGTCACCAGGGTGACCGGCAGCGAGGAGGCGTCGAAGGGCAGCACGATCGGCGGCAGCGTGCCCGGCGGCATGTGGCGCAGATCGGCCATCGCAAGGTTGGCCAGCGAGGAGGCGGCGGCGTTGATGTCCACGCTGGAATGAAAATACACTTTGATCATGCTGACGCCGGGCAGGGAGCGCGACTCGATATGCTCCACGCCGTTGGCCAGCGTGAAGAAACGCTCAAAGCGGGTGGTGATGTCCATCTCGATTTCGCCCGGCGGCATCCCGGAGTAAAAAGTGGCGACCACCACGGCGGGAATCTTCAAGTCGGGAAATACGTCAACCGGCATCTGTATAAAGGCGGTCGCGCCAAGCAGTGTGATGATCAGCGCCCCGACAATGATCAGATAGGGATTTCGCAGCGCGAAACCTGGCACATCAAAACCTCAGCGACGCCTGCCGCTTGAAAAATCCTGGCCCCCGCTCCGAAGGCGACTCTCTTGGGCGCGAGGTTGCGCGTGAGAAGAGTCGGTGAAAAGTCCTTGATTGTGATCGATCGGGCTCACCTGAAGAACAACGGAAGCAAGATAAACGATTTCTGCCCAAGCCAGCAAGGGCGTGTCCAGAGGCAGGTGGGCCTGTTCGCGCGCATTGCAGCCCGCTTGATTGCGGACCTATAATTGATCTTGTGCGGCGGTTAGCGAAAGGCTTGTTTCTTGCCTGCTTGATCGTCGCGCTGGCCTATCTACCCGCGGCAGCCCAGAGCGCTGCCCCCGACTCGGATCAGAGCGCGCGGCTGACCGACTATCTGCACGCCCATCGGCTGCCCCTGGTTGGCGCCCAAGTGCTTAGCTCCAGCACCGGCCGATCGGTCATGCTTTTTGGCTACACCGCGACCGAGTTCGGCAAGGGCGACGCGGAAGTCAAGACGCGCCGATTTTTGAAAGACAGCGAAGTGGTCATCAGCAACCACATCCGGGTCAGGCCGGAACTTGCGTCGATGAAATCCGCTCCGGGTTCGGCTGCTTACGGCCAAGCCGGTCCATCTGGAGCCGGCCCCTCTGGCGAAGGAGGTGGCGGCGAAGCGGTGTCTCCCGACGTTGACGCCTACAAGAACCAACAGCAGCAGGACGCCCAACAGGCGTATATCAATCAGCAGACCCAGCAGTACATGAACCAGGGTGGTGGTGCCAGCGGGAACATGGTCAATGCGCTGATTCCGCTGCTGGGAATGGGCCTGGCGATAGGGTTGGGAGGCGGCTCCGG
Organism: Binataceae bacterium (SeqCode); assembly: GCA_035262365.1. Taxonomy (GTDB): domain Bacteria; phylum Desulfobacterota; class Binatia; order Binatales; family Binataceae; genus JAJPJA01. The sequence continues at coordinate 46,493 of DATFSZ010000158.1, forward strand.
TTTCGGAATGGGCGTGCAGCCCGGCTATGGCGGCTTCGGCGGAGGCAGCAGTTTCGGCGGGGGCACTTACGGTAGTCCCTTCGGCGGCGGCAGCCCCTACGGTGGAAGTCCTTACGGCTACCCATATGGGCCCAGCCCGTATGGCGGTGCCCCCAACCCTTATCCATAAACACGCAGGGCGCTCCTGCCCGCGCTCCGATCGGTACCGACACCTCATGGCGGGCAGAAGCCCCGCCTCACTCCACTTCCCGCATCTGAATTGCGCACCGCCGTGCTACAATCGCGGCGTCAATGTTGCCATGGGCGCCGTGGACGGAAGGCTTCCTGTTCTCCCGCGGGTGGCTGAGCATGGCGTGAAGGACGGCGGTGGAAAAAGTAATCACCCTGCGCGGCCAGCCTGACGCCCGCGAGGGCTCGTATCGCATCACATACGCGCAACTGCTTAACGAGGCGCAACTCGAAGCGGTCACTCATCGTGAGGGTCCCCTGCTGGTCGTGGCCGGGGCTGGTTCGGGCAAGACGCGCACGCTTATTTACCGCGTCGCGCGTCTGATCGAAGGACGGGTGGCGCCGCAATCGATCCTGCTGCTGACCTTCACGCGGCGCGCGGCGCAGGAGATGCTCAGGCGGGCCGAGCAACTGGTCGGCGAGCCGAGCCGCGCGGTTGCGGGGGGAACCTTTCATTCTTTTGCCAACATCGTTTTGCGCCATTACGGAACCGCAGTGGGCGTGCAGCCCAACTTCACGATCCTCGACCGCTCCGATATGGAGGACGTGATCAACCTGATGCGCACGCGCATGGGGCTGGCCTCCAAGGAGCGGCGCTTTCCCAAGAAAGGAACGCTGGCGGAAATAATCAGCATGGCGCGCAACAAGGCGCGCACCTTGGAGGAGGAACTCGAGGAGGACTTCGCCTACCTGTGGGACAACAGCGCCGAGATCGTGCAACTGGCGCAGGCCTACGATGCCTATAAGCGCGAACGCGGGCTGCTGGATTACGATGACCTGCTCTATCGCGTCGTTGAGCTGATGGAGCAGCATCCGGGGCTGCGCAGCCGGCTGTCCAAAACGTATCGCTACATAATGGTGGATGAGTACCAGGACACCAACGCAATTCAGGCGCGGATGGTGAACTTGCTGGCGACCGAGCATCGCAATGTAATGGCGGTCGGCGACGACGCGCAGTCCATTTATTCGTTTCGCGGCGCCAATTTCCGCAACATCATGGATTTTCCGGCGCTGTTTCCAGGTACGAAAATAATCAAGCTGGAAGAGAACTACCGCTCGCTGCAAGGCATCCTGGACCTTTCCAACCAGGTGATCTCGCGGGCCGTCGAAAAGTACACCAAGGCGCTGTTCACGCGCCGGATGGGCGAGGTGCGCCCGCTGCTGATTCGCGCCGAGGACGAGCGGATGCAGTCGCGTTTCGTCTCCCAGCGCATCCTGGAGCTGCGCGAATCGGGCGTCAACCTTGATGAAATCGCGGTGCTGTTCCGCTCCAGCTTTCACTCCTTCGATCTGGAACTCGAGTTGCAGCGGCGCGACATCCCGTTCATCAAGCGCGGCGGATTCAAGTTCATCGAAACCGCGCACATAAAGGATGCGCTGGCTCATCTGCGCGTGATTGCCAATCCGGTCGACGCGGTCTCATGGCTGCGCGTGCTGCTGCTCTTAAAGGGCGTCGGTCAACGCAAGGCGCAGCAACTCATCGAAAGCCTGGTCGCGTCGGCGCAGCCGCACCAGGAATTGGCGGTTCTGGCCGAGAGCAAAGCGAAATCGAGTATCGAAGGATTGGGGCGTCTGGCCGTCCTGTTGGGCGGGTTGCGCGCGGAGTCCGCACGTCCGGGCGATCAGTTGGCGGCGGTGCTGGAGTATTACCTGCCGCTGATGCGCGACGCTTATCCGGATGATTATCCCAAACGCGAGCGCGACCTCGAGCATTTCCAGACCATCGCGGAGCGCTACCGAAGCCTGCAGAACATGCTCGCCGACATGGCGCTGGAGCCGCCCAATGATTCGATCGACGACGTGCTTGCGGTGGAGCCGGAAGAAGGACTGGTTACGCTAAGCACGATCCATTCCGCCAAGGGATTGGAGTGGAAGGTGGTGTTCCTGATCTGGGCCGCCGATGGCCGTTTCCCCGCGCCGCAGAGCGCCGACCCCGAATCACTGGAGGAGGAACGCCGCCTGATGTATGTGGCGGGTACGCGCGCACGCGACGAACTCTATATCAGCTACCCGATTCACATGTTCGACCGAACCATGGGCTACGTGATGGGGCGCGTATCGCGGTTTTTGGACGACCTTGCGCCCGAGGTGCTGCCCGCCGCGCGGCTCGAAGAAGAGGGAGAGTTCTAAATGCAATGGGACGGCATCGTGCCGCCCCACCCGCAAACGCTAGCTACCAGCGACGATTGCCGCCGCGGCCGCCGCCACCACCGCCGCCCCCGGGACGGCCGCCGCGGCCGCCAAAACCGCCACCTCCCCCGGGACCTCCGGGGCCACGCTGGTCGCCGGAGCGCGCTTCCGCCACCTTGATCCGCCGCCCCTGAAACTCGGAATCGTTCAGCGATTCGATTGCGGAGGAAGCATCGCCGGAATCGGACATCTCCACAAATCCAAAGCCCTTGGACCTACCCGAGAATTTGTCCGTAACGACGGCGGCACTTTCGACTTTTCCCACCCGCGAGAAAAGTGCCTCGAGGTCCTCGTTGGTAGTCGAGTAAGCGAGGTTGCCTATGTACAACTTGGGCATGATTGCCCTCCTTATGGTTTCGCAGGAGGCTCACAAACAGAAAAACCCGATCGTTACTTCGGGCTTTGGTGAGAGATTAGCTCCGTGCAACACCGAGCTTAGCGTTACCGTGCTGCTAGTGTAAAGAAAGAATATCGTCCTCTGCGCGAAGATCTTTTTGGTATGGAACAGGCGCTTCCGCTATGGCAAATTGGTTGGTCTTAGCCTCCGGAGCATTGTCGGATTTGAATCGTTGGATGACATTGGGGACGGCCTGTGAAGGGTTTGTTACGAAACTTACTATCGCGGGTCTTACTGCTTTTGATGGGGGTGGCGACGGGCCTTATCGTGACCGAGGGGGCCCTGCGCATGCTGGGCCTCGCCCATCCGGGGCTTTACATCTATGACCGCTACAGCGGATGGAAGTTGCGGCCCAACGCTTCCCTGTGGCAACCTCAAGAGGGGAAGGCGTACGTCGTAGTTAATAGTGCGGGGATGCGCGACCGCGAGCATCCGGTCTCCAAGCCCGCAAATACGATTCGCGTCGCAATTCTGGGCGATTCTTTCACCGAGGCGAAACAGGTCCCCACGCAGCAGACCTTCTGCGCGGTCATTGAGCGCGAGCTCAAGGCCTGTCCCGCGCTGAACGGAAGGTCGGTCGAGACACTCAATTTCGGTTGTGACAGCTACGGCACCGCGCAGGAGCTGATGACGCTGCGCCATCGCGTGTGGCAATTCTCGCCCGACGTGGTGGTGCTGGCGATATGTACGGGAAATGACATTCGCAATGATTCGGTCGAGCTGGAAGGCGACAAGTGCCAGCCTTTCTTCACCTACCGCGACGGCGAGCTGGTTGCCACGGGTCCATTCGAGGAATCAGCATGGTTCCGCTTCCTATGCATGATGCGGTTCGAATCGCAGCGCTCCGCGACACTCAACGTGTTGGGCCAGTTGCGCAGCGCGCTGCGGGCGCGATGGCGCCGACGCCGCACTCTGGCCCAGCAGTTCAAGGCGGGTGTCTCCGAACCCGGACTCGACGACTGGGTTTACAAACCGCCCCGCACTGATGCGCAGAACGCGGCCTGGAGCGCCGCCGAGGGTGAGATCGAGATGGTCCATCAGGAAGCGGCGGCACATGGCGCCCGTTTTCTCGCGGTGACCTTGAGCAACGGCATTCAGGTCTATCCCGATCCCGCCCTGCGCCGCGCATACATGGAGCGTTGGGGGATGGATGATCTGTTCTACCCGGACCACAGAATCCAGGCGCTGGGCCAGCGCCTGGGCTTCGACGTTTTGAACCTGGCGCCGGCCTTTCAACAACGCGCGGACCGTGATCGCGTTTTCCTGCACGGGTTCAGCAACACGCAGCTTGGCTCGGGCCATTGGAACGCCGCGGGGCATCGCTACGGCGGCGGACTGATCGCCCGGCGTCTGTGCGAACAGCTCCAGGTACAACCTCCTGCGGCGCACCTTGCTGGCTTGCACAAGGATTTCGCGCGCTAAAAGGCGGTCTATTCGTAGTTACTTTTTCCGCCTGTTTGTCATCCGATACAAACTCGTGCTTGGTCATTTGCCGTTTGCCGGCGGGCGCGAGTAAGATAAAAAGAGAAGGCGAATGCAAAAAAATGGGCAGCGGATTGCAAAAGACGCGGAAAGTAAATGCGGGCAGAGTGACGGTTCTTGGAGCAGGCGATGCCTTTGCCAGCAAGGGCCGCTTCCAGGCCGGCTACGTCATCAGCGCGGGCGGGACGCAGATCCTGATGGATGCCGGTCCTACGCTGCTTTCCTCGATGAAGCGGCTGGGGATGTCTCCCGACGATATCGATGTGGTCCTCATCAGCCATCTGCATGGCGATCATTTTTGCGGCCTGGCATTTCTGATTCTCGAATATCTTTACGAAGCTCCGCGCCAACGCCGCCTCACTCTTGCCGGTCCACCGCACCTGGAGGAGCGCACGTGGGCGCTGTTCCGCAGCATGTATCCCGAGAGCGACACCACGGAGATTGCGCGCCAGCTGGATTTTGTCGTCCTGGAGCCCGAGCGCACGCAACAAGTCAATGGAACGATACAGGTGCAGAGCATACGAACGCGGCATACGATCAAGGACATCTCGCTGGCCTACCGGGTCAAAGTGGGAGGGAAGGCGATTGTGTTCTCGGGCGACACCGGATGGACCGATGACCTGATCCCGCTGAGCGCCGGAGCCGATCTTTTCCTGTGCGAATGTACCTATTTCGACCAACCCGGCCTCGACTTCCACATCAGCTACACGCACTTCATGACGCAGCGCCATCGCCTGAGCCCGCACCGCCTGGTCCTGACTCATATCGGGCGCGAGGTCCTCGAGCGCGAATCCGACGTCGCGGTGGAGATGGCAATCGACGGCATGGTGATTGAAGTCTAGCCCGGGTTTTTCGCGGCGACTTCGACAAACCTGTTGGCGCAGAGTCTCTTTCCGCCTCCTCTCCTCATCCCGGGAGAGGCTAAGGAAGAGGTGGCACGTTCCGCTTCTCGACCTGCGTTTCTATCCACCGGCACCCCGTTTTTGAACGCCGCGCGATCGCGTATGTTGTGAAGTTGGCGGCTCCAATGCCTGCAACGAAGGGAAACAGACACGATGGGCATCGCAGACGGAAAACGGGCCTTGGTCATCGGCCTGGCCAACGATAAGAGCCTGGCCTGGCCGATTGTACAAAACCTCAAGGCTCAGGGAGCGGAGATTGCGCTCACCTACCAGGGCGAGGTGCTGGAGCGGCGCGTCCGGCCGCTGGCCGAGCAGGTGGGAGCATCGGTACTGGGAGAGTTGGACATAACCAACGACCAGCAGATCGAGTTCACCTTTGCCAAGGTGCGGGAGCTCTGGGGCGGGCTCGACATGCTGGTCCATGCGATCGCGTTCGCCGAGCGCGAGGATCTGCGCGATCGCTTCCTCACGGTCAGCCGCGCCAACTTTGCGCGCTCGCTCGAAATCAGCGCCTATTCACTGGTCGCGCTGGCGCGGGCGGCGGAGCCGCTGATGGAGCCGCGCGGCGGCGGCGCAATCGTCGCGCTTAGCTACCTGGGCGCCGTGCGCGCCGTGCCGAATTATAACGTGATGGGCGTGGCCAAGGCGGCGCTGGAAGCCTGTGTGCGCTATCTGGCGCTCGACCTGGGTGGCAAGAACATCCGGGTCAACGCGATCAGCGCGGCGCCGGCGCGCACCTTGTCCTCGGCCGCTATTAAGGGCTTTCATGAAATGGCGCATGAGGTTGAGCGGCGCTCGCCGCTGCAGCGCGCGATGGCAATCGACGAGGTCGGCAAGATGGCGGCGGTGCTGCTTTCCGACATGTCCAGCGGGGTGACGGGACAGACCGTCTACGTCGATGTCGGTTTTAGTATTATGGGGATCTGAGTATCACTTTGGGCAAAAGGAGACCCGGCGATGGCAATAATTGCGGTACCCCAGCTATCGGACAACTTTGCCTACCTGGTAATCGACGACGCAACCAGGGAATGCGGCGTGATCGACTGCGCCGAAGCGACCAAGGTCCTGGACGCAGTCAAGCGTGAAAGGGTCAATCTGACCACGGTGCTTTCCACCCATTGGCATTTCGACCACGTGGGGGGCAACAAGGATTTGCAGGCCGCGATACCCAAGCTGCGGATCTACGGCGCGCGTGCGGAAAACGGCCGCATTCCCGGACTGACCGATCCGATCGATGACGGCGACGAAGTCAGGGTCGGCAACCTGCGAGGACGCGCGATCGGAATACCGGCCCATACCAACGGCCATGTGGCTTATTATTTTCCCGCGCTGAAGGCGGTGTTCTCGGGTGATACGCTGTTCATCGCCGGATGCGGCCGGCTTTTCGAGGGCGGAGCCGGCACCATGGTCCAGTCGTTGAGCAAGCTTGCCGCGCTGCCCGATGACACCAGGGTTTACTGCGGGCATGAATACACGGTGAAGAACCTGGCGTTTGCTTTGACGCTGGAGCCCGGCAACCGCGCGCTGGTCGCCAAGCATCAATGGGCCGAGCGCACGCGCCGCGAAGGCAAGTGGACGGTCCCGTCCACGATCGGCGAGGAAAAACAGTTCAATCCGTTCCTGCGCACGGACAGCCCGGAAATCCGCGCCAGCGTGGCGCGGCTGGCGCCGGGGCTCAATGATAAAGTCGAGATTTTCGCCAAGATCCGCGAATTGAAGGACCACTACTGAACCAAATGGCGGGCAATAACAGCGCCCATCCAAAATGGAATCCACCTGGCCAACGGATGCAGGTATCGGTCGTTAATCAGCGTTTCTTTGTGGTGCCCGGCGGAGAATTGGTGCCAATGGCATCGATTGGCATCGCCGTGTAATACTCGAAATGCGCCGGACGAGCCGCAACGCTCGCCCGGTTCGCTTCCCAAAACGCGGAGAGGTGGCCGAGCCCGGTTTAAGGCGCACGCCTGGAGAGCGTGTAGACTCGGAAGGGTCTCGGGGGTTCAAATCCCCTCCTCTCCGCCCCCGAGTCTCACATTTGCGGTATTCTCCGTAGCACAGTACGAAATAGCCCGCGTTTGCGGCACCTTTTTCGCCTCTACCCGGACCAGAGAGAGATACTTCCGCGCAGCATTCGAGCCAATGCAAGCTTTCCTCTCTGCTTCACTTT
>DATFSZ010000159.1:0-7799 GCA_035262365.1 Binataceae bacterium (SeqCode)
AATCATGCAATCCAGCGGCGCGGTGATGCCGGCGTCGATGGCGGCGCGCAAAGCCGTCTACAGCGTCGAGTCCGGACCCGCGGCGGGTGTAATCGCCACCGCGCAACTGGGACTCGCGATCGGGCGTCCCAACATAATTTCGTTCGACATGGGCGGCACCACCGCCAAGGTCGGTTTGATACAACACGGCAAGCCCAACGTGACCCACGACTTCAGCGTCGGCACGGGCGTCAGCGCCCAGGCGCGCGCCAGCGGCGAACCGATCAAGATTCCCGTAATCGACCTGGCTGAAGTCGGCGCGGGCGGCGGCAGCATCGCATGGATCGACTCCGGCGGATTGCTCCAAGTCGGTCCGCTCAGCGCGGGCGCCGCGCCCGGGCCGGCCTGCTACGGATTGGGCGGCGCCCAGCCGACCGTAACCGACGCCAACGTCGTGTTGGGCTACCTGAACCCGGACTATTTTCTGGGCGGAAAGATGAAGATCTTCCCCGAGCGCAGCCACGAGGCAATTGCCCGCAATATCGGAGAGCGGCTCAATCTCGATCCGGTACTGGCAGCTCATGGTATTTATCAACTGGCCAATATCCACATGGGCGGCGCCGTGAGGTTGATCACGGTATCGCGTGGTATCGACCCGCGCGAATATGCAGTGATGGCGTTTGGCGGTGCCGGGCCGATTCACATTGTCAAGGTCGCCGAGCAATTCAATATCCCGACCGTGATTGTACCGCCTTCGCCCGGCGTCGCCTCCGCCTTTGGGCTGCTGATGTCGGACCTGGCGCATGACAACGTCACCACCCAGATCGTACTGTGCAAGGACGCCAACGCGGAGGACCTGCGCCGGATCTTCCACAACCTCGAAAGCGCCGGCTGCGAAGAGCTGCTCAAGGAAGGGCTAACCGAAAAGGATTTGGTGATTCAGCGCTCGATCGACACGCGCTTCGTCCATCAAAAGCACGAAATCAATATTCCAGTCGCCTCCGGGTCCATTACGGACGAAACGCCGGTTGCGATCGAGCACGCTTTCCGCGACCTCTACTTCGAACTGTTCAAAGTCAGGCCGGCCGATCCGGTCGAGTTCGTCAATTTCGCGGTGCGGGTGGTTGGCGTGGCTAGCAAGCCGCAGATTCTTCGTACGCCCAAAGGCGATGCAAAAGCGGCGCGCGCGCTCAAAGGTGCGCGCAAAGTGTACTTCGCGGAGGCTTCGGGATTCGTCGAAACGCGCGTTTATGATCGCGTCGCGCTCCAACACGCCGACCGAATAGATGGTCCGGCCGTCCTGGAGGAGCCCGACTCGACTACTATTTGTCCGCCAGGGTACTCAGTCGCAGTTGATCCGTTTCTGAACCTGATTATTTCAAAAGCGTGAAGCCTGTTTGAATCGGGAATGAAGGAGGGGAAGCTCGGGCGGTTTCAAGAAATGTATGTTGGGAAGATTTGACGCCCGCTGTCCAATTTCGCCTCATGAAATTCACCCCCGGGAAGCCACCCGGCGGCTATCCTGTCCGGGCTCAAGAACAATGTAGTGCCTGCCCTGACGTGTTATGAACTCCGCCCGGGCAAATTCTGCGACTAGCCTGGTGACCATCGGCCGGGAACAGGCGATCATCTGCGCGAGATCGTCGTGCGATAGCTCAAGGGTCAAAAGTATGCCGCGCGATTCCCGCGCCCCGAAGCGCTCAGCGAGGTCCTCGAAGGTGGATCGGAGCCGCTCCCGAAATGAGAGGCCAAGAAATCCAATCCACGAGCAACAAACGGCTGACCATGCCGCGTTGATGTTTTCGACCAAGGCCACAAGATTTTCGGCGCTTAGTGTCTTAAGCAGGCTACGGACCCGATCGCGAGTGAAGATTGCGACGGCTGCGTTTGTCATTGCGTGAGCCTCGAAGGCCTGAACACGCCGGTCTTTCGCCCCCATATGCTCGACGAATCCGATAAAATCGCCCGGGCCCGCCACTTTCAGCAGCACGGCGCTGCCACGCGGAGCCGAGTAGTACACCTTAACCACGCCGGAGGCGACCCAATATATAAGGTCCGCGGTCGAATTGCGGGGGAAGATAGGCTCTCCCCTGCGAAAGGTCACGGAGGTTCCGTTTTGAACGAGATCGGAGAGAAAATGAAGAGGCAGCCTCAAATCGCTAAGTGCTCTCTTCGCCCGGCGCGGCGCTTCGTCCGGGACCCCCGAAGGTACCTGTAGGTGCATCGCGATCTCGCTCCTTCCACTTGGGCTGACTGCGGCTGACAGATCATCTGGATGGTGAAGTGTTACCTGTCTCACCATGGCGGAGGCAGAAGAAATCTATCGCCGCCCTGCTTCCTTCACGATGTGTGCCATTAACGGCGCTGGTCAGGGTCAGAACCAGGCTGTTTTCCCGGTGCAGGAATTTTGTTATTACCGATGCGGTTTCAAGGACGCTCCCTCAGCTTCCAGGCAATCTCCGAACACCTCCATTGGCTGAATCCGAGTTAATTCTAGCCATCTAAGATATCTCAAGGTGCATCCTTGCACAACAAATTAGTTATCACTTCTTTAGTCTCCTAAGCAGCCCAAGATCTGAGAAGCAACACGAAATGTAACGGAACTTAGTACTAAATGTGCAGGGTAGTTTACCGGCTGTAGTGTTACTAATTACTACTGCATGATTCTTACAAAGGTTAGCTCATCGAAGACAATTTGACAGCCAATGCGAGTTTGGTTCTTGCGGTCCAATTCCTCCGGCGTGCTGCAGAAAGAACACAGCCATTCTCTACAAAACATCTCAAAACATTCGTTTGGCGGTCGCCCGGCGCAGCGGAAATCCCTTCTAGCCCGCGATACTGGGGTGCAGGGTTTAGCGACCGGACGTCAGAACGTTTTTGCCGCATCCAGCGCCGTTACTCAGTGCCGACGGCCCCGCACACCCAAATGGATTCCGATCGCACGCGGGACGGCTCGTGCTCGAATCGTGTACAGCTACCGGCAAATGGGTACGGCTCCATCTGGGTTCTACGAAGCACGATCGTTGCGTTTACCAAAAACTTCACGCAGTGCGCAAACAGTCTGAAACTGGGACTCGGCCGGGAATGATCCGCACCGAAATAAAGGAGGAAGTAGGTGGGATTTCCGTTTGCGCCCGTAGCTCGACTGGACAGAGCATCGGACTTCGGATCCTGCCAACGCCCCGGAATTGCGTCCCCACCTGTTCGGCAACGTCCGTAAATTCCAAGGTTTTCGGCAAGCTCCCGTTCTCGGGAAGGAACAGTTTTCCCACCTGAGGACGAGAAAGGTCAAAGACCCTTCAAAGTCGAGAGTCTGCCTCGCGCTCGGGAGAGAATGGCAACCAACGAACACACGGATAGCGGCGTGCTTTGGCGCATGACAAGCGCAACGGCAACGCCAAGGCACCGAACCTGAAGGGCACCCGCCTGGTCACCATCGACGGCGAGGACTACGAACTCGATCTGGCCGCCTGGACAAAGCAGGCGAGCGCGCCGGCAAGTTTCTCAGCCTGTCGATCAAGGTCAAAGGCGCAGGCGACCGGCGCCCAAGTTCGACGACCACCGCTGAACCGCAGCAGCCCGAGGAGGAGGACATTGGATGGTAGCCGTACCTCAAACCTCTGGCTCGCCGGCCGAGATCACGATCCTAATCGATACGCGCGAACAGCGGCCACTTTCGTTCGGAGACCTACCAACGCAGCGCGTCGAATTGGAGACCGGCGACTACTCCTGCATTTGCGATGGCAAGGACTTGCGCGACCTGGTTGCTATCGAGCGCAAGAGCGTCAACAACCTCGGTTGCATTGGTGGACAGCGCGAGCGGTTCGAACGCAAGCTGGTCCGTCTAGCGCAGCTTCCCTTCCGGACCCTGGTAATCGAAGGCTCGACCGCGGACCCAATCGACGCCGTCCGCGAGGTCACATGCGCCACCTGCGGTAACCCTTTCGCTTGGTGGTCAACTTGATCCCAGAACAGTTGCAGCTTTTCCCATATCTAACAATTGGCAGACCTCAGGCCGGGTAGGGTTGCAAATGGCCGGGTGCAGCTAAAGCGTCAAGACCAGCGTTGCGCCAGAATGTCTCCGGCGCGATCGGCAACGGCCATGATCGTACCGACCGGATGAGCAGTCACTATGGTTGGTATCAGGGAGGCATCCACTACCGCCACGTTGGTGGTGCCACGCAATATCAGGGTTGCAGGATCGACGCCTCCGGGCCCGTCGCTTAGCTTTGCGGTGCCGCCGAAATGATTGATAATCAACCGATTGAAATATACCCCGTCCACGGGTGACGGACCGGTGACGTACGTACGGATGTCCGATATGTTGTTGGGATCCAGATGGGGATGGCTCAAACCGCCGGGACCAAACACTATTTTCAGCCCCGGATCGGATTTGAACAAATGGATCATGTTGAATACCGCCTGAGTCATCAAATCAATATCGGCAGCGCCATCCGGAGTGTTGGGCAAATAGATATTCGGATACTTTACGTTCCCGCCGGAGTCGAGCTGAATAAGCCCGCGCGCTTGCGGGTTCAGCAGCATCAGAAAAGCGGAGAAAGTCCTTGGCCCGTAATAGATACTGCCGGGCGCGCCCGCCCCGTTCGGATTCAGGAAGATCTCAATGTTAGGAATGTCGCTGGCAAGATTGTAGTTAAGAATCGATACCGGCTGGTATTGCGCGTACGGTCCACTTCCGCTGCTGAGATAATGATCGAGATCGGCGGCATTGGCCGCGTAATTGCCGTAGTTGTACGCCTGATACGGTACCGGGCCGCTGTAGGTGTAGGTCACCATCGTCATCACGTGGTCGAACACCCCAACCCCAACCAGGGGATTGTCGATGGAGAAAGTCACGCCGGATCCGTCGGGAAATATCTCCGCTTCGCGGCCACTCGGACCGACTCCGCTGAGCAGCAAGAGACGCGACCCAGCCAGCGCCCCGGAGGCCATTATCACCAACCCGCCCGGTTTAAGCATGGCCGCGCCAGGCGTGCCGACGCGGGACTGGTCAAGCCCGCCGCGGTTTACATAGTGAACGGCTACGGCCTGCCCGCTGCTGTCGAAATCAATCTTATCCGCCTTGGAATATCGCAGGATTTCCAGCCCAGGCACCGGCGTGCCGCCCGGATCGACGGCCTGGAAATATCCGCTGATCGGACCGGCGCGGCGGCCGTCGATCGTTGCCACGTATGGCCGGCTATAGATTCCGGGAACGGTGAACTGGCGGCTGGTATCGCCCTCCACCCAGCCCGCTTTGGCGTATAGCGGATGCACGATCTGGGCAGGGCCGGTGTTCTGCGGCACGCCGTCGGTGGATGGAGTATTGCTAACCGGGACTCTGAGGCGAATCCGTTCGAAATACGGTTCGATATCGGTCCAATGCCATCCCGCAGGCCATCCGGTGTCGAAAACCGCCGTCGGATTGGTCTGAAACAGCATTCCATTGAACATCGAATTACCGCCCAGCCCAATACCCTGGTAGGTGAACTTCGTCTCGGCGAGTTGATACGGCGCGCCGAACGGCTGGAATGCCATTTGTGAATACTCGCCCGGGACATCGAACATGGTCAGATCGGTTCGGCCTGCGGGCAGCCACGGCGGAAAGGCGGTGCCGCCTATTGACGCGGCGGTCGGACCGCCGGCTTCGATAATCAGGATACGCCTGCGGCCGCCGCTGGCCATTTGCAGTTTGGCCGCCACGATTGTCCCCGCGGTTCCGCCGCCGACGATTATCGCGTCGTAGGCACCGATGGCCTGGCTGACCGTGCTGCTGCCGCCGCATCCCAGCAACGAAGGCAGCTGAGATGCGGCCGCAAGTGCCAAGGCGCTCTGGCCGAGGAACTTGCGCCGAGTTATCGATGGCACAGGATGTCCTTTCTCAGCACCCAATACCTGCTCATCTTATTTGCAGAACATTCCCGGTGGCGGGCTTGAATAGCAGCACTCCTTGCCGGCGATCTGATCGGATACCGTCTGAAAGGGTATGTTGAAGTTACTATTGCTGATTGTTATCCGGAATTTCATTTTGACCGGACCTTGGCACAAAACAAGCTCCTGCCGCAAGGATTGTGCGCCCGCTGTGGTCAGAGAGATTCCAATCGATCCGAACCGCGCGGCGGTCTCGCCCAGATTCATCATGGTACGCTCACTGTCTATGCGTGCTAGCGTGCCGCGTCCACACTTTCTGCCAGAGGTCGAGCTTGGACTTCAGGGGGTCGATCCCTACGATGACACCTGAGTTGCTAAAATGGATAATGCGGTCAATTGCCGGATCGTAACGCGGCCAGTTCGGGCGGCCGGCGCCGTTGGGATCGCCGGTCAGTCCGAACTGTACCCAATAGCTGCTGACGAGATCGGCCATTGCCTTGTCGGTCGGGGTCACCTTGTCCCCAACCAGCGCCGCCGAGATATTCATGGTGAATGGAATCTCGTAGGCGTGGAGCGCACCCATATTTTCGCCTCTCTGGGCTTGCGACACATAGGCGAAGCGATAAAGCCAGACCGGCTGGCCCGCGCGTGCCAACTCGTCGGTTGAGGCGCAACTCTCGCATCTTGGCTTTAGCGATATCGGCGACTGCTCCAACCCAGACGTAACCCTCAAACCCCTCGACTCCATCCCGCACGCTGCCCGGGCCGCCATCCTCAGCATAAAAAATCCGTACCCTCAAGGATCCCGAGGGCAACGAGGTCAGCCAGATCACCTCGGTCCAACTCGAAGGTAAGCTCCAGCCCTTGCGCACCTTGGGCGAAATCCACGGCCTGCCCGTTCCGCGGCAATGAAACTCACCGGACACAAAACCGAGGCGGTTTACCGGCGCTACGCGACCACCGTTTCAGCGATACTACAGGGAGCCGTCGGCAAGCTAAAGGCGCTGCACACAGCCAAATCGAACAGTCAAAGTTTTGTCAAAGTGACGCCGGCTCCAGCTGTGCGCCAATAAACGCGAGCTTCCAAACCCCTTGGATTTCCGATACTTCTCCGGTGGGCGCCCGTAGCTCAACTGGACAGAGCATCGGACTTCGGATCCGAGGGTTGGGGGTTCAAATCCCTCCGGGCGCGCCAATAAATCTAAGCGTTTACTACGTGGACAACAATGCTTTGGGTTCATTAGCTACCAAATAGCTACCCCAAGGTGCTAAGTACCCTCCAGTTCGCATTAGCCCAATCGGCTTACCTGAGGCGCCTGCATCACAGCCGCAATATCGCCGGCTATTTGATCATTCCAGCGCCGCTGACGGGCGCCGCCCTGCCCAGCAGTGCAGAAGAAAGTGTCGAGTAGCTATAATAGAGCTATCGAGGTGTGATAGCCGCCATGAGAGTCTGTACTGTTTGCGTCCATCCAGCCCGAGGTGAAATCGACCGGGCGCTGATAAGCCAATCGTCCTATCGAAGCGTAGCGAAGCGCTTCGGTGTCTCGCAGCCGGCCACATTCCGGCACCGCCAGCACATGCCGGCAACCCTGGTAAGGGCCCACGAAGTCCAGGAGATCGCCCAGGCGGACTCCCTGGTCGACGAGTTGCGCGGCCTGGCTACCAAGGCGCGCACCCTTACCGCGCAGGCGGAGGAATCAGGGGACATCCGGACAGCGCTCATGGGGCTGCGGGAAATTAGCCGCATCCTGGAGCTCAAGGCACGCGTGGCGGGGGAAATCGCCGGCGCCCAGGTCAGTATCAATATCTCCGCATTCCCAATTGACCAACTTACCGACGATCAGGCCGACGAACTGCACAGGAAGCTTGAGCAACGCCGCATTGACCGGCTCATTCCACCCCAGCAACGGGCTGAAATCGCCGCCAGAATGGAGGATGTGATCATC
>DATFSZ010000160.1:0-35845 GCA_035262365.1 Binataceae bacterium (SeqCode)
TGCGAGGAATTGACGTTGCTTGGCGTCAAAATTGTTTCGCTCAGGTTCTGACCGGTACGTGTATTATTGTAGTGGTAGGTAGTGACGTCCGGCTGTGCACAAACCGCGCCGCTTCCCAAAATGCAAAAGGCACTTGCAACAAGTATCACGTAAGAAAGGATGATGAGCCGACACCGCGGGTATTTCCTGTGGGTGTCAGAGATCAGCGTAGGGTCGATTACAGCACTAGTATGATGTCCCATAAATAACTTTGCTTGAGCGGCATCCACTACCGGCGTGCGGAGGTTGAAGGGATGGGCCGGCCGAATACAGCGTTGGTGATTGGCGAATCTGAGCGAAGCGAACTGCAGTCGATGGTGCGCTCGCGAAGCCTCTGGCGCGTGGAAACCCCCAGCACCATGCTCCAACGCCCGTTTGCTCCAGGGGGTCGCACGCACTCCATACCTACCAGCTCGGCAGAGTAAGCAGGTATCGCCGTAATAACCAGCTCCGCCATTAAACCCGAATTTCCGCCGATCTTGCGTCTCATCAATCCGAAACGCCTCTAACTACAAGGCTTTTAGCCAGGTTCTGGTCCATTCCCGATCGCTGTTCGAGCACGGGTCAGGTGCCTGCCAGCTGCGTTAAATGAAGCTGGAAGCAGGCCCTAAAAGGACCGATCAAAATACTCGTGTTTCACGTCTCTGGAAGGTTTCTCAGCCTGCCAGCGCCGCCGTTACCAGCAGGCTCAGACGCTCGCAGCAAGAGTCAGGCACCGCCATCGTCACCCGCGCCACTAGCGCCCACGCGATTGCGACGGCAAACCGCCCGCCGGTACACGGACTGCGCTCCGCGGATTAGTGGTGCCACAGAAGACCCTACGTAGCCGGGGAAATTGCTGGTGTCACATGCAATACCAGTGATTAACTTCCGCTTCATACCCCTTCGCCTGTTCCGCATTCAAAAATCACCTCACCAGTTTTCATACAGTCAGGCTCGGAGCATGGGACGTTGTACAGGGCGCGGTCGTGGTTGAAAGGCCTAACTGTAGGATTCTAACCTCTTGCAGCCACCATGCGGGGCTTGGGATCTCCGCCTCTCGAATCTCGTTGCCAGGCTGTCCATAGAGCATGGCGACGATACGGAAACGTCAGAATAGGTTTGGCTTGGCCGATCGGCAATGAAAATGAAGGTGAAAACTAGCAGGAGTTGACACTCCGCGCGTGACTCTGAAACTCCGGTGCCTGGGATAGAGGCTTGATAACCGGTGCTGGTTGCTACGTCGATACCCTCAATGGCTCAGCAGGCTGTGTGGTAATCTACCCGGGACGTCTGTTTATCGGCTGGTAAAGGACCCCGAGACGCCGCGCCACACAGGCTCTGATTGTGTGGACTGACAAACCGAGAGCCAGTGCGTCAGGAATTGTTAACGATGTGTTAACGATGTGCTCATTGCCGTTGAACAGGCGCGACAACATCTGGTGGTACAAATTCCGTTTCGAAGGCCAGGCAATCCGCGACTCGGCCAAAACCAACTCAAAGGCGCTTGAGCGGGAGGCGGAGCGGGCTCGTCGTCGCGATCTGGAAACAGCGGTCAACCGGATTCAACGGCGTGAATGTATGCCGCTGTTCAAGATGGCTGCAGGCTATCCACCAGGACCCCGATCGCTCACCAAAGCCGTGAGCGTTTTGACCACCATGTGGCCCTTCTTACCAAGGAGTTTGGCGGCCGTCTCCTGTGCAACATTGATCTCGAAGACATCGCGTCACTTCAACGCAAACGGGTTGCCGAAGGTAGGGCGGGGCGGACAATAAACTACGAGGTCTGCAGGCTCCGGCAACTTCTCAAGCACTTCGGTCTTTGTGTTTTCTCGGACCGCATCAAGTCGTTGCGTGAGTGCCAGGACGCAGGCCGGGCGATGTCGCTCGGGGATGAATCAACGTTAATTCAGGCGATCGGCGCCTCTCGATCTCTGTCCCTGCCTCCCGTTTTCATGATCTCGGTTGACACCTGGCTTCGGAACTCCGAGCCCTCCGTCACCAAGATCTCAAGCTTGAAATGGGAGAGAAGGTGTGATCGCATCGGGGAGACTCATCGTGCCCAAATCGAAGGCTGACGCAGGGACCGGCAGGGTGATCCCCTTCACGCGCCGAGCCTGCGCTGGGGCACAATATTGGGCACAATCGAATCGACGCCAATCCGTACAATCAAAACACCCTTGATTTCATTGGTGGGCGGTGCAGGTTTCGAACCTGCGACCCCCGGCTTGTAAGGCCGATGCTCTACCGCTGAGCTAACCGCCCGCTGAAACAGCAGGAGGGCAAACTAAACGGCGCCGGAGTCTGCTGCCTCCGGCGCCGTCTTCTGATCTTGGTTGAACCGATTCAGCCCGCAGTCGCGCTCTCAGCCGAGGTGCCGTCCTCGTTGAGCGAGTCCTTGAGCTGCTTGCCGGCTTTGAACTTGGCCGAACGGCTGGCGGAAATCTGAATCGCCTCGCCGGTCTTGGGATTGCGGCCCGTGCGCGGACGGCGCGATGAAACCGAGAAAGTCCCGAACCCGGAAATGTTGACACGGTCGCCTTGCCGGAGCGCCGCTATGATGTCGTCCAGGATGATGTTGATCGCTTTTTCCGCCTCGGACTTGTGCATCCCCAGCTTATTTGCCAATCCCTCGATCAACTCCGTCTTCGTCATTCGTGTCTATCCTGAGCAGGCAGTTTAGCGGCTAAGTAAGCTCCGGTTCCTACCTGTTGTCAAGGGCGCCGCGGTTAAAAATCGAACCCAAAACGCCGTGTCAGCGTCGGGGTCACCGGCGCATCCTTCTCCCGATCCTCCACGTCGTCCTCGTCATCGTCGCTGAGGGTTGACTCCCGCGCCCAATCAATTGGATTGGGCTGGGCCTTCAGGAAATTTTCCGGATCCGCCAGCACCAAGGCTTTCTTGAGCACGTCGTCCATGTGCTCGACCTGGACCAGCGTGATGTTCTTGAGCACGGCGGCCGGGATGTCCTGGACATCCTTCTCGTTCTCCTTCGGCATCAGGATAGTCTTGATCCCGCCCCGATGAGCTGCCAGCGCCTTTTCCTTCAGTCCTCCGATGGGCAGAACCCGCCCGCGCAGCGTGATCTCGCCGGTCATCGCGAGGTCATTGCGCACCGGCACTCTGCACAGCGCCGATACCAGCGCGGTCGCCAGGGTGATTCCGGCCGACGGACCGTCCTTGGGAATCGCGCCCTCGGGGATGTGAATGTGGATATCGATCTTCTGGTAGAAGTTTGGATCCAGGCCGAGCGCCACGGCGCGCGATCGCACATAGGACATCGCCGCCTGCGCGCTTTCCTGCATCACCTCGCCCAGTTGCCCGGTGACCGTCAGCTTGCCGCGTCCGGGCACAATCGTTACCTCGACCGCCAGCAGCTCACCACCCAACTCTGTCCACGCCAGACCGGTGGCAACGCCGATATGCGGCGTGGTCTCGGCCAATCCGTAGCGGAAGCGGGGCGGGCCCAGATACTTGCTCAGGCTTGAGCTGGACACTTTAACGTGAGCGCTGCGGTCGTTCTTGACCACCTCGACCGCGGCCTTGCGGCAGATGGCGGCAATCTCACGCTCCAGATTGCGCACGCCGGCCTCGCGCGTGTAATGGCGGATCACGCCCAGCAGGGCCTTGTCGGAAAACTCGATGTTCTCTTCCTTAAGCCCATTGGCTTCGCGCTGCTTCTTAAGCAGGTAGCGCTTGGCGATATTGAGCTTTTCGTTCTCGGTGTAGCCCGGGATGCGGATGATTTCCATCCGATCCTGCAACGGCCGCGGGATGCGCTCCAGCGTGTTGGCCGTGGTGATGAACATCACCTTGGACAGATCGTAATCGACGTCCAGGTAATGGTCATTGAATGCGCAGTTCTGTTCCGGGTCGAGCACCTCGAGCAGGGCAGAGGAGGGGTCGCCGCGGAAATCGGTGGACATCTTGTCCACTTCGTCGAGCAGGAACACCGGATTGCCCGAGCCCGCCTTGCGCATCGACTGTATCACCTTGCCCGGCAGCGCGCCGATGTAGGTGCGGCGATGGCCTCGGATTTCCGCCTCGTCGCGGACTCCGCCTAGCGATACACGCACGAACTTGCGTCCCATCGAACGGGCCACGGAGCGGCCCAGCGAGGTCTTGCCAACTCCCGGAGGTCCGACCAGGCACAGGATCGGTCCCTTGATCTGCCCGACCAGGGTTTGCACCGCCAGGTACTCCAGGATGCGCTGTTTGACCTTGTCCAGGCCGTAATGGTCCTCTTCCAGAATGCGCTCGGCTTCCTTGATGTCGAGCTTGTCGTCGGTGTACTCGTACCAGGGCAGCGACAGGAACCAGTCCAGGTAGTTGCGCACCACGGTCGCCTCGGCCGACATCGGCGACATCATCTTGAGCTTCTTGATCTCGCGCTCGCACTTCTCGCGCGCTTCGGCCGACATCTTCTTCTCGCGCAGCTTGTCCTCGAGTTCCTGAATTTCGTTCTTGAATTCGTCCTTTTCGCCCAATTCCTTCTGTATCGCACGCATCTGCTCGTTGAGGTAGTACTCTTTCTGGGTCTTTTCCATCTGCTTCTTGACCCGAGTACGGATGCGCTTTTCTACCTCCAGGATCTCCAGCTCCGAGCGCATATAGCCCAGGATTTTCTCCAGGCGCTCGGCCGGGTTGGCCGTCTCGAGCAGGGCCTGCTTCTCCTCCAGCTTGATCCCCAGGTGCCCGACCAGCTTGTCGGCCAGATAGGCGGGATCGTCGATGTTGGAGATCGAGGTCACCATCTCGGGCGGGATCTTCTTGTTGAGCCGCACATAGTTGTCGAAGGTCGAGATAACCGAGCGCATCAGCGCTTCGACCTCGGTAGTGCGGTCGCAGGTCTCGGTTACTTCTTCAACCTCGACTTGGAAGAACTCGCGGTCAGAGACGTGGCGCAGGATGCGCGCGCGCTTCTTGCCCTCCAACAGGGCCTTGACGGTTCCGTCGGGCAGGCGCAGCAACTGCACTACTACGCCGAGCGTGCCGACCGCATAAATATCGTCGGGCGCGGGCTCGGAAACCTTGGCGTCTTTCTGGGCCGCGAGCAGGATCGGTTTCTTCTGGTTCTCGGCCTCTTCGAGCGCCTTTATAGACTTTTGCCGTCCCACGAAGATTGGATAAACCTCGTGTGGAAAAACAATGAGTTCACGCAAGGGCAGCAGAGGAACTACTTGCCCGGGCGCGTTGTCGCGATTGTCTTTTTTATCGTTGCGAAAGAGCATCTTTTTAATCGAGTCTCCTCGAATTCAGGCGGTCTCGGCGGCTTTCTGGTAGACCAGCAAAGGCGGTTCCTTCTGACTTACAACCTCCTCTGAGATTAGTACTTCCTTGATATTGGGCTGCGACGGAATGTCGTACATCACGTCCAGCATGATGTTTTCCATGATCGCGCGCAGTCCCCGGGCTCCCGACTTGCGCTTGAGCGCTTCGCGGGCGATGGCGCGCAGCGCACCCTGTGTGAACTTCAGGTGCACATTCTCCATATCGAACAGCTTCTGATACTGGCGCACCAATGCGTTCTTGGGTTCGGTCAGGATACGCACCAGCGCGTCTTCTTCCAGTTCGGACAGCGTGGCGATTACCGGTAGGCGCCCCACGAACTCGGGAATCAGTCCGAACTTCAGCAGGTCCTCGGGCTGGACGTCGATCAGCAGGTCGGAGATCGACTTGGGGTCGCGATGACTCAAGTCGGCGCGAAAGCCCATCGTCTTGCCCGCAATACGCCGGCGCAGGATGTCTTCCAGTCCGACGAACGCGCCGCCGCAGATGAACAGGATGTTGGTGGTATCGACCTGCAGGAATTCCTGCTGCGGATGCTTGCGACCGCCCTTGGGCGGCACGCTGGCGGTCGTGCCCTCGATGATCTTGAGCAGTGCCTGCTGGACGCCTTCACCAGAGACGTCGCGGGTAATCGAGGGGTTGTCGCCCTTGCGCGCGATTTTGTCGATCTCGTCTATATAGACGATTCCGCGCTGGCAGCGCTCAATGTCGTAGTCGGCGTTCTGCAGCAGCGACAGGATGATGTTCTCGACATCTTCGCCCACGTAGCCGGCCTCGGTTAGCGAGGTGGCATCGGCGATCGTGAAAGGCACTTGAAGGAAGCGGGCGAGGGTCTGGGCCAGCAACGTCTTGCCGACGCCGGTGGGCCCGATCAGGAGAATGTTGGACTTTTGCAGTTCAACGTCTCCTGTGACCATCTGCGAATCGATACGTTTATAATGGTTGTGAACGGCGACCGACAGGATCTTTTTGGCCCGGTCCTGGCCGATAACGTACTGATCCAGAACGCGCTTGATCTCGGCCGGCTTGGGCACTGCCGAGGTCTGTCCGAACGCCTCTTCGCCGTCGGTTTCCTCCGCGATGATGTCGTTGCAGAGGTCGATACATTCGTCGCAAATGTAGACGGTCGGCCCGGCGATCAACTTGCGCACCTCGTCCTGGCTCTTGCCACAAAAGGAGCAGACCAGGGAGCCGGCGCGATCATCATGCTTGGCCATATTGCCTCCCGTCCCTCACTTGGAGGACCCCCGGCTAACGATTACCTCATCAACGATTCCATATTCAACCGCCTGTTCGGGCCCCATGAACATGTCGCGGTCGGTGTCTTTCTCAATTTTGCGCAAGCTTTGACCTGTGTGTTTAACGAAAAGGTTGTTGAGTTCTTCCCGCACGCGCAGAATCTCGCGCGCCTGAATGTCGATGTCGGTGGCCTGACCCTGTGCCCCGCCCAGCGGCTGATGGATCATGATGCGCGAGTGGGGAAGGGCGTAGCGCCGCCCCTTGTGTCCCGCGGTCAGGAGCAAAGCTCCCATACTCGCCGCCTGCCCAAGGCACAGGGTGGACACCGGCGGCTTAATGAACTGCATCGTATCGTAAATCGCAAGCCCGGCTGTGACCGACCCGCCCGGCGAGTTGATATAGAAGGAAATTTCTTTTTCGGGGTCTTCGGATTCAAGGAACAGGAACTGGGCGGTTACCAGGTTGGCAACGTCATCGTTAACTTCGCTGCCCAGAAAGACGATCCTGTCCTTGAGCAGCCGCGAGTAGATATCGTATGCGCGTTCACCACGGCCAGTTTGCTCGATTACGATTGGAACCAGATTGCTCATGACGCCTTTTGGCGAGGCATTCGATCCAAGCTCCTAAGGGCCACACCACCGGCAGACTGTTGAAGAAGAGATCCTCACAGCCTGCGTTCTTCCTCTCTTGTCTCTCCCGCGCACAGACCAAATCGAGGCATGCGGCCAGTATTTAGGCGGGGTGTAGAGAGACGGCATCGCGCACAGCCAACCGATGTCATTTTCTCAACACCCCGCTAACCCGATTGTATCCAGTTTGAAATTAGCGGGCAACATTGCCTCAATAATTCCGGGCCTCATTTGGACTCGCTCGGCGGCGTTCCGCCGCCGCTTTGTGTGTCACCAATCGCACCACCGGCACTTTCATCCGCGCTCTGTGTGGACGCATTTTCACCATCATCCTTTTGCGCCCGATCCAGCAACAGGTTGAGAGCCTTCTCGCGCCGGATCGTACTGTACATCGCCGCGCGGTTCTCGTCTTTCGAGTAGAAGTTCGCCACCCGCTCGCGATCGCGCCCCGCCTGGGTCACGATTGTCGCGATCCGCTCCGCCACCTCCTCGTCGCTGACCTCCACATTTTCCTGGCTGGCCAGCGCGTCGATCACCAATGAGCTGTGAGCGCGCTTCTCGGCCCGGGCTTTGAACTCGTCGTGAGCCTTGTGCGCGGCTTCCATCGCCTGCTCGGCAGGCATCCCGCCCGCCTGCAGCGCGGCCGCATACTCGGATTCAAGCAGGTGCTGCTCGCGCTCCAGGAGCGACTGCGGGATTTCGATCGGGTTGCGCTCCAGCACAATATCCAACAAGCCCTGACGGACTTTGGCGTCTGCCTCCTGGCGGGCTTGGATCAACAGGTTGTGGCGCATCCGATCGCGCAGCTCCGCCAGGCTTTGGAACTCGCCCTGGTCCTTGGCGAACTCGTCGTCAAGGTTGGGCAATTCGCGGCGGAAAATCTCGTTGACCTTAAAGCGCCATTCCACGTCCTTGCCAGCCAGGTCTTTTTCCGAGTAATCGGCCGGATAGCTGCGCCGGCTGCTGCCTTCCACTCCGACCTCGGCCCCGGTCAGGACCTCATGCAGTCCGTGCGCGATTGCTTTGTCGGAAACCTCGAGCAGGCGCGATTCGAGCTTGCTGCCCGAAATCGGCGCGCCGTTTTCAAAGGCCTCCAGCTCCGCGATTACGAAATCGCCCGGTTCCACGCGCGTGCGGTCCTCCACCTTCTTGAGCGGGGCGAGCCGCTCGCGCAGGCGCTGCATGGCGCTATCGACTTCCTCCTCGCTGACCGTTACTTGCTGGCGCGGCACCTTGAGATTTACGTAATCTTTGACCTCAATTTCAGGCCTGATATCGAAGACCGCGGCAAAGCGCAGTGCCTTTTTTAGGTCGGTCTCTTCGGTGACGATTTCGGGCTCGGCCACCGGCGTCAGATGATGCTCGGTGAGCGCCTTCTCAGTCGACTCCTTGATAAGCTTCTGGATGACCTCACTGCGCACCTGGTCGCCGAACAGCCGCTCCAGCATCTGGCGCGGCGCGCGCCCGGGACGAAAGCCTTTCAGATGCACCGAGCGCTTGAGCTCCGAGTAGGAACGGTCAAGTTCGTGTCCAATCTCGTCCTGATCGAGTTCAATTGTGATCTTGCGGCGTAGCGAAGAGGAACTTTCGACATTGATATTCATGGCTGCCTGTCAGGGTTTTGAGCTAAACATAAGCGATGGCTTTCGATCAACATGCGGGGCCGCTCGCGGGTGTCCCCGCTCACCCTTCACAAAGACCTTTGAGAAGCTCAATATAATCATAAGCAGGTCACTGCTGCTTAGAATGTCAATCAGGGGGGAACCGCTAGAGGGCCGAAAGCGATAATGCTGGCTGCTCAACAGGCCAATCATGCTAGCAGGCGGCTGGACTTGAGTCTGTGAAACTCGTAGGCTTTCGCGCAAAATAATCCGGTCGTGCAATGTGCCAGCTTTTCTGACCAAATGATGGGCGACCGATAGTTTAAAAGCCCGATTTGGCGGAGGGCGAATTATCAGGAGACATCGGTAAATGAGTGAGTCAAACATAATTTTGCCAGTCCTCTCGGGCGGCCAGGTGCTGATCCTGTGGCTGGTCCTGCTGTCAGCCATCGCGGCGCTCGGCTACGGACTCTATCTGGTCCGTATCGTGTTGGCCGCCAGCCCCGGGGCCAAGTCGATGACCGACGTCGCCGACGCGGTCGAAGAGGGAGCGATGGCCTACCTGCGCCAGCAGGTCAGGACGATGCGCTGGTTCGTGCTGTTTATCTTCTTCGTGCTGTTCTTCATGTATCGCCACGTTTACCACGGGCTGGCGCTGCCACTGGGCATCTCGGTGGCCTTTCTGATGGGTGTGAGCGCGTCGTATGGGGCCGGCTTCGTCGGTATGTGGCTGGCAGTCAAGGGCAACGTACGCAGCGCGAACGCGGCGCTTACCAGTTTTAAAGACGCGATGGAGCTGGCTTTCAAGGCGGGCGGCGTTTCGGGCATGTTCACCGTCGGCCTGGGGCTGCTCGGCGCCACCATCATCTTCCTGATCTTCCGCGAGAACGCGATGAAAGTGCTGGTCGGATTCGGCTTCGGCGGATCGCTGGCCGCGCTCTTCATGCGCGTAGGCGGCGGGATCTACACCAAGGCGGCCGACGTCGGCGGCGACCTCGTCGGCAAGGTCGAAGCGGGCATTCCCGAGGACGACCCGCGCAACGCGGCGACGATCGCCGACAACGTGGGCGACAACGTCGGCGATTGCGCCGGGATGGCCGCCGACGTGTTCGAGTCCTATGAAGTCACCCTTGTGGCCGCTATCATCCTGGCTGCCTATGCGTTGGGCGAAAAGGATTTCATCGCCGCGTACGGCGGACCCGAGGGCGCCGGCGCATTCGCGCTCAAGATGATCATCTTCGCCCTGATTCTGCGTGCGGTGGGCGTCTTCTCCTCGATCATCGGGATCATGGCCGTGCGGGTTCCCGCGGGCACAGCGATGCGCGATCCGATGCGCCCGATCGTCAACGGCTACATCGTCTCGGCCGCCGCTTCGATTATCGGCTTCTTCATTGTCAACTACTTCTACCTTACCGACCCCGCCACCGGCCGTCCCGACTGGCGCTTCGCCGTCACCGCTTCGGTTGGAATTCTCCTCGCGGTGATCACCTTGTGGCTCACCAACTACTTCACTCATCCCGATAAACCGCCGGTAACCGAATGCGCCACCGCGGCCAAAACCGGTCCGGCAACGTTGATTTTGTCGGGGATGGCCGAGGGCCTCGAATCGTCGGTGTGGGCGCTCGTCGTAATCGCGATTTCAATCATTTGCGCGATGGTCATCTTCCGCGACTCGATAGCGCTGCAGTTCTACGGAATCGCGCTGACCGGGCTGGGCCTGCTGACCACCACCGGGTTTATTCTGGCGATGGATACCTACGGACCGATCACGGACAACGCGCACGGAATCTTCGAGATGGGCGGGATTCATCAGGAAGAGGCCTCGCGCACGCTTTCCTGGATGGACGCGATTGGCAACACCACCAAGGCTCTCACCAAGGGGCTCGCAATTGCCACCGCGGTGCTGGCGGCGGTCTCGCTCTTCCGCTCCTTTATAGATGAGGCGCATCTGGGCGAGCTGGGTGTGCAGATCAATATGCCCACCGTGTTTGTCGGGCTGTTGATTGGCGGCTCGGTGCCGTTCCTGTTCAGCTCCTTCGCAATCAAGGCGGTAGGCCGCGCGGCCTATCAGGTAGTGGTCGAGGTGCGGCGCCAGTTCCGCGAGCATCCGGGGATCATGGAGTATAAGGAAAAACCCGACTACGGCCGCTGCGTTGAAATCGTAACCTCAACCGCGCAGAAAGAATTGCTGGGCCCGGGAATCCTGGCCATCTTCGCTCCCCTCCTGGTGGGATTCGGCCTCGGCGCCGGAGCCTTGGGCGGATTTCTGGGCGGCACCATCCTCACGGGCCAGCTGATGGCGGTATTCATGTCCAACGCGGGTGCGACCTGGGACAACGCCAAGAAGAAGGTCGAAGACGGCTTCCTCGGCGGCAAGGGTACCGACGTTCACAAGGCCGCCGTGGTGGGCGACACGGTGGGCGACCCGTTCAAGGACACTGCCGGGCCTGCGCTCAATCCAATGATCAAGGTGATGAACCTGGTCGGTATTCTGGCCGCGCCGTTTACGCCGGCGTCAATCGCGGAGGTGACGACCGGTCGTATATTCATCGTGGTTATATCGGTGGTGCTGCTCGGCATCGCGGTGGCCTTCTCCAAGAAGGGTTCGATCGCCGAGGAGAGCGGTGCAGGCGCCACAACCAAGGCGGCCGCGTAGGCCAACGGATTGCATTGCAGTTAAAGCAGCGGGGCCGCGTGCAAAAGCACGCGGCCCCGCTGCTTTGTGTCGCTTATTGTGGATTGGGGCGGACGTCGCGCGCCACAATCGCCGGTACGGAGGCCAGGTCCACGCTAATGTGACGGGCAGGGCCGCCCCGCCCCGCTGGCACAGGCAGAATCCAGACGACGCGTTCTCTCCCTGAAAGGGCTCGGGTTAGTGCACGCCCTCCCTCGCATTTTATTCTTCAGGCATGAGCACCCAGCAATTCGTTGAAGTTGCTGGTATAAAATTGCTCCCGCTGATCCTCAGCGATCTTGTAGTCGTCGAGCGCCGCCTTAAACCGCTTGAGTGGATCGCGCCCACCCTCGGGATGGGGAAAATCGGTAGAGAACAAAAACAGGTCCGCGCCCGCCTGCTCGATCATCCAGCCCACCGGCTCGGGCGGAAACGGCGTGAACTTGAGCTGGCGATGCACGTATTCCGACGGCTTTAGCGGCAGGTTGAGATAGGGCTCGAAGCGCACGAAGGCGGCTTGCGCGATATCCAGCTTGCGCAGCCACGGCACCACCCACATCGCGCCCTGCTCAACCACCGCGCCCCGCAGCCTGGGGAACTTCTCCAGCACCCCGTCGAGCACCATCGCGGACATGAACGCTTCGGCGCCGTAATGGCACACGGTGTAGTCCTTGGCGCGGATTTCATCAACGCCGCCCAGCGGTCCCGCTTCGATTTGTTTGCCGTTCTTCAAAAAGCCCTCGCGCAGGAACAGCGGGCCGCCGCCCAGATGGAGCACGAAGGGCACGTCGAGTTCCTGCAATTTTGCCCACACCGGATCCATATCGGGATGAGTCGGTGACATGGCCGGCGGCGGCACCGCGGGAACCCAGAAAGCTGCCACGCCTTCGCGCTCACCTTGCACGATTTCGCGCACAGCCAATTCGGGAACGTCCAGCGGCAGGAAACCTACCGCGCGCATGCGCTTGTCATGTCTGCAGAAGTCCGTGATGCCGCGATTGTGGGCGCGCGCGCCGCCGTACAACGCCTCCGGGTCGAAAATGTGCTGCACGCCTAGAATGCCCCAAAACTGCTGCATCGCCACGCCGGTGAAAACCAACTGCCGGTTGTAGCCCAGCAGGTCGAGTGCGCGCCTGCGCTCGTCGGGATCGTAAGCGCCCAGCGCGTGCCAGCTCTTGCGCTCCAGGATGTTGGCTTCCGCCCGTTCCATCGCAGCCGCGTCTTTGCGGCGCCGTTCGACCATTGAAGGTACCGCTTCAACCAGGTCGGCTGTCCCCTGCCCGCCGGCCATCGCGAAATCTATCGGTGACAGCTTCGGCCGCACTTTGGGATCGGCATAATCAAACAGCCAGTTCTTGGTCTCCATGAAGTGGCTGTCGGCGTCGTTGTAGGTTCTGCCTTCCGCGTAGGGCATCTTGGATTCGCTCCTTCCCAGTCGCTGAGTTTAGCTTAGCTGGCGGCCAGCTTGCGCCGCAGCACTTCGTTGATAATCTTCGGGTTGGCCTTGCCGCCCATCGCCTTCATCACCTGGCCGACAAAAAATCCGAATAACTTGTCGCGGCCGCCGCGATATTCGGCAACCTTGTCGGGCTCGGCGGCGATTAGTTTGTCGCAAGCGGCGGCGATCGCGGCTTCGTCCGAGACCTGGAGCAGCCCCAGCTCAGTCACCGTCGTCTGCGCGCTCTTGCCCGACTTGCACATCGCGGCAAACGCGGTCTTGGCGGCGTTGAGGCTGATGGCTGCAGTCTCGACCATCTTGAGCAGCGCGCCGACCTCGCCGGGAGCGGGCGCGGCCTCGGCCAGCGTGCGGCCGCTTTCGTTCACCGCGCGCAGCACCTCGCTCATCACCCAGTTGGCAGCCGCCTTTTTGTTATTGAGTCCGGGCAGCACTGCTTCAAAGTAGTCGGAAATTTCACGCTCCTGGGTCAGCACATTGGCTTCGTAAGGCGTCAGCCCCATCTCTGCTGTATAGCGCGCGCGTCGCGCGGCCGGCAGTTGCGGCATCTCGATCCTGATCTGTTCGACCAGATCGGGCGGGGCGATCAGTGGCGCCAGGTCAGGTTCGGGAAAGTAGCGATAGTCATGCGCATGCTCCTTGGAGCGCATCGAGCGCGTGACGCCGCGCTCGGGGTCCCACAGCCGGGTCTCCTGGGCGATCCGTTCGCCCGCTTCCAACGCTTCGGCCTGGCGCGTGATCTCGTACGCGATCGCATGCTCGACGTTGCGAAAGGAGTTCATGTTTTTGACTTCGGTCTTGACGCCGAGCTTGGAGGAACCGCGCAGCCGCACCGAAATGTTGGCGTCGCAGCGGAAGTTACCTTCCTCCATGTTGCCATTGCATACTTCGAGATATCGCAGCATCGAACGCAGCTCGCGCAAGTATGCACCCGCTTGCTCCGGCGTACGGATATCGGGTTCGCTGACGATTTCCATCAACGGCACGCCCGAGCGATTGAAGTCGACCAGGCTGGAGTCGGGCGCGTGGATATTTTTTCCAGCGTCTTCTTCCAGGTGAATGCGCACCAGGCGAATACGGGTTGGGGCGCCGTCGTCGTTCTCGTTCGGCAGCTCGATATAGCCGCCCAGGCACAGCGGCGTTTCGTACTGGCTTATTTGGTAGCCCTTGGGCAGGTCGGGGTAGAAATAGTTCTTGCGGTCGAAGATCGAGCGCGGCGCGATTGCGCAATGCGCCGCCAGGCCCGCCCGGATGGCCAGTTCCAGCACATGGCGGTTGAACACCGGCAGCACGCCCGGCATCCCGGAGCACACCGGACACACATGAGTATTGGGCGACGCGCCGAACTCCGTCGAGCATCCGCAGAAAATCTTCGACTTGGTCAGGAGCTGAGCATGAACCTCCAGCCCGATAACCGCTTCGTATTTTTCCTCATGCGCGGACATCAATGTCATCCTCGAATCAGATCCAGCCGAACTGGATCCAGCTTAGACCGCTGCAGGCCGTCGAGCCACGGCGCCCGAGCGCTCGTAGGCGTCGCCTGCGCGAAGCACTACCTCCTCGCCGAATGCCGGGCCGATGAGCTGCAAGCCAATCGGCATTCCCTTGCCGTCATAACCGCAGGGCAGAGCCATTCCGGGCAACCCCGCAAGGTTGACCGAAATGGTAAAAATATCCGACAGGTACATCTGTAAAGGGTCAGCCATCTTTTCGCCAAGCTTGAACGCCGTAGTCGGCGCGGTCGGCGTGACGATCAGATCGCAGCCCTCAAAGGCCTGCTCGAAGTCCCGTTTGATCAGCGTGCGTACTTTTTGCGCTTTCAGATAGTACGCGTCGTAATAGCCGGTGGACAGCGCGAACGTGCCCAGCATGATACGCCGTTTGACCTCGGCGCCGAAGCCGCGCGCGCGGCTCTTGCGATATAGATCAAGGAGGTTGTCCGTCTCCGTGCGCAGGCCGTAGCGGATTCCGTCGTAACGTTCCAGGTTGGCGCTGGCCTCCGCGGTGGCGATTAGGTAGTAAGCCGCAATCGCATAGTCAGTATGAGGCAGCGATACCTCGATAATCGCTGCGCCCATCGATTCGTAACTCTCAAGCGCGGCGCGCACCGCTTCCTCGACCTCCGGCTGCATCCCCTCGACGAAGAACTCCTTGGGCACTCCGATGCGCAGTCCTTTGACTTCGCCGCTCAGCGCCTGCTCGTAGTCGGGCACCGGACGCGTGGAGCAGGTGGAATCCGCGGGGTCGCTGCCGGCCAGCGAACGCATCAGGACCGCCGCGTCGCGCACGGTTTTGCCAAAAGGACCGACTTGGTCCAGTGAGGACGCGTAGGCGATGACCCCGAAGCGGCTGACCCTGCTGTAGGTCGGTTTGATTCCCACCACGCCGCAAAACGCCGCCGGCTCACGGATCGAGCCGCCGGTATCGGTGCCAAGGCTCCCCAAGCATTCATCGGCAGACACAGCGGCGGCCGATCCGCCCGACGATCCGCCGGCGACACGTTCGAGGTCGTAAGGATTGCGGGTCGGCCCGAAGGCAGAATTTTCGGTCGAAGAGCCCATCGCGAACTCGTCGAGATTCGCCTTGCCGACAAAAATCGCGCCTTCCGCCCGCAGCCGAGCGATCACGGTAGCGTCGTAAGTGGGGACGAAGTTTTCCAGGATCCTCGAGGCGCAGGTAGTCCGTATTCCCTTGGTTGCGTAGATGTCCTTGATCGCCAGCGGTATGCCGCAGAGCGCCGATGCTTCGCCCGCCGCCAGCCGCCGGTCAGCGTCGCGCGCCTGCGCCAGCGCTTCCGGCTCGCAAACCGTGATGAAGGAGTTGAGCCGGGGCTCTACCGCCCGGATTCGCTCCAGGCAGGCGCGAGTAAGCTCGACCGCCGATAGCTCGCGGCGGCGCAGCAGATCGCGCGCGTCAGCGATAGTCAGTCTACAGGCGTCGGTAGTCACGTTCACTCTATGATCTTCGGAACCTTGAACATCTGTTCGCTCGCCGCCGGCGCGTTGGCCAGGATCGAATCGGGAGCGCTCGGATTTGTCACCGCGTCCTCGCGCATGGAAGCACCGATCTCTCCCACCTGGGCGGTAGGTTCCACGGCGCTGGTGTCGAGTTGGTTCAGCTTGTCAACGTACTGAAGCATCTCCTCAAGGTCGCCCAACATCCGCCGCTCTTCATCCGGTGTCAGCTCCAGCCGCGCCAGCAGCGCGATATGCCTAACCTGCTCGAGATTAATCTTGTTTCCTGTATCCATTTACGAGAGCAACGCGCTTGATCTTGCGGCCCAAACTTTAACATGCGGCGCCTGTCGAATCAGGCAGCCGGAAATTTCTTTGATCTCACTGGCGCAGCCATGCCGCAACTCGATCGGTCACCCAGTTGGGTTCCGCCGTCTCCAAACCGTGGCCGGCCCCGTTTACGATTACAAGCTCGGCGTGCGGAATGCGGCTTTTCAGGATGTGCGCGTTTTCGATCGGCGTACCAATATCCTGGTCGCCATGAACGATTAGCACCGGGCAGCGGACCTGCGGCAGCCGGTCGTAGGCATTGAAGCCCATGATTCCCGCCCAATGACGAACGTAGGTCTGCTCTGGAGTCGGCGGTGCGGTTTTGATCACGTCGAGCATGTCATGTCTCAGCTCGGGTCGCCGCGCCAGCAGCTCCGCCGGATGCAGCATTGGAAGCAGCTCTTCGTACGCTTTGTCGGGATCGGTCGCGAGCAACTTAAACGACGCCATCCGCAGGGGGTCGCCGCCGCCCGGATTTTCCATCTGTGCGCTGGCGCCGCCCGCGGTCGTGCAGCCGAAGACGGCCTTTATCACCTGTTCGGGATGGCGCAGGGTGAGCTCCTGCGCGATCATCCCACCCATCGAGAAGCCACAAATCTTGATGCGCGGTATGTCGAGCGCACGCAGCAATGCGCTGGCGTCGTCGGCCATCTCGGCGATCGAGTAAACCTGCTGGTCGGGTTTGTCCGACTCGCCGGTGCCGCGGTTATCGTAAACAATCACCTTGAAGCCGGTAAACCGCGGGATGCGCGGGAGCCATGCTCTCCCCGGCATGCCGAAACCCATGATCAGCAGCAGGGGTTCTCCGTCGCCAAAGGTTTCGTAATTGATTGTGAGCACTCCCGCCTTGATTTTCGGCATGGCATCACCTCTTGGGTAAAGGGCTTCAGACCGTCAATTCATTGCGCTGCACGGCGGGATAAGCAAGCGCTATCGCCGCCGGCGCGACGCTTGTCCTGTGGCTTGCTCAAAACGATTTCAAGCACAATCCGGAGTGCGGAGAGAGATTTGACCGCCAGCAAAAGGCCGCGCTACAACGCGACGGGGTATGCAGGACCATGGCCAAGGCACTGGATGGAGTTGCGGTAATCGAATTCGCCTCTCATCTGGCGGCGGCGTACGCGGGAATGCTAACTGCAGAACAGGGCGCGCGCACAATCAGGATCGAACCGCCGGGCGGCGATACGGGACGCGGCACACCGCACTTCCATGCGCTCAATCGCAGCAAGCAGCACGTTGCACTCGATCTTGAATCGTCCGCCGGGCTGGCTAACGCCCACGAGTTGATCGCGCTGGCTGACGTAGTAATTAGCGGCTTTGTGCCCAGCCGCCAGCGCGCCGTGGGTCTCGACTTCGCCTCCGTCCATGCCATCAATCCGCGTGCGGTGCTGCTGGAGATGCCACCCCTGGGCAGCAAAGGTCCGCTTGCGGAACTGGACGCCGAAAATGACGTGGTTGAGGCTATCGGCGGAATTACCGCCAACCAGTGGACCGTGACCGGCAAACCCATGGTCCAGACCTTTCCTTCGGCCAGCTATCAGGCCGGAATGCTGGGCGCGGCTTCCGCGGTAGCGGCGCTGATCAAGCGCGACCAGGGCGGCCCGTCGCAGTCGGTTGAAGTTTCGATTCTGGCCGGAGCGATACTGCTCCAAACCGGAACCATATTACGCCACGAAACCATGATGCGGATGTTCGCGGGACCCGCGGATCCGTTGGGCCCTTTGCCGATTTACCGCTTGTTCCGCGCCGGCGACGGCAAGTATCTCCTGCTTGCCGCGGGGAATCCGCGCTTCTGGCATCGACTGGCGTTGCTGCTCGAGAAGCCTGAATTGATTTCCGATCCGCGCTTCGGGAAAGCGCCGTGGGGCGTGCTGGGGGAAAATCGCGACATCCTGAGGGCCATCGTCGGCAGTGAAATTGAAAAGGGCACGCGCGCCGAATGGCTCCAGCGATTGGAGGCCGCCGAACTTCCCTGCGCCCCGGTCAAGACCCGCCAGGAGTGTATGGACGACGCTCAGGTGCGCGCACTCGGATTGCGCCGCGAACTGCATGATCCAATCCTGGGCCCTACTGTGCAGATGGGCATACCGATCAAGCTCTACCGCACGCCCGGCGAAATTCTGCATGCTGCCCGCACCCCCGACCTCGATCCGGGTGCGATTGATCGCCTGCTTCATCAAGCGCGGGAGCGGCGTGCCGAAGCCTGTCCGCGGGTTGAACCGTTCACACCGCAGCCCAACAACGGCGGCCCGCTGGCCGGGACCTTGGTGGTTGATTTTTCGGGATACATCGCGGGTGCGCTCGGTCCCATGATCCTGAGCCACTGCGGCGCCACGGTTTTGAAGATAGAGCACCTCGACGGCGACCCGTTCCGCACGATGGCGTTCGGTTTCATGGGATGGAACCAGAACAAGCGCGCCATCGCGCTGGATCTGCGGACACCGCAGGGCCGCGAGATTGCCTACAGCCTGATTCGCAAAGCCGACGTGCTGGTGGAAAACATGCGCGCCGGCCGCACGCACGCTCTCGGTATCGATTACGACACCGTGGCCGCTATCAACCCGCGCCTGGTCTATATGACCGTGACGGGATTCGGCACCCATGGTCCGGAACGCGACCGCCCGGGCTTCGATCCGCTGGCGCAGGCGTGGGGCGGCGTAATGGCGGCGCATGACGGCAGCGGGCGCAACGATCTGCCGCCCGGCAGCCCCGTTCATCCGGTGTACATGGCCTGCGCGATCGGCGACTACGGCGCCGCGATGCTCTCGGCCCTGGGATGTATCCTGGGGTTGCGCGCGCGCCAGATGACCGGTGTGGGCCAGCGATGCGAGACTTCGCTGCTCCATTCGGCGATGGCCTGCCAAGCGGGCGAATACATTTTTTATAGTGGCCGGCCCAACATGGAAAACGGTGCTCCGGAGCTGCGCGGTACCTCGGCGCTCCATCGCACCTATCAATGCCTGGACAACAGATGGATCTACCTGGCGGTCTCCAGCGCAGATCAATGGTCGGCGTTGAAAGAAACGGCGGCCGTTGCGAGCGGAATGCCGTTTGCCGAGGCTCGACTCGAAGGTCCGGAGGGGCCGCTGGTGCGCCAGCTTGAGGAGTTTTTCGTCAAGGAGGAATCGGCTCCATTACTGCGGCGGCTGGTACAGATGGGAATTCCTGTCGTTCCGGCCCATGCGATGACCGCGATCTTCGATGACGAGCAGGTTATCGCCAACGAGTTGCTGATCACGCTGGACGATCCGAAATGGGGCCCGGTCGGACAGGTCAACGTGCAACCGAAGTTTTCCGCCACTCCGGCGTCGCCCCCGCGGCCTGGTCCCGCTTTCGGCGAGCATACCGATCAGATTCTGCGCGAGTACTTAGGCTACGACACGGATCGAATCGCCTCGCTGCGCGAGCAGGGTATCGTCAAGTAGGCAGACCCTGGAGCGAACTCCAGATCGCGTTCCTGTTCCTGCTGCATGAATTTTTCGGAATCGCAGCGAACCTCTCCGGCGGATGGATCGCCGCGCGTTCGGGGCTGAAGATGACGCTTACGGCGGACTCGCGCTTCCGGACCGCTGCTCGCGCTCGCGATATTGAAGCCGCAATGGTCGCCCTCTGGCTTCGGTCTGCCACGGAGTGGCCGCGCAGGCGCTCTATGCGGTTGGAAGAGAGCGCGCGTCAGCGGCTGGTCTATGCCGCTTGAGTCCGGTAGTAGAGAATCTGTCTTGAACGGGATTCTGCCGCACAACGGGGTGGAATGTTATGGCGCGTGCTGTGGTCGTGTTCGTGATACTTGCCGCAATCGGCGGATTCTTTGCCTGGCGCTACCACCAGCAGGACCAGGCGACGATTGTCGAGCAGTCCCGCCGGCTCGATGATCTCAATGGGCAGCTTGGTAAGCTCAAGAACGACAACAATCAACTTCACGACCAATTGGATAAGGTCCAGGAAGAGAGCAACAACCTCAAGATCTATAATGACTCGCTGAAAAAGGCGCTGGAGCAGGCCAAGGTCACCGGCAAGGTTCCGGTGGTCCCGCCTTACCCGCCCAAGTAGCAGCGGTTCTATTTGCGTGCGCGCTCGGCCGCGGTCTCCAATACATAGCGCTGGAATTCCGCCAGATGGCTCAACGTACGCATGTTGGGCATCCGGTCAAGGTACACCTCGCCTTTGAGGTGGTCGGTTTCGTGCTGGATGACCCGGGCGTGGAAGTCCTCGGCGACAATATCCAGCTGCTCCGCCTCGCGGCCCAGCGCTTGGACCCGCAGCCGCTTGAAACGCGGCACGACCCCACGCATGTCCGGGATCGAGAGGCATCCCTCGTAGCCGTCCACCAGTTCGTCATCCAGGATGGTGACGACCGGGTTGATCAGCACAGTAAGCGGCACTGACGGGGCGTCGGGATAGCGTGGATTGCGCTCGACCTCCAGAACCGCGGCCTGGATCGGCACATGAATCTGCGTGGCGGCAAGACCGACGCCGCTGTATTCGTGCATCGTCTCCACCATGTTGTCGATCAGAACCTGGAAATCGTGGGTCTTGATCTCTTCCACCGTGACCGGGCGGGCCGCGGTGCGCACGATCGGATGGCCCAGACGCGCAACCTTGAGAATCATCACTGATTGACCTCCGATGCGAGAAGATAGCTGCGCGGGCCGGGCGGGGGAAGCCGTTTAGCCCCGATACCGCTCGATCGATCGCGAGCGGGCAGGATGGAACGGCGAGACGCCGCGCTGGCGCTGGCGCGCCGTCGGCGGCGGGAGCACAATGAAACCATAATCGCTTCAATTGCTAACCTTCCCGGAGTTCGCCCATGAAAGTTATTGTCGGGGCGGCGTTGGCGAGTTGGTTTCTGATGGCTCCGCCGATCGATAACGGCTGGATCGCCGGTTTCGATGCGAGCACCCCTGTTTCGCGTTGGATGGTGGTCAACACCTACGACAGCGCGGAGGAATGCGACCTGGTGCGCCAATGGCGCGTCATGAACGCGTTACGCGACCTGGACCAGGCCAAGGATCAGCTAAAGCGCCTGCGCAGGCACCGGCTTTTGATCTGGGACTACCTTTGGGAATGCGATAGCAGCGACGATCCCCGCCTGCGCCGCGGCGACTGAACCTTTGCCGCTGGAGAGCTACTTCTGCACACGTAGCTTGTCGCTTTGCCGGATCTGATTTACTCTGCCGATTGGGCGTTCGCGGCCCTTCGGGCCTGTTCGCAGGCAGGCGGTCTGCCTGCGTTGGAGGATTGCGGCATCGCGCGCCCAGGAGATTTGGATGGATCTGAATCTGACCCCGGCCGAAGAAGCCTTTCGTCAGGAGATTCGCGGCTGGTTTGCGCAAAACCTTCCCCACGAATGGAAAATGGCCCACGTCCGCCGGCTGTCGGAAGATGACGCAGCGGCCACCCTGCGCAAGTGGCAGCTTAAGCTGGGCGAAGCGGGATGGCTGGGACTGTCGTGGCCCAAAGAATATGGCGGCCGCGGCGGCAGCTTGATGGAGCAGGCCATATATCTGACCGAAGGGCATTACGCTGACGCGCCTTTGCCGCTTGATTGGGTCGGGCTGCGGCTGCTCGGTCCGACTTTGATGGACGTCGGCACGCCGGAACTGAGGGAACGCTATCTTAGCCGTATCGTGAGCGGGCAGATGGTCTGGTGCCAGGGCTTCTCGGAGACCAATGCCGGCTCCGACCTGGCCAGCTTGCAGACTCGCGCCGTGCTCGACGGCGACCACTACGTGGCCAACGGGCATAAAATCTGGAGCACCACCGCACAATACTCCGACTGGTGCATGCTGCTGGCGCGCACCAACCCCGACGTGCCCAAGCACAAGGGCATCACCATGATGGCCGTCGACATGAAGTCGGACGGAGTAACCGTACGCCCAATCAAGCAGATCGGCGCCACCTCCGAATTCAACGAGATCTTTTTCGACAACGTGAGAATTCCGCGCGACAACGTGATTGGCGGCGTCGATAACGGCTGGAGCGTCGCGATGCGCGCGCTGACCTACGAGCGCGGCCTGTACACGATGATCAACCAGGCCAAGTATCGCACCAGTTGGGAGGAGATGGTCGATCACGCGCGCAAGGCGCGGCGCGGCGGCAGGCCGATGATCGAGGACCCTCGCGTGCGCGAAATGCTCGCTCAGTCCTATGCCGACGTGGAGCTAATGCGGCTGACCAACCTGCGCCAGCTCTCGCGCTACCAGCGCGGGCTGCAGCCAGGCGAGGAATCCTCGCTGATGAAGCTGCATTGGTCGATGACCGAGCAGCGGCTGTATGACCTGGGAATGACTCTGGGCGGGCCGCGGGCGCTGACGATGGCCGGTTCGCCGCATGCGCTATGCGATGGATCGTGGAACACCTATTACTTCGCCTCGCGGTCGGTGACGATTTACGGCGGCACGCAGGATATCCAGCGCAACCTGATCGCGGAGCGCATTTACGGCCTGCCGCGATAGCGCCGAAGCCGCGAGAGTAGCAGTGAAGACCATCGAGCAGGCGCTGGCGGAGTTGCTCGACCGTGAGGCCATCCGGGAACTGCCCTGCCTCTACTGTCATTACTTGTGGACCAAAGATCCGGAAAGTATGGCGAACCTTTTCACCGAGGACGCCACCATCTCCATAAAGGGTATGGAGGACTACGCGATCACCGGCCGCGACAAACTCGTAAAGGTGTTTCGGCGCGTCAACGCGAAGTACGCCAGCCAACCCTTCATCCACAATCATGTGGTCGACCTTGAAGGTCCCAACCGCGCCAGCGGGTACGCCTATTACGAGATACTCGAGCAGGAGGGCTCCAGGTACCTCGCCTCCGGCTACTACCGCGACGAGTATCGAAAGGTCGACGGTCTTTGGAAGTTTCAGTCGCGCAAAGTCCACATGGCTACCGATTTCGACCGCACCCCCGAAAGATAGAGCCGCCCTCGACATCCCGCGCTGGTTCGCGAGAGCGCCGTCTGACGGCACTGATTGCGGGCGTAAGTTCAGGGGTTCATAATCCTGCGTCAGACGGGGTACATAGGCATGATCGGCGTAATCATAATCGGAATCATCGCGGGATGGCTGGCCGGCAAACTGATGCACGGACGCGGATACGGTCTCATCGCAGACCTGCTGTTGGGATTGGTGGGAGCGGTGGTTGGCAGTTGGCTATTTCGCCAACTCGGCATTGTGGCCACCGGTTCGGTGGGATTCCTGGCGATGGCTACGATTGGCGCCCTGGTGCTGGTGGGTGTGGCCCATTTGGTGCGCGCCGCCGCGTGAGGACCAGACCCCTGTTCCTCCTTAATTTTCCCTGAATTTTGTCAAATCTAGAATTTTCGCTCTCTACCCCTTCAGTTTAGCTCAAAATATTGTTACATTGAGCTGTGTCGTCGTGCCGCACATCCGAGTGGCTTGTACGCTCGACCGCTGCGACAGAGTTCGGACAACCAGGACAACCAAGCGGCTGCGCCAGAAACGACGCCGCAAAAGGAGCGTTCATTTGAGCATTTCAAGGGCCAAAACGAGTTTGTGCTTGGTGATCGGTTGCCTGCTACTGATTGTAGCTGGCTCCGCCTTTGCGGGTCCGTTTGTGGGGATCAATTACGGACCATTTCACAAGAGCGGCCAGATGCCGGGAACTGCCATCCCCGACAGCCAGTTCATTTCTGACTTGGGAATCATGTCGCAGAAGTTTACCGACATAAAGACCTATGGAGACGACGCTGCCTCGCGACTTAACCGTGTGGTGCCTATCGCGGCTGCACAGTTTCCTCAGCTCAGAATCTACCAAGGTGTCTTTGAGAACAGCAGCTTCAACAGCTCAGCCGACACCACCTACCTGGACACTGCGATCAGCCTGGCGAACACCTACCCGAAAACGATAGTTGCAGTCGTGGTGGGCAACGAGTGCCTGAATACGGATTCCAATCCAAATCCCATTTCGGTCGGTCAGCTTATCGCGGACCTGGAATATGTCCGCAGCAGGCTGAAGAACAAGGGCAGCGTAAAGGTCACCACCGAGCTTGGGTATCAGGCCGCCGTGCAGTACGGCGCGCAACTGAAGCCTCATGTGGATTCGATGATGATCAACATCTATCCGTTCTACGCTCCGGTCCCGATCGGGGGAGCCATATCAAACTTGATCGGCGCGTATAACATGTTCAACGGACAATTTAACGGCAAGCAGGTCATAATTGGTGAAACGGGCTGGCCCAGTGCCGGCGCCAACAATGGATCCGCGGTTCCCAGCGTGGCCAATGAAGCAACCTACACGCAGCAGAATTTTTCCAACGCAAATCAGCTCGGATCAAATTTTCTTTTTTCAGCTTTCGACGAGCCTTGGCTCAGCGTTCAAAACACCTGGGGACCGCATTGGGGTCTTTGGGACATGAACGGTAATCCCAAGTTTCAGTTTAGCGCGAGCAAGAAGGCGCAGGGGAAAATACCTCCACTCAAAAAGCACTAGCGCCGACCAAATTCTTACTTGACGTGGAATCCTAACGGCGGATTGGATTCGAAGCCCTGAGCGCCAACGCCTGTTTCACATCGCCATGCCGCCGTTGACGCTGATTATCTGCCCGGTCACGTAATCGGCGTCGGCGGAGGCCAGGTAGGCTACAGCCGCTGCGATGTCTTCCGGCAGGCCCTTGCGGCGGAGCGGCACGATTCGCATCAGCCGTTCCATGTAGCCCGGGATGCCGCCGGAGATTGCCTGCGACAAGGGCGTGTCGATCACGCCCGGCGCGACCGCGTTGACATTTATCTTGTAGCGGGCCAACTCGCGTGCCAGCGCTTTGGTGAACGACATCACCGCGCCTTTGCAGCCGGAATATACCGCGTCGTTTACACCGCCGGAGCGGCCGGCGTCCGACGCAATCGAGATGATCTTGCAGCCGGGCCGGTTGATCATCCGCGGGGCAAACGCCTTTACGCAATTGAGCATGCCCTTGAAGTTGATGTCGATAAGCCGGTTCCAGAGTTCTTCGTCGGTTTCCAGGAAGTGCTGCACCTTGTCCCATCCGGCATTGTTGACCAGGATATCGACCGGACCCAGTTGCCGTTCGACCGCGTCGGCTGCGCCTATCGCGTCCTTCAGCTTCGTAACATCCAGCTTGACCGCGCAGGCGGTTGCGCCCGCCGTCTTGATCTCGGCAGCTGTTTTTTCAGCGCCGCTTTCATTGATATCGGCCACCGCTACCCTGGCTCCTTCCTGCGACAGCCGATGCACGATACCGCGGCCTATCCCCTGTGCTCCGCCAGTCACGACCGCGACTTTGTCCTTCAGCCGAACTATTCCAGATGACATGTGCTTCTCCCGCAGTTGCCGCGCCAGCTGGGCGGCTAAATGAGCATATCTAGGAAACTTGACTGAGACGCAAACAAAAAGCGCTGGCACGGCGGGCGGCCTCAGCAAGGACGCCGCGCGATTGTTGTGCGCGGGCTTTGGCGGCGGCGCGCTTTCGGCGCTAATATCGAAGCGCGGGCGAAGTCTGAGCGCAAGCGGAGAATCGAAATGTTGAAACCGAAGGCTTTCCATCATGCGGCGATCCGGGTGACCGACGTCGAGCGGGCGCGCGAGTTTTATGTCAACGTGCTGGGCTTCAAGCAGATTCCGCGCCCCGACGTTCCCAGTCCGGGCGCGTGGCTTTCCCTGGGCGATGCGCAGGTGCATCTGATTCACGGTCCGGCCGCTCAGTACGGCTCGGAGCCCGGGATGGCTACCCGTCCGCATATCGCGATCGTGATAGACAACTTTGCGGAGGCCGGTGCTGAGCTGGAAAAGCACGGAATCCAACACCGGGTGGTGATGGGATCGGTTGCAGGCAGTATCGTGCTGCTCAACGACCCCGACGGCAACGCGATCGAACTGCGTGAAAGCTACTGAACGTGTAGCCCGCGTCCCAAGGACGCGGCCTGTATCGCTGCGAGCAATTGCACGATGGCGTTGAAGCCGATTGCGATTACCTGGCATGGCTACCTGGCCGGCGTCGCGGCGGTGATGGCGGGCGTGGCCGCGGTGCAGAAGAAATGGACCAGCGTGCTGATCGAAGCCGCAATGTGCATCTTCTTCTTCGTCCGCGAGGCGCAAATCCAGCGCGCCCGCCGGCGTGACTCCAACATGAACCCTGATTCGCGTTAGAGGCCGTATTCGCGGAAACTCGGGCGCGGCGCGTTTGCTGCGCGCGGCTTGACAACAAGTCGCGCGCGTGTGACTCGGATTGCAGAGGCTCGTTGCTCGTTGCGCTTTTGAGCTTCACGTGTTCCAAAACGGGGAGGGAACCGTACATGCAAATGGTAATCGACGGGGATGGGCATATCGCCGAGCCGATCACCTTGTGGCGCGATTACGTCGATCCGGAGCTGCGCGATCGGATCAACGTCCAGAGCGATGACCGTGGCAACGAGGTGCTGACGATCGGCGCATTCCGCATGCCGCTGCATCTGGTGGACCGCGGCG
The DNA here is from genome assembly GCA_035262365.1 of Binataceae bacterium (SeqCode). Classification (GTDB taxonomy): domain Bacteria; phylum Desulfobacterota; class Binatia; order Binatales; family Binataceae; genus JAJPJA01. The sequence goes on from DATFSZ010000160.1 coordinate 26,629, forward strand.
CTCAGGCCGTCGGTTACGAACCCGGAAGTCGTCTTTATTCCGTGGGCGATACGCTGACACCCAACGGGCTGGACCGCGGAATGCCGCGCCGGCGTCATTATACGCAAGCGCATCCGGGCGGATTCGATCCCAAGCAGCGGCTTGCGGTGCACGACTCCGAGGGTGTCGATGCCGCGGTGTTGTTTCCTTCGATGGGCCTGTTTTTCGCGGGCGTCCCCGATCCTTCGGTGGCGATCGGCGCTTGCCGCGCGGTGAATCGATGGGCCGCCGACTACTGCGCCGCGGCGCCGCGCGAACTATACAGCGTCGCAACCTTGTCCGCCCAGGAACCAGCTGCCGCCGCTGCAGAGTTGACCCGCAGCGTCAGGCAGCATGGCTCCGTGGCCGGATGCCTGCGTCCCAATCCCACCAAAAGCGGTCGTACAGTGGGCGATCCTTCGCTCGACGTGCTGTGGGCAACGGCTCAGGATCTTAACGTTCCGCTCTGCTTTCACAATGCGCTCAACACCGACGTGCCGCAGGCGGGTTTGGATCGCGCCCGCAGCTTCGTGCTCGGACACGCGATCGTTCATCCGTTCGAGCAGATGCTGGCCTTTGCGTCCCTGCTGGAGGGCGGCGTGTTCGATCGTTTCCCGCGGATCAAATTCGGGTTCATGGAAAGCAATTGCGGATGGCTGCCATTCTGGTTGGATCGGCTTGACGAACATTTCGGACGCCTGGGATGGATGCTCGCGCAGCCGCCGCAGCGCAAGCCCAGTGAGATCTTCCGCCAGCAATGCGTTATCGGATGTGAGAACGACGAGCCCATGCTGCCTTACGTGCAGCAGCGCTTCGGCAACGATAAGGTGCTGTGGGCAAGCGACTTTCCCCATTTCGACGCGGAAGTGCCCGGACTGGTGAGTCTGCGCAAGCGGACCGACCTGAGCGAGGCCCAGCGCGACGGGGTGCTGTGGCGCGGGGCGGCGGATTTCTACCAGCTCGACCACGAAGCGATCGCCCGCTCCAGGGCGGACCGCGGACGTTGATTCGCGTCGGGCGCAAATCTAGAGCTGCGTGGCAGCGGCCTGCGCAGTCCCACCATGAGGAGCGTTAGGTATGGCGCGCTTGGATGGCAAAGTCGTTCTAGTTTCCGGCGGCGGTGCGGACGGCCCGCCGGCTCCCGGCGAAAAGGTGGCAATCGGCAACGGCCGTGCGACCGCGATTTTGTGCGCGCGGGAAGGCGCATCGGTCATGGTAACCGATCGTTCGCTTGAGCTGGCTGCGCAGACCGCGGAACTGATTCGCGCCGAGGGCGGCGCCGCCGAGGCTATGGCGGCCGATGTGCTGAGCGAGGAGGATTGCCGCCAGTCTGTGGCCGCGACCGTGAAACGATTCGGCAAGCTTCAACTATTGGTCAACAACGTCGGTATCGTGGTGGGTAGTGATCTGCTGAGGACCACTGCCGAGCAGTTCGACCTCATGATGGCGACCAATGTGCGCGGCCACTTCTTTACGATGAAGTACGCCGTACCCGAGATGAAGGCTGCCGGCGGCGGCGCGATCGTCAACGTGTCATCGGCCGCGGCCGCACGCGGCGGCGGCGTTACTTATGGAACGAGCAAGGCGGCCTTGAACATTCTGACGCGCTCTGTCGCGATCCTGCATGCCAAGGACGCGATCCGGGCCAACACCGTGATGCCCGCCTATATCGACTCGACTATCAACCGCCGCCTGGTGGCCAATCGTGCGCCACGGGCGGCCTTGCAGGTTCCCCTGAAGCGTCAGGGCACGCCATGGGAACTGGCCGAGGCGATCGTGTTCCTGCTCTCCGACCAATCCTCGTTCATCACCGGCGTCGATCTGTTGGTGGACGGCGGCGCGCTGGCGACCTATCCACTATAAAAGGCGGGCGCCTTTAAACGGGCTAGTCAAGCGCTGCGCAAGGCGTCAATCTCCCGCTCCGCCGACTCCATCGCGGCCAGTTCCTTCGGCTTCCAACGCACCGCGCCGCCGGTCTTGTGCGGCTTGCATAATGCACAGGACCGGCGTTTGCGTTTGATGCGCTTCCTCATCGAACCGTCTCACGAAAGAAGCCAATCAAAATATCACGGCTGAATGATTCTGCTAAGGGCTTGAACTCGCGCAAATGGCACGGAACTGGCTTCAGGGGCGAGGCTCGCTGCCTCATATTGTGGGCAACCTGCAGGCAAAAACATCAAAACAGCGCATCTCAAGGCATTGGAACCGCGCGGATGGTTGGAACTCGCGCCTGCCTGTAGGGGCTTGCGCCTATCATACGAGCAGATGCCCTTGAAAAGCGCATTTCGTCTGTAAACTGCCGGCCGCCCGATCGCGATCGGGGCGGCTGCCCAGGCGATCCGAGGAAGGAGAATGAAGTGATGACCGGATGGGTAAGGAAGCTGGGCGCATATTGCGCGATAGCCTTGCTGCTTGCGGGCTGCGGAATGTCGCAGGCCAAGCAGGATGGCACGGTCGGCGGGGCGATCGCCGGCACCATGATCGGCGGCGCGATCGGATGCGGAGTTGCGGCCGCCGCCGGCAGCGGAACCAGTTCGACGGCTTACGGGATTGGATGTCCGGTCGGCGCGATCGCGGGCGGAATAATCGGTGGAATTATTGGCTACAAGTACGCGCAGGAACCGGCGCCAACTCCCGCTGCGACGCCGGCGCCTCCTCCTCCTCCGCCTCCTCCTCCGCCGCCTCCGGCTGAAAAGGAACGCATCGTTCTACGCGGCGTACATTTCGACTTTAACCGGGCCAATATCCGGGCCGACGCCGCACCGATTCTCGACGAAGCGGCTGAGATTCTGAGCAAGCATCCCGATGTCAGCGTCAACGTTGACGGTTACTGCGACGCGATTGGCAGCTATCGCTACAATCTGCGGCTGTCGCAGCGCCGCGCCGACGCGGTCGCCGGCTACCTGGAAGGTAAGGGGATCGCGGCCAACCGGCTGATAACGCACGGTTACGGCAAGACCCACTTTGTCGCGACCAACGCTACTGCGGAAGGACGTGCGCAGAACCGGCGCGTCGAGCTGGTGCCGGTCTCTCCGTAACCGCAAAACGCACACGCCCGCCCGCCACCGGCGGCGTCTGCAATAGCCACGTGGCACAGGCCTGGCGCCCGTGCCACGTGGCTCGATCGGCATTGCGTTGCGCAGAGAGCGCCGCCGGCTTCAGTCCCGGTGCTTTGCTTCCAGTGACGCCGGATGGGAAGCTGGCGTCCGGTGGCGATGGTTGGGGGGATTCGCGGCTTGCGACCGGCTGGCGGCCGCCTGGATGTATTTGATCGTTATCGGCGAAAGGTCGTCGACAGCCACCTTGGCTTCGATGATCGAGAAGCTTTTCCTGGCGTCAGCTGCTAGCAGAGCCGCGCGTAGTTCAGACAGGTTGCGCGCCACGAAGCCCGCTCCGCCCCAGTCCTCGCCCAGCTTCGCGTAAGGCCACGGCGGAACCTCCAGCAACTCGGGGCGCTCCGCGATGGGGCGGAAGATCTGCCATCCACTGTTGTTGACCACGATTATGATCGGATTGGCGCCGAGGATCGGGGCATGTGAGATTTCCGGCCCTGTCATCTGGAACGCACCGTCGCCGCATAGCACCAGCGGCCGCACTCCGGACCCGATCTGAACGCCCAGCGCCGCAGGCACCGCGAATCCCATCGACGCGTAAAAGCCCTGCGCCAGATACAAACCGCCGGCCGGTACGCGGATGTCAAGGCCGGCAAACAACATGTCGCCCGATTCCGTGACCACGCCGTAGTTATGATGGCTGGCCAGAAAACTGTTCACTTCGCGCAGCATGTCGCGCACGCGCAGCGGGGCGTCCTGAGCCGCCGGCGCGTCGCCGCCGTTAAGGTTGTCGGCATAGTGAACGGTCTCACGGTGCGTTTGGAATTCATGTCCCAAAAGCGCCGAGACGAAATCGCGGATTGAGGTATCGGTATAGGTGTGAAAGCGCACTTCGACGTGGCGGTCGACGGCCCAGATGCTGCGCTCGCGGATGATGTGCGGCGGCTGGTTGCCGAAGTTCATGTCGGTCTTCAGGCAGCCCAGATTGATGACGAGGTCGGCGTCCTTCATGCGCTGGACGATGGGCGGCGCGCTGATGTCGGCAACCTGAACCCCCATGAACAGCGGATGATCCATCGGGAAGGCGCCCTTGCCGAGCACCGTGCTGAGCACCGGCGTCCCCATCCGCTCCGCCAGCGTGATCAGCTCACGCGCCAGCTTGTAGCGATGAATCTCGATACCGGCGATCAGCAGCGGCTTGCGGCTGGCGTTGAACATCGCGACCGTTTCGCGCGCGGCTTCTTCCACCTGGCGCGGGTCGGAGGGGCGGAATTCCAGAAGGCCGTCCCAGGCGATTAGCTCGGGCGGAACCTCGATCTCGCAATCGACCATGTCGCGATGGATTTCGATGTATCCGGGACGCTGCTCCGCCCATACCGTCTTGACCACTTCGTGCATCTGCTCGGCGGCGGTGCGCGGGTCGGTGAGCACCGTCAGCGCGCAGGTGACCTCGCGATAAATGCGCTGCTGCGATTCGATATCGCGCGCCTGATGATGGATCATGGTGCCGAGCTTGCGCTCGCCTTCGCCCGGCCCGCCGGAAAAGATCAGCACCGGCACGCGCTCCGAAAACGATCCCGCCACCGGGTTGACCATGTTGTGACCGCCGGCGCCATAGGTCACGCACACCACGCCAATCTTCCCGGTCGCGCGCGCGTAGCCGTCGGCGGCGAAGCCAACTCCCGGCTCATGCGACAGCGTGTGCATCTTGAGCCCGTGCTTGCGTCCCATGGCGAAGAACAGTTTGAGCGCCAGATCGCCGGGGATGCCGAAGACATGGGTAACGCCGATCTTACGCAGATAGGCAACGACGAAATCGCCCAGGGTCATTCGTCTCTTCATCCGAGCCTTCCTCAGCGGTTCATTGTAGCAGGCGCGCACAGGTTTTGATGAGTCAAAGGGGACTGCTAACTTTTGCCTTGAAAAGTGGTAGGTTAATGCCAGAGTCCCATGACGCTTCGCGACGTATTAAGACCGCACTTTCTCAATCCGGTCCGGCTGACGCGGCTGCTGGCCTACTTTCCCCAATTCGTGCGTCTGTTTTACCGGTTGTTCACCGATCCGAGGGTGCCGCGGCTGGTCAAGCTGGTGCCGGTGCTCGGGCTAATCCTGGCGTTTTCACCTCCGAACCTGGAACTGGAGATTATCCCCGTGCTGGGTGAGTTCGATTTCCTGCTGGTCGTGTTCATAACATTGAAGGTCTTCATCTGGTTATGCCCGCCCGACGTCGTGCGCGAGCACGTGGCGCGCATCGCGCATCGAGGATGAGCCGAGCGGCAATGCGCCCACGATTTGTCCTGTTTGCCCTCGCCGCCGCGCTTATCGTTTTACTGATCGTGCTCGGCGTGGCGGATGAATTTCTGGTCGACCTGCTGTGGTTCACGGTACTCGGCTTCAGAGCGGTTTTTTGGACCCAGTTCTTCGCCCGCATCCTGGTCTTCGCGGTGGTATTCGTGATCGCGATGGGAGCGTTTTACTTAAGCGGTCTTTATGCGCTGCGCTCTTCACCAGATCGCGAGCGGCTGCGCGTGGTGCGTTTCCCCGAAGACTTGCGTCAGTTGAGCCTGCCGGACGTTATTCGTTCGCTCGGCGAGCGTGTGCCATGGCGACTGCTGATTGCCGCGGCGGCTTTGCTGCTGGGCATCTTCGTGGCGGTGGGTGAGTCGTCCAACTGGGACGTTTACCTGAGGGCGCTCTACGCAACCAGCTTCGGAATGGTCGAGCCGGCGTTCGGCAAGGATGTGGGATTTTACGTCTTCACGCTCCCGCTCCTGACCGATCTGCGCGATCTTGCGCTGTTGCTGATTTTCCTGTCAGCCGCGCTTTGTGCAGGCGTATATTGGGCGCGCGGATCGCTGGATTTTCGCGAAGCCCCGCCGCGAATCTCAGTCGCAGCGGTAGGGCAGTTTTCAATTCTGCTCGCACTGTTTTTCCTCCAGCGCGCATACACCTACTGGCTCAGCCGCTTCGATCTGCTCTTTCATACCGACGGCGTGGTTTACGGCTTTCGCTATGTCGACGACGTTCTATGGCGACCCGGGCTGTGGCTGCTGGTGGCGCTGTCCGTCGCCGCGGCGATTGTTTGCCTCAGCAATTTGGGTCCGCGCGGTGCGTGGCGGTTGGTGTTTGCGGCAGTGCTCGTGTTCGCGCCGGCCCTGCTTCTGAACCTGCTGCAGCCGGTGATCGAAAGCCTGCGGGTCAAACCTGACGAATTGCGGATCGAGCGGCCATACCTTACCAACAACATAAAAATGACGCGCCATGCCTACAAACTCGACGCCGTGGACGTGGTCCCGTTTAAGGCGCGCGGTGAACTGACGCGGGCCTCGTTGGACCAGGACTCGCCGACCATCAAGAACATCCGGCTGTGGGATCCGCGTCCCTTGCTCGCCACCTACCGTCAGTTGCAGGAGATTCGCCTGTACTATGATTTCCGCGACGTGGAGGTGGACCGCTACTGGATCCAGGGCAACTACACCGAAGTGATGCTGTCGGCGCGGGAACTCAACCCGGACCTGCTGCCCGAGAACGCTCACACCTGGGTCAATCAGCATCTCAAGTTTACCCATGGCAGCGGGATCGTCATGAGCCCGGTAAACGCCAAGGATTCGGAGGGGTTGCCGGTATTTTACCTGAGCGACATCCCGCCGGTATCCAAGGCCGGGCTCACGGTCAGCCAGCCCGGGATCTACTTCGGCGAGGAGCCGGATAACTATGCGGTGGTGAAGACGGACACGCCGGAATTCGACTATCCGCGCGGCTCCGACAACGTCTTCGGCTATTACCAGGGCGACGACGGCGTCAGGATCAGCGGCTTCATCAACCGCCTGCTGTTCAGCTATTACTACCGTGACCTGAATCTGCTGGTCAGTGGCACAATAAAGCCGCAGAGTAAAATCCTGATCCGGCGGAATATTCGGGACCGCATTTCCCGGCTGGCGCCATTCTTGGTGCAGGACCATGACCCCTATATCGTACTGCATAGTGGCCGGCTGTCCTGGATCGTCGACTGTTACACGACCAGCGATCACTTTCCCTACTCCCAGCGCAACGCCGACCAGATCAATTACATCCGCAATTCGGTCAAGGCGGTGGTGGACGCCTACACCGGACACACAGTGCTGTACGTGGCGGATCCTGAAGATCCGATCGTCCAGACCTGGCAGCGGATCTTTCCCACGCTGTTCCAGCCGTTATCCTCGATGCCTGCCGATTTGCACCAGCACATCCGCTATCCCGAGGACCTCTTCCTGGTCCAGGCAGATGTGTACGCCACCTACCACATGACCGACCCGCAGGTATTCTACAATCGGGAAGATCTGTGGGGTTTCCCACGCGAGAACTATGGCGGCGAAACCGGCATGATGCAGCCGTATTACGTGATCATGCGGCTGCCCAACGAGCCGCACGAGGAATACATCCTGATGCTGCCGATGGTGCCGCGCGGGCGCGACAACATGATTTCGTGGCTGGCGGCGCGCTGCGACGGCAATCAGTACGGCAAGCTTATCGAGTATGCGTTCTCCAAGGACAAACTGATCTACGGCCCCTATCAGATTCAGGTTCGGATCAATCAGAATCCGGAGATCTCGCGCCAGATGTCGCTGTGGAACCAGATGGGGTCGAGGGTGATCCTGGGCAACCTGCTGGTCATTCCGATCGAAGATTCACTGTTGTACGTGGAGCCCCTGTACCTACGCGCGGAGAACGGCCAGTTGCCCGAACTGCAGCGCGTGATCGCCTCCTACAGCGACAGCGTGGTGATGGCTGACAACCTCGAGCTGACTATGGACGCGCTCTTCCGGCCTGGGGAGTTGCCGACGCCGAAGGTGGTGGCGGCGAAGCTACCGGCGCCGAAATCCGGACCTTCCCCGGTCAACGGAGGGCAGCCGGTTGCTGCCGGTCTGCACGCTGCCGGGGATCATTACGACCGTGCCCTCAAGGCGCTGCGCGCCGGCGATTGGACGGGGTTCGGTTCGGAGATGCAAAAACTGGGAGAGGCCTTGCAGGGTCCCCCCATGCATCAGTAAATTTTGTAGCCATTGGAGCCACTTACCGGGGGGACGAGTGGCAAACGAAGGACCAAACCTCGAACGAACCGAGCCGGGTTACGGCGATTCCTTCAGCGCGGAATTAAGAGCCGAAATCGGCAGCATTGCTCAACTGGCGTGCGTGGCGGCGGGCGCCAGCGGATGTCTTCTACTGTTCCACGACTCCCTTGCCCACGGCGTGGTATGGGCCGAGCGCACGCGCGCGCCGCTGCAACTGCGAGGCGCCTCAATTGCGGAATTGATCGAGCGCTGGGTCGATGGCCGCGCCGGCGCCGCTCCAATCATTCACCATCTCAGGCCCTCCGACGCGGCAATTCTGCGCTCGCTGGGGATCGAGATTGAAGAATCTGTCCGCACCGCGTGCTGGCGCTATCGCGCGGGCCCATCAACTACTTCTCTGGTCCTGGTCTCGGTAGAGGCAGGCAAGGTCACCGACGCCGCCGTCGATCTGGCGGCCCGATGCGCATGCGCAGTCATAAATGATCGGCGCCATTCGCAGCAGGCATCGTTCTGGCGCACGCAAGCCGCCACCTTGAGGGATGGTTTGACTTCGGCGCAGGCGCAAAGCGCGCGCACCAACAATGAGTATGTCAGGCAGAAGGCGGACTACCGGCGACTGGCGGCGAACGCAGAGCGGGGCAACGTGCGCGCGCTGGCATCGGCGCTGAGCCGGGAGGGTCCGTTCGAAGGTTGGATGATTATCGCGCAGGAGCGTGACGCCTGGCGGGTTACAGATAGTCATGCCGTGGCCTGCGAAGCGCCCGGTATGATCGGGGGCGAATTGCGGCGAGCGCTGCGGCGACAAGTCATCGCAGGGCGCAACCTCGGATCGTCGGCGACGCTTTCTGCCGATGAACGGACGTTTCGAGACCTAGGCTACCGCGGCTACCTGTGCGTGCCATTGGACAGCGCGGCGGCGGTCCTGCTGTCACGCAATCCGGTCAGGATGGAGGCGCGCCGGCGCGTGGCTGACCGATACGAAGTTATCAGACCACATTTGAAGAACCTGATCTTGAGTCACGAATTGGAGCGCCAGCGAGCCTTGGTCCGCAATCTCGCCCGTGGACTGTTCGCAACCGCCGACGCCGAACGGGC
>DATFSZ010000161.1:0-34497 GCA_035262365.1 Binataceae bacterium (SeqCode)
TCCGCCTTGTTGCCCGCCGAGATGAAGCTGGACAGCCCGATATTGCGTATGCGCGCGTGGTCTAGTATCGCGATCCCCAGCGCGCCGCTCTGCGAGAGCATCCCGATATTGCCCACCCGCGGCATCACCGGAGCAAACGTGGCGTTGAGGTTGACCGCGGGATCGGTGTTGATGATGCCCATGCAGTTGGGCCCCACCATCCGCATGCCCGAAGCGCGCACCAGGTTAACGATGCGATCTTGCGCGGCGTGTCCCCCGTTGGAGACTTCGGAGAACCCCGCCGTAATCACCACCACGCCGTGAACGCCGGCGGCGGCGCATTCCTCGATCGCGCTTTCCACCGCCTGCGTCGGTACGCAAATTACCGCCAAATCGATCCGCTCGCCGACCGCGGCCAGGCTCGCGAAAGACTTGAGCCCCTGGACTTCGAGCACGTGCGGATTGATCGGATATATCGGACCGTTGAAACCGGCGCTCACCAAATTTGCCAGGATCGCACCGCCGATTTTGCCCGCATTCCGAGACGCGCCGACTACCGCAACCGACTTCGGATTGAGTAAGCGCGAAATGCTCTGCGCCGCCGCCAGCCGCTCGCGGCGCAGGCTTTGACTCAGGAACTGCTCGGTTTCCCGGCTGGCGAAGCGGACCCGCACCACGCCGGCTTCGGTGGACTGTGTGACGCTGAATCCGCTGCGCGCGAACACTTCGAGCATGCGCGCGTTGGCGGCCAGCACATCGGCTTCGAGCCGGTTGATTCCGTTGGCGTGAGCGATACGGCCGAGATGCTCCAGCAGCAGCGTGCCGACGCCACGGCCCTGATATTCGTCTTCAACGGTGAAGGCGACTTCGGCGCTTTCGGGGCGCTCTCCGGCGTCCGCGATGTACATTCCTACTCCGATTATGTGTTCATCGTCGCGATAACGGCGGGTTGCCGCCAGCCCGAAGCGATGCACGTAGTCGAGCACCGTGAGGCCGTCGAGATCCTGCTCGGTAAGCCGTTTCTTGTGTCCCATGAAGCGGAAGTAAGCCGACTCCGAACTGAGGCGCTGAAAGTGGTCGTTCAGCCGCCCCCGGTCTTGGGCGGAGATCGCCCGAATGAGTATTGAACTGCCGTCGGCGAGAATACCTCGGGCGGTATAATTGTGAAGTTCGTCACCCATGATTGGTGGCATCCGGCCTCCCCCTCTATGCATGGACCGCGATGAAGCGCTCGATTGCGCAGGCGTTCGCGACGGCATCCGCGGTGCCGTCGAGGCGCAGATGGCATCCGGCGAAATCTTCCGCAAACGGCGCAAAAGCCGCTTTGTGTTGCAGGTAAGTATCCCACGTCGCGTCGGAGACCGCGTCGGGCCGCAGCGCACGAGCCGCCAGACGATGCCTGGCCTGCTCGTCGTCCAGTGTGCATTCGGCAAACACAATCGGCACCGCCGCCGCGCGCGCCAGGTTGCGCAAGCGCTCGCGCTCAGCACGGTCCTTGTAGGTTGCGTCAACGATCACTCCGTCGCCGCCGCGCAGCATCTGCACGGCTTCGTCGGCCAACGTCTGGTAAGTGGCGGCGGTAAACCCGGAGCTGTATATACCTTCGCCCCACCCGCCGCCGGCGCGTTCGGTCGGCGCCTTACCTGCCATTCGCTTGCGCACCACGTCGGAGTTGAACACCGCAAAGCCGCTGCGTTCGGCCAGCGCCTGAGCGACAGTGGATTTGCCGGTCGCCGGCAGACCGCAGACCACGATCAGGGCTGGAGAACCGGCCCGGGCATAGCGATAGGCGGCGGCAAAATAGTTGCGCGCGGACTTGCGGGCGCGCTCGCGCTGCTCGGTTGGAACATCCTGGTCGCGTGCCTTAAGGCTAGCAACTTTGCCGCGCACCAGCGCCCGATGACACTTGTAAAAGTTCAGCAGGCGGCTGAGATCGCGATCGCCGATCTCCTCCAAATAAGCGCTCAGCAGATGATGGCCCAGCGAAGGCGCCTGCAGCCGATCCAGATCCATCAGCAGGAAGCCCAGGTCGGACGCGATATCCGCATAGCGCAGCGATTCGTTGAACTCGACGCAGTCGATGATGTCGATATCGGCGGTCAGGCAGATATGCTCGCAACGGAGGTCGCCGTGCCCGTCGCGCACCATTCCCTGGTGCGCGCGCCGATCCAGCAGGATGCGTTGGCGCTCGATAAAGCTACGATAGAAACGGTCAATCCAGCCGAATTCCGGCTCGCCGATAGTGTCGCCGACAAACGGACGGCATTCTTCCAGGTTGGTGGCGACACTGCGTTGGATTTCTTCGGCGCGGCCATACTCCATCGAGCGGTCGCGCGCCGCACCGGCATGAAACGCGGCCAGCACACCGGCAATCCGACGCATCTCAGCCGCGGTGACCTGGCCGGCCCCGATCAGCCGCTCCAGACTGCGATCGTCGGGCAGGCGGCGCATTTTGACGACGTATTCCGCCGCTCGCTCATCGAACTGCTCGGCGGGATCGGCACTCAGTACAAAGCCGCCGCCGTGCGGCAGGATCGCATAAATGCCGAGGTAAACGCGTGGAGTCAGCCGCCGGTTGAGACGTACTTCCTCGCGGCAAAAATGATAACGGCGATGTAGTGTGGAGTAGTCCAGAAACGCAAAGCGCACCGGCTTCTTTAGCTTGTAAACGAAATCGCCGGCCAGAAAGACCCGCGAAATATGCGTCTGCCTGAATTCAACGGCGCGCGGCCGATCCGGGTAAAATGCCGGCTCGGTCATCGCCGCTATGATCTTCTCTGCCGACACTAAGCGTAGCTTCCTCTCCCGCCCATAGCGCTATTGATGCTTCGAACTTAATCCTTCGAACCGCGATCGAGCAGAGTCTCGATCACTTCACGGGTGGACAGCAGTCCAATCAGCTTGCCGTTTTCGACCACCGGCACCGCGCCCACTCCCAGCTTCATCAGCAGTCGGGCCGCCTCTTCAACCGGCATCGTGGGCGCGACCGTTACCGGCCCCTGGGCCATGGCGGCCTGCACCCGGGTGCCTTCCAGATCTCCCAGGTGTGAGCGAATATCGCGATCGGTGACAATACCGGTCAGCACGCCGCCGCTGACCACGGGAATCGACAGCAAATCTTCGCGCTGCATGATTGCGTGAGCGGAGGCCAACGTGTCAGTGGGACCGATCGAGGGCGGATGGTCGCGCATCACCTGGCCAACAGTCCGCTGACCTTCAAGCGCCGCCGCCGTGGAGGGCCGTACGGTCAACACCGGACAAGGCGCTTCGCGCACCAACCGTTCGGCCACGCTGCCGAGAAAGAATCGGGGCAAGCCACGACGCCCATGCGTGGGCATCACGATTAGATCCACGCGCAAATCACGCGCCGCCTCGACGACGGCGCTTGCCGTTTCGCCGATACGGACATGAATCTGATGGGGGGCTGCGCCGAGCTCTTCCCGCGCCATTTTTTCCAGCGCGCCTTTGACCTCGTCCTCGCGCGCAACGACCACAGCGGTACCCTCTCCCGGTGTCAGCACAATCGCCATCACGTGCATCAGATGAAGGGTCGCGTCGCCCGCGGCGGCCAATCCCTTGGCTAAATCCAACGCGATCGTGGCGCTTCCATCAAAGTCGACTGGAACGAGAATCGAGCGAAACGGGAAAGGCATGGTTTCCTCCTGGCCTCCGCAGCCCCTTTCTTGCGGCGGCGCCGTGCTTGTAGCGACTCCCGTGCCACGCCTTGCGCAAGCTGACGCGGCTTAAGATCACGTAAAGAATCGCCAAATATGCGATTCGATGCTGATGCCGAAACAGGCTGATGTCTTTGTAGCAGCTTTTCAGGCTCGCGGTCTGTATCCAAAGGGCCTCTCGTAGTGGCGCTGACGATCCATGTGTTTCTAAAGGACACATCGATGCCAACCGCTTTTCGACCTTTTTCCTGCCAGAAGCTGGCAAAAGTCTTGCTACCTTTGCCCCTCAAACAGGCGCGAAGGTGTAGTGGTGAAAATCAAAGACTGGATGAATTCCCCCGTTCACACGGTCAAGCCGCGTGACACGGTGGCCCGTGCCCGGGTGCTACTCGAACGCAATAGAATCAATCAGCTTGCAGTGGTCGTGGATGACGCTTTGGTAGGTATTGTCACCGACAGGGACTTGCGCAACGCCTCACCGTCGGCCGTGGAACAGGCCGCCGCCGACCTGGAGGGTCAGAAGACAGCGATCAATCCAGGCAAGGTCGCAGTCGAAACAGTAATGACCGAGAAGGTGTTTTCTCTCGGCCCCGAGGACACCCTCGAGGACGCCGTCCGGATAATGAGGCGCGAGCGCTTCGGCGCGATTCCGGTAGTGGATGAGGGTCGCGTGGTCGGCATGCTGACCCGCAGCGACATCCTTGACGCGTTCATGTGCCTGGCGCTGAGCGCGAACGCGCCGCAGGATACAGATCAGTGACAGAGCGGCCAAAGGCCATCAGACCAAACCATATTTTTCGATCTTGGCGTACAGTTTCTTGCGCGAAATGCGCAACAGCTTGGCGGCTTGAACCTTGTTGCCTTCGGTATTTTCCAAGGCGCGGCGAATCAGGTCACGCTCCACGTCGGCGAAGCTCGGCGTGCCCTGCGCGGTGGGTTGTGCAGCCGAGGGCGAGATATAGCGATCTGGCGCAGCCGGAGTCCGGGAGCGGCTCTCGCCGGCCAATTGCGGCGGCAGGTCCTCAAGCGTAATGCTCGCGGAACTGCCAAAGGTAAACGCCCCCTCGATCGCGTTGGACAGCTCGCGCACATTGCCCGGCCAGGAATAGCTCTGCATGGCCGCCAGTGCATCTTCGGCGATGCCAGTGATCGGGATGTGCCGCTTCAACCGTTCATTGAAGACGTTGATGAAGTGCTCGATCAGCAGTGGCACGTCGTCCAGGCGCTCGCGCAGCGGTGTCACCCGCAGGATGTTGGCCTGCAGGCGGTAATAAAGGTCCGAGCGGAGTTGCCCGCTGCTCACCGCCTCGACCGGGTCGCGATTGGTGGTGGCGATTACCCTGACGTCCACCGGAATCTCGCGGTTGCCGCCCACCGGGCGCACCGATCGTTCCTGCAAGACCCGCAGCAGCTTGCTTTGCGTCTCCAGCGCCATCTCGGTGATCTCATCCAGAAACAGCGAGCCGCCCTCGGCCGAGCGAAACAGCCCCAAGTGTTCAACATTGGCGCCGCTGAAAGCTCCACGCTTGTAACCGAACAGCTCGCTTTCAATCAGTTCACGCGGTATCGCCGCGCAGTTGAGGGCCACAAACGGGCTGGCGGACTGATCGGAAGCTTCGTGAATCGCTCTGCCCACTAACTCCTTCCCCGTGCCGCTTTCGCCAACAATCAGGATAGTGCCGCGAGTGCGTGCTGCCGCCTCAATCCGTTCGTAGAGCTGACGCATCGAGGGGTTGGCTCCGACCAGCCCGTGGAAGCGGCTGCGGGCCTGGCGCGGCAGCATCGAGGCTTCCCGTTCCAAGTCGCGGATGCGCGCGTTGGCGACTGCCGACGTGGAGCGGAAGTAGGCGTCGGCGAGCACGATCATGCGGCAATGACTGAGCTTGTCGAAGATCAGGTAGACACCGGGCAGCGGCGGTGGAAAGACCGGAAAGGCCTGGGTCGCGCTCTCCTCGAACAGATGCATCGAGACGACAATTTCAGGAAACGGCACACGGCGTTCCGCCAAAGCTTCGCCGATTCGGCGGACGTCGGCGGTGAACTTGTCCACGTCCTTGGCGCGCAAGTCACCGATTGTGGCGGCCAGGTCGGCGCCGAAAATTTCCATGAATTCGCGGTCCGAAAGCGAGCGCGCATCGCCGAAGTGCAGCACATACAGCCGATGCCAATGTGCCAGTACCTGCTCGCGCCGGCTCAGGATCGAATCCAGGAGGCCGGCCAGACTGTCCAATTCATGATCCCACAACAGATGGAAATAGGCCGGACCTCCAGCCAACGGTTCCGCGGCACCAGAGGGCTGGTTCACGGGCTCGTCCGCTTTCGCGGAATCGCTCTTGGCGGGTTCCGACATGGGGCTGAGGGAAGATACCCTGCTAAGCTACCACGACCGGGCAAACTCCTGGAAACCCGCCAGCTTTCATCTACCGATAAAAGCTTACGCGCGATAAGAGCTGACGCGTGAAGGGCTTACCAGAAACGGACGCGGCCTACATCAACGTGCACAAAATCGGAGCGGGGATAAAAACCGACTCCGCCCTCGAGCAGCTCC
The DNA here is from genome assembly GCA_035262365.1 of Binataceae bacterium (SeqCode). Lineage (GTDB taxonomy): Bacteria > Desulfobacterota > Binatia > Binatales > Binataceae > JAJPJA01. Next base: position 6,202 of record DATFSZ010000161.1, read on the forward strand.
ATCGATGCCTGCCATACTTCCCACAATCGCCTGCCAGGCACGCGGATATCCGCCGCCTTGCCCTCGATATGGAGGCTGTGGCGCGCAACCCCCTCGCTGCGCGCGGCCAGCATCGCGTTGGTCTTCGGCGAGCGGTAACCCGAGATTAGATGAAAGGGTTCCTGCGTGTATAACCGCCGGTTAAGGGAGTAGAGCAGGTCCAGCAGGCGCGGCTCGATCGGTTTGATCTCGTTGGCTCTGAAGTCGCGCATGATGAAATTGATCTGTTGCAGCGCGCCGTCCACGTAGCGGCCGTTCTCGCAATAGGTGGTGGTGAGACTCTCGCCGGTGTGAAGATTGTAGATGCTGATTCGACGTTCCGGTGGATAGGCTATGCGCAACGCCGCCAGCGCGGCGCCGGGCACCAGCGCAGCCCCCGTCACTACCGCTCCGATTTTCAGTAATTGCCTGCGATTTAAGATTGCGTCTCGCTCAGCCGAAGGCCGGGCTTCCACCACCCCAGATGCAAATCTTCCCACAACATTTCCCTCCCGATGCTTTCGTCCCCGGCAAGCCCCACCCACGCTCTTTGGGCGTTTGCGCAACTATGCCGCCAGTTAAACATTTTGCCAGAGCCGCCGGAATCCGCAAGTGCTCTAAAGCTGCCCATCTCATGCCCGGGCGCTCCAGCAATATCCGCTCTTAGCGCACTTGCCCTGCCGGATCCAAGGGCTGGTCCTGCGCCCGGCCGGAATCCAGGATAGCGCAAAATCCGCCCAGCCGATGTGGAAAAAAAGCCGTAGGGTCAGCATAGATTCGCGCATTTTTTCACATAGTCGCGTTAGATGCCTTGATGATCCGGCGCGCTGGTTCTAATGTCTTAATATTGCGGGTTGTGAGGTGCGGTGCTCTATGCTTTGGGCAATTAAGCGGTGGAAACTGATTTCGTCCGTCGCGTCGATCGTACTGCTGACTACGTCGACTGCCGGCGTCGCCAGGCATTACGCCAGGCCGACGGCGCCACCTCCGGCGCAGCCGCTTAACGCGATCCACGTGCTCGGCACCGGCCCGGCGCCCTTTGCGCTGGATGGGCGCGCCGCCATGCTCACCGAGTTTCACTCGGGCGAGGTGCTGTATGCGTACAACGAGCGCATGCGCATGCAGCCCGCCAGCCTCGCCAAGATCATGACCTTCTATATCACGCTGGAGGCGCTCAAGAACGGCAAGCTCACACCCGACACCGGTGTGACCATCAGCGAAAAGGCCTGGCGTCTGTCTATTGACCAGACGGTTTCCAAGATGTTCCTGCAAGTCGGGCAGCAAGTGCCGGTCAAGCAGTTGCTCTACGGCCTGATGGTATCATCGGGGAACGACGCGGCGATGGCGCTGGCGGAATACCTGGGCGGCAGCGAGGAAGGCTTTGTGGCGATGATGAATGAGCATTGCCAGAGGATGGGGCTGGGCGACACGCGCTTTGCCAGTCCCGACGGTCTGCCGGAGCCGGATCAATACACCACAGCGGCGGACATGGTGAAGCTGGCGACCCTGCTAATCAAACGCTTTCCCGATGCCCTGGATATCACCTCAATCAAGGAATTCACCTTCGACAACATCACGCAACGCAACTGGAACACCCTACTGTTTTACGACCCGCGCGTGGACGGGCTGAAGACCGGGCACGTCGACGAGGCGGGCTTCCACCTGGTCGCGACCGCGCATCAGGATAATGTGCGGTTGATTTCCGCCCTGATGGGCGCGCCGAACGCCGAGAAGCGCCGCACCGAGACTGAAAAGCTGCTGGCGTGGGCATTTCGCTCCTTCGTCAATGTCAGCCCCGACTGGCACAATCTGATTCCGGCCTCGATGCCGGTGTACGAGGGCGATGCTTCCGAAGTTCCGCTGGGCCCGCCCGGATCGCTCGATATCACGCTGCCCAAGGGCGAGGAGAAGAAAGTCAAACTCAGCGGCGGTCTGGATGTTTCCTACCTGGTGGCGCCGGTTGCGTTAGGCACCAGGGTGGGCAGCCTCAATGTCAGCGAGGATGACCGCACTCTGCTGAGCGTGCCGATCGAGACGCAAAAAGAAATTCGCCGCGGCGGCATCTTCAGGGTTCTGAGCGACAAGATAGCGCTGATGTTCCATCGCATCGGGCATGGGATCTCGGCGGCCATTCGCGCGGCGATCCGCAAGATTCCCTTCATCGGCCCGCGTTTGGTGGGAGACTGAGGCAGCGCGAGAGCCACCCGCGCCTCGACGGCGCCACGCCCGCCAGAGGCCACATTTCCAAGAAAAACGCCCCGCTCGAACTCACTGGGAGCGGGGCGTTTCCAATTATTTAAAGCGTTGCGGGCTATACCCTGACCGTGCTTTCCAAGGCGTTGCGATTTGGGTCGCAGATGAAACGGACCTTCGGCAATATCACCTCGCACTGCGCGTAGGTTGAGATGATGGGGTTGGTCACCTTGAGCAGGCCCCTGGTGCCCCACGCCTCCTGATCGATATTGATGAAGTGCGAGAAGCCGCGGTCCACCTTGGAGAACGTGTAATCGGGATCGACCTGCACCAGCACCAGTTTGCCGTCGCCGCGGTTGCGCGCCAGGTGCATGCTGGCAACATATTGAATGTCGCTGCCGGAGATGCCCTCCCGATCCATCATTTCCGCGTCCAGCACGCGCCGGCCCTTGTCGTCGTCGATCTCAACCACGATCCGTTCGTGCCGCAGATGCAGTTGGGCCTTCCCCGGTACGGTCGGGAAGCCCCAATGCCGCGACAGTTCGGCAGCGGCCTTCGGATTATCGATATAGGTTTTGAAGGTTCTGGCCCGTGGGCGATATCCGGCCCGTCCCACCAGGCGCAATTCGCCGGTTGAGAACGGGCCCCACGGACTCTCCCCAATCACCATCACGGTGCACTGAACATATGGCGGGATGCTGGGGTTCATCGCCGGCGGCAACAGCGCGTCCGACCCGATCGCGGAAATCTCGCCCGTTACATTCAGAACCTGCGCGTTCTTCAAGGTCAACGGCTCGGTTGCATAACCGTCAACCTCCGGAGCCGCGCCTGCCAGTTCATTTACATCGAGCGTTCCAAACCTCGGCATCAGCGTCCCCCCGCAGCAGCTACACCTTCGCGGGCAACTCGTTCGGCGGCCGGCTGATCGCGCTTGAAGTGTGGAATGACGTGCTTGCCGAACAGGCGGATGCTGTTGAGCACCTCTTCCTGGGGCAGCATCTCCACGGCGTTGGTCAGGAAGTTGATCGAGTCGAAGCCGGCGGATTCCCATGCCTTGAGCGTCTTGACGATGCGCTCGGGATCGCCGATCGCCACGCCCTGCGGCACGCCCGAGTTATCGCTGGGGCCCTGAGCCTGGGAGCGGACCGCGGGCAGAAGGCCGGCAGACGGGTAGGACTTGGTCGGATAGGCTTCGCGGCACATCACGATCTGATTGGCGAGCAGCCCGAAATGCATGAACATCCCGGTGCCTTTCTTGATCGCCGTCTTGTCGTCTTCGTTGCAATACAGGAAGGTCAGCGCGGCGCAATTGTTGTTGATGACCTCGCCCACCGGTTCGCAGTTCTTGATGCGGCGCCGGTACTCCTGGAGCTTCTTCTCCTGCACCGGCAGCGGGTCGTAGCTGATTCCCAGCGCGCCCATGCCGCGCTCAGCGGCGTCGATTTCCGTGCCCGGGCTGGTCACCGCCACCCACATCGGCGGATGGGGCTTCTGGTAGGGCTTGGGCAGGATTGCCCGCTCCGGCATCGACCACACGCGTCCCTCGTAGGAGTACCGCTCCTGGGTCCACATCTTCGGCAGGCAGTGCACGTACTCGTCCCAGGTCTTCTTGGTCTCGTCAGGATTGGCGCGGAAGCCGCCCAGTTCGCACCAGGTGGCGGAGCGCCCGGTCCCGACCTCAAGCCGTCCGCCCGACAGAATATCGAGCACCGCAGTGCGCTCGGCGACCTTGATCGGATGGGAGTATTCGGGGACGCAGACGATGATTCCATGGCCGACCCGGATGCGTTTGGTCTTCATCGCGATCGCGGTCAGAAACAGCTCCGGCGCCGAGCAATGGGAATACTCTTCGAGAAAGTGATGCTCCACGGCCCAGGCGTAGTCGAAGCCGACCTCGTCGGCCAATGCGGCCTGTTCCAATGCGTTTTCGTAAACGATCCTCTCCGAGTCATGAGTCCACGGCCGGGGCACCGACAATTCAAAGAATATTCCGAACTTCATTGCGGTGGTTTCCTCCTTGGTATGAGAGCGCCAGCGCGTCTCTCCATCAGGCATCACTATCATGTTTCCATAATTCCGGCCAAAGGGGTCCGGGCGCGGATTTGTCCCGTCTCCGGCGCTTACGGACCCCGGGCTCGCCATGAAGTTTCTGGCCGATCTGTTTGTAGAATTTAACTAACTTGGGCTAATTCTCGGAGACACTGGAGTTCTGGATGGACGCGGGTTCGGGACCAACGCCGCTGTTGTTTCTCAGCCACTCGGGGGCAGATACGGACGCCGCCCTTAAGCTCAAGCATCGTATCGAAGAGGCGCCCTCCGCACGCGAGCATGGCCTGAAAGTCTGGCTCGACAAGGACGATCTACAGCCTGGAAAAGAGTGGCAGGTCCAACTCGAGGACGTTATCGAGAAGCACGCGACGGCCTTTGCCGTGTATGTGGGTTCGGGCGGAGTGATCAACTGGGTGGAGCGCGAGGTGCGGCTCGGTTTGTCACGCGCCACCGCCGGCAACGGGGTCTTTCCTTTTATTCCCATCCTCGCCGCGAGTTCCGAAGGTTCATCGGCGCTGCCGGGTTTTGCCCGGCAGTTCCAGGGCGTGCGCGACCTCGAGAATCGGCCGGACGAATTTCAGAAGTTGATGGCGGCGCTGCTGGGCGGCGCACAAGCCGGGACGCTGGTCCTGGAAACCGAGCCCTTTTTTGGCCTTGAAGCGATCGACGAGAATCGCAGCCACCTGTTCTGCGGGCGCGACCGTGAAACGGCGGAACTGATCGAACTGCTGCACAACCAGCGCCTGCTGATGGTGACCGGCGACAGCGGCTCGGGCAAATCCTCGCTGGTGCAAGCCGGGTTGGTTCCCCGATGGCGCGGCGGCGCGCTCTCCAAGGCCGGCGGCCAATGGCCAACCGATGAAGTCTGGAACGTTATCAAGGTGAGACCCCGCGCGAATCCGCGGCGCGCCCTGGGCGAGGCGGTCTATGGTGCGGCGCAGAAGCTGGGAAGAAGCGCGGCCGATTGCGGAACCTTCCAGGAGTGGGCAACCAGCGATGACGTTGAGATGCGCCGCAATGGACTGCGATGTGGTCTGCCGCCGGCCGCGACGCGGAGCTTGATCGTCGTCGATCAGTTCGAAGAGGTACTTACCCTGACCGCACCGGAGCGCCGCGGATGGTTCGTCGATTTGCTATTGGCGCTGGCCGACCCGGGCGATGCGGCGTTTGCCGTCGTGCTCACGATGCGGCGCGATTACTACAACCTGTGCTCGCAGTTTCCGGCCCTGTTCGAACGCCTCGAGCGGGACCAGCGCCGCTGCCGTTACCTCCTGGGACGGATGCGCGACGAAGACCTGAAACAAGTGGTCACCAGGCCGCTGGAATTGGCCGGAGTCGCGCCGGGCGACCGCGAAGCGCTGGCGCGCGCCGTTCTCCAGGATGTCGGCGAGCGGCCCGGCGATCTGGCCTTGGTGCAGTTCGCGCTGACGCAGGCGTGGTGGCGGCGCAAAAACTACGGCGATGATTTACTGCGATCATATATCGAAGTGGGGCGCGTTGAGGGCGCATTGGCAGGAGCGGCCGAGCGCGTGTACCAGGAATTGGGCGGAGACGCCAACGAGAGTGAAATCGAGGCGGTCTTTATTCGCCTGGTGCGGCTGGGAGACACCGGCGGCGCGACGCGGCGCGTGGCGCGGCGTCGCGAGTTCAACGAAGCGCGCTGGCGGGTGGTTCAGCAGTTGGCGCAAATCGAGGGCAATCGCCTGGTGCTGACCGGCGGCTCCGACCAGGAGCCGACGGTCGAGATTTCCCATGAGGCGCTGGTCACGCAATGGCCGCGGTTCCAACGCTGGCTGCAAGAGGCGGCGGGCGACAAGCGTACGCTGGACACTCTGATCGAACGGGTTGCCAATTGGATCGCTGGGCAGCGTGGAGAAGACAGGCTCGCCACTGGCGCGGATCGCGAGGCTTTCGGCCGGCTCGCCAAGGGTCATCCGCAGTGGCTTTCGGATGAAGAACACGCCTTTGTGCAGGCCAGCAACGCGGCCCATGACGCCGGTGTTGCGCGCGAGCGGCAAACGCTTAGACGGCTGCGATGGTTGACCGCGGCCGCCGTCGGCGCCGCGATGGTGGTTGGATGGTTTGCCTGGTACGCGATTGTCGAAGCGCAATCGGCGCGTGAGTCGCTGATGCGCGCGCAAATCACGCAGTCGCGTTTTCTCGCGTCGTTGTCTCAGCAGGAAACCGCGAACGGCAACGCCACCAATGGAATTCTGCTCGCTCTGGCTGCTCTGCCCCACAGTATCGCGCACCCCGATCGTCCAATAGTTCCCGAGGCGGAAGCCGCCCTTTACGAGGCGGCGGTGGAAAACCGCGAGCAGATGGACCTGGTTGGACACGGCGGGGAGGTTGCTTCGGTTGTGTTTAGCCCCGACGGCCAGCGCGTGCTGACGGCTTCAGCAGACAAAACGGCGCGCATTTGGGACGCGCGCTCGGGCAAAACCCTGCTGGTACTGCGGGGCCATACGGGCCCCGTGAATTCGGCGGTATTCAGTCCCGACGGCAGGCGCGTGCTAACCGCCTCCGGGGACCAAACGGCGCGTGTGTGGGATGCGCTGTCGGGCGAAAGTTTGGCCGTGATGCGGGGTCATCAGGATTCCGTCGTTACTGCGCTTTTCAGTCCTGATGGCAGGCGCGTGGTAACCGCATCGTGGGACAAAACGGCGCGTGTGTGGGATGCCGAGTCAGGCAAATACCTGGCTAAGTTGCACGGGCACGTCGGCCAGGTCTCCTGGGCGCAATTCAGCCCCGATGGACAGCGGGTCGTGACCGCCTCATACGATCAAACCGCGCGAGTGTGGGACGCAGGGTCGGGGCAGAGCCTGCTCATCCTCAAAGGCCATAAGGGTTTGTTGGCGTCTGCCGTCTTCACACCCGACGGCCAACGGGTGGTAACCGCCTCGGCTGACGAAACCGCGCGAGTGTGGGATGCGCAGTCGGGGAAATGCCTGCTGATAATGACGGGGCACAAGGGCTCCGTCCAAACCATTGCGTTCAGTCCTGACGGGCAGCGGATTGCGACCAGTTCATGGGACAACACAGCGCGGATTTGGGATGCGCAGTCGGGCAAAAGCCTGGTCGTGCTCCAAGGTCACCAGAACTGGGTGACCTTGGCAAACTTCAGCCCCTACGGCGAACTGGTGGTGACCACCTCTAATGACGATACCGCGCGCCTGTGGGATTCGCGCTCGGGCGAGAGTGTGGCGGTTCTCCAAGGCCATGAGGGAGCCGTCTTTTCGGCTGCCTTCAGCCTTGATGGACAGCGCGTGGTAACGGCGTCATTCGACGGTACGGCGCGAATGTGGGACGCGCACGCCGACCGCAGCCTCGCCGTACTGACAGGCCATCGGAACAGCCTACTTTCGGCCACCTTCAGTCCCGACGGAAGCCGCGTGGTGACTGCCTCCTCCGATCAGACGGCGCGGGTGTGGGACGCACGCTCCGGCAAAAGCCTGATGGTACTACAGGGCACCAAGCCAATGGCCGAGGCTGCATTCAGTCCTGACGGCAAGCGGGTAGTGACCGCTTCAAGGGACAACACGGCGCAGGTATGGGATGCAGATTCGGGCAAACGTCTGGCGCTGCTGCAAGGGCATCAAGGTGCTGTCGTGAGGGTTTTGTTCAGTCCAGACGGGCAGCGCATCGCGACCGGCTCGGAGGACAAGACGGCCCGCGTGTGGGACGCGCAAACGGGCAAAAGCCTGATGGTGTTCCAAGGCCATCAGGATACCGTCGATGCGATCGACTTCAGTCCCGATGGCCAACGCCTGCTGACCGGCTCATGGGACAAGACTGCGCGCCTGTGGGATGCGCAGTCGGGCAAGACTCTCGCCGTGCTACAACATCAGGCCACTATCTATGCGGCGGCCTTCAGTCCCGATGGCGAGCGCGTGGTGACAGCTTCATGGGACGACACGGCGGGGATTTGGGACGGCCACTCGGGCAAGAGCCTGGCTGTGCTGCGCGGTCACCAAGGCTATCTTACTTCGGCGGTCTTCAGCCGCGACGGGAACTATGTGGTCACCGGCTCATGGGACAGCACGGCGCGGCTGTGGGATGTTCGTTCCGGGAAATGCCTGATGGTGCTCACAGGCCATCGGTCCACGGTCGACTCAGCCGCGTTTAGTCCCGACGGGCGGCGCATAGTGACTGGATCATGGGACAACACCGCGCGCATTTGGGACACCAAGTCGGGGAAATGCCTGGCGGTGCTCCGCGGCCATAAGAATTGGGTGATTGGAGCCGTATTCAGTCCCGATGGGCAACGCGTCATGACCGTATCCTGGGACGGCACGGTGCGGATGTGGCGTGCTTTCCCCGACACAGACGCCTTGATGCGCTACGCAAAGACGGTCGCGCCGCGGCAGTTGACGCCCGACCAGCGCCATCAGTTTTTCCTGGACACCGAGCGGGTACAGCGACATGGAGTTCTTGCGAGCCTCCGGGAATTTTCCAACCGGATGTTGAGGGCGGCGCGATGATCGAAAAAGCCTGGGATGAATATCGCGGTTGGACCAAGCGAGCCCGCGTGCTTCAAACCTCAAGCCGGCGTTGGAACACGGCGGCGATGATCACCGCCATCCTCGCGGCCACCTTGGGATGCGCCGCCGGGCAGACACCGGCCGGATCCGTATTAGGCAGGGTTCTGTCCTTTCTTGCCGCCACCGCCGCGGCGGTAACGCCGATCCTGGGGCGCGATATCCTGCAGGTCAAAAGAGAAGCAGGATGGATTCGGGCAAGGGCCGCGGCCGAAGCGATCAAATCGGAGTGCTTTCGATACGCGGCACATCTCGGTGACTACAGCAAATCAAACCGCGATGAAATCTTTCTTGCGCGGCGCGAGGCGCTGGCCGATACGGCACTCCAGCAAGGGCTTACGCCCCTAAGCGATCCGGCTCAGGGCAAGGACAATCGATGCCCGCCCAGTCCGATGTCCAGAGACTGGTACGTTGCGAATCGCTTGCGCCAGCAGCAGGATTTTTACGAACAGGCGGCGCGAACGCACGAGGCCGCGACAACCAGGCTCAGGCTGTTTGGTCTTTTCGCCGCGATCCTGGCCGCCGCGCTGGGCGCCGCCGGGACAGTTTTCGCCGCCCCCTGGTTCTCGCCGTGGATCGGCGTGGTCACCACGCTCGGCGCATTGATAGTAACTTATGGCTTGATGGAGCGCCGCCAATATCTGGCGGCTACGTACGGCGCGATGGCGTATCGCTTGTCACGACTGGAAGAGCGTTTTCCGAACGACCTTGAAGATCTGGTCCGCGAAGCCGAAGACCTGGTCAACGGCGAGCACTCCGCATGGATTGAACGCATGACGAAAACCATGGATGCATCACCGTCTGGGGCCGCCGCGCAGCCCGCCAAGGGTTGAGTAGCCAGCCACGCCGCGAGCTGTAATTCTGCCTTGGGGCAATCGCACGAGATAAAAGCTTGATCGCTTGAGGACGAAACAATGCCGAATGAGAACAAGCGCTCGCTTGCAGGCAAGGTCGCGTTGGTAACCGGCGCCAGCCGAGGAATTGGACGAGCAATCGCACAGCGCCTGGCCGCGGGCGGCGCTGCCGTGGTGGCAACGGCGCGCAGCCTTGACCAGGCCAAGGCTGAACCCGGCACCCTGATGGAGACCGTCGCCCTGATCGAGACCAACGGCGGACGCGCCATCGCCTTGGCCGCCGATATCGAGCGTGCCGAGGATCGCGAAGCCCTCATTCCGCGCGCCGTGCAGGCGGCAGGCGCGCTCGACATCCTGGTCAACAACGCCGGCTACGCAGATTATGCGAAGGTCGAGAACATGACCGACGCCACCTTTGAGCGCACGATTACGCATTACCTGGGTGCGCCGTTCGTGCTGTCGCGCGCGGCTATTCCCTATATGAGGGCGCTCGGAGCGGGCTGGATCGTCAATGTCGGCTCGGTCACGGCGCTCCCTCCGGCCAAGCCCTACCGATGGTTCGACACTGACGGCGGATCGACAATGTATGCGGCCGTGAAGGCTGCGATGCATCGCTTCACGCAGGGGCTCGCGGCGGAATTGCTGGCGAGCAATATCGCGGTCAACGTGGTCAGCCCCTCGACCGCAATCAGAACGCCGGGCGCCGTGCGTTACATTCCCAAGAACTACCCGGGAGAGGATATCGCCTATCTGGCGGAAACCGCATTCCAGCTTTGCCTGCTGCCGGCGGCGCAGCGCACCGGACTGATCGCGTACAGTATGCATTTCCCCGCCGCGATGAACTTCAGGGTCTATAGCGTGGACGGAAAATCCGAGTTGCCGCCCGCCGAAATCCCAGCCTGGTCGCATTCCGCGATCAATCCAACTGGCGAGTAGCTCTTTTTCGAAGTGGGCAGGAATGCGTAGCGGGCCGCGGATGGTTGACGGAGAACAGCTACCTCTGCGACTTCCACAATTAAAAGTATCACAAGCCGCCCTCTCTCCCTGACCTTGGGAGAGAGGGTTCCGGTGAGGGTACGGTGCGCCTCAAGCATCCGCAGCCGCATCACTGAAACTGCGGCATCACCTTTTTCGCGAACAGTTCGATATGATCGCGCATGATCGGCATCGGGGCGCCGCCTTCATTGCCCATGAAGAAGAAGGTGTCGATATGGTTGAACTCGATCTGCTTGCGGACGTGCTCGGCCATCTTTTCGGGGGTGACGATCCTTAGCTGGCGGCTGGCTTTGAATTCCTCAAGATCGCGCGCGGCGGTGTAGGCGGGCGGCGTGTTCCAGGTCTTCATCCACTCAGCGTAGGTGTTGGCCGAATGCATGCAGTAGGGCGCCAGTTCATTCCACATCTTCTCCGGATCGTTAGCGCAAAATACCCACGCGCCGCCGCCGCCGATTATTCGAGCCTTGGCCGGATCCTTGCCCAGCCGGCGCAGCTCATCGACATAGATCTGATAGGTCTGCGGCGTGACACCCACCAGTCCGTCGCCCATCTGCGCCGCGCGCTTTACCGCGTTGGGCGCGTAGCCGCCCACCATGATCGGCGGGCGCGGCTGCTGCACCGGACGCGGCGTCAGGCGGGTGTTCTCCACCTGGAAGAACTTGCCCTTGAAGTTGACCGTCTCGCCATCCCACAGCCGGCGTATGATTTCCAGCATTTCATCGGCGCGCCGGCTGCGCTGCGGCAGCTTCATCCCATAGCCGCCGAATTCCTCGGGCCGGTAGCCCAGGCCCACGGCCAGCTCGTAGCGGCCGCCTGACAGGATATCGAGCACAGCGCCGTCCTCCGCCAACCGCACCGGATGATAGAAGGGCAGCAGCATGATACTGGTGCTCAGCCGCACGCGCTTGGTACGCGTCGCAATCGCGCTCAGCAGCATCATCGGCGATGGCGCCCAATCGTCCTTGGTGAAATGATGCTCGGTCAGGAAGATGTAGTCGTAGCCCAGTCCTTCGGCCCAGACGGCGTGCTCGATGATTTCCTCGTAGAGCCTGGTCGGGTCGCGGTAAAACTGCGGCGGGTTGCGGAATTCCAGATTGAGTCCAAAGCGAATCTTGCCGGCCATGCCCGATGCCTCCCACGTAAAAACTGAGCGACATATACCGCGCCTGCTTGCCTGCGAAAAGCGCGGCGCACGGCCGGCTGCCGCGCTGTTATCCCCCCGCGAGTGCCGTCAGGACTGTGGTCCGGGCTTTTCGTTGCAGAGCTGGCTGGTAGGCTCATCGCCATATTGGTCGAGTAGGGCGACGATTTTAGCCTTCCACGCAAAGGAATCGCGATAGACGTCCGGATGCTCGATTAGCGCCCGATTGCTGGCTAGCGCAGCCACCTGCTTATAGGAGACCCTCCCCTCCTGCAGGGAGGCGGATTCATTTTGCGCCTCAGAGCAATAGGCATTCAAAGCAAGCTTGTTGATCGTCGATGGACTCGGAGGCGCAGCCCAAGCAGCTCCACCCAAACTTACCAGTAACAAGCCCGCGAGTGCCGCGTGCCGGCAGAACAAAATGTAACTATTGCGCTGATTTGTAAGAGTTTTCATCATCCTCACCTCATCAACAAGGAGGGCTTTGGCAATGGTTAGCGAATCCTGTGCCATCGCCTTGCCACTGATTTCAGGAAGAATCGAAAGGCTTTTCGGTTCAGGGATTGATTCCGTCAGTCTGTCAGGCGTTGAAAAAATTACCTGTTACAACCACCGCTAATCGCGATAATCTGTGGCACACGAATGACAAAAGAGTATATCCCGGCGCTGGAGTATGGTTTGCCGCCGACTGCCGGCGAAGGCGTGGGTTTCGACCGCATAGAAATGCTGCTGACCAACAACGCATCAATCCCGCTACTTCATTCTGTTACCTCATGCGCAAACCGATGAGAAATTGCGCTGGCAATTTCCTGGAGCCGCCCTCTGCAGGACTTTGGAGCAATTGGCGCGCCCATGGGCGTGACGGACGGGTTCCTCCGCCCTTAGACCCGGACGGGTGTGCTGCTAAAGTTATGTTGTGGGCTAAAGCCGATTTAACGAGACGGTAACCGCAAAGCGGCTGCCAGGCAGATAAAATCGGTACGTTCGGACGGTTTTTTGCCTGGACTCAGGCAAAAAAATGGAGGTTCGTTGAACCATGACTCCACGGGTGCGTGAAATCCTCGGTTGGTATCAGGGCGAGAATCCAGGCGTGCTGACCAACCTGGCGCGGATGCTTAACCATGGCCGGCTCGGCGGAAAGGGCCGGATGCTGATCCTTCCGGTTGACCAAGGCTTCGAACATGGGCCGGGCCGCAGCTTCGCCGTGAATCCTCCGGCCTACAACCCGTTCTATCACTTCGAGCTGGCGATCGAGGCTGGACTCAGTGCCTACGCCGCACCCCTGGGGTTCCTGGAGGCGGGCGCGGCCGAGTTCGCCGGCGAAATACCGCTTATTCTAAAGTGCAACAATCACGATCTGCTGCATAAGGAAGCGGATCCGATTCCGGCCATGACCTCTGGCGTCGATGACGCCTTGCGGCTGGGCTGTTCGGCGGTCGGCTACACCATCTACCCCGGCTCGCAGCATCGGGTGGAGATGTACGAGCAATTGCGGGAACTGGCCGCCGACGCAAAGGCCGCCGGACTGGCCGTGGTGGTGTGGTCATATCCGCGGGGCTCCGATCTGAGCAAGGCGGGGGAGACCGCGATCGATGTCAGCGCCTATGCGGCGCAAATCGCGGCGCAGTTAGGTGCGCACATAATCAAGGTCAAACTTCCCAGCGCCCACATCGAGCAGCCCGAGGCCAAAGAGGTGTACGAGAAGAATAAGGTGCCGATCGGCACCCAGGCGGAGCGCGTCCGCCACGTGGTGCAGAGCGCGTTTGACGGCCGGCGCATCGTCATCTTCTCCGGCGGCGAGACCAAGCCCGACGAAGCGGCACTGCTCGAGGAGATGCGCGCGATTCGCGAGGGCGGCGGCTTCGGCTCGATCATCGGGCGCAACACCTTCCAGCGCAAAAAACCGGATGCGCTGCGGATGCTTGATGACATAATAAAAATCTATTCCGCCGACGCGCGTTGAGCGCCGCGCCGGTGCCAAGCTGGGCGCGCCGGGCGGACGACAAATTGTAGTGGCAGGTGCTCTATGATCATCGCGGCTGACATTGGCGGCACCAAGACGGTGCTTGCATTGTACGAGCGAACGACCGAAGGCCTGCATCAAACCGCGGAGCGCGTGTTTGCCAGTCCCGAATACGATTCGCTTGAAGCGATCCTGCGTGAATTTCTCCGCGATCATGCGGGCGTGCGGCTGGAGAACGCATGCTTCGGCGTTCCGGGCGCGATCATCGAAGGCCGCGTCCACACCACCAATCTCACCTGGAACGTCACCGAGTCCGCCCTGGAAGCGGAACTCAAATGCCGCGTCAAGCTGCTGAACGATCTGCAGGCCACCGCGTTTGGAGTGCGCTACCTGGCGCCTTCGGAACTGGAAGTGCTCAACTCCGGCGCGAGGCCGCGCCACAAAGGCAACATAGCGGTGATAGCTGCGGGCACTGGCCTGGGCGAGGCGTTCCTATGCTTCGATGGCTCGCACCATCATCCGATGGCCAGCGAGGGCGGACACTCCGATTTCGCCCCGCGCAACGAGTCTCAGATCGAACTGCTGCGGTATCTGCAAAAGCATTTCGGCAACCACATCAGTAATGAGCGGGTGCTGTCGGGCCCCGGCTTTTACAACATCTACTGCTTTCTGCGGGACAGCGGCTTTGCGCCGGAGCCGCAGTGGCTGAAAGACGAACTCGCGGCCGGGGGCGACCACAGCGCGATCATTTCGGAAGCGGGGCTGGCAGGAAAGAGCGCGTTGTGCGAAGAAACCCTGGAGATGTTCGCGGCTATTTACGGCGCGGAGGCGGGCAACATGGCGCTGCGATGCATGGCGGTGGGCGGAGTGTTCGTGGCCGGCGGAATCGCGCCCAAGCTGATCAAGGTCCTGACCAACGGAAAATTCGTGGAAGCCTTCTTGAACAAGGGACGCATGAGCGCGATGCTCAGGGAAATCGAGGTCAGCGTTGCGCTCAACCCGCACGCGCCGCTAATCGGCGCCGCGCACTACGCGCTTAACATGAGTATGTAAGAGCCACGGCCCGATGCCTTATTCGCACTTGATCTATGAAAAAACCGACCGCACCGCACGCGTAACGCTCAATCGGCCGCGCTGGCGCAACGCGCAATCGACGGCGCTACTCAAGGAGCTTGACCGCGCTTTCGAGGAAGCCGTGGCGGACGACGAGGTCAAGGTGATAATTCTGGCCGGCGCGGGCGCGCATTTTTCCGCCGGTCATGACCTCGGTACGCCGGAGGAAAAGGAAAATCCCAACAGCTTTTACAACACCAAAGGCCTGAAGAACCGCCATATCAGGTCCCGGGAGCTGTTTTTGGAAAACACTCTGCGATGGCGTGATCTGCCCAAGCCGACTATCGCGCAGGTGCAGGGCTACTGCATCTTCGGCGGCTACATGTTCACGTCCGCCATGGATCTGATTGTCGCGGCGGACGACGCGATGTTCCTGCCGTCGATCACGCAGTATTTTTCCGCACCTTGGGATGTCGGCGTGCGCAAGGCGAAGGAGATCCTGTTCCAAAGCCGCTTTGTCAACGCGCAGGAGGCGCTGCGCACCGGACTCGCCAACATGGTCGTACCGCGCGCTGAACTGGAGCGCGAAACGCTGGCACTGGCAGGCCGTATCGCCGAAACCGACGCCTTCACGCTGCGGATGCTCAAGTATGCAATCAACAACGCGCAGGACGAGATGGGCTACCATACCGCGGTGCGCAACGCTCATTCACATCATTTCCTCACCCGCGTACAGGAATATGCGCAGTGGGACCGCGGCGAAGGCCGCGGTCCCAAGCGCATGCCCGGAGTGGAGCAGGCGCTGAAGAAATCCAGGTTCGCGCCGGAGAAATAGCTTTCTACAGTGAGGCGTGGTGCCGCCTTGAGTCATGACGATTTTTTAACCGTTATGACTCAACCGCCGACATCGTGGAAATGACGCGTGGAGGACGCGGCGGATCCTTCGGCTTCGGCTCAGGATGACGAGAGAGCAGAGCGGGCTAGGCCTCGGCGCGGCGCTCTGCTATCAGGCTGTCCAGTTCCTTGCGCAGCCGGCCCAGCACGTCGTCGTAGCTGAAATTGCCCAGCTTGCGATCCCTCTTCTTCAGGTTGACCGTGGTGGGACCGCACCACAGGCCCAGGTCCGCGTCGTCGGTCTCGCCCGGACCGTTGACCCGGCAGCCCATCACCGCGATCGTGATCCGATATTGCGCCGCGTACGTGGTTAGCTCCTTGACCTGCTGAGCCAGTTCCACGAAGCGCTCATTCTCCACCCGCGAGCACGAAGGGCACGAGATGATGTTCAGACCTGCTCCGTAATCCGGCACCGAAATGAAGCGGCCGGCCGCCACGTCATTCAGGATCTGATGGCCGACTACCACTTCTTCGTGTTTGCGTTCGTTGGGCAGCGTGAGCGATACGCGGATGGTCTCGCCGATGCGCTGGGCGAGCAGCTTTTCGAATGCGATACGGGTCTTGATAATGCCGTCGGGCGGCAGGCCCGCTTCGGTCACCCCCAGGTGAATCGGCACATCGGGCCGGCGCTCGGCAAAGCGGCGATTGGCCTCGACCACCTTGGCCGGGTCGGAGTCCTTGAGCGACACCACGAAGCGGCCAAAGCCATACTCGTCCATCAGGTCGCAATGGTACGCCGCCGACTCTACGATCGCCTTTAGCTGGTCGTCCGGGTACTTGGCCAGGAACGAAGGCGCCACGGATCCGCAATTGACCCCGATGCGGATCGCCAGGTTGTGTTCCCGCGCGATATCCACCAGCCATCGCACCTTCTGCGGGATGGTCTTGGCTTTTTCAATATGATGGAGATGGCCCGGGTTGTAGCGGATCTTGTCGACGTGCGGCGCAACCTTGTCGGCGATTTTGTAGTTCTCCTGCAGATCGACCGACAGCACTATGCCCCTGGTCTGGGCGCGGATCTCCCTTAGCGCGGCAACCTCTTTCTCGTTGTCCAGCGCGATACGGACGATTCCCGCTCCCGCGTCGGAAAGTTGATGCGTCTGGGCGACAGTGGCGTCAACGTCCATCGTGCGGGTGGCGCACATCGACTGCACCACCACCGGGGCGTCTCCGCCCACCGGGATGCCGCCGATGTCGACGCGCCGGGTGTTACGGTTCGGTTCAGGCTGATCCATGCTTTTTGACTGCGCGAATTAGTGCTTGTGAGCCTCTTCTGCTGAGTTTAGCGCAATTATGCTATGGCTAAACGCGGCGCCTGCCCGCATTGCCATCGCCACGAACACGGCCTCGGCGATCTCCTCCTCGCTGGCGCCGTGCTCGACCGCGGCCTTGGTGTGCACATCGATACACCACGGGCATTGGGTGACGTGGGCTGCGGTGATCGCCATCAGCTGTTTCATCTTGCCGCTGATCGCGCCGTCTTTGAACACCGCCTGGTCGAAGTCGATAAAGGACTTGAACATGTCCGGTTTGAGCTGGCGCAGCTTGCGCAGGGTCTTGGGAGCGTCGGCGGAGTAAAAATCTGCCATTTTCTGGGCCCTCTCTTTGTGCGCGAAGTGAAACCGCGACAACTATACCAAATCCGCTGGTCTCGGTAAGCCGCTTTTTTCCGAGTGACAGAGCTGGAAATCCACCCCGCCAAATTCCGGGTTCGTGGAGTCTGATCCCAAAACGGGCCGCAAACACTGCGATTTTTAGCAGACATTGACTGCGGTCGAAGCGCCTTTCTAGAATCGGCGCACCGGGAGGAAATTCGTTCCGTGCGCATGATTGTCCCGCCGCTGGCGCTCCGCAGGGTAATCGACCGAGGCCTGAGTGTTTATTTCCGCACCCATAAGGCCGCCGAATTCCGGCGCGCGGTGGGCGAGTTTTGCCGGTTTTACGGGATAAAGCGTCCCCGAATCGAATGGTACGAATATATCGATTGGGGCAAAACCGCTGGTAAAACCTACGAAAACGGTCGAATTCACCTCATCCATCCGGAAAATTGGAAGCGCGGTCGCATCTACAAGACCGAACGAATGTGGGTCCAGACCTTCTATCATGAAATGGGCCATTTTCTGTTCTGGACCGACGCGGAACGCAAGGCAGACACTTTTACCCGCCGGATGGTGCGGGGGCTCCGGCGCGCCGCCGCGACGCGGGGGCTGGGCCGCGCTGTCGCGACCGGCTCGCGACGCACCTCGGCCGCATCCTCACGGCGCAGCACGCCCATAGCTGCCCGGCGCAGCGGTGGACGCCGCCTGATGGCCGGCAAACGTCAGGCTGCGCGGGCCAGAAACAAGGTCCGAGTCAAAGCCGCCCGGCGCACTCGCGCACGCGCGGCGCGAGCTTAGGGCTCATGGCCAATAAACCAAACGTCGAAGATCGCTGGTGGGTTGAAACCACTGTCAAGAAGCCCAAGGCGGCCCGCAGCAACGAGCCCGAACCTCCGCCCTTGCCGATCGCGATGAGCTTCTACAGCGTGGCGCGGGACTACGACCAGGATCGCGCCAAGGACCATCTGACCGACAACAACCTCAACATCGCGCGCGAATCCAATCCGCCCCAGGGCGGATGGACCATGGTGTCGATGACCGAGGAGCACTACCCCAAGCATCTCATCAAGCGGGTCAAGGACGAATTCCGCCTGCCGCGCGAGGCGCGCGGCATCGTGATCGATCACGGGCGTTTGGTTCGCCTGCTGATCTGCGGACCGCAGATCGAAGACTGGCTGATTGACGTGTTCCTGGGCGAGGAGCCCTCGGTTGACGTGTACGTCTGGAGCACGATGTACCGCGAGCGCCTGTTCAGGCGGGCCGAGGATGCGATGCGCCAGGCGCGCCGATGGGCAATCAATCTGCTGCAATATCCGCCCCAGCGTGACGACCCGTTTCGCGGCGCGATGCTCTAATTATCGGTGCGCTCCGAGGTTGGAGCAGGCATTCCTTCGGTGTGATAGTGCGCGGGCGTTTCGTGCTCGCGCCACTCGCAATGTGGTTTGAATAAACTGCGGCGGCGCTTCAAGCCTTGGGCTCGAACTTCACCGTGGCGGTTGCGGTAACCAGGCGGTCGCCGTCTTCGTTCTCGATCCAGATGTCCACTTCGGCGGTGTGCTCGCTATGATCCACCTGTGTCACGAAGCCTTGCAAGGACAGGTTATGTTCGGGCAGCACGGGACTGCGGTAGGTGGTGCCGATTCTGACCAGGCGGCCGTTGGCTGGCTGCGCCCAGTCGGTGACGAGCTTGCCGATTAGCGCGGCGCTCATGTTGCCGGGCGTGATCATTCCCGGCAGACCTTCCTTGCGCGCCAGTTCGTCGTCAGTGAAGCGCGGCACTCCGGCCAAGCCGGCGGCGTTGCAGTAGGCGCGGACACTATCCTTGGCGAGAAACAAGGGCTGTGGACCGATATTGTCGCCAATCTGTATGTTTTCCAGGGTTTTCACTTCCTTGCCGCTCATCTAAAGCCGCCCCATGAAGCGATGGTCGATGTGGGCGACCACCTCTTTGTTCTGATTCTTGACTGTGGAGCGCACCGTAACGAAGTACATCGCGCCGCTGCGGCCGGTCTTCTCGTAGATTTCCTTGACGTGAGAAACCAGCGTGATCTGATCGCCCGCGCGGACCGGCTTGACGAATTCAACGTCGCGTCCGGCGTCGAAGCCGCCCTTGCCGAAGTGCGGAATGTTCTGAAAGAAATGGCGCCCGTTGCGGAAGGTCAGCGCGAACATCGGCGGCGCGACCACCTCGCCATAAGGCCCCTTGCGCGCAGCGGCCTCGTCCGTGTACCAGGGATTGGTCTCGCCGACGGCCGCGCAGAAGTCCTTGATCTCCTGAGCGGAGACGGCCACCGGATCAGTTTCTTCGAACACCTTGCCGATTATTGATGGATCGTAGTCGAGTGCCATTTTCCTATTTCCGAATGTAGCACCGGCCTCGGCGCCGGTTCTTTTCAGCTGCTCAACCCTGCGGGCCGCCTCATGCCGTTTGTTCGGGAATCGCGCGGGGCACCGGTTTGCGGGGCGCGCGAAAGTCCACCGGTTCGTAGCGCCCTAACTTGAGTTCGCGTACCAGCGCGTCGATATCCTTGATGTCGCCTTCGAACCGCGTGGCGCACACCCCAATCAGGCTCACCAGGTGTGAATCCGATCCTCCCGTGCCGCGATAGCCATACTTCGACACCAGCTCCGCGGTGCGCTCGTCCTCTCCGCGGCGCGAGCCGCCGTTGATCGCCTCCACTGCAACCACGTTCTCAAGCGGAGGCTTGGTGACGTAATGTTCGCACAGTCCGACGTTGGGCCGTCCCGGATGGCAAGGGACGACCACGCCGCCCATCCGCGCCACCTCGTCGATCAGCTCCTGCGCCGGGATGCGAATGTTGGCGAAATCAAAGCGGTTCGCGATGTCTTCATTGACGCCGAACACCAGCATGTGGCCGTAGTCGGTTTCGGCTTCGGTGGCCTTCAGGATCATGGTGCCAAATTTGTCTTCGAGCTCGCGGTAGTCGCCCTCGCGATGCCATTGGCGATGTTCGGTCAGGACAATCCCGTCGACGGGCCGTTCCTGCCGCCGCAGCCGAATCCAGTTGAGGTAGGCCTCCACCGGCGCGCGGCTGTCTTCCGACGCCTCGCTGTGGCTGTGCAGATCGAGAATAGTACCCATTTATTCTGGCTGGTTCCTTGCGCGATTACCTGGCCGGGCGGAAATTGACCAAGGTCACCTCGGGCGTAACGTCAGCGAATACCGCCTCGACCGGCATCCCTATTTTAACCTCTTCGGGCTTGCAGTCGACAACGTTGGCCAACAATTTGACGCCTTCTTCCAGATCCACGTGTGCAATTATGTAAGGCAATGTATCGCGAAAGCCGCGCGCGGGGTTCTGATTTGTCACGGT
Source organism: Binataceae bacterium (SeqCode) (assembly GCA_035262365.1). Lineage (GTDB taxonomy): Bacteria > Desulfobacterota > Binatia > Binatales > Binataceae > JAJPJA01. The sequence goes on from DATFSZ010000161.1 coordinate 26,834, forward strand.
AAACGTATAGATTTTGCCCCGGCCGCTGGACTTTACCCACAGCACGTCGGATGACAGGCAGCCCACGCAGACCGCGCGCGGCTGGTACTGAACGAAGCCGCAGTCCCGGCATCGCTGGACGTACAGCTCATGCCGTTTGGTGGCCTCCCAGAAGGGACGGCTCTCCTCATCAAAACTCGGCACAGGCTTCTGGTAGGGTTTTTTGTCTTTTTCCTCGGCCATGATCGATCCCTTGTGCGCCGGCGCTTATTGATTCGAAAGAATGACGCTCGCCGCGGCATGCCGGTAGCCCAGGATGCCGCCGATTCCGCTGGCGATCGCGGTGTGCAGCGGTTTTTTGCTCTGGCGCGGGCCGCCTTCGCCGCGCAGCTGCCTGGTCGCTTCGATGAGCAGGAAAATTCCGCGCATCCCGGGATGGTTATTGGAAAGACCCCCACCGTCGGTGTTGAGCGGAAACTCGCCGTCGTAGCGCAGCCGCCCGCCGCTTACCCACGCGCCGCCTTCGCCGCGCTTGCAAAAACCCAGGGCCTCCAACTGCATCAACACGGTGATGGTGAAGGAGTCGTAGATCATCGCCATGTCGATGTCCTTTGGGGTCAGCCCTGAGCGCTCATAGACCTGGCGGGCGGAGTCATTGGTCGCGATATCCATCAGATCGCGATGACCCGCGGCGGCGTGACGCATCGCTTCACCCGACCCCAGGATGTAGATCGGCTTCTTGCGCAGGTCGCGCGCGCGCTCGGCGGAGGTCATCACCACCGCGCCGGCGCCGTCGCTGACCACGCAGCAATCGAGCAGATGCAGCGGCGTGGAAATGACGCGCGACTTGAGCACGTCCTCCACCGTCAGGAGGTCGCGATACTTGGCGTGTGGATTCAACGACGCGTGCATACGGGTGGTCACCGCGATTTCCGCCAGTTGCTCGGCGGTGGTGCCATATTCGTGCATGTGGAGCTGCGCCGTCATCGCGTAGCCGTTGATAATCGTGGGACCGTAGGGCTGCTCGAAATGCGTGCTCGGGTCGCCAATCATTCCGCCTCCACCGCCGCCGCCGATCCCGGCCATCGGCGTGGATACCGGTGTGGCGCTGTAGCAAATCAGGGCGACGTTGCACAGGCCGGCGGAGATTGCGGCAGCGGCGTGCGCGGCGTGACCGACGAATGAGGAACCGCCATAGTTAGTCGTGTCGGTATAGGTCGGATAGAGGTTCAGATAATCGGCCAGCGCCAGGCTGCCGATCAAACCGCCTCCGCCGGCGTTGAACAATCCGTCCACGTCCTTGATCGTCAGTCCTGCATCCGCCAGCGCCTCGCGCGCGCTTTCCGCGATTAACTGGTAGGTGGTTTTGCTGGGCGAAAAGCGGGTCGGATGCTCGTAGACGCCAACGATGGCTGTTTTCTTTTTCAGACTCACGTCAGTGATTCCCAAGGCTTAGAGTTGCGAGAGAAACTTTTCGATCTCGGCGTTTACTTCGGCCGGACGTTCCGTCGGGAGATTGTGCGACGCGTCGGCGATCTTCGCCAGCCTGGCCCCCGGGATGTGCTCCGCGATAAATTGCGCGTCCGCGACCGTGGCCGTGGTGTCGTCGGCGCCCGCCAGCACAAGAGTCGGCTTTTTGATCTTGCCCAAACCGCCGCTCAGATCCGCCGCCGCGCAAGCCTTCACGTCGGTCCATCGCACCCGCGGGTCGGTTTTCACCTGTTCACCCCAGCTTTCGCGGACCGCGTCGAAATTCTCCTTAACGGTCCTGGCTGAAAAGCCATCGTTGTTGAACTGCTGGCTGGCACGTCCCTTGGCCACCGCTTCCAAGCCGGCCAGCCGCTCGGCCGGGATATTGAATTTGGCGGCCGTGCAGATTGCGATTACGGCCTGGGTACGGTCCGGATTCCGAATCGCGAAATCCAGTGCCACCATTCCGCCCAGCGAGCGTCCGGCGATCACCGCGGACTTCAATTTCAAGGCGTCCATGAATGCGGCCAGGAAGTCGGTGTATTGCGCGACGGTCTCGAAGCCCACCACCCCGTCAGAGCGGCCATGCGCCGGCATGTCCATGGCAATCGGGCTGTGCCTGGCTCCCAAAGCGTTGATCTGATGATACCAGCTGTGGCCGTTGGAGCCCGAGGCATGGACGAACACTATCGCCTTGCCGCGGGAGAAATCCGGCACCACGTCGGGAGTGGTCGTCGCGCCAACGTAATAGTAATAGGTCGGATGGCCCGCGACCTGCGTATATTTGGTCGGCATCTCGAAAACCTTTCTGCGTCGCCGATGCGGTTAGCTGAACGCATGGCGAGATAAGTTGTCTCGTCGCTGCCCTCTTTCCAGGCCTCTCCCAGGCGAGGAAAAATGAAGGCATTCTCAGGCGCACGGCCCAGCGATGACGGGCAGGACGGCCCGCCCATCTCGCAACGACCATCCCTAATCTCCTCTCCCGAACCGGGAGAGGCTCATATCTCTTTCCTCTCTTGCTGGCCAGGGAAAGGGTTGGGGTGAGAGTCTCCTTCGCGCGCCGGATTTTTCTCGCCATAGGGCTAGTTGTTTGATGGGCGGATGTCAAATTGGATAGAGCATCAACAGGCGTTCCAGCCACCAGTAGAAGGCGGCCCAGCCGCGCCATCCTGCCCACTTCTTCGCCAGCACGCGGACTTCGTCTTCGGTCGCGTTGCGATCCATCCCATAGGCCTTGCCGATTGCCTTGCGCAGTCCGACGTCGGCGGCGGGGATCGCGTCGGGAAAGCCCAACGCGCGAATCAGCAAGTATTCCGCCGTCCAGCGGCCAATTCCCTTTATTGCGATCAGCCCGTTCAGCGCCTGCTCCGGCGCTGCGGCCCGCAACGCGTCGAAGTCGATCCGGCCGTTGAGCACGCCTGCGGCGATACCCTTTACGTATTCAACCTTCTGGCGGCTGAACTGGCGCTCGCGCGCAAGCCGAGCGTCGAGATTCACCACTTGTGCGGGCCGCGGAAATAAACCGAATCGTTCCCCACTGATCTCCAGATGGCTTCCGCACATCTCGATCAGTGCCAGCTTCAGCCGTCGCGCAAACGCCAGGTTGATCTGCTGGCCGAGGATCGACCACAACACCGCCTCAAACGGGTCGATAATCTGAATCGGCCGCAAAGCGCCCAGCCGTCCCACCACCTCCGCCAGCACCGGGTCGGCCTGCGCGGCTTTCAGGAATGGCGCGGGATCGGCGTCGAGCAAAAACGTGCGGCGCACCAGCACGGCCGCCTGCGCAACGACAAAGCGGTCGATCGCGGGGCCGGAAACCTCCAAAACCAGCCGGGGCCGCGTGCGCGTACCAATGGAATGAAGCGACAGGAGCACATCGCGTCCGCCAACGTGAATCGCGCGCCGATAGCGCCCATTCTCGACCCGCTCCAGCACCGCGGCCGGCCAAATCCGCATGTAGCGCAGCGTCAAATCGAAATCGAACGGCGCCACCGCCCCCAACTCGACTGCGGCACGATGCGTCCGGACCGTCGGCTTTGGAGAGATCTCCACCGCTGCCCTTGTCGATCGAGAAGCCATTCGAAGCGGTTAATACACCGCAGGCCTCCGATTGTGAAAAGACATGGGTTAGTAACCAAATGTCATCGAGCAACGAGTGAGGAGCGGCGCTCTTTTCCAGTTTCTATTTTCTCACTTCTCTCTGCTCAAACCTTGCCGATCGCTTTCAGCACGCCGATCGCGTGGCGCGCCGCTTCCAGGTAGCAAGGCTTGGGGTTCATGGCATGCTCGCGCAGGCAAACCTCGGTAAATTTGATGGCGTGCTCATCGCCGGCATCGATCGCATGCTGAAACAATTCCGCCGGATCGGCGGCGGCGCCGGCCACCGAATCGGCTTGCGGCGGATTAATGCCGTAGATGGAGTAAAGCGATGCCGAGGCCTGCCATGCGAAAGACAATCCTTCGCGAACACCCCCGGTATCAAGATAAGCCGAGATATGCCGCAGGGCGGCCGGCGCGTCGACCGCGTGAATAAGTGCGATTGTGGTGATGATGTCGTGCGCGTTGGTCAGATAGATGCGTGCGAAGGTCTCGGTCAGGTCCGAAATGAAGGCCGGCGCACTGCCGCCCGTCTCCACCATCGAGATGGTCTCGGCAAACGCCGGAAAATCGTCAAGCTGAACCAGCGCCTCGACGATAGTGTGAAAATGACCCCGGCGCTGGAGCGGCAATATCGGCACTGAGTCAATCGCGAGCGACGGCAGGCTGGTAGGCCTTGAGGTGCGCTTTTCGGGCAGCTCCTCGTAGGTCGCTGCCCAGTAGGCTAATCCTTCCGCCAATTCTGCAACCCTGGCTGGCGTTTCCTGTTGGGAGAGCGCGCGTACCGCGTGGCCCGTGCGGATGATACCGTGGGTTGCCGCGCCCACGAGGCCCGGCGACAGCAACGCTCCCCATTGCCGAATGACTTCCACCCACCGCCGCTCCCTGAGTTCGTTTTGAAAAAACACCACCCAATCCGCGAAACGGTTAACCACACCCAGCGCGTCGCGCCATCGGTTCATATCGATCTTCACCGACGGGCGCGGACGATCGGTAAACATGTGGCGATAGTTTTCAACCCAGGAAATCACCGCGTCAGCACGGCCCATCGAGCACATCGCCTCAGCCCCCATCGATGCGTGGCTGGTAAGTCCGTTTGTAAGATCGGGCCCGGCTTTCAGGACCATTTCCAGGGCGGCGTCCATCGTTGAGTAATTGGGCGTCATCATCGTTCAAGCTCCCATGCATGTGCTGTTTGAGACGATGCTATAGGGAAGACCAGGGCTGTTGTAGTAGTCCATAATGCCGGCCTGCATGCAGGCGACCTCGAGGGATCGGAACATGGAGGAACGATGGAATTCGGTATCCTGCTAAGCCACATGGATTTTGCGAAGCTGCGCGACCTGGCTCAGACCGTGGAGGGTTTGGGCTACGACCTGGCCGTGCTCGGCGACCATATCGTCTATGAGCGGGCGCAGGGAAAGGTGGATCCGCGGCAGATATCCTATGACACGATGGTGAGCGCGGCGGTGGCGATAGAGGCGACGCGCCGGCTTCGCGTGGGTCATCTGGTGCTCAACAACCTGTTCCGCTATCCGGTGTTGACCGCGCAGAGCCTGATGACGCTGGATCATCTAAGCGGCGGACGCGTCGTGGCCGGATTGGGAACGGGCTACGGCGAGACCGAGTTCCGCATGACCGGAATCAACTTTCCCGAGATGAAGATCCGCCTGGAGATGCTCGACGAAGCACTGAACTGTATCCGCTCTTTATGGACCAATGAGCAGACCACCTTCAGCGGCAGGCATTATCAACTCCACGAAGCGATTCTTTATCCCAAACCGATCCAGAAACCCCATCCGCCAATCATAATTGGCGGCGGCGGACGCCCCGTGCTGCGTATCGCCGCCAAACACGCCGCCGTCGCCAATATCACCTGGGAGGTGGGCCGCTCCGGTGGTTTCCGTGCCGCCGATCTGACCGGCTTCGATGAAGGACGCTTCAAGGAACGCGCCGAGTTCGTGCGCGACGAAGCCGTCAAACATGGACGCGCCCGCGATGCGGTCGCGGTCAGCAACATCCCCTCCGCGATCGCGGTGACGGAGTCCGAGGCGGACACGCGTACAGCGGCGGAAAAGATTGGCCGCGCGTTCGGCATGACACCCGAACAGGCACTAGCTTCGCCGATGTTGCTGATTGGCACGCCGGATTCATGCGTGCAACAGCTGCGGCATCGCTCACAGGACTGGGGCGTGACTCAGTTCATCTTCATAACCAGCAGCGAGCGGGTGATGCGCCTCCTGGCAGAGCAGGTGCTGCCGCACGTGAGGTAGTTGGATTGGGCTGGGCGGGTGCAGGACCCCATCCTCAACTACTTCTCCTGCAGGGTCTTGATGTAACTAACCAAATCCTGGATGCGCTTCCGGGTGTCGCGTTCGCTGGCGGGATTGGGTTCCCCTACCCCCATCTGCCAGTTGACGCCCCACGTCGGCATCCGGTTTTCGCCCAACTCGTGCGCGTAGATGTTGTCGCGCCCGTCGATCGCCTGGTAAATCGCCTGGGCGGGGAACTCGCCGTGATTATTCCTCGCAATCTGGCTCAGATCCTTCGGCTTCAGCGCGGGGAGTACGGTTACCGCTTCGCCGTCGCCCTTGCCGGTAGGTCCATGGCAGACGGCGCAGTTGTTCTTGTAATCCTGCTCGCCCGGAATTGTTTGCGCCAGGGCGGGCTTGATCCCCAGCACCAGCCAGATTCCGGCGGCGAGCACTGTCAACCTGGTCAGCATTTCCAGCCTCATCCTTTCGCGACGTTTGTTCGACCCGTTCATGCGGCGGCAGCGAATCGATGATACCATGCGCAATGTATCCGGCGGCGGCGTCGGGATGATGGACCGCGTCCGGGATTTGATCGATCCTTAGCTTTAACACAACCAGCGGAGCCGTGCTTAACGACAGAGGACCGACATGCATCTGATGTACTTCACCGAGCAGCCCATGTCGGCCTATTCGTCCGAGCAAAGCGATCGGTTCGGCTACAGCGCACTGCTGTTCCCCAACGCCTTCTTCGATTCGGCCGCGGCCAGCCGCCTCTACAACGAGCGGCTGGAAGAATACATGCTGGTCGACGAGGTCGGCTTCGACGGCATCATGCTCAACGAGCATCACAACGCTCCCTTTTGCATGCAGGCCAAATGCAACATCTTCGCTTCGATCCTGGCGGCCACTACCCGGCGCGTCAAACTTGTGCTGCTGGGCAATCCGCTGCCGATCGCCGAAAACCCCATCCGCCTGGCCGAAGAACTGGCGATGATCGACCTCATCTCCAAGGGGCGCCTGGTCTCGGGCTTCGTGCGCGGCGGCGGCGTCGAGTCGATCGCAGCCAACATCAACCCGGCCTTCAATCGCGCGCGCTTCGAAGAGGCGCACGACCTGATCATCAAAGCCTGGACCACGCCCGGCCCCTGGCGATGGGAAGGCGAGCACTACCAGTTCCGGGTAGTCAATCCGTGGGTGGTACCGCTGCAAAAGCCCCATCCGCGGGTCTGGATTCCCGGAATTTCCAGCCGCGAGACGATCGTGTGGGCGGCGCGCCGGCGCTACCCGTACATCGCGCTCAACCTGCCCGTGCAGGAAGCAATGACGGTATGGAGCACTTATGACCAGGCGGCGGCGGTCGCGGGTTACCGCTCGGGACCGGAGCAGCGCGGATACCTGATTCGATGCCACGTGGCGGAGACCGAAGAGAAGGCGCTGCGCAATGCACGCGAGTTCATGTGGATGCAGGGCGAGCTGATCGGCCTCCAGCATCCGGTGTGGGCGGCGCCCTCGGGCTACCTCGGCACCTGGGCGCGGCGCGGCCTGGCGGAAGTCCGTGCGGGCTACCGCACGGGGCAGGGATCCCGCTCTTTCGAAGAGATGGTGGCGTCGCTGTCGATCATCGCCGGTACGCCTAAACAGGTGATCGAAAAACTGCGCGTCATCCTGGAGGAGACGCAGCCCTCAATCCTGGCGCTATGGGCCAACGACGGCCGTATCAGCCACGAGGACTCTCAGACGTGCATCCGCTTGCTGGGCCAGGAAGTTCTGCCCGCACTGCGCGAAATAGGGAAAAAGCTGGACCTCCGCAGCCCCTTCGAGTTGAACACCCCGGTAAGCCTAGCCGCCAGCCCGCCGCCC
>DATFSZ010000162.1:0-4430 GCA_035262365.1 Binataceae bacterium (SeqCode)
CTCGGTTGAGCGCCGCCCCACGGCAGCGAGGCCGAAGCCTCGCGCGGGCTAAGCCCGCCCTCCAGGCATCTTCATCACCTTGGGGGCCCGAGGGCCATGAGGCACTCCCTAGCGGTCGCGGCTCCGTCACCGGCTACAGCAAGCGCCCATTCTGAGCCGCGACCGCGACGAAGCGGTTTTTGCGCCGCCACGAATTTGTTCTTGACTCACACAATATTTTCCGCTGCGACACACTAAACCAAGATCGACGGAAAGGACAGGCGAGCCGATTCGCCACGAGCTTCGCGCGGCGGCGGTGTACGCGGCAGGCGCCCGCGGCGGCGAGGCCCATATATTTGGCGAATCGATTCGCGCGCAGCGAATAGAGCCCCAGGGCGGCGAACGCCATCAGAAACGGACCCAAGAACAAAAGCTGTCGCACGCCTCCGAACGGAAACACTCTCAGGGACGATAAACTGGCCGGCAGCGCGATGGCGGCCGCCGAAAAGACCGCGAGATGACGGATCTCGCGCCCGAATTGTCCCCATAGCGCGAGCCCCCACCCAAGAATGCAGATCAGCACCAACGGCAAAATCGCCGGGTTCAGCCGATTGGGAAAATAGAGGGCCGGGTTGTAGAACAAGTTCAGGGCATAGGAGCCGAGCCCGTAGGCGTGCAGAAGCAGATTGGGGATCGCATGAAGCGATGGCGCTTCATAATAATCCGCCAAATACGGGCGGTAGCCGTATTTAGGGTTCTTGGCCCCAGGGCCGCGGCGCAAACGATAATGACGGCGGAAGCAGCCGCCCAGCGCAGCAATCTCTTACGCTCTTGCCCTGTCTGCGAGCGTAGGCCCTGGAGGGCGCCGAAACCGATAACGGCCATCGAAAGGGCCGGAATCAAGGCAGCGCTTGCGTGGACGCAGAACGGTAGCGAGATTGCGGCCGTGTACAACGTAACCGCGCGGAACAGGCGCGGCGTCGCCTTCCATTCAACGCCGGCGGCCGCACGGACCTCGAAGCGAGCCAGCATCACCGCGAGCGCCAGAAACGGAGTGGCTCCGTAGGGATAGGTCTGCTGCGAATAGTTCATCTGGACTACGGAGATGGCGCGAAGATGGCTGCGAACAACGCAGGCCAGAAACGGTTGACCGAGGACTCCGGCAACAAACGGTAGACCAGTGCGAAGAGCAACGCAACGCCGGCGGTGTTTACCAGCACGGTTGGCATCCGCGCCACCGCGATGCTCGGCCCAAACGCCCGCGTCACGATCCAGAAGATGGCGGACCAGCCCCAGCTCTGGGTGGTCCCATTGCGAGTGCCGAAGGCGAAATCCAGCAGCGATCTATGGTGATTGCCGTATATGGATTCGTTGAATAGATCGGTCTCGTCCAGCCACAGAAAAATCCGCGAGAGGTCGTGGACGCGGAGCAAAAACGCAGCCGCGAAAACAGCGGCGAAAAAGACCCATTGCCAAGGCTTCATCCTCGGCGGCGACGACTGCTCCAGCATGGTAAACGAATCAGCGGATCTGGGAGCAGTTCGATTGCCGATGTGAAGGCGGTGAAACGCGGCTACGGGCGCCGCTCAAGGCCGCCGGCGCACGTTTTTTGTGCTAAATTCTTGAACAAAATCCTTGGGGTTTGGGCATTTGCTCTGGCCGGCGTTTTCGCCGCTATCGCGCATCAGGTGGCGCAAAGGAGAACGGAGATCGCGGTTCGCCTTGCCATAGGAGCCGGGATGCGCAACGTCGTCGGTCTGTTTGTGATGCGCAGCGTTTGGGCAGCGGCGGCAGGCGCCGCCGAAGGAATTGCGCTCGCGGATGTCTTGCGGGGATCGTAGAGGCGTTTACTTATACTCGACGCCTATCAGGAAGAGCCCACGCGCGGGCGCGGTGGGGCCAGGCGGGATTGGGCTGAGTGTGAGTCGGGCTTCGAGTTCGGCTCGATCCAGATTCCCCTTGCCGATCTCAAGCAGAACGCCCACGATATTCCGCACCATGTGCTTTAGAAAACCGCTGCCTCGGACGCGGTAAATCAGCCTGTCGCCCGAGCGCTGCAAGCAAGACGAAAAAATGCGGCGGACCTTGGATCCCCCCAACTCGTCGGCCTTGTCGGCCGCCGCGAAGGCGGAAAAATCGTGCTCGCCTTCGATCAATGGGGCCAAATCGGCCATGTAAGGCTCATCCAGAGGATAGGGATGGTGGTGCACGTAGAGGCGCTCGAAAGGAGGGCACACCTCGTCGCGCCAGATGCGGTACTCGTAGGTTTTGGCGACAGCATCATAGCGGGGATGGAAATCGGGAGCGGCTTCGGCCGCCTCCAGCACGCGAATGTCGCGGGATAAAAGACGGTTCATGGCTCTGCGCAGATTCTCGCAGGGAATCGGGTTGTTCAGATCGAACGCCGCTACTTGCGCTAAAGCATGTGTTCCGGCGTCTGTACGGCCCGAGCCTGTAATATGAACCGGAGCGCCTTCAATTCTGCCAAGCACGTCCTGAATCGCGCCCTGAATGGTAGGCAGTTCGGGCTGAACCTGCCAGCCGTGATAGCAGGTTCCGTCATAGCTGACAATGATGCGGATGCGGCGCATAGGGGCTGTCAGTTATCAGTTGTCAGCTCTTCTGATGACTGAGGACTGATGACTGACGACTACCAGGCTTTTCCACCGGAATGCCTTGCTTGCATAGGGGACAGTCGGTCGGATCCCAGGCGCTCACTTCGAGCGTGGTCAACGCAACGCGAGGCACGCCCAACTCCACTCTGCCTCCGCTACGATCGACGATCGACCCGGCAGCGGCGACGCGGGCTCCCAGAGATTGAAGCACCTGGATGACTTCGCGGGTGCTGCCGCCCGTCGTGACTACATCCTCCACCACCACGGCAGTTTCGCCGGAACGCGCGGTGAATCCGCGCCTCAAGGCCATTTTTCCACTTGCGTCGCGCTCCGTGAAGAGAAATCGCCGGCCCAACGCCCGCGCGACCTCATGACCGATAATCAGACCGCCCAGGGCCGGGGATGCGACGAGATCGCAAGCCGGAAACTGTGCCGCCAGCTCTTTCCCAAGGCGTTCCGCGATAGCCGGATGCTGAAGCACCAGCGCGCATTGCAGGTACTCGTCGGAATGCAAGCCGCTGGTAAGTTGAAAGTGCCCCCGCAGATAGGCGCCGGTTTCGCGGAGCGTGGCGAGAGTTGTGCTGGAAGCCAAATCAATATATAACAAACGAAGGCCCAACGGCGCCGCCCGAGGAAATGTAAAGGATTGTAAACCCCTGCCGGATGGCAGGGGCGGAACTGTAACTCGCGGCGTAGCCCGGTTCGTCATGACAAGTGGGTCTAGGAGATCGAATGAAGGCTTCCAATCGTAAGTGGCTGATCGGTTTGCCGGTACTGGCGGCGATCGCCGCAGTGGCCGGCTTTACCTTTTACAACAGCTCAAAGAAGGTCGATTACATCACCGCCAAGATTGAGCGCGGCGAGATCGATTCGGTGATTTCTTCCACGGGCACGGTCAACGCCGTCATCAACGTCCAGGTGGGAAGCCAGGTGTCGGGCAACATTGTGGAGCTGCACGCCGATTGGAACTCGCACGTGCACAAGGGCGACCTGGTCGCGGTGATCGATCCGGTGCCGTTTCAAGCGAAAGTCGATCAAGCCAAAGCCTCCATAGACAGCGCCAAGGCCAGCGTGGTGAACGCCAAGGCGAGCCTGAAAAAGGCCGATGCGGATATCGCCAACGCCTTCGCGAACGTGAAGAATCAAGAAGCCAACATTGTGAAGGCTAAAAGCGCCGTCAGCGACGCAAAAACGAAATTAGACAGGCGCATTCTCATGAAGAAAGACGGCATCATCGCGCAGGAGGACCTGGACACTGCGCAAGCGACGTACGATCAGGCTCAGGCGGCTCAGGCTGCGGCGGAAGCTCAGTTGACGGCGGCTCAGGACAGCCAAGAATCGGCCAAGGCGCAGCGGGAGGTGGTGCAGACGCAGCTTGACTCAGCGGAAGCCCAGGTGAAGCAAACGCAAGCCAACGAGGTGCAAGCCGAGCTGGATCTGCAGCACACCAAAATCATTTCCCCGGTGGACGGATTTGTGGTGGCTCGAAACATGGACGTGGGCCAAACCGTGGCGGCTTCGTTTTCGGCGCCGACGATTTTCAACATCGCCAAAGACCTGACCAAGATGCAGGTGGACGCCAATATCGATGAGTCGGATATCGGCCGGGTGAAAGTGGATCAACCCGTGACGTTTACCGTGGATGCGTTTCCCGGACAGGCATTCATGGGAGCGGTGACGCAAATCCGCGAAAACGCGACTAACGTGCAAAACGTTATCACCTATGACGTGGTGATCCGGTTCGACAATTCCGAACTGAAATTGTTCCCTGGCATGACAGCGAATGTCCGGATTCTGACGGACCGTCAGACGGACGTGGTGAAGCTGCCCAACGCT
>DATFSZ010000163.1:0-44426 GCA_035262365.1 Binataceae bacterium (SeqCode)
CGCAGGCAGCCGCGCCGGAAGCTGCGGTGGCTCCCGCCGCTCCCACCGTCGAGTTAGCGTCGCAGGAGCATGCCGACTCCTGATGCCGTGGAGCGGGGCACCGCGCCCGCCCGTCTGGAGTAGGCGCATGCCGCGGACCTAACCGCCGGACATGGCACCCACAATCAAAAACGGCTCAGCCGCGCTAGCGACCGCTTCCGGCAGTGCGGCGTCCGGCGCTTCGTGCGAAAGGTCCTCTTGGCAGGCGAAGAACCTTACGAATGGGCGCCGCTTTTTCGTAACGTGATCGCGAATCGTCCCGCGCAGCATCGGGTAGCGTTCCTCCAATGCGTCGAGCAAGGTGCATTGCGTGGCTTCGCCCTCAACGTCGAGCTTCACCTCACCGTTGACGCGCGCCAATTTGCGCAGATGTGCCGGGAGCACAACTCGAATCATGGCAGCGTCTGTACCTCGACCGAAAGCACGGCGGGCAAATCCCGCACGATCGGCGCCCAGTTGTCTCCCGCGTCGCCTGACGCGTACACCTGGCCGCCGGTCGTGCCAAAGTACACCCCGCAGGAATCGAGCTGGTCGACCGCCATCGCACCGCGCAACACGTTCACGTAGCAGTCGCTTTGCGGCAACCCCCTGGTGAGCGGTTCCCATTCGTTACCGCCCGACCGGCTCCGATACACGCGCAGCTTCCCGTCGGGCGGGTAGTGCTCGGAATCGCTCTTGATCGGGACGACATAGACGGTGTCGGGCTCATGCGCGTGAACCTCGATCGCAAAGCCGAAGTCGGAGGGTAGGTCGCCGCTGATTTCCTGCCACGACTGGCCACCGTTGTCGCTGCGCATTACGTCCCAATGCTTTTGCATGAACAGCACGTCGGGGCGGGAGGGATGCGCCGCGATACGGTGAACGCAGTGGCCAACCTCGGCGTTCGGGTCGGGGATGCCCTCAGAATGCAAGCCCTGGTTGACCGGCCGCCATGTCGCCCCGCTGTCGTCGCTGCGAAACACCCCGGCGGCCGAGATAGCGCAGAAGATGCGCTCGGGATGGTTCCTGTCCAGCACGATCGTATGCAGGCACAGACCGCCCCCGCCCGGCTGCCACAACGGGGCCGAGCCGTGACGCCGCAGTCCGGCTACTTCCTGCCAACTCTTCCCGCCGTCAACGGTCCGAAACAAGGCGGCGTCCTCGACCCCGGCATAGACCATCTCGGGATCGGTGAGCGACGGCTCGAGATCCCATACGCGCTTGAACTCCCACGGCTTTGGCGTGCCGTCGTACCACAGGTGAGTTCCGGGCGTTCCCTCGTAAAGAAACTGGTTGCCGACCGGGTCCCAGGTCTTACCGCCGTTGTTGGAGCGCTGGATGAGTTGGCCGAACCATCCGGTGGACTGAGACGCGTAAAGCCAATCCGGGTCAACGGGTGACCCTTTGAAATGATAGACCTCCCAGCCTCCGAAAACGGGACCGGCGATGTCCCATTGCTTACGGTTTCCGTCCGAGGTCATCACGAACGCTCCCTTCCGCGTGCCAACCAATACCCGTATCTTACTCATCGATAACTCCTTGCTGGCTTCCGGGCTGCACCCGCGATTTGCTGCCTGTCACGCACAACCGCACGCGCTCGCTCCATTTTATCGTCGTTTGGGTGCGCCCAAGATCGACAGTGTCGCTTCTCTCAGCGGCTGAAGTTGACCCGCGGTGAATCGATGAACCGCCCTATGCGATACGACGCATATTGTATATTGGGAATTTCAGCCGATAGACGGGCTGCTTGAATTCCGGGCTTGTTCCAGAATCCTTCCCGATCTTTTCAGCGGCATAGCGAAAGGCCCCCAAGCTAGAGGCCGCGCGGGTCGTGGAGGCGGTAGTTGATGCTGGCGATGCTCACGTTGGCCCCGCCGGCAGATTTCCCGAAAGGTCGCCCTCACCGCATTCTCTAACACCGCTGGCATTGAAAGTGCTACACATATCGATGCATCGCGACCCTTGAGCGGAGCCAACCCGCTCATTTCTCCGGCTCCGCTTTTGCCACGTTCCGAAAGTTAACCTCTGGGGAGCCTGCCATGAAAATGGCTATGGTTGGAGCGTTTGGCTTGATGCTGGTCGTCGCAACCTCGGCGCGAGCCGAGAACTGGTTTCTCATGGCTCCTTACGAAAATGTCATGGACAATCCAATGGCTGTCCATCAGTTGGCGCCCGAAGCCGCGAATTCACCCGTGATGCTGGTCTCGCACGCGACGTTTGCCTCCCACGGCGAATGTGCCGGCGCCCGGCTCAAGATGATTCAGCAATGGCGTGATCGCGGCAGCTTAAGCGCGCAGCAATTCCGGCAATACGGGGGACCATCGTTCTTCTTTCGTTGTGCCGCAGAGTCAGATCCGCATTTGGTGAAGTCACCTGGCGGTTCGGCAACGATGACGCTAAGCGGCTTCTCTTATTAGCCGGAGCCGCCCGGCAGACTTATCTCCCGATGTCCAAATAAGCGATCAGCGGTCGCATTCGCCGCCGATCATGTTGCTCATGCCAAGGTGATAATGATGACGGCGAGCCGGACCTAAGCGTCAGGCGCTTGGCGCCGAGCTATTGCGCCTGCACCAGTTGGCCGGCCTGCCGCTTGAAATCATTTTGAGAAGCCGACGCCGAGTCACAAGACCGCCTTAATTACGCCATTTAATCGTGATGATCAGTATCGCGATAAAGACGAGAAGGAACACTAAGGCGCCCATTTCCTCTGCGTGCATAAGTCACCGTCGCCAGCGGAGAAATATCCAAATCCAAAGCAGGGTAAGAACGACAACAGCAATCATGCTCAGTGCTTCGACTTGATCGTTGGTCAGGTGGCTCATACGTCGAACCACATCTGTCGCTAAGAAGCGGGACCTGGCAGAGTTCTTGCGCCGGTCTCGCTTTCCCTCGCCAGCGCGAGAAGCGGGGCTCAGCGCTGGTTGCCTTGCATTTACTTAGACGTACTCCTGATTGCAGCAATTTTCAAACCGGAAGGAGCCCTGAATGGTTTTCGGAACCACTAGCCGCGAGCGGGGGTACGGCTTTAATGAAGTGTCTCCAGGGCCGGTTACGACTTTCTTCGAAACAAACCTGGATAAGTCAGGACCAATCCGTGGCCGTCAACCTCGATGTCGCGAGTGAAGTCGCTATCAACCGATTGGTATCTGTAGCGGATACCGGCTTGCAGACAGGTGTAGCGCTGCCGATCAGTCGTGATTACCGGATCCGGGAGTTGAATATAAACGGCGAGGATTTCCGCTGACTGACCGCTTTGCAGATTGAGGCGTCGAATCGGCAGAGTATTGGTGAAGGGCGTGATTGATATGTCTATATCGATCGCTCCGTTAAGGGCCGGCAGTGGAATGCCTGAACCGTCGCGCCAATTGCCGGCGCCATCGCTGCTGAGTTCGATTTCGTGATCGCGGCCGATCTGCCTGAACTCCACCTTGCGGACACACCATCTCTTGTCGCATTCAATCCGGTAGCACGCGGCAAAGATATCGTCCCCGTCCCCACCGAGAACCACGGCTTCCGCAACAATCTCGCCTGGCCCTTCGCGCAGGACCAGATGCTCGGTCGATTGACCGAACCAGCTCTGCCATCGCGCTGTTACAGTGCCGATCATATTCCCGAGTCCATACGCAGGCTGTGGTCAATAATCGAAAAAACGCGCACGAGCGCCACCGCCAGCCGGCAACGTCTGTATTGAGGCCGGCGGATCGAAGCTAATCCTTAAGCAGATGGTAGAGCGATTCCAGGTCGCGCCGGATTTCTACCAGCGTTTGGCGCGTTGCTCGGCCCGCCCCTTCCACCGGCAGCTTCGCGGCGGTTTGCGCCTTTGCGCTCTTCGCCGCGGATGAATTGGTCGCGCCTGCTTTGCTGTGACCCTGCTCCTGCGCCAGCTCCTTGATCCGCTTGCGCGCACCTTCGATCGTGAAACCCTCTTCGTACAGCAGGCGCTTGATCAGGAGCAGCGTTTCCATGTCCTGCGCGCCGTACAACCGATGCTTGGTAGCGGTATGGTAAGGGCGCAGGTCGGGGAACTGCGTTTCCCAGAAGCGCAGCACGTAGGCTTCGACGCCAAGTTCGCGCGCGGCTTCGCCGATTTTGAGCGGCCGCTCGGGCGCACTGGTGGGATTGGCAGACTTGGCGGGCTTCCCCCTGTTCTGCCGGCTCGATCTTAAACGCCGTGCGGGTTGGCTAACCATTGCGGCACGCTCGTCAGGAGCCTACATGCTACCAACCTGGAGTTACAAGGTTAAGCTTCGCCCTTCATTCACCTTATTTCACTGCCGCATTTGGGCATTGAGGGGCGGCAATACCATCTTGACCAACTCCTCGTGTGCACGGTTGACTTCTTCGTCGGTCAGGGTCCGCTCTTTGTCGCGATAGCGCAGGGACAACGCAACGCTCTTTTTGTCCGCCGCAATTCCCTCGCCCGTGTAAACGTCGAAGATCTCGACGCTCTCTAACAGCGCAGGTCCGTGCTGCCCAATGGTTTCAATCACCGCCGCCCCGGGCACATCGCGGTCAAGTACCAGCGCCAGGTCACGGCGTACAGCGGGGAATCTGGGGGGCGGCTCGATATGTCGCGGCGGCCGCCGATAGTCGGCCAGCGCTCCGAAATCCAACTCGAACAATCCACAACTCCGGCTTAGTTCCAGGTATGAGGCCTCCTGTGGATGAAGCTCGCCGGCCACCCCGATTGAAGATCCCGAAAGCTTGATCTCGGCTGCCGCGCCGGGATGCAGATAGGGCAGGGGCGACGAATCGATCATCACGAATGTGACCTGGTCGAAAATCCCCAGGCCGCGGAAATACGTTTCCAAAATCCCCTTGACGGTGAAGAATCCCGCCTGCACTGGCCGCGAACCAATGGCGGGCAGCAGGAAGTCACCGTAGCTGACCCCAGCCAGCCGCTGAGCTTCGCCCGGGAGGCCGTTTCGCTGATCGAAAGTCTTGGCGATTTCAAACGCATGCATCGCAACCGATTGCCGGTTGAGATTAAAACGCAGCGCCGCGAGCAATCCCGGCAGCAGGCTGGTGCGCAATTGGCTCAGCTCGGCAGACAGCGGGTTGGTAACCACCACTGGCAATCCGCCCGTCAGCCCTGGGAATCGCCGGTTGTCCTCCGGCGCTATAAAAGCAATGGTGCGGATTTCCGTCAGGCCGCATCCGAGCATCACTTCCCTGGTGCGCGCGGTGAACGCGCGCGCCGGGTCGCGGCTAATGATGTGCGCGGGGCGTTCCGGCAGACGGTCGGCAATTTCTTCGAAGCCGCGCAGCCGTCCAATTTCCTCGGCCAGATCCGCAGGTTCGTTAAGGTCGGGTCTGAACGACGGTGCGATAACGCTGAAGCGGTTCCTGCCCGTGCTATGGACCGCCGCGCCGATCGAAATCAACCGGCGCCGAACCTCCGCGGCGGGCACCTCTATGCCCAGCAGGTCGGCTGCGCGGCGCAGGTCAAAATCGATTTCACGCCGGGGAGCGGCTTCGGGCTCCAAGTCGCGCACCGATGCGAGCTCGCGCCCGCCTGCAAACTTGCGGATTAACTCGGCGGCGCGGCTGATCGCGACAACCTGCCCGGCCCGGTCGATCCCGCGCTCAAAGCGATAGCTGGATTCGCTGCGCAATCCGAGGCGCCGCGCGGTGCGCGCCACCGTCATCGGCTCGAAGTAAGCGCTCTCTAGCAGGATGCGGCTGGTGGCGTCGCTGACCTCCGAATCCAGGCCGCCCATAACGCCAGCTATCGCCAACGGTCGGACCGCGTCGGCAATCAGCAGGTCGTCGGGATGAAGCTGGCGGCGCGCAGCGTCCAGAGTGACGAATTCGCGGTCGTCGCCGGCGCGTCGCACAACGATCTTGCCGCCGCCCTGGATCTTGTCCAGGTCAAACGCATGCAGAGGCTGCCCCAACTCCAGCATCACGTAGTTGGTGACATCCACCACATTGTTCAGCGCGCGCATGCCGCACAATTCCAGCCGCCGCCGTATCGATCCGGGCGAGGTGCCGATCTTTATCCCGCCCATCGGCAGGCCCGCGTAGCGCCTGCACAGGTCGGCGGCATGGATCTCGATATCCGGGCATTCGTTGCCGGTCGCCTTGGGCAGCTTGATTTTCGGCAGCTTGAGCTTGAGCTCGAACAGCGCAGCGACCTCGCGCGAGAGTCCCAGGATGGAAAGACAATCGCCGCGATTGGGCGTGATCGCGATATCGAATACGGTTTCGTCAAGTTCAAGATAGCCGGCCAGGTCCCCGCCCAGGGGCGCGTCGGCCTCCAGTTCCAAAATTCCGCTGTGGTCCTCGGACAGCCCCAGTTCGCGTCCCGAGCAGAGCATCCCCTCCGAGCGCACCCCGCGAATCTCCGCGGCTTGCAGGGGAGCCACCTCCTCCAGCGATTCCGCCGCGGCCGCGCCCTTGCGTGCGCCACCCAGCCGCGCGCCCACCCGCGCGAACGGCGCCATCATCCCGGGCCGCACGTTGGGCGCGCCGCATACGACCCTGAAATGGCCGAACTGACCGGCGTCCACTTCGCACAGGCTCAAGCGGTCGGCGTTGGGATGACGGTCCACGCTCAGTACCCGGCCCACGGTTACGCCCGCAAAGGCCGGATGCGTCCGCTCGATGTTCTCGACCTCCAGCCCGGCCACGCTCAGCCGATGACTGATTTCGTCCGCGCCGGCTTCGATCTGAACGAACTCTTTCAACCAGCTAAGAGGCAGCTTCATGGTCGTACAACCGATTCAAAACTGTTCGAGGAAGCGCAGGTCGTTTTCAAAGAAGAGCCTCATGTCGTCAACGCCGAGCTTGAGCAGAGCGATGCGCTCAATTCCGACGCCGAACGCGAACCCCTGGTATTGGGCGGGGTCGTAACCCACCGCGCGCAGTACGTTGGGATGAATCATGCCCGAGCCCAGAATCTCCACCCATCCGCTCTGCTTGCACATGCGGCATCCGACACCGCCGCAGAGCAGGCAACTTATATCGACCTCGGCGCTGGGCTCGGTGAACGGAAAGAAGGAGGCGCGAAACCTGACCTTGGTTGACGCGCCGAAGAACCCGCGCAGAAACTCCGAGAGCACACCCTTCAGATGCGCCATCGTGATAACCCCGGCCCGGTCCACCATGAAGCCCTCGATCTGCGAGAACATCGGCGAGGCGCGCACGCTGAGTTCGTCGCGCCGATAGCAGTTGCCGGGGCAGATTATGGCCAGCGGCGGTTGCCGATGCTGCATCACGTGGATTTGGCCGTTGGAGGTGTGAGTGCGCAGCAGCATCGCGCCCGGCAGGAAAAAGGTGTCTTGCATCTCGCGCGCCGGATGGTCGGGCGGAAAGTTGAGGGCCGAGAAGTTATGGAAATCGTCGTCCACGTCCTGGGTGGCGATCGCCTCGAAGCCCATCGCTTCGAACAGGCCGATCATCTGATCGGCGACCTGGGTCAGCGGATGGAAGCGGCCGCGAGCGATACGAGTACCCGGCAGCGTGACGTCAACCCGCTCCTCGGCCAGCGCGCGTTCCATCTGCACGCGCTTCTGACGTTCCTGCAGCGCTTCGATTCGAGCCTCGATCTCGCGTTTGATCTCGTTGACGAGCTGGCCGATTGCGGGCCGCTCCGCGGGCGCCACCTCGCGCATCCCACGCATGATCGCGGTCAATTCGCCCGAGCGTCCCAGCACCTCGACGCGCACATTTTCGATCTGGTCGGCGCTGGCGTCGTCACCGAGCTGCGCCAGCGCGCGATTGCGAATCGCTTCCAGTTGATCTCTCATTTCTATCTTCTCTTCTGCCGCCTCTCCTTATCCAAGAGGAGGGAGCTGAAACAGTATCCTGTATTTTTGCATCCCACATCCCGAATCTTCTTCCTCCACATAAACAAAGACCATGTGGACACAGGACCACATGGTCTCCCGATGCGCGCGGCGAATTCTGAAATTTAAGCGGCTTGCATACCCAAGGCGCTTTTCGCCGTGCGCACCAGCTCGCTAAACAATCCGTCGCGATTCGTGGCCAGGACCGCCAACTGCTTGCGGTCAATCGCCACGCCCGCCTTGTTAAGCCCGTCGATCAAACGGCTGTAGGAAAGGCCGTACTCCCGGGCTAAGGCGTTGATGCGGGTAATCCAAAGGGCGCGGAACTCACGCTTCTTCTGTTTGCGATCCCGGTAGGCGTAGGTCAGTCCCTTTTCCAGGGTGTTGCGGGCCTGGCGGTAAAGTTGACGGCCACCGACGTACCCGGAGGCGAGCTTCATTTGGCGCTTGTGGCGACGGCGGGATTTGAAACCGCCCTTGGTACGAGGCATTGAGGATTAGTCCTTCCCTTGGGTTTGCTACTTGTACGGAACCAGCGCGTGCATCCGCTCCGCGTCGGTTTTGCCCAGTAGTCCGGGGCGCCGCAGATGGCGCTTCCGGCTGCGGCTCTTGGAACTATTGAGATGACGCAGGTAGGCCTTCTTGCGCTTGACCTTGCCGGACTTGGTGAAGCTGAAGCGCTTGGCCGCGCTGCGATTGGTCTTGATTTTGGGCATCGGCGTAATTCGTTTTCCGCTCGTGTTAAATCCTAGCGCGGGGTCAACAGGACCGACATGTTCCTGCCCTCCATCCGCGCCGTGCCCTCCGGTTGGGCTATATCCTGCACCAGTCCCATGACCGCCTCCAGCATCTTCTGGCCCATTTCCGGATGGGTTATCTCCCGGCCACGAAAGAAGACTGATACCTTAACACGCTGTCCTTCCTCGACAAAGCGCCTGATATGCCTGACCTTGAACTCCAGGTCGTGTTTTTCGGTGCGGGCCCCCATTTTGACTTCTTTAATGCTCGAGCCGCCCGAACTTTTTTTGGTATGAGACTTCTTTTTCTGGGTATAGCGGTACTTGTCGAAGTCCATCACCCGGCAAACCGGGGGCTGGGCGGCGGACGCCACCTCGACCAGATCAAGTCCGCGGCTTTGAGCCAACGCCAACGCTTCGCGGGCGCTCATGACTCCTGCCTGATGGCCGTCGGCGTCAATCACTCGAACCTCCGGCCACCGGATCATTTCGTTTACCCGAACCGATGGCTCGCGTACCGGTGGAAGACGATAATTCCTAGGGATAAAACACCTCCTTTGCCGGGCGCATCGCGCCGGGCATCAGGTAGTCTACAGCGGCAGTCCAAAAAGTCACAAGTTCGACGGCGCGGTGCGCCTCTGAAGCAGACGCCGGAATACCGCGATTCAGGCCGCGATTACTCATCGCCGCGACCAGTCAGCATGGCAGGGGCTCGGATTTGAGCAGTTCCATCAGGCCGTCCAAGGTCAGGGATTGGCTTTTTTCCCCACGCAGCCGCCTCAGCGACACCGACCGCGCGGCGGCTTCACGCTCCCCGACCACGGCCATATAGGGAATTTTGGCAAGCTCCGCCTCGCGAACCTTGAAGCCCAGTTTTTCGTTGCGCAGATCGGCGCTGGCGCGGAAACCGTCCGCGGAGATTAAGCCGGCGATTTCGGAGGCGTAAGCCTCGACCTTTTCGCTCAGCGACAGCACGCGGACCTGCTCGGGCGCGAGCCAGAACGGGAGCACGCCGCCGGTATGCTCGAGCAGCACACCGATAAAACGCTCCAGCGTTCCCAGCACCGCGCGATGGATCATTACGGGGCGCTCCTCGGTGCCCGCGCTGGTCGTATATTCAAGGCCGAATCGCTCCGGCATGTTGAAGTCGAGCTGGATCGTGGCGACCTGCCATTTGCGCTTGAGCGCGTCGGGCACATAAATCTCGATCTTCGGTCCGTAAAAGGCGCCCTCGCCCGGATTGATCTCGAAGTCAAAGCCGTTGCGGCGCATCGCAACGCCCAAAACTTCCTCGCGCCTGCGCCATTCTTCCTCGGTGCCCAGATGCTTGTCGGGCATCGTTCCGAGCTTCAGTTCGATACTTCCAAAGCCCAGCGCTTCGTAAACCTCGCGCACCATCCGCAGGTTGAGGTCGATTTCACCGGCGATCTGTTCCGGCGTGCAAAAAATATGCGCGTCGTCCTGCGACATCGCGCGCACCCGGGTCAGTCCGTGCAGGGTGCCGGAGCGTTCGGCGCGATGCAGCCGGCCGAAATCGGCAAAGCGAATCGGCAGGTCGCGGTAAGAACGCTTGTCGCTGCGGTACATCACCGCATGGCTGGGGCAGTTCATCGGTTTGAGGCCGTAGTCCAGCTCGCCGCCTGAATTTTCACCGTCGGTTGTCAGGAACATGTTCTCGCGGAACATGTCCCAATGGCCCGAGGTATGCCACAGCTGGTTTTTGAAAATCTGCGGCGTGATCACTTCGGCAAAGCCGTAGCGCCGATACAGGCGGCGCACGTAGTCGGTCAACTGATTGTAGATAATTGCGCCTTTGGGCAGGAAAAAGGGTGAGCCCGGCGCGATCGGATCGAAGAAAAAGAGACCCATTTCGCGGCCCAGTTTGCGATGGTCGCGAGCGCGCGCGAGTTCCAGCAGCCGCAGATGCTCCTCCAGCGCCTCCTTGGAGGGGAACGCGGTGCCGTATATCCGCGACAGCATCGCGTTGTGCTCGTCGCCGCGCCAGTAGGCCCCCGCCACGCTGGTCAGTTTGAAAGCCTTCAGGTGGCGGGTGGAGGGCACATGCGGTCCGCGGCACAAGTCAATCCAGTCGCCCTGGCGATAAAGCGAAACGCGCGGCTCGGGAATCCCCCGGATGATCTCGACCTTATACTTCTCCTTCATCGAGTCGAACAGCGCGATTGCCTCGCCGCGGCTCATTTCAAGCCGCTCGACCTTGAGGTCGGCTTTAGCCAGTTCGCGCATCTTGCTCTCGATCCTTGGCAGATCGTCGACGGTAAACGGTGCCGGCGGCGCGAAATCGTAATAAAATCCGTCCTCGATAACGGGTCCGATCGTAACCTGAGTGCCCGGATACAGGCTTTGCACCGCCTGGGCCATCAGGTGGGCGGTGGAATGGCGCAACACCTCAATACCGTCGGGGCTGTCCGCTCCGATCGGCTCGAGGCTGGCGTTCTCGGTGATCGCACGGCTGAGGTCAACGATCTTGCCGTTGACCCGGGCCGCGATTGCCCGGACACCGTTGCCAAATTGACTGAGCAGCTCTCCGGCGCTGGCGCCGGGTTGAGCCCCGTGGACAACTCCGCCAACAGTAACGCGAATCTCCGAACTCATCGAAGCGACATTGGCGTGACAGGCAGGAAGTAGGCTGGCGCAGCGAGGCCTTGCCGCATGGCCGCGGCGGTCCACGCCTTCAGACGAATGGTGGTAGGCACGGGCGGGATTGAACCGCCGACCCCTTCCGCGTCAAGGAAGTGCTCTCCCGCTGAGCTACGTGCCTGATAATGCAATCTGGAAAACAACCCGTTCACCGCTAACAAAAAACACCACTACGGGCAATAACTCCTCGTGCCGGCGCGCCGCTTGCCCATTTTGGCTGGCGACGCGCCGATCCTTTTCTGGTAAATTCGACCATTGCCCAACGGGTGACGCAACTATATGGATCGCGAGCGAATCGTACAGGCCTTTCTTTTAGGCTCCCTGGTCGTGATGGCCTATGAGCTGTACCGGATTCTACAGCCTTTTCTGGTTCCGGTGGTTTGGGCGATGCTCCTGGCGTTCATTTTTCACCCATTGATGGTGCGCGCCGAACAGTTGATGCATCATCGCACGCTTGCCGCCCTGTCCATCACTCTGGTGGTTGCACTGGTCGCGATAGTCCCCGCGCTGTGGCTGTCCACGATGCTGGCCTCCGAGGCCCGCTCGCTCTACACCCAAGCTTACATCCTGGCGGAACAGGGCGGGGTCGGAAAGTTCCAGGACCTCGCACTCCATTCCCGCCTCGGGATGGCCGCCAGCAGGCTGCTGATGCGGGTGAACATCAAGCTCGACGAGGAATTACCCAAGTTTGCCCTGCAGGCCAGCCGGCTAACCAGCGACACAATGGTTGGTTATGTGACCGGAACCTTCAAGAATCTTTTTTCCTTCGTGATCGATTTCGGCTTAATGCTGATGATCCTGTTTTACCTGCTGCGCGACGGTGAGAGTTACTATCACTCCTTCCGCGATATGACGCCCTTGCACGAGGACGACAAGCATGCGGTGTTCGAATCACTGCGGGTGACGCTTTCCTCGGTGATGCGGGGATTGTTGGTCACGTCGCTGATCCAGGCGGTATTTATCGGGATCGGCCTGGCATTCACGGGCGTCCCCTATTGGGCCTTCCTTTCGCTGGCTACCGCCGCGGTCGGGCTTTTTCCAATCGGAGGGACCGCACTGATCTGGATTCCCGCGGCACTCTATCTTCTATATGCGAGCGGATGGGTCTGGGCGTTAATTCTGCTGGTATGGTGCGCAGTCGCCGTCGCGGTGATTGACAATCTGATCAAGCCGCAGTTGACCGGGCGCGGAACCGGGTTGCCGACACTGGCCTTGTTTCTGGGTATCGCAGGCGGGCTGGAAGCCTATGGCATCCCAGGGCTGTTTGCCGGCCCGGCGGTAATCGCGGTCCTAGCCTCGCTGCTGCGCGCCTACAACAAAAGCTACAATCCAGTTCAGCGCGAAGCTGCCTGAATCGTTCTGACGCCGGACCTGGAGGAGGGCTTCCACCGCCGGTTGCGTCTATCAACTTTAGATTGCGAGGAGAACGTAAAAAGAATGCGATGCGGCTGTGGAGCAGCCACATCGCATTAGGAGTTGGTTACCCGGTCTGAGACTGACGCTGTTCGCTTTGGCTATTGCTCCTGTTTGCTCTCGATGTAGGCGATAATCGTGTTGATTTTCGCGGTCACCTGAGCTTCGGTGCGGCCGGGCGTGCCGGGCATTTTGTTCTGCGCAAAAACAACGCCCCAGATCGGCATCTCGCGGGTACCATGACTGGCGACGACTTCCTTGCCGCTAATCATGTTAAAGACGTGTTCGTAGGGAAACTTGCCGCCGTTGTTTTTGGAGAGCAAGGTCAGGTTAGCGGGCTTCTTCTTGAGGGTGTCCGCCACCGGCCCGTCGCCCGTTGCGTCCATTCCGTGGCAAGGTGCGCAGTATTGCCGGAACTGGAGCTTTCCGCTGGTTATCTGACCACTGGTGGGGTGTATGACGGGTTCATGTCCCGGTGCTGGCGCTTCCATCTGAGCCAGAGCCGTATTCCCAGTCGCGACGGCGAGCAGCACCGCCAACGCCCCAATGATGGACAGAGCCGGGTATTCTAGACGTTTTGCCACCATTATCCTCTTCCCCCGTGCAATGGGTTAATTGACTAGCGGGACCTTCTAGCAAATAAGGACATCCGCGTCAAAGCCTAAAAGCGGTTTAATCCGGGAGCGGTTAACCCGTTATAGCTCCCGTCGCCGGTTGCCGTTAAGCTGGATCGCACCATGAACGGAGCCAAGGAAGCCAAGGCGCTGGCGATCATCAGCCGGCTGCGCGGGGAGGGCTTCGCCGCCTACCTGGCGGGCGGGTGTGTGCGCGACCGCATCCTGGGCGTCCGGGCCAAGGACTTCGATATCGCCACCGACGCACGGCCCGAGGTGGTGCAAAACCTGTTTCACAACACCATTGCGGTGGGGGCGAAATTCGGCGTTGTGGTGGTGATTATCGACGGCGACCCGTTCGAAGTCGCCACCTTCCGCGCCGACGCCCCTTACCTTGACGGGCGGCGCCCTTCAGCGGTTCATTTCGGCACCCTGGAGGCGGACGCCGAGCGGCGCGATTTCACCATCGGCGGGATGTACTACGACCCGGTCGCCGACCGCCTGATCGATCTGGTCGGCGGACAGTGCGATCTCCGCGCCGGAATCCTCCGCGCAATTGGCGATCCGCGCCAGCGCTTCGCCGAGGACCGGCTACGAATGCTGCGCGCCATCCGCTTCGCTGCCCGGCTGGATTTCACAATTGAGCACGCCACCCTGGACGCAATCCGGCGCGCCGCCCCCGCGATCAACGAAGTTTCGGCCGAACGCATCGGCGACGAACTGGTGATGATCCTGACCGAAGGCCGCGCGGCGCGCGGAATGGAACTGCTGCTTCAAAGCGGCCTGATGCGCCCGCTGCTGCCCGAAGTCGAGGCGCTCATCGGATGCGAGCAGCCGGCCAATTTCCATCCCGAGGGCGACGTTTACCGCCATACGATGCTGGCAATGTCGATGCTGGATTATGGATGTACAGAGACGCTGGCCTTCGGGATGCTGTTTCACGATATCGCCAAACCGCCGACCCGTGAAGTCAGGGGTGACAAAACCACCTTTTATGGCCATACGGAGCGGGGCGCCGAAATGGCAACTCACATCCTGCAGCGGCTGCGGCGCTCGCGCTTTGTGCAGTCGCGGGTCGCCTACCTGGTGCATTACCATCTGCGCTTGAGCGACGCGCTGCGGATGCGCCCGTCCACGCTCAAGCGGATGCTGGCCGAGGACGGCTTCGAGGAATTGCTGTCGCTGGCGCGCATGGACGCACTGGCCTCCAGTTCTTATCTTGGCTTCTATCATTTCTGCCGCCGCGCGATGGAAACCCATGCGCCCGAGCAGTTGCGGCCGCCGCGCCTGATCGGCGGCGACGACCTGATCGAGATGGGCTTTACGCCGGGTCCCGCCTTCAAGGCCATCCTCAAGGAGGTGGAGGATCTCCAACTCGACGGCGAATTGCACGACCGCGAGGGCGCTGTCGCGTACGTGCGCAGTCATTTCCCGCCCGCTTCAAGCGCCTGAAGCGAGGCGGGGAGCCCGGCCCAGTTCCGCAGCATGCAAGGCCTGCTTCAAGCCGCCGCGATCAGCAAACATTTCGGCGCAACGCGTGCCCTGAGCGCGGTCCATTTCATCGCTCACCCCGGCGAGATCCATGCCCTGCTGGGTGAGAACGGCGCCGGCAAAACCACGCTGATGAACGTAATCGCGGGCCATCTGCGCGCCGACGCGGGCGCCGTTGTGCTCGACGGATCCGCACTAAAGCCGGGGTCCCCGCAGGCGGCTCTAAACGCCGGCATCGCGACCGTGCATCAAAGCCCGATGCTGTTCGAGCGTCTGAGCATCACCGAAAACCTGGCGCTCGGCGGCTTCGTCCGCCGCGGGGTGGCGCCGGCCCAGGTCGCCGAGCGGGCCGCCGCGATGGCGCAACAGCTCGGCTTCCCGCTGCGGCTGGATCAGAAAACGCTTGCCGGAGTGTCGATCGCGCAGCGGATGCGCCTGGAGATCCTGCGCGCGCTCAGCTTCGACCCGCGCGTACTGATCCTCGACGAACCAACCGGGCTGCTCGCGCCGAGCGAGCTGAGCGGGTTTCTCGACCTGCTGCGTGCGCTGCGCGACCGCGGCCGCAGCGTAATCCTGATCACCCATAAGCTCGCCGAGGCCATGGCGGTGGCGGACCGGATTACGATGCTGCGCGCTGGCCGCGTGGTCGCCGAGACCACGCCCTCCCAAACCAGCGCCGGCGAACTGGCCGCCGTGATGGTGGGCGGCGCAGTTGGGCTCGCGCCTCGCGGCAATACAAGGGACGGTCGTGGTGCCGAAGTTCTGACTATCGCCGGGCTGGGCCTCGATTCGGACGGCAGGCCGCTGCTGGAGGACATATCTCTACGGCTGGCGACCGGGCAAATCATGGCCGTCGCCGGCGTGGACGGCAACGGGCAGCACGAGTTGGCCGAGATCCTGGCGGGCGCGCGCCGCCCCAGTCGCGGTCAAATTCTGCTGGACGGGAAAGTTGCCGACGCTGAGGCGATGCGCCGGATCGCCGTGATTCCGCAAAGCCGCGAGCACGAGGGCCTGATCCTCGATATGGAGCTGTGGGAGAATCTGCTCCTGTCGGCGGCCCTGCGCCTTCAGATGCAATGGGCCGGCCTGCAACGCCGCGGTGCGGCGCTCGCGTTGTGCGAGCGCATTATCGACCGCTTCGCAATCCGTGCGCGCGGCCCGCGGCAAAAAGCGCGAGCCCTTTCCGGCGGGCATCGCCAGCGGCTGATGGTCGCACGCGCGATGGCCGCTAATCCTGCAGTCATTGTTGCCCACGACCTGACGCGTGGACTCGACGTCAGCGCATCGGCGGAGGTCAGCCGGATGGTCCGCGAATTTGCCGCCCAGGGCGGCGCGGTGCTGCTGATATCCACCGACCTCGATGAAGTCTTCGAACTCGGCGACCGTGTGGCGGTGATCAGCCGCGGCCGCCTGACGGAGCTGGATGGCGAGCAGCGCAGCGCGGAGCAGGTGGGACTGCTGATGGCAGGTGCAGGCCGCTAGGTGGCCGCCACCAGAACGTGGCACAAGCTTCCAGCCCGAGTCTGGATTTTCTGCCATTCTTCCTTAAACTCCGTCATAGGCTGGAAGCCTGTGCTTTGAATCTACACATCCGCTTCGTCCATCACCGTTCAAGAAAGCCGTGTCACGCCTGATCTCATCCACCGGTAAGCCGCTCGCCGCTCTGGCTGTGGCGCTAGGCCTGGTGGCGCTGGCGCTGGCCGCTCTGGGCGCGAACCCCGCCGCCACCTTTGACGCACTGCTCAACGGCGCCTTCGGCAACTGGCTCGCGGCCACCGACACGCTGGTCAAGGCGACGCCGCTGATTTTCACCGGTCTGGCAATCGCGGTGGCCTTCTCGGGCGCCATGTGGAACATCGGCGCGGAAGGCCAGTTGCTGGCCGGCGCGCTGACGGCCACTGCCTGCGGCATACACCTGGCGGACTGGCCTCGTCCCCTGGCAATCGCGATCGTGCTGGGCGCCGGAACCGCGGCCGGGGCGCTGGCCGGCGCCCTGTGCGGATGGCTCCGGATGCGCTTTTCGGTTAGCGAAGTCATCAGCACGATCATGCTCAACTTCACTGCTCTCCAAATTCTGAGCTGGGCCGTTCACGGTCCGCTTATGGAACCCTCGCACGCCTATCCCGTGAGCCAGGCGCTCCCGCCCGCCGCATGTTTGTACCGCTTCTTTCCTCCCAGCCGCCTGAACGCCGGAATGATTGCGGCGGTCGCGCTGGCGCCCGCCTGCTATGTCTGGCTGTTCCACACCAACGCCGGATTCGAACTGCGTGCATTGGGCCGCAACCCCCGCGCCGCGGCGTTTTTTGGAATTCCGGTCGCGCGGGTCGCCGTCCTTACGATGGGCGTTTCCGGCGCGTTGGCGGGCCTGGGCGGTGCGGTGCAGGTTTCCGCCGTCAGCCATCGCCTGTTCGAGAAGTTTTCTCCGGGCTGGGGCTACGAGGCGATTGCGGTGGCGCTCGTGGCGCGCCTCAACCCGCTCGCCGTGGTGCCGAGCGCCTTGTTCTTCGGTGCGCTGGACAACGGCGCGCAGGCGATCCAGCGCGCGCAAGGGGTGTCGCCGGTGCTGGTCCAGGCTACGCAGGGATTGGTGATTTTTGTATTGCTGGCGTTCGACACTCCGGCAGTCGCATCCTGGCGCACGGGCGCGGCGCCGACGGAGAAGGAATTGACCGAGGGCACCGTCGATGCTTGAGGCGTTTCTCATCTCAACCATCGGCATGGCGGCGCCGCTGCTGCTCGCGGCGCTGGGCGAGTTGCTGGTCGAGGAGAGCGGCGTAATCAATATCGGCATCGAGGGTGTGATGCTGACCGGCGCGTTCGCCGCGATGGCCGCGGTTTACGCCACCGGCAGTATCGCGCTCGGCCTGTGCTGCGCGGCGCTTGCGGCGATGGTCCTGTCGGCCTTGATGGCCGCGATGACCGTCAACCTGGCGGTAAACCAGGTCGTGGCGGGCACGGCGTTGGACGTGTTCGCACTGGGAGTGACCGGGATGTTCTACCGGCGGATGTTCGGCGTGACCGGCAAGGCGCTCACCATAAGAGCGCTGCCGCGCGTTCCGATCCCGTTGCTGTCTCACATTCCAGTGATTGGCCCGGCGCTGTTCAATCAGAACCTGCTGGTTTACTTTTCGTTCCTGCTGGTAGTCCCGATTTGGTTCGTGCTCTACCGGACGCGATGGGGCCTGGGCTTGCGCGCGGCGGGTGAGCGGCCCGAGGCAGCCGACGCGCTGGGCCTAGGAGTATACTGGTTGCGATGGCAGGCACTGCTGATCTCCGGCGTCCTGACCGGGGTTGGCGGGGCATATCTGACGCTGGGTTACGCCAACACGTTCGTTGAAGGGATGTCGGCGGGACGGGGCTTTATCGCGCTGTCGATAGTGATCCTGGGCGAATGGCGTCCGGCGCGCGTCGCAGCAGCGGCGGTGTTGTTCGGAGCCGCGATGGCCCTGCAATTTACGCTACAAGCGTTCAACACGGGGATTCCCTACCAGCTATTCCTCGCGCTGCCCTATGTGCTCACCCTGGTAGTCCTTACCGTGTTGGGCGGCCAGGACCGCGCCCCCAGCGCCCTGGGCGAACCGTACCTGCGCCCCTGATTCACGTCTCGATTGGATGTGATGCTTTTGGAAGCGGGCCGGCTCGCCCCACGTACCGCACTAAGTTTGGTTTAAATCGAATTCCGTATTTCGATTTTGCAATATGAGCCGCAATCAGCTCTGGTCGCGGCCGAGGCGGTTTAGCACCGCCTTGGTGGTGCGGGCGGCCTCCAGGATATTCAGCTGCGAGTTGATGCGCGCCACGAGCTGGCGGCGAGAAAACGGCTTGGTCAAAAATTCGCTGGCGCCCAGGCGGATTCCTTCCGCGCGCGCTTCGATATCATCGCGGGCGGTGATCAGAATCACCGGGATCTCGGCCGTCTGGGGATCGGCCTTGAGTTCCTGGCAGACCTGGAATCCGTCCATCCCGGGCATCATCAGGTCGAGCAAAATAACGTCGACCTCGCTCTCGCGTGCGATCTGCAAACAGTCCGTCCCGCACAACGCCTCGATTGCGACGAAACCTTCCCGCTGCAAATGGCGGCTTAGAATATCGACGGTATCGGGGTCGTCGTCCACGACCAGAATTCGCGCGGGGTTGCTCCTGCGGTTCATCAACGCTCTCCCTGCGGATTACTGCCGTCCTCACTGACTTCCTCGTTGGGCTCGTAATCCAGTACTCCGCAGCGGCGCAGCTTGGCGGAAAACGTGGTCCGCTTAAGCCCCAGCAGTCGCGCCGCCGCCTGCTTGTTGCCCTGTGTACGGCGCAACGCCTCGTTGATCAGCCGGCCTTCGAATTCTCGCACCATCGCGGTGAGGTTGATTTCGCCATCGCCCAGCGAAGGCATCAGCCGCGGCTCCGCGCCGCGCGCGCCGCCCAGCAGGTTTTCCGGCAGCAGCGCCGCATCTATCACCGAGTCCTCGCACAGGATCGCCAGGCGCTCGACCATGTTCTCCAGCTCGCGCACGTTGCCCGGCCAGTCGTAGGACCAAAGCCGCACCAACGCCTCCTTGCTGATCGTCCATTGGCGGCCAGGCAGACGCGTGCTCATCCGCTGCAGGAAGTAATCGATCAGCAGCGAAATGTCCGAGCGGCGCTCGCGCAGCGGCGGGATGATAATCGGCACCACCTGGAGCCGGTAGTAGAGATCCTCGCGGAAAGTGCCCTTGCGCACCGCCTTGGCCAGGTCCTTGTTGGTGGCTGCAATCACCCGCACGTCAAGCTGGCTGGAGCGGTCCGCGCCCAGCGGCCGCACCGTACGATCCTCCAGCACACGCAGCAGTTTGGCTTGCAGCGCCAGCGGCATTTCGCTGATTTCGTCCAAAAAAATCGTGCCGCCATCCGCCATCCCGAACAGCCCCTGGCGTGGCGCGACCGCTCCGGTAAACGCGCCGCGTTCATGGCCGAACATCTCGGACTCCAGCATCTCATGTGGAATCGTGGCGCAGTTCACCGGCACAAAATCGTTGCCGGCGCGCGGCGACAACGCGTGGATCGCGCGCGCGACAACTTCTTTGCCGGTGCCGCTCTCGCCGCTGATCAAAACCGTCGCGTCGCTCTTGGCGACCCGTTCGATCAGCGCCCGCAGCCGGACTGTATGTGGATGTTCCCCGATTAGGGCACGCGCCGCCGGCGAGTGAAACCTCCCGGAGGCACTCTTGGGCCCGGAAGCCACTTACACACAATCCCCCTTAGCTGGACAGCCTCGACCGATCCTGTCACGGAGCCTGCCCCCCTAACAAGACGTGCTGACCGCTGAAATCCTTCCTCGCCCCAGTGTGGCCCAACGGGGGTCCGGGGAGACATTGGTAAAGCACTATAAGCGGCGACGCAAATGTCAGTTTGCTACACCGCCGCCTCGTAAATCGCGGCTTGGCCGGGACCCTCCGCCACCGCTATCTCCAAGCACTTCACCCCGCCCAGCGCGCGATTGGCCTCCAGAGCGGCTCGCAACTCGTCCCAGATAAAGCGCGCCAGTTCCTCCGCCGAGCTATGCACGATGGGCAGCAGACAGAGATCCTTGCGCGGCAGGATAAACTCGTCGCCCTCGTAGCGAATCCGCACCTGCTCGCCGATCGGCTCGATTCGCAAACAGTCGCTGCGGGCCGGAATCAGCGTCCGTTCGTCAAGCCGATCGACGATCTCCTTGGTCAGCTTCTTTACCAACCCGAAATCCAGGACATATCCGGAAGACGACAGGTCGCCGCGCACCCGGATGCCAACCTGGTAGTTGTGTCCGTGCAACGGCTCGCGAAAGCCGGGATATGCGATGAAGTGAGCGGCGGAGAACTTCAGATTCTCCTTGGCGACGTGAATCGCGAAGCTCGAAGCCACTGGCGCTCAGTCCTGGTGGCGAACACCCGCCATCTCGAAGAGCCGCCCGATGCCGCTTTGGGAGACGGTGCCGAAAGTTTGCCGGTAGCGTGCCGCGCTCAGGGCGGTGGCGGTCAGGAAATGCCCATGCTCGTCGTTGAACACCTCACCCATCAGTCGCGCCAGGGGTTCGGTCGCGCCGTTGAGGTCTGCGATCAGATCGGCCACGAACAAGCCGTGCGCTCCGCCCAGGATGCATTCCAGGAAATAGCCCAGCTGTCCGGCCGGGTCGATCTCAAGGCGGTCGAATCGCAGGGCCTGCTCCAGCGTCATCAAACGATCGATTCCGGCCGCCGCGCGGCGTGAGCGCACCGCCGGGTCGCCGCTGCCGGCAAACCCCGACCCGATCGCAACCAGCGCGACCCGTCCATCGTCCAGGGGCAAAGGATGGAAGATATAGCCTGCCGAAGTGTAGCCCATCATGCGGGCCAATGCGGTCCGATAAGCCAGCAAGTCGAAATCGACTCCGGCGGCAATCCGTAACAGGAACTCGCCCACTTCCATCCCAGCCTCATCCGCCATCGCGATCAGCTTCAGAAACCGCTGCGCGTCGTATTCCTCGCGCATCGCCAGGCGCTCGGCCCAGCGCCTCTCGAAGACCAAGCCCAACGCGCCGATTTCACCGGATGCCGGCTGCAGGCCGACGCGCGCCGCGATCGGCGCATGCGTATCGATTGGCTCCAGGTCCATCGCCAGGTAGTGCCCGTGCTGGGTTGGCTTGGCCAGGCCGCGCCGTGCGTTGCGAATCGCCAGTGGAAATGCTTCCAGCGCGACCAGTCGGCTTTTGCCGTTGCGCCGGACCGTGAGCAGGCCATGGCCGCTTTGCAGCGAGCCGTAGCCGGCGACCAATAAGGTTTCGTTCATTTGAAAGACGCTATCCCTCCTCCTCAACCACCACACCTCGAGGAAGTACCCGCCCTGCGAGTACCCGGCGCGGTCGTCTTTAAGACGGCCTTCACGCCACAATCGCTTACACCCACAGTAGGACGCCACGCGCCCGCACGCCGGTGCTTTGCGCGATTCCCTCGATATAAATGTCTAATTGAGCGCGATACGTTGCAAGATGCCCGCTGATTTCGGCGTCGGTTTTGAAGTCCACCACCGTCCAGCAGCGCTCCGCTCCGGTCTGTTCTTCAAAGGCGAGGTCGGCAATACCCTCGACAAGGCGGCCATCCGGCATGTGCAGCAATACCGGGCATTCGCGCAGGCATCGCGCCGCGCGATGCGCGCGCCGCATCACGTCGGAGCCCAATGCGGCCGTGACGGCCTCGGCGGCGGCGGCCATTTCTTCAGCATTGGCGCCAATAATCCGGCCTTGGAGGGCGACCGTGCGGGCGATTTCGTCTCCGCGTGCATCGAGCCGGAGCTGCAGCAGCGCGCCGTGGACCAAAGTCCCGAAGCGGGCGCCATGGGGGCGGGCGGCGCGGCGCGCCACGCTCACCAGCTCTATCTCCTCCTGTGCCGGGCTGGGCGCCTGCGCTCCGGCCTCCAACGCCACTTCGGTGGCGGTAACGACGCGAATCATCGGCGCGCCGGCAGCGGCTCGCACTGCCTGGCGGCGCTTTGCCCATCGCTCATAGGCTTCTTTGCCCGCGGCCGACGCCTGACCGCTTTCGTCCGCCTGCAACAATCGCATCTGGCGCAAACCCACCGCCTCTTCGGCGTCGAGTTGCAGTTGGTTCGGATCCCACCAGACCACCTGATGCGCTCCGGCGGCCACTTGATGCAGCCCGGGGGCGACCGATTTGAGCCCGGGCGGCGCGCTGGCGGGGCGCGGCGAGACGCTCTCCTGGCCGAAGCCAGGACATCCTGGCGGATTTGACGACAACGGGGCATGGATCGCGCCCGGCTGCGGATATACGACCGGGCCAAGGCTGCGCAGCCATCCCTCCTCCTGCACCTCCTGCGCGGCGTCACGGTCGCCGAACACGGGGACGACCAGCAGGTCGCGGGCGCGCGTGGAGGCCACATACAGCAGCCGCACAGCTTCCTCGCTGTCGCGCCGTTCCTCCTTTGCCACCTGTTCGAGCAGTTCGTCGGGCTTGCATCCGCACAGGGTCATCGCGCACAGCCGGCGTTCGGGATCGACGAATCGCTGCGCGGTGCCGGTTTCCTTGCAGGTGATGTCGGCCAGGATGACGACTGGGAATTCGAGTCCCTTGGCCGAATGCACGGTCATCATGCGCACCCCCTCGGTGCCTTCCTCCACCACCTTGGCCTCGGCGCCCTCGCCGGCCTCGGCTTCGGACTCGAGCTGATCCACGAAACCGCGAAACGAGATACCACCGCGCACTTCGAAGCGGCGCGCCTTGTCGAGCACGCGCAGGATATTGGCCAGCGCCTGCTCGCCGGTGGGCCACACGGCAAAACCGGCGTGCGCGCGGGTGCGCGACAGGAATTGCTGGATCGTGTCGGCGATTGGACGGCGGTTGCGTCCGCGATGCAGATTGCGCAGCAGGCTCAGCGCTTCGGCAACGTCGGCCAGTTCGCCGGCTTGCGGCGGATCGATTTTGCGAAACGGATGCAGCGAGCCAACGCTCGCCCGGAAAGTCAGCAGTGCCGCGTCGGACAGCGCGAAGATCGGCCCGCGCAGCGTGGCGAAGACCGCCAGCTCGTCGTCGGGCCGCTCGATCGCCATCAAGGCGTTGCGCAGGGTCATCACCTCTTCGCGCTCGTGGAAGGAGCGGCCGCCGAGCAGGACGTGCGGCACGTGGCGCGCCTCCAGCGCGCGCATGTAGCCGCGCGATACGTCGTCGCCCCAGGCGTCGAAGCGGCGGAACAGGATACAAATGTGGCGGGCCTGGATTGGGATTGGCGCCGCGGCCGGGTCGCGCTGCGTGATGGTCCATCCGCTGTCGTTGATCAGCCATGCGATAAAACCCGCGACCGCCTGCGGCAGCGACTCGTCGATACGAAATTTGACGATCCTGCCGTAATCGCCCCACGGTGCCGGCACCGGCAGCGCTACCAAGGCGGGCTGCGCCGAAGCGGCGGGGCGCAGGGCGTTGAGCGGCGCATAAGCCGCCTGCATGGCCGACTCCACCATCAACGGGGCGAACGCGGCGTTGACGAATTCGGCAATCGCGGAGTTGGGACGGAAGCTGGCGGTCAGATATTCGAGCTGGGCGCCGCAATCCAGCAATTGGCGTTTGACCGCCTGGTACAGCGCCACGTCGGCGCGCCGGAAGCGGTAGATCGATTGCTTGGGGTCGCCGACTATAAACAGCTTACCCGCCACCGGCCGCGCCGCACGCCAGTCGTGCTGATTGGGATCATCCGCGCTCAGCAGCAGCAAGATCTCGACCTGCAACGGATCGGTGTCTTGAAACTCGTCGATAAAAATGTGCGTGAAGCGCCGCTGCAATTCCGCGCGCACGACGGGATTGTCACGCACCAGGTCGCGCGCCATCACCAGCAGGTCCATGAAGTCCAGCAGGCCGGCGCGCTGCTTGAGGTCGTTGTAGGCGCCGATCACGGGCCACAGTTCGTCGCGCAGCAGCGGCGCAAGCTGCGCGCCGGCGGCGTCGCGAAAGGCCTCCAGCCGGCGATGCACGCGCTCGCGGCGTTCCAGAACCTCGGGGCGCGGAATCTTCTGGCCATCTTCGCGCGCGCCGTAAACCGGGCCGTAGCCTTTCCAGGTCCAGATGTTCTGCCGGGGCTTGAGAAGGGCCAGTAGCTCGGTTTCCAGCGCGTCGTAATCACGGGCGCCGCGCACCGCTTCAAGCCGATTCATCTCGTAAAGGAAGCGATCGAACTCGGCCATCGCGCGGGTCAGCCAGTCATCGGATTTGCCGCATGCCGCCAAGTCGCCCAGTCCCTTCAGATCGGCGAGCAGCGCATCGATCTCACCCTCGCGGTCGAACAGGCGATAGCGCCAGGGCGTGTCAAAATCACGCCATTCGGCCAGGTTGCGGGCGGCGTCGAACAACAGCCGGCGCGGCCCGCGTCCGTCGCCGCGCCGAGGTCCGCCGTTGTCAAAGTTGCGCCGGCGCAAAATGCGGCGTACTCCCGGACCGGGGTTGGCCAACTCGTTTTCGAACCAGCTATCGAAGGCGCGCTTGAGTACGACGATCGCGGCGTCGGTTGGCGCGACGTTGAAGCGGGGGTCGATTCGCGCTTGCACCGGCCGCTCGCTTAGCAAGTCGGCGCAAAACGAATGGATTGTGCCGATCCGCGCCTGTTCGAGTTGGGGTAAGGAATCCTGCAAACGCGCGCGCCGCTCGGGCGCTTCCTGTTCGTTGGTCCGTGCGCGTTCGATCTCCTCGCGCAAGCGCAGCTTGAGTTCTCCGGCCGCTTTCTCGGTGAACGTCACCGCGACGATCCGATCAAGCGTGGCGCGTCCCGACGCGATCACCGCGACGATACGGCTGACCAGCGCGGTGGTCTTGCCGGTGCCGGCGGCCGCTTCGATAACCAGCGTGGTGTCGAGATCGCGTAGGATACGGTCGCGGGCCGCTTTATCAGCGAGCGCTTCGCGCGCATCCGCAGGCGAAGCGGAATCCAGCACCACCGAGGGCTGCTCGCTCATGGCATGTCCCGCAACTGGCCGAGGCTCTTGATGCGCCCGGGCGGTTTGCGCTTAAGCCGCAGCTCCTCATGCGGTCCGCAGACCATCCGGTAGTCGCACCAGGCGCATTCATTCTTGCCCGGCGCGGCAGGGAAAAAGCCCTCGGCGAGCGCGCCGGCGATTACCCCGACCACGTCGCGCGCAACCTCGCGCGCCGTCTTATTGATGGGCTCGCCTAACGCATTTTGGAGTTTGCGGCCGAGTTCAACCACGCGCTCCTCGTATGCGCCGGTGGACGTGCAATAGTAAAGCCGCCCCGCCGCGACTTCGTGGTCCAGCACTTTTTCCGCCGCCAGCGCATAAAGCACCGGCTGGAGGATCTTGCCGCCCCCGACCACCACCCCATTGGCGGCGCGGACCTTACCCGTTTTGTGGTCGGTGACGCGCAGGGCGCCGTCGCGATGGCGTTCGATCAAATCGATTGATCCGCGCAGCCTGAGCCCGGCCAGCAGCGCCACCGGGTTGGCGCTGCTGGCCGGATCGGCTTGCTCGCGATCGGCCAACCCGAAGGAAAGCTCGAAGCGCTCCGGGCACCATCCATGCGCATCCTCCGCCATGCGGCGCAGCCATTCGCGGAGATCGGCGCGAATCGCGGCGATACCGTCTTCCCAGACCTTCTCGATCGCCGGCGCCAGTTGGTCGTGGTAATGCGCGGCGCGGTCGTTCAGCCGCTGGTCAACCAGGTTCTGCGCGGCCTCCAGGTTGTGGCGGCCGACTGGCAGCATCGCGCGCTCGCGCAGAGCGCTTAGCAAATCGAACTGCACTTCATGAAACAGCGAGCCGCGCGTGAGCGGATCGATTACCTCGATCGATTCGGGCTC
This sequence comes from Binataceae bacterium (SeqCode), assembly GCA_035262365.1. Lineage (GTDB taxonomy): Bacteria > Desulfobacterota > Binatia > Binatales > Binataceae > JAJPJA01. The sequence goes on from DATFSZ010000163.1 coordinate 26,020, forward strand.
CTCGCGCGGTTCCAGCCGATGGATCGCCTGCAGGAAAAAACGGTAGGGGCATTCCGCATAATGCTGCAGCGCGGTGGCGGAATAAGATCGCGCGGCCATCTGATGACGGGCCAGCGCCGCGACCGCGGCAGGATCGGGATCGACCAGCCCGTCCGCCGGGGTCCATCGCCGCAGCCAGCGGCGGCCCCGCGCGCGCAGGGCGCGCGCCAGGTGAGCGTTGGCGTTGAGCAAGTAGTGCGCCGCGCCGGTGGTGGTCTCGGGGTCCGCGTCCACCAACCGCTGCAGCAGCGCCAGGTCGAACTCGGCATGGTCGATCGCTTCCTGCTCGCGGTTGGGCGCAGGCCATCCCAGCCGCAAGTCCTGTGCGGCGGCGGCACGCTCGGCCAGTTCATGAAAGCCCGGCAGGTAACCCTCGGCCGCGCGCAGCGTTTCCAGCGCATAGAATGAGGGCACGCGGGGGCGGCCCTGCTCGATATCGAGGCGCGGATAGGAAAGGCAAAGATGCGATCGCGCCGCGCCCACCGCGATTCTGAGCGCCAGGCGCTCAGCTGCGACGCGCTCGGGTTGCAGCTCCAAATCGGCCGAGATACGCGCGCGCGATCCGTCGGGCAGGATCGGATCCTCGACCACCTTGCGCGGAAAGAGCCGCTCCGAGAGCGCCGGTACCAGCACTAAGTCGAAGCTGAGGCCGCGTGCCGCGGTGGCGGGGCCGACGAACACGGCGCCGTAGCGCCGGCGCGTTGAGCGTTCCGTCAGCGTGCCGAGCCTGTCGCTCAGAACGATTCGTACCTCTTCGAGGTCAATCGGCCCCACCGGGGCCATCGGCTCCAGTTCCGCCAGCACCGCCCGCACCAACTCGGCGTCGCGGACTGCGAGCGTAGTGAGCGCGCGCAGATCCGCCAGCCATTCGCCCCACGTGGCCTTGGCCGGAAGCGACGCCAGGGCGTCGATAATTTCCAGCGCGACTTCGCGCAGATGTCCCAAATCGAGCAGTTGCCGATCCAGCCGCGCAGCGCCCGCGTCTTCGTCTTCCAGTTCGGCGCGCTTGTGCTCGAGTTCCTCGCGCAATCCATCGAGCCGCCGCCGCCATCGATCCCGGCTGCCAATCACCGACGCCTCGACGATCAACTCCTCCCATCGCCAGGGCGCGCGCACCGTCCCCGCGACCACGGGCGCAGGATCGGTGAGGTAGATCGCCGGCTCCTCGTAAGCCTGCGGGACTTCAAGTTCGGCGCCGAGACCGGCGGGGGTAAGCTCGGGATCCGGAGCGACGAACGGCTCGACACGATCATGCGCGGCGTCCCAATCCGGCACCTGGGCCAGGGACAGATATTCGCCGAAGCGCCGCGCGGACAAACCTTCCGCGGCGCAGGCCAGCAGCGCCAGCAAGGCACGGCCGCCCGGTTCCGGACGCCGGGTTCCGGCGCAGTAATAGGCCGGGATGTCGGCACGGTGCAGTGCCTCCTGTAGATGGGGCAGGTACTGGCCCGGAGCGTGTAGCAGCACGGCGATTTGATCCAGGGGCACGCCGCGCTCGGCGTGTGCCTGGATCGCGCGGACGATCTCGACGCATTCGCGCGACTCGCCCGGCGCCGAGAAAATCTCAACGCTGCCGTCCAGTTTGCATCGCGGCGGCCCGGAATTCTCGAACAGATGCTCCTGCAGCAGATGCAGGGAGGTTGCGGGCGCATCGCCGGCGCCATGCGGCGCCTCGGGCTCAACCGCCAACGCCTGCGAGAGGTAGCGTTGTGTGCGATGGTCGCCGGCGGGAACCGTGGCAAGGATCGCGGGAGATTGATCGGCCAGCGCCGCAACCAGGTCGCGTTCCATCGCGCTGACCACCGGCACGTCGAGCAGCAGCGTGGGCAATCCGACGAATCGCGGTTGCGACGTGGCGGCAGCGATTGCGAGCCGCACCATCCCGGCGCGATCGATAAGCCGGGCGGAATCCAATTCCTGCTCGAAGCGTTGCAGGATAGCTGCCAGAGCCGATCCGCTGGCGCCATCGGCGGCGAGCGCGCCCGGACCGATTGCGGCCAGCCGCAGTTGCTCGAGCGTCTCGGCAACCGCGCCGGGAAATCCCGGCCTGGTCGCGACTGCGGCGAAGAATTCGATATCGGCGGGTCGCGCCGAGCTTTTGAAGGCCGGTGTGGGTGAATCAAGCCCCGAGTAAAGTCCGTGGATAGCCCGCGCCGCGACTGCTTGGGTGGCCAGGGTACTGAGCGGCACCAGTCCCCGCGCCGCCAGATCATCCGCTGTCAGGAGACCGACAAGGCGGTTGAGCGTCAGCCGATGGACCGCGAGCAGCGCGCCGCGCGAAACCGCCACGGCGCGCAGCAGGTCATCCGCCGCCTCCCAATTGGCAGCCAACAACAGAACCTCGGCGCCGGGCTGTTTCGCCTCAAGCCAGGAGCGCGCATGAGCAATACGCAAGGCGGCCTGCGGCGAGCGAACTATTTGGCGAGTGCTGTGCACGCTATGACGCCGCCGATATCGCCGCTCGAAAGCCGGCAGAAAGCGGCGGATCTGATCGTGATTCCCCCACTCCAATCATATCAAGCCGCCGCTCCACGCGGTATCCACAGGACTCGCGCCGCATCCATCCGCTGTCCGACATGGGTGTATCAAGGCCGCTGTTTGCGTTATTGGGTAGGAAATGGACCTTCAACTTCAAGGCAAGCGAGCGCTGGTGACCGGCAGCAGTTCCGGGATCGGCGCCGGAATCGCGAGGGTACTGGCGCGCGAGGGCGCTATGGTCGTGGTTCACGGCCGCAATCGCGAGCGCGCCGACCGGGTTGCGGAGGAAGCCGGAAAGGAAGGGGGGCGGGTCCAGGTTGCGGTGGGTGATCTGACCGATGACGCGCAGGCTCAAGCGGTGGCGCAGGCAGCGGACGCGGCGTTTGGCGGTATTGACATCCTGATCAACAACGCCGGCGGGGCCGCCGGCAAGCAGCAGCAGGACTGGCTTGGGACCACGCCGGAGGTTTGGGCCGCGACCTATCAGACCAACGTCGTTTCGGCGGTGCGCCTGATTCGTCATTTCATTCCCCAGATGAAGCAGCGCGGATGGGGCAGGATTATCCAGTTGGCCAGCGCTTCGGCCACCCAGCCGCTGCCGTTTTCGCTGCCCGATTACCAGGCCTCGAAAGCGGCGGTGGTCAATTTCACGGTCGGCTTGGCCAAGTTCCTGGGCGGCACCGGAATCACGGTCAATACGATAACCCCGGGTACGATCCTGACCCCGGCGTTGGAGCGGACCTTCCGCGACTGGGCGCGGGCGCGCAATTGGGGCGAAGATTGGGAAGAGGTGGAGCGGCGCGCGGTGGGCGAAATGTTTCCCAATCCCTCGGGGCGGGTCGGCAGGATCGAAGACATCGCCGCCATGGCGGCTTTCATCGCCAGCCCGCTGGCCGGTTTCGTCAACGGCGCCAACATCAGAGTTGACGGCGGACGCGTGCCTACTATCAACTGAATCTGTAACATCCGAAGTCGAGGACCGCTGATGAAGTACGCGCTTTCAATTTTTCCAACCGAGTACGCGATTCGAATCGACGACCTGGCGCGCGCGGCCGAGCAGCGCGGGTTTGAGTCGCTGTGGGTGCCCGAGCATACCCATATTCCAACCTCGCGCCGCACTCCCTATCCCGCCGGCACCGAACTGCCCAAGGAGTACTCTCATACGCTCGATCCGTTCCTCGCGTTGTCGGCGGCCGCGGCGGTGACGACCAAACTGAAAGTCGGCACGGCAATCTGCCTCGTGGTGGAGCGCGATCCGATTGTCCTGGCCAAGGAGGTCGCCAGCCTGGACCTGCTCTCCGGCGGGCGTTTCCTGTTTGGAGTCGGCGTTGGATGGAACGTCGAGGAGATGGAGAATCACGGCACCAACTTCAAAACACGCCGCACCCTGATGAAAGAACGGATCGAAGCGATGAAGGCGATGTGGACGCAGGAGGAGGCGCAATATCATGGCCGCTTCGTCGACTTCGACCCAATCTGGAGCTATCCCAAGCCGGCCCAAAAGCCGCATCCGCCGATTCTGATGGGCGGGCAGGGCAGCAAGGCGCTGCGCGGCGTGATCGACTATTGCGACGGATGGATGCCGATTCCGGTCCGGGTCGAGAATTTGAGCAAGCAAATTTCCGACTTGCGCCATCAGGCGGAGCAGGCCGGCCGGGACCCGAAGTCGATTTCGATCACGGTATTCTGGGGACGCAGCGACCAGGCGGCCATTGAGGGATACAAGAAGGCGGGGGCTGAGCGCGTGATCTTTCTGCTGCCGCCCGAGTCGCGCGACCAGGTGATGCCGAAGATCGACGAATATGCGAAGCTGATTGGGAACTAGGCGGCGGCGCAATCGCCGGCGCCGTCGTGGCTATTGCCATAATGCTGCGATGGGATAAAACAGCATAAAGCTGGGTGGACGCGGCGGTGTTTGCAGAAACGAACAAAAGAATTGGCGAGAGGAGAGCCCTATGAAATTCACATGGTTCCACCTGATGCCTTATCGGTTCCTGCCGGACGATTTCAAACAAAAGTACCACAGCGTATGGGTGGACATCCCGCGCGACCTCTACGACCCCAAAATCGGCCATCAGCTTTATAACGAGTACCTCGATTCGCTGGAGTTTGCCGACCAGATGGGCTTCGACGGACTGGGCTGCAACGAGCATCATCAAAACGGCTACGGCATGATGCCTTCGCCCAATATCATGGCGGCGGCGATGGCGCGACGCACCTCGCGCGCCAACCTGGTGGTGCTGGGCAATTCGATTGCGCTGTACAATCCGCCGATTCGGGTGGCGGAAGAGTTCGCGATGCTCGACGTGCTGAGCGGCGGCCGCCTGGTCGCCGGATTTCCGGTCGGCACCTCGATGGACACCAACTTCTGCTATGGCCAAACGCCGGCGCTGCTGCGCGAGAAATACCAGGAAGCGCACGACCTCATCATCAAGGCGTGGACGGAAAAGGACATCTTCAGCTTCAACGGCAAGTTCACGCAGTTGCGCTACGTCAATTTGTGGCCGCGCCCGTTGCAGCAGCCCCATCCCCCGGTCTGGATTCCGGGCGGCGGCTCGATCGAGACCTGGGAGTTCTGCGCCAAACACGACTACCAGTATTCGTTCCTGTCCTTCATCGGCCACGTGCATGGCAAGCGCATCACCGACGGCTACTGGGAGACGATGAGCCGGCTCAACAAGGAGCCCAACCCCTACAGCCTGGGCTTCGTGCAGACGATGGCGGTTGCTCCCACGGACGAGGAAGCGGAGCGTATCTTCGCGCCGCACATGGATTATTTCTACAACCGATGCCTGCATATCTACAGCGGGTTTGCCGACGCGCCCGGTTACCGCACACTCGATACGATCAAGTACGGCCTGCTCGCCCAGTACGGACGGCCCACGATGAGCGGCCTTACCTGGAAGGAGTTCGTGGACGGCGGTTATATCATCGCGGGCTCGCCCAAAACCGTGCGCGAGCGTCTGACCGAGGCGCTCAAGACGTTGCGCTGCGGCCATCTGATGGCGCTGCTGCAGTTCGGCTCGATGCCGGCGGAGGCCACGCGGATGAGCACTGAGCTGTTCGCGCGCGAGGTGATGCCGCATATGCGCGGGCTGTGGAGCGAATACCAGGATCGATGGTCTCCGCATCCGCTGCCGGCGGCCGATCGCGCCAAACCGGCCCCGGTTGGTGGAGCGAGCGCCGGACGAACCAGCGCTCCGAGCGAGGCGCTTGCGTCGCGAGAGGTCTCCAAGTGAAGACGCAGCAAAGCGTTGGCGGCGGGCGGTTTTCAGTTGAGGTGTTTACCTACGGGAGCGGCGAGCCGCTGCTGTTTCTACATGGCGCCGGCGGAGTTTTTGAGCCCGACCCGGCGCTGGAGGAATTGGGACGCGATTTCAAGGTAATCGCGCCGCATCTGCCCGGTTACGGCGAGTCCACCGGCGGCGATCAGATTGACGACGTTATCGATGCCGCCCTGTTCTACCATCAGTTGATGGATGAACTGCATCTCGACAGCGCCTACATCGTGGGCCATTCGATGGGCGGGATGCTGGCCGCCGAGGTCGCCGCGCTCGACGTGCATCGCGCGCGCAAGCTGGTGCTGGTGTCGTCGGCGGGGTTCTGGATGGAGGAGCATCCGATCCCGGACTTCTTCGCCGCCGATCCCAAGGATCTCCCAGCCCTGATCTTCCATGACCCGAACTCGCCCGCGGCCAAGGCGATGACGCAGATTCCGGAGGATCGCGAGCTGATGGCGCAGATGTACGTGGAGCGGGTCAAGCGGATGACGATGGCGGGCAAGTTCCTGTGGCCAATCCCGGACCGCGGGCTTAAGAAGCGCGCCTATCGAATCAGCGCGCCCACCCTTTTACTGTGGGGTGCGTCAGACCGACTCGTGCCGCCTGTGTATATGAGCGTGTTCAAAGGCCATATCAGGAACTGCACTGAGGTGCAGATTCCCGAGGCCGGCCACGCCGTGATACAGGAGCAGCCGCAGAAATTCTGCGCCGCGGTAAAGCGCTTTCTAAAGGAGTGAACTAACCGCGGCCAGTCGGCAAAAAAACGCCCGGCGTGCTGCGCGCCGGGCGTTTTTTTGGTTTTGACCAGGATGGCCCGCTGACTAAGATTAGGTGGGGGATGGAGTTAGGCGACATGAACGCTCCTGAAATCGCACTGGCTGGGCTTAAGTGGTTCAACGTCGCGGCGCCGTTGCCGATTGCGTCCTTGCACGGACGCATCGTGATTCTCGATTTCTGGACCGAAGGATGTATCAACTGCATCCACATAATACCGACCTTGCGGCGCGTTGAAGAACGGTACCCCGACAAAGTAGTTGTGATCGGCGTTCACTCGCCAAAATTCGCCAACGAGAAGAGCGCCGCAAGCGTCCAGGACGCCATCAGCCGCTACGAAATTCGGCATCCGATCATTCACGATCCGGAGATGACGCTCTGGCAGGCATTCGGTGTGCGGGCATGGCCGACGATGGTCGTGATTGGCAGCGACGGCGACGTGGTAGGTGCGATTCCCGGCGAACCGGATCCGGACCGATTGGCAGCGGCGATCGACAAACTGGTAGCCGCTGCGGCCAACGCCGGCACTTTGAAACCGGCGCTGCTTGCTCTCACGCCGGCTCCGGAAGTGAAAGGGCGTTTTCTGTTTCCAGGAAAACTGAAGCCGGTTCCGGGCGGTTCCAAGCGATGGGTGCTGGCGGACGGCGGCCACAATCAGATCGTTGTGCTCGATGATCATGGCAATGATCTGACGCGCTACGGCCGCGGCATGGCGGGTTTTATCGATGGCGCGGCCAACGATGCCAGCTTCAATCATCCGCAGGGCGTGATCGCCTCTGGCGACGCCATCTTCGTGGCGGACACCGAAAATCATGCCATCCGGCGCATCGACCTGGCGAGCGGCGAGACAACCACGCTGGCCGGAACCGGCAAACGCGGAATGCAACTGGGAGCGCCCGAAGCAGGCCGCACGCGCGCACTCGCCTCGCCGTGGGACCTGGAGAAGAAGGGCGACCATCTGTTCTTCGCGAACGCGGGGACTCACCAGATCGGCGTGCTGGATCTGAAGCTCGGAACGGTGGCCGCTCTGGCGGGCACGGGCGAAGAAGGCCTGCGCGACGGAAGTGCCGCGTCGGCTTCACTCGCCCAGCCCAGCGGCTTGGCCCTGAGCGCGGATGGGGAGGCACTGTATCTGGCGGACTCTGAAAGCTCGGCTATACGAGTCATTGCGCTGTCCGCAGACTCGCGGATGCTTACCCTGGTCGGCGCCGGATTGTTCGACTTTGGATGGGTCAACGGTGACTTTCGCACGGCGCGTTTGCAGCATCCGCTTGGGGTCGCCGTTGATGGCGGCCGCGTCCTGGTAGCGGATACCTACAACAGTGCGATTCGCGAACTGGAACTGGCCAGGCGCGCTGTCACCGATTTCGATGGAGGCGAATTCACCTGCGTTGACCCGGTATGCATTCCGGCGCGCGAGCCCGCCGGCATTGTGGTCGATACTCCCGAGCGAATTTTTCTGGTCGATACAGGCAACCATCGCATCGAAGAATACCAGCCCGTTGCAAAAACGTATCGCACGTGGGCGCACTGATCGGCGGGTACCGGCAACCGGCATGGCCTGCTGCTGTAGAGATTAGCGGAAATCACTAGTATTCCGGAGGGCAGATCCATGGCTGATCCTCATGATTGGGTGAAGGCGAAAAGCGTTCAGAAGCTAAAGGAATTGCAGCCCGATCTGTTCGATCGATTCCTGGAATTCGAACAGGCGGTATATGAACCCGGACATCTATCTACCAAGGTCAAGGAATTAATCGCCGTGGCAGTGACTCACGTGACTCAATGTGAAGCCTGCACAGCGCTGCACACACGCAACGCCAAGATGGCGGGCGCGACGGACGCCGAAATTGCGGAAGCGGTCTTTGTGGCGATGGCATTGCGCGCCGGCGCGGCGATTGGCCATTTCAAGACCACTGCCGCAACAATCGACCGTACACACGAATAGCGGATCCTTAATGCCTCAAGCGGGGGATTAGGCGGGGCAGGTTACTGAAAGTCTGCTGGTAGGGGACGCCCAGAGCGGATTCTTCCGAGCTGATTCTGACGCGCAGTATTATCGCGTTGCCGGCTGAGAAGACGATAGCCGTCAGCCAGCAGCCATAAATCATCGGGACGCAGATCATCTCGATCACGATGGCCAGATAGTTGGGATGGCGCATGAACCGGTAGGGACCCGACGCGACTGGAGCAACGCCGGGTAGCACAATAACCCGCGTGTTCCAGCGCCAGCCTAGCGTCGCCACCGCCCAATAGCGCAGACCCTGCGCAAACAGCGCGCCAGCCAGCGCAATCCATCCAACCGTGCCGGGAAACGCCCGGTTGAAAAAGATTGCCTCGCCGCCGCAGGACAGGATGAACAGCGTGTGAAACACTGCCATCACCGGGTAATGGCCGGCGCCCGACTCGGTGGCGCCGCGCGCAAACGCCCAGCGTGCATTGCGCGCCGAGATGATTAGTTCAACAATTCGCTCGACGCCGAGCGCTGCCAGCAGGGCAAGGTACGCGCCGGGCGAAATCACCATCGCAATAGCACCAACTCCGAACAGAATCCCGGCCCCATCGCCATCAGCAAACCATATTCACCAGCCTTCGCCTGCTGCGTTTCCAGCAGGTCGGCCAGCACGAACAGTACCGAGGCCGAGGAGAGATTGCCAATTTCATGCAACGAGCGCCATGAACGCTCCAGCGCGTCGCAGGGAAGACCAAGCGCGCTTTCGACCGCGTGCAGAACCTTGGGTCCGCCGGTGTGAGCAATCCAGTAGCGGATAGCGCCGCGGTCAAGGCCGTGTTCGGTCAGAAAAGCATCGACGTCCGCGCCCAGGTTCTGTTCGATAACCTCGGGCACGCGGGGCGACAGGATCACTTTGAAGCCGCTGTCAACGATGTCCCATCCCATCAGACGCTCGGTGCCTGGATAAAGGACGGAGCGCGTCGCGATAACGTGCGGGCCTTGGCCCGCGCTGCGATTGGCACCCGTCACCACGACCGCCGCGGCGCCGTCGCCGAACAGCCCTGACGCGATCAGATTGGCCATCGATAGATCGTCGCGCTGCAATGTGAGTGAGCAGAGCTCCACTGACAACAGCAGGGCGGCATGATCGGGAAACGCCCGCAGGTAGTCCGAAGCGCGCGCCAGGCCCGCGGCGCCGGCGACGCATCCCAGGCCGAAGATGGGTGTGCGTTTGACGCTGGCGCGCATCCCGACGCGCCCGGCGATGCGCGCGTCAACGGCAGGGGTTGAGATTCCGGTCACGGTTACGAAGAAGAAATGATCGATATCTGCCGCTTCAAGGCCCGCGCGCTCCAACGCGGTGCGCACCGCGGCTTCGCCGATATCGGCCGCGGCGGTAGTCCAGGCCTGGTTGGTCTTGGCAAAGGTGTCGAGCGGGGGATATTCCGAAATTGACAGGGCTAGATGACGGCCGCGCACCCGCACCGCGCGATGGAACTCGTCTAGGCGCTTGCTGCTGCCGTACTTGCGGGTCCAGTAATCGCGCAGCGCTCCGGTCAGCACGTGCTGCTCGACGTAGTTGGGCGGTAACGTAGGGGCGACCGCGCGAATCTGCGGTGCGTTGCGGCCGATAGAGGATGCGGGCAAGCTGCGCGGATGTTCTGCACTCATTGCGTAACCTCGTCCCGAAAACAGTATGGCACTGCACTACCTCCTTTATCACGCAAGGCGAAACCGAAAGGTGAGCGACCGAGCTGCGTTTGGGACGTAAAATCTGCAATTGCTCGCGCGAAGCCCTTTTTCCGCCCGGCCGCCAGTCGTCATCGTTCGCCCATTAACGACGCACGTCAATCCGAACGGGCTATCATCACTCCAAACCACGCAAACTTGGCGATAGTTCCGAGTCCGCGGGCTGCCGCGCCATCATTTTGTCTTTGAGGGCGCCGCGCAAGAAGATAAGATCGCCACCCGGGGCGTCCGTTCACTTCGACTGCTCCTTCATGCCAGGGCAAGCCATGTCCGCGCGAATACCACTCAGCACCTACCGCATCCAGTTCAGCCATCGCTTCACCCTTGAGCAGGCCACCGGTTTGGTCGACTATCTGTACGAACTCGGTATCAGCGACTGCTACGCGTCGCCCTTGACGCGGGCGCGCCCTGGCAGCACCCACGGTTACGACGTCACGAACCATGGGATGCTCAACTCGGAAATTGGGAGCGATACGCAACTGGCGGAGTTTGCGCGGCGGCTGCGTGCGAGGGGGATGGGGCTGATTCTCGACACCGTGCCCAATCACATGTGTATCGCCCACCCTTCCAATCTGTGGTGGTGGGACATCCTGGAAAATGGGCCCAGTTCCCCGTTCGCGCGCTTTTTCGATATCGACTGGAATCCGCCCAAGGCCGACTTGATCAACAAGGTGCTGCTGCCGATGCTCGGCGATCAATTCGGCCGGGTGCTGGAAAACGGCGAGATCAAGGTGGTGTACGAGGGAGGTGCGTTCCGCGCCCGCTATTACGATTGGCTGTTGCCGCTGGCGCCGCTCACCTGGCCCTTGATTCTGCAAAACGCGCTGGACCGGGTTCATGAACCCTTGGGCGAGTCGCATCCGGCCGTGATGGAGTTGGAAAGTATCATCACCGCGCTCGGACATCTGGCGCCGCGCACCGAAACCGATCCGGAACGCGTCCGGGGGCGGCAGCGCGAAAAGGAAGTGATCAAGGGCAGGCTGTCGGCGTTGCTGGCGAATTCCGCCGGGGTGAGGTCAGCGCTGGAAGCCTCACTGGCGGATCTCAACGGCGTCAAGGGAAACCCGCACACGTTCGATCGCATGGAAAAGCTGCTGGAGGAGCAGGCCTACCGCCTGAGCTTTTGGCACGTCGCAGCCGACGAGATCAATTACCGGCGCTTTTTCGATATCAACGAACTGGCCGCCATCCGGGTGGAGGATCCAGCCGTTTTCGAGGCCGTCCATGATCTGACGCTGAGCCTGATCGAGCGGGGCGTCGTAACCGGACTGCGTATCGACCATGCCGACGGGCTGCTAGATCCCGGCCGCTACCTGCGCGTGCTGCAGGAGCGATGTGCGGCCGCGCTGGGCGGCGGCGCCGATGGCGGCGGGAGCGGCCGGGCGGACTCGCGCGCCCTATACCTCGTGGTGGAGAAGATTCTGACTGGAAGCGAGCGGCTGCATCGGGACTGGCCGGTTCACGGCACCACCGGCTACGAATTTGCCAACCTGCTAAACGGCATCTTCGTGGACACTTCGAACCTGCATCGGTTTGAAGACCTTTATACACGCTTCGTCGAGCAGCAGGAGGACTTTCGCGAAGTCGTTTACGAATGCAAAAGGCTGGTACTGAGAGCCTCGATGTCGGGTGAGCAAAACGTATTGGCGCGCAAGCTGGATCAGATCTCGGAGCAGCATCGATGGTCGCGCGACTTCACGCTCAACAGCCTGGGCCGGGTGCTGGCCGAGGTGATCGCCTGCTTTCCGGTCTATCGCTCCTACGTGACTGCTGATGGAAGCCTGACCGACGAGGACCGGAGCCAGATTCGCCGCGCGATCAACGCCGCCAAGCGGCGCAACGCCGCGCTCAGCGAATCGACCTTCGACTTTCTGGCCGCGGTCCTGCTGCTGGAGCATCCCGAGGGCCTCGACGAGTCCGCCCGCGCCGAGCGGCTGGCCTTTACCCTGCATTTTCAACAATTGACCAGCCCGGTGATGGCCAAAGGCTTCGAGGACACGGCGCTCTACCGCTATTGCCCGCTGGCTTCGCTCAACGAGGTGGGCGGGGATCCGACTTGCTTCGGGCTTCGAGCCGAGGAGTTCCACGCGCGCAACATCCAGCGCGCCCAGGAGACGCCGCACGGGCTGTCCGCCACCTCCACGCACGACACCAAGCGCAGCGAGGACGTGCGCGCACGTATCAACGTGCTATCCGAAATTCCCGACGAATGGGAACGCGCGATCTGGCGCTGGCATCATCTGACCGAGTCCGCCCGCGCCGACATCGACGGCGCTTCCGTGCCGGATCCAAACGAAGAGTACCTGTTCTATCAAACCCTGATCGGGACGTGGCCGCTTGAAGCGGATGCGGCCGAATACGAACAGTATGTCGGGCGCATCCAACGCTACATGGACAAGGCGGCCAAGGAGGCAAAGCTCAGAACGAGCTGGATACGGGCCAACGACCGGCACGACATCAAGCTGGCGGAATTCATCGCAACGGTGATGCAGCCGCCATCGGGCAACGCCTTTATCGCCGACCTGGACGTGTTTGCGACGCGGGTGGCGCAGGCCGGAATGCTGAATTCGCTCTCCCAGGCGGTGCTAAAGATCGCGTCGCCGGGAGTGCCGGATTTCTACCAGGGAACCGAGTTGTGGGACCTGAGCCTGGTCGACCCGGACAATCGCCGCACGGTCGATTATGCGCGGCGGTTGGATATGCTCTCCGAAATCAGGCGCGCCGCAAGGGCCGACCGCGCGGCTTTGACCGGCCGGCTGTTTGGCAGCCCGTGCGATGGCGCTATCAAAATGTATCTGATCGGCGAGGCGCTCGGCCTGCGCCGCCGGCACGAAGCACTGTTCGCGCACGGCCCCTACACCGCGCTCCACGCGTCGGGAACCCGGGGCGGCAACGTAATCGCGTTCGCGCGGGGCGTGGCCTCAGATCACGTGATCGTGGCTGCCGGCCGCTTTTTCGCCGGCTTCGGAGCATTGCCTGAAGCAGCGGCGGGCGAGGAGGCGTGGCGCGACACCTATCTGTCGGCGCCTTCCGGAATGCTGCACCGGCGCTACGTCGAGCTTTTTACCGGAGCGGAAATAGCCGCCGATCTGGACCGCGACCGGCGTCAATTGTTCCTGGCGGACATCTTCGCCAGCATGCCGGTGGCGATACTGGTTGCGCGCCAGTAGCCGACCTCGCATCGACAGCGGGCAGGGCGGCCGGTCCTACTTTAAGAATCGTTTCCGGCCAGGAAGGCGTTGGCCTGAAAGACTCCTGCGATCGTCTTGGCGTCGATTATTTCGCCCTCGCGGATCATGCGCAGCACGCGCGCCAGTTCGATCCACTCCAAGCGAATCACCTCGTCCTCCTCATGGCTGGTCGCCGTGTGGCTCAAATCGCGCGCCAGGTAAAGCTCTATCCGCTCGTCGCAGATGCTGGGAATCGTCACCAACGATCCCAGATGGTCCCAACGCTTCGCGCCAACGCCGGCTTCCTCCAGCAATTCGCGCTCGGCGCAGCGGCGTCCATCCTCCCCAGCACCGCGGCATCCGGCGGGAATTTCCCAGATCGCACCGCCCACTGCGTGGCGATATTGATGAAGCATCGCGACCTGACCTTGCATATCCAGCGCGACCACCGCGGCCGCTCCCGGATGGCGGATGATCGGCAACTCAACGGTCAGGCCGTTGGGCAGGGTAACGGTTTCGAGGCCAAGGTCGACCACCCCGGCGCGAAAAATCGAGCGACGTTTTGATTCCATGACGTTATGAAATTGTTGCGGCTGGCCGGTGGATGTCGCAAGCCTACCGCGACAAAAACAGCGGGCAGGAAGCGTTGCGCAGAACCTGCTCGGTGGTCGATCCGAGCATCATTTCCACGATCCGGTTGTGGCCATACGCGCCGATAAACAAGGCGTCCGGAGAATTCTGGCGGATGAAGCCGACTATCTCGTGGGGAGCCTGTCCCGCCAGATGCCGGAACTCGACGCTTAGACCATAGGGTTCGAAGTAGGCGCGCGCCTGGGCCAGGCGCGTTTGGCCAAGTTTGGCGTCACGGCTGACGGTCAGCACGGTCAGGAACGCATCCAGTGTACTGGCCAGCTCCGCCGCGACGTGCATCGCCTTGCAGGCCCGATCGCTGCCATCGAAGGCGAGGACCAGATTGCGCAATTGGCGGGCAGACGCCGGACAGATGAGCACCGTTCCCGAAGCCTTGCGCGCTACGCTGGCGGCGGTGCCGCCCGGAGTGGACAGCGCGTCCGCACCGCGGCCGGCGCGATGGCCCAGCACGACCAGGTCTGCGCTTTTGGAACGCTCGCAGATCTGGCCATCCACCAGTCCGAAATCAAGCGCGGTCTGAGCGCCTACCTGTTCACGGCGCGCCGCCGCGGCGAAGTCTTCGAGCAATCTGTGGCCGCGCTCGGTCAGGGTAGCGCGGATACGCGGAGCGTCGAGGTAGCTTTCAACGTCGGCCGGTGCTGCGATATCATTTAGCAGCGGTCCTTCAAACGATAATATATCTACGACGTGCAGCCCTAGGACGCTGGCATGGAGCTTGCGCGCGAGGTAAAAGGCGAGGGTTTGGGCGTAAAGGGAATGCTCAGAACTGTCGACACCGACCACGATGCTCTTAAACACGGGGCACGGTCTCCGCAAAAGTGGCGATTATCACGCCCAGCGGGTGTTACTCAAGAGGGAAAATTGACTCAGGCGAAAGGCACGCGGACAGCACAACTGGTGAGCGAACTGGAAGAACTGGCCCAGCGCTGCGGTATCGAGGTTAGGCACGAAAAGCTGCTGCGCGAAATCGGCTACCGCGCGCGTAGCGGTTCATGTAAGGTCAAGGAGAAAAACCTGGTCATCCTCGATCGCACGCTCGCGCCCGCCGAGCAGGTCGAGATTCTGGCCGACGCCTTGCGCGGTCAGGACCTCGAAAGCCTGTATCTGTCTCCGGCTGCGCGCCGGCTATTGCAGGAAGACCGGGGTTAATACCGTTGGCAGCAGGATTCAGTCTCATGCCGCAGATGGGGGAAAGCACTGAACATACGACCATCCCGGGTCGTCCGCGCGTCAGTGCCGACGAGCGTTTGGAAACCTTCCACGCGCGGCTCAAGGAACGCGGGCTCAAGTCCACCGGCCAGCGCGACGATATCGCGCGCGTGTTCTTCAATCTGGGACGTCACGTCAGCGCCGAGGAGTTGTACGCCGAGGTCAAGAAAGTCAACCCCCACGTCGGCTACGCCACCATTTACCGCACTTTGAAGCTGCTCAAGGAGTGCGAGCTGGTCTCGGAGAGACATTTCGACGACGGACAGGGGCGCTACGAGATAGTCGACGAGCAGCGCCATCACGACCATTTCATCTGCGAGCGCTGCGGCCGCATTATTGAGTTCCAGAACGAGCGCATGGAGCGCATCCAGCAGACCGTGGCGCGCGAACTGGGAGTCTCGCTCACCCGGCATCGTCTGGAGCTTTATGGACGATGCCCTGAATGCCGCAAACTGTCCCCGGACTGAGAATCACTCACCGCGCCTAAACGGCGCTTTTGAAAAAGCCTCGCGCCCGTTCTATACCTAGTCCGCAGCCGCTGATTAACCAGGCGAACGCCTGACCCAGGAGGCATGAACTCATGGCTGAAAAACGCAGAATGCTCGAGGGCTACCGGGTCCTCGATTTCACCCAGTTTGTCGCCGGTCCCACCTGCTCGCGAATTCTCGCCGAGATGGGCGCCGACGTAATCAAGGTTGAGCCGGCGCCGGAGGGTGACCGCGCCCGCACCTTCGGACTGCGGCGCAATGGCACCAGCACCTACTACTTCCAGCACAATCACAGCAAGCGCAGCCTGGGAATCGACACCCATCATCCCGAGGCCAGGCGGATTTTTCATCAGCTGGTGCGCAAATCCGACGTCCTGGTCGAGAACTACGCTCCGGGCGTAATCGGCCGCATCGGCCTGGACTATGAAACCGTCAGCCGCATCAACCCGGGAATCGTGATGGCGTCCATTTCCATGGCCGGGCAGACCGGACCGCTGTCGGTGAAGGGTGGCTACGATTTCATCGGCCAGGCCTATGCCGGCGTAACCGACCTGGTGGGCGAGCCGGACCGGCCGCCGGCGATGCTGTCGTTGGCGCTGGGCGATATTTCAACCGGCGTGACCACCGCGATGGCGATTGGGTTCGCGCTGCTTTACCGCACCGCAACCGGCCAGGGTCAGTTCATCGACGCCTCGCTGCTGGACAATTACTTCCATATGCACGAACTGGCCGTTCCGGTGCTCTCTCTGCGGCCGGACAAGTTTCAGCCCAAGCGCAACGGCAGGATGTATCAGCCGTCGGCGCCGTACGGGATTTTCTACGCCAATGGCGGCTACGTGATGATTTGCGTCACGCCGCATCAGTGGCCCGCACTGTGCCGCGCGATCGAACGGCCGGAGTTGATCAACGATCCGCGCTTCAAGGAAGAGCGGCTGCGCGTGCGCAATCGCGAGGAGCTTACGGGGATCGTCGAGGGATGGCTCAAGACGAAGCCCAGCGTGGAAGCCGCGCTGGAGGCGCTGGACAAGGAGCGGGTGCCGTGCGCCCCGATCCTAACCGTGCAGGATGCGATGAACCATCCGCACCATCGCCAGCGCAAAACCGTGCGCCGCGTCCACGACCCGGTGATGGGCGATTTTGACATCCCCGGGATGCCGGTCAGGTTCCAAAACTGGGAGAATCGCACCGACGTCAAGGCCTCGCTGCTCGGCCAGGACAACGACGACATCATGCGCGACCTGTTGGGCATGCGCGATGAAGAAATCCGCGGCCTGTACGAGCAGAAGGTGCTGGTGAAACAGACTGAACCGTCCGCGTCCTGACAGCGGGCGCAAAAGGCCGGGACAACCTGCGCGCAAAAACCGGTTCGCGCGCGAAGGTAGCAGGTGAAACGCGATGCGTGATTTCGTCGACCTCAAGCAGGCGATCGATATGCCGGGTTTGCGCCTGGTGTTGATCAGCAGCACTCCGAGTCCATGGGGCGAAGCGGTCAAGGGATTCTTTCACGTAAAGAACATCGCCTACACGCCGGTGCGCCATCCGATGGGCAAAGATCAGACCCTGTTGCGTCAATGGACCGCGCAGGAAAGCGCGCCGGTCGCGGTGTACAACGACGAGCGCCCGCGCAGCACCTGGCCCGAGCAGCTCTACCTGGCCGAGCGGCTCAATCCGGACCCGCCGCTGATTCCAGCGGCGCTGGAAGATCGGTCGCGGATGTTCGGGTGGTGCAATGAGCTGGCGGGAGAAAACGGTCTGGGATGGGTGGGGCGTGAGTTGATTTTCCAGCGCACGCTCGAGGGCGCGAACCCTCAGGATCATCGGCTGGATCCGATGCGTGCGATGGCGCGCAAGTACAATTACACCGCCGAGAGCGCACACCATGCGGCGCAGCGCATGATCGAAATCCTGCAAGGGCTCGGCAATCTGCTCGCCGCGCAAAACCAGCTCGGAGGCAAATACATGATCGGCGACCGGCTCTCGGCGCTCGACATCATGTGGGCGGCCTTTTCCGTGATGGTCGAACCGCTGCCCGAGGAACTTTGCCCGCTGGCGCCCGCGATGCGCGCCAACTTCACGAACAATCACAACCCGGCGATCGCGGCGGCCACCAGTCCGCTGCTGATGGAGCATCGCATTTTCATCTATCGCCAATATCTCGAATTGCCGCTGATCCTGGAGCGCGGTTAGACCGCACTCCAGGAAGCCGCGGCACATTCTCGGCAAGTAATTGATAAAGTGCCTCTTGGCGCACTTGCCGTTGAAGCCAGCCAAAGGTATCGAGGAACGGGAACATCGGGCGAGAGCTAGCCTCGCGCGGCCGCTGCGCGAGCCCGCGATGGGCTCGCCAATGTCTACAACTTCTTCGCCCGGGTAGTTTGTTACCGCGAATCCTAAGGGCGCCCAAGGCCCTGCTCGACGAGTTGGGCAGGCCGCAACGGGCGTTTAGACTTTAAGCAATTTGACCTTGAAACATTGGCACGAGCTGCTGTGCGATAGGATATTCCCAGCGCGAGGACAATTGGAGAAGCTGAGGCATTTGGCCTGACTCGCAGCTTTAGCTACGCTCGTGGTTCGAATCCGAGGTAAGGGAGGCCGCCATCTGCGATGGACTTGAACT
>DATFSZ010000164.1:0-3496 GCA_035262365.1 Binataceae bacterium (SeqCode)
TCCGGCTGACGGTGATCACTACGCTCCAGGCGACATAGAAAATATGGGCCAGTCAAAGGCGGCGGACACGATTTCGAAAAGCCAGTACGCGACCGTCGGAGCACTCGAGGAACAGAGATACCCGTTCCGGAACCGGTAACCGCTGAGACCGATCGGCTGACCAGGATCAAGGCCGTTTTCCGCGTGGCGACCGGCAACTTCCTGGAGATGTACGACTTCACTGTGTTCGGTTACTACGCCGCGGCGATTGGCCGGACTTTTTTTCCCCAGAGCAGCGAATTTGCAGTGCTGATGCTCTCATTCGTCACCTTCGGAGTAGGCTTCCTGATCCGACCGCTCGGCGCCCTGGTGTTAGGCGCCTACATCGACCGGCGCGGCCGCCGGGCGGGCCTGATCCTCACGTTCGCACTGATGTCCATAGGAACGCTTTCGATCGCCTGCGTTCCCGGTTACGCTGCCATCGGCCTGGCCGCTCCGCTGCTGGTGGTGGCCGGACGCCTGCTGCAAGGCTTCTCGGCCGGCGCGGAGTTGGGCAGCATTTCCGTGTATCTCTCCGAGATTGCGACTCCGGGCCACAAGGGTTTCTACACAAGCTGGCAAAACGCGAGCCAGCAATGCGCGGTAGTCGCCGCCGCCCTGCTGGGAGTAGGACTGAATTCGTCGCTCACGCGCGAGCAAATGGATGCGTGGGGGTGGAGGATTCCGCTGCTGCTGGGCTGCGCCATCATTCCGTTCCTTTTTATGATGCGCAGAGCGCTACCCGAGACCGGAGAGTTTCTGGCGCGTAAGCCCCACTTTTCCACGCGGGACGTAATGCGGTCCCTGACAGCAAACTGGCAGGTGGTGGCGCTAGCCGCGATGTTGATCGCCATGTCCACGTCCAATTTCTACCTAATCACCGTCTACACGCCGACATTTGGCCGAAGCGTACTTCATCTGGCCGAACGCGACAGCCTGGTGGTTACCCTCAGCACGGGCGTTTCGAATTTTCTATGGTTGCCGATTATGGGCGCACTGTCGGACCGGGTGGGCCGGCGGCCCCTGCTTTTTGGCTGTACCATTCTGGTGCTATCGACCGCCTATCCCGCGCTCTCGTGGCTGGCCGGCTCCCCCTCGTTCCTGCGGCTGCTCAGCGTGCAGCTCTGGCTGTCATTCCTCTATGGGAGCTATAACGCCGGCATGGTGGTGTACCTGACGGAGATCATACCCGCCGACGTAAGGGCGTCGGGGTTCTCGCTTGCGCAGAGCGTGGCGGCCGCGCTCTTTGGCGGCTTCACACCAGCAATCTGCACGTACTTCATCAGGCTGACCAACAATCCCGCTTCTCCGGGATTGTGGCTATCGTTGACAGCCGCAATCGCATTGACGGCGACGCTGCTCTGCTCCCGACTTCAGCCTCGATCCGATGCCTGAATCAGCGCCCGGATATAGCCATAACAGTAGGCAAACGACTGCAGTCCGGCGGGATCGCCTGGCGCCTGCGGCACGTGGTCGGGCATCAGCAGGTAGGGATAGCCGACTTCCTTGTAGACCTGAATGGCCTCCACAAAATCGACATCGCCTTCGTCCGGATAGACCTCCACAAAATCGTCGCGATGGCCGCGGATATTGCGGAAGTGAACATTGAAAATCTTCTGGCGCGTGCCGAAATATCGGATCACGTCATAGATTTCCTTACCAGGATCCGCGAGCATTTCCGAAACGGTGCCCTGGCAGAAGTTCAGTCCGTGATACGGACTCGGCTGGATGTCGATGAATTTCTTGAGACCCTCCACCGTGCCAAGGACGCAATCGACTCCCTGGTACCCCGGCGGAGGCACGTAGGGATCGAGCGGATGCAGCGCCATGCGCACTTTGTATTCGGCCGCTACCGGAATGACGCGCTCGAGAAAATAGGTAATGCGCTCCCAGTAGGCATCCGCGTCCACCCGGCCCGCGCGGGTCAGGGGTGAAGCCGGACGCGCATCCCGCAGGCGCCACGTGCTGTATGTTGAGTCGCCCCGCCCCGGGGACCGCCCCGTGCGGAGGTCGCCGACGATACACAGGTTGTATTTGATTGCGGGGATGGCGGTGGCGGCGCAGTTGCGGATCAGGGTCTGTAGGTCTTCGATGTCGCGATCGCGCTGCGGACTCTGGGCCAGCATGATCGCAGGATGTTTCTCGCGATCGATCTGGCTCGAGGCGAGGAATGGCGGCGCAATACAGTCAACCGTAATGTGATGGCGCTCCGCGAGTTCCCGCATCCGGGAGAGTTCATCGGGCGTAGCGTAGAGCCGGCCATCGGCGATTTCGGGATAGCCGCAGATCCCCTGCACGCCGTAGCGTTCGAGGTATCGCAGATGCTGCTCGTTGGTCGGCGCGCTCTGACATCCGAGCCGCATGAGCGCGCGTGGGGGAGGGGCGGCAGTTCCCGACGGTATGCCCGTGAGCGCCGCGGCCGCGCACCCCGATGAAAGAAAGTTCCGGCGATTCACGGCGCCTCCTGCGGCCGAATTCTATCAAAAGCCAAGGGGTCGGCCGCGGCCGTCGCCCGACCTCACGCCTGATCGATCTCCCGGGCGGCGCGATTGGCAGATTCCAAAGCCGCCTCCTGCCCCCAGGACATCTGCGCCGCATAGGCTCCGGCGAAATGAACGCGGCCGCAGGGGCGAGCCGCTTCCGGCCAGAACCCATGACGACGGTATGCGTCCGCCGACAACGATAATTTCCGCCCAACGCGTGCTAGGCGGTCGAGCAGTGTTTAGCGCCGTCGGCGCACGCGCCGAGCGCGTCGGTCTGGCGAATGCTGCAGTTATAGCGAGTTAAAGGTGTATTCGTGCTCCACATTGTCTTCTCTTGACAATCGTGGCGGTGCGATCCATGTCGTATTGTCTAAAAAGTCGAACGCGCTGAAAACAATGCACAATGCCCATGATACGGTTGAACAGTGAGCGTTCTCGACCCGTTTCGGTTCGTGCTGATTTCCATCGCGGGCTGGATGAATCAACACCAGCAACAGGCAATCGACTATCTGCGCGAGGAGAATCGGGTGCTGCGCGAGCAACTCGGCGGTCGCCGACTTCGTTTCACGGACGACCAGCGTCGCCGGCTCGCGGCGCGAGCCAAAGGACTCGGCCGACGCGCGCTGTCGCAGATCGCAACGATCGTCACCCCTGGGACTCTGCTGGCTTGGCACCGCAAGCTGATCGCTCGAAAGTACGATGGGAGCGCCAGCCGTGGTCCCGGCCGACCGCGCACGGAAGACGACATCGAATCACTGGTGGTGAAAATGGCTGTCGAGAACCGTGCCTGGGGCTACACGCGCATTGTTGGTGCACTGTTGAATCTGGGCCACAATCTGGCACGCGGCACGGTAGCCAACATTCTGAAGCGCAATGGCATCGAACCGGCACCGGAGCGCAGCCGCAAAACAACCTGGAAGGAGTTTCTGGCACAACATTGGGAAATGATCGTTGCAGCGGACTTCTTCACCATCGAGGTCTGGACGGCCAAAGGA
>DATFSZ010000165.1:0-8946 GCA_035262365.1 Binataceae bacterium (SeqCode)
CATGGGAGAAGTTTCGATCTCGGACTGGACGGGCCTGGTGGGGTTGAGCTTCTTTCTAATCTGGGCGATTGCGGAGAGAGCGCGCCTTCTGTCACGTGAACGTGATGAGGCTGAGCGCTGCCGGCAAAGCGCCAGCATGCCGCCGGCGGCGGCTGTGTTGGCTGGCGCGGCGCTGGCCCTGCTCGCGTTCATCGCGCTGCCATCCATGGCACGCGCGCAGAGCGCCACGTATCATTTTCCGACTTTACCGCCGCATGCGGCACTGCCTAGCGCGTCCTCGTGCGCCCTCGCCGCGAGCAATGGCAGCTCATGGGAACCGCGGCCGCAAAACAGCAGCGCGAATCATCGGATTCCCACCTTCGTTGAACTGGTGGGCTTTCATCTTGCCCCGATCAAGGGAACCTACGCCCCGATCTCCGACTTTGTCCGGGTGGATGGCAAGTTCACCGGCACGACGGACCAGATCTTGCGCTGGGGCGCATGCAAATGGGGGATCGACGAGGACGCGGTGCGCGCCGAGGCGGTGGCCGAATCGCACTGGCGGCAGAATGATGTAGGCGACACCAGTCACGATACATCGCTGTGCCCGCCCGGCAGCGGCTTTCCCGGAGCGTGGGACGGAATTGCCTGCCAGCAGAGTTACGGCATCATGCAGGTCAAGTTCAGCAACTTCGGTGGATGGCCGCTGCCCAAGGACAGCACCCCGTTCAACGTCGATTTCAGGCTGGCCTACCAGCGTGCATGCATGAACGGAGACATCAGCTACCTGGCGCAGCAGACCCCGGCGGGGGATTATCCGCGCTACCCCAATGGCAACGCGGATCAGATGATGTGGGGATGCATGGGCGACTGGTTTTCCGGCTCATGGTACGACGCCGGCGCCGTGCACTACATTGCCGAGGTCAAAGAGGCGCTTGCGGATCGGACCTGGATGAAGACCGGGTTCTAGACGCGAAAGCGCTTGACCGCACTACTCTCCGCTAAGTTCGGATGCCAATGACAGTGCCTTGCCGGCCAGGCTGGAGGCCGCGGCGCAATCATTGTCGGCCAGTGCCTGACGGGCGCGAGTGGCGAGTTGGCTGGCTCGCTCATAGGTTTGCTTCTGGGCATCGGTCAGATGCCGACGGTGCGCTCGATGGAGACTCGCGTTGGTTTTCTCCAGAAGATGTTCCGCTTGTTCACGGTCCCCGCTGTCTCCAGCCAGACTCAGGCTCACCGGTGCACTGGAGGCCGCGGGTGGAGGCGCGGCGTGATCGGTGCTGGGGCGGCTTACCGCGGGCGTTTCGCTTTCCGAATCCGCGGATGAGGCCGCTGTCGATCCATGGACCGTCGTACGGTTGCGCGCGCTGCGGACGTGCTCGTGGTGGCGAGTCGATGAAGACGACGAATAATAGGTGTGCTGCGGCGCGTAATAGGAAGGGGACAGCCAATACGGCCGGTAGGCGGAAACAAGATCACATGCCGAAAGGAAGGTGGCCAGGGCGACGGCCAGGAAAGCCAGGGACCATTTACGCATGAACCGTTCCCGCCGCTCCCTGGGGCGCGGCCGCGGTCTGGAAACCGGCAGGCGCCTGTTTCATCGGTATGGTAATTCGCACGTTCGCGCCATGGCCCGCGCGCGAGCCGATCTGCAGGGTGCCGTGATGCAGGTCGATAATCCGCAGAGCCATGGAAAGCCCGATCCCGGCGCCGCCGGTTTTGGTCGTGAAACAAAAGTCGAAGATGCTGTCGAGGTGATCGGGATCGATGCCGCCGCCTTGATCCGCGATGGCGATCTGAACGTTGCCGGGCGCCACCAATTCACTCCTTAGGCTGACGGTGCCGCCATCGGGCATCGCCTCAACCGCATTGGCCACGATATTGCTCAGCGCTTCGCCCAGCAGCGCTCGATCCGCTTCCACCTCGCCGATGCTCTCATCCAGTTGATACTCGGCACGATGCTTCCCGGCGATGTGGCGGACAGCAATTTCGCGCACCAAGCCGTTTACCGCAAACCGCATCGGTTCGATGCGGTCGAGCCGGATGAAGCGCAGGAGCGAGCCAACGGTTCGCGTCATGCGGCTCAATTCGCCGCGGATACCGCCGATTCTTTCCTCCAACGGGGTGCCGTGGCGAGCGTCGTCGGCAAGCAGTTCCAACTGGATCCCGATGGCATGCAGGGGGTTACGCAACTGGTGTCCGATGCCAGAGAGCAGACGGCCCTGGCGCGCCATCACGCGGGAGAAGTTGAGCGTATCCTCCAGTTCTTCGGCGCACGACACGTCGCGCAACAACAGCATCGAGCCATGGTTCCCACCGCCAAAGTCCATCGCTATCAGCGATACGAGATACTGCGGCGACCCATTTCCGTTGAGGTCCATGCGCACGTTATGCAGGTCGGTCCGTGCGCTCACTGCGGTGCCGGCCAGGCGCACCAGGGAATGGTCTGGGCCCAGCAGGCTGGCGAGGTCCTTTCCCATGCTTATTCCGTCGGGCAAACCAAGGCGCCCCAGCGCTTCGGCGTTGGCGAATATCACCCGGCCAGCGGCATTGAGCAGCAGCACCGCGTCGTTGATGGATCGTATCGCCGAGGTCAGCCGATCGCGCTCCTCCTCCCATTGCTGGCGGTCGGCCATGATGCGGCGCGTGAGCAGGTTGAACTTGTCGGCCAATTCGCCCAATTCATCACGCGATTCCACCTTGATATCGCTGGGAGTACGCGCCACGGCCAATTGCTCGATACCGGCGGTCAGCGCTGTCACGGAGCGCAGCACAGTGCTGACCATGATGGTTCCCGCCACCGAGCCCAGCGCCAACGCGACGCCGATCAGATACAGCCCAGTCATGATCGAGCGGCGCACGCGCGCGCCGATAAGCTCGGTTGACAGCTCGATCTTTATCGTGCCGGCATACTGCCCGTTAATTTGCACCGCGCCGCTGGACTTGTAGATGCTCCCCGATTGCAGGTTCAGGAACATCGAGAGCGTCTCCCACCATCCGCCTTCCGCCTGGAGCTGGTTGATCGAAGGGACATCGGGGATGCGCTTGCCTTCCAGGGCCTCGGGCACGGCCACTACCGCGACACCGTTGGGATCCTCCACGCGTACCGACACCACTGCCTCGCCGAAGGCGAGCACGGAATTAAGGAAGCTGCGAAACGGGCGATCCTGGCGCAGCGCCTGCAGGTTGGGCGGCCGGGTGGCGCGCATTTCCTCGAAGGTCTGATGCACCAGCAGGTTGCCCAGCGAGGAGAGGTTGTTGACCATCGATTGCGTGGTATGCCCGGTCTCCAGCAGGCCAATCGCAAGAGTGGTTACCGCCAGCGGCACCATGAAGCCGATGGCCAGCTTGCCTCTAAGGCCCATTTTTAAGTCAGCCTACTGATTCCGGTCTTTTTCGGAACCGCGGACGCTGCGATGCTGCGACAATCGGTTGTAAAGCGTGCGCAAACTGATGCCTAGCGCTTTCGCGGCACGCGTCTTGTTGCCCCTGAAGGCGGCGATAGTGCGGGCGATCAGGTCCTGCTCCACCTCTTCCAGAGTAGCGCCAACGCGGACCTGAAACGAAGTGCCTCCAAGGGGGCGGTTCTGAAATTCGGGTGGAAGGTCGGACCTTCTCAGGTAGGGCCCGGGACTAAGCGCAACCGCGCGCTGAATGACATTGCGCAACTGCCGGACGTTGCCGGGCCAGTTATGCGACTGGAGCGCCACCATGCACTCCTCGTCGGTTCCGGTTATTGCGCGATGGCTTTCCGCGGCGAAGCGCTGCAGGAAGGATTGGGTCAACGCGACGATGTCCTCAGGACGCTCGCGCAGCGGCGGCACATTGATGACGAATACGCTTAGCCGATAATAGAGATCCTGGCGTAGTCTGCCCTCCGCGATTGCCCGGTTCAGGTCACCGTTGCTGGCGGCCAGGACTCTGACATCCAGCGCGATTTCACGGTTGCCGCCCACCCGGCGCAGCTTGCGATCTTCGAGCACGCGCAGCAGCTTGGCCTGCAACTCCGAACGCATCTCGGTAAACTCGTCGAGCAGCAACGATCCACCGTGCGTCAGCTCGAAGCATCCCTTGCGCAGGTCGTCGGCGCCGGTAAAGGAGCCCTTCTCATGACCGAACAGTTCGCTCTCGATTAGGTTGGCAGGCAGCGCGGCGCAGTTGACTCCCAGGTAGGGGCCATCGCCGCGCGGGGAGAGGCTGTGAATGGTGCGAGCCACCAGCTCCTTGCCGGTCCCGCTTTCGCCCATAATGATGACCGGCGCGTCGGTCGGCGCTACCTGCCCGATCATCTCCATCACCTGCTGGATCGCTGGGGATTGGCCGATGATCGGTCCCTCGCCCGGCTTTTGCCACGGCATGCCGCGCGCCTTGGCCGCGAGCCGCTCCTGTGTGCGCCGCAGCAGTATCCGCAGCTGATTGGGCTCCACCGGCTTTTCCAGATAATCCTCGGCGCCCAGCTTGACCGCTCTCACGGCGTCGGAAATGCCGCCTTCACCCGAAATTATGAATGTGGGTATCGAAACCTGGCGTGAGCGCATCTCGCTGAGCACCGCCAAACCGTCCGCCTTGGGCATCTTGATGTCGAGCAGCAGGATGTCGGGCCGATAACTGTCGAGCATCTTGCAGGCTTGCAGACCGTCGACCGCCTCCGCCACCTCGAAATTCCAGCGCACCAGCAGTTCCCTGAGCAGTCCCCTGACCGAGGGATCATCCTCAGCGATTAGAATTCGCTTACATTCAGACATATTACCCGATGCTGGCAACGGTCCGGCACGGCCCCCTGGAACGGTCGGCCCAAGGTTGTCGGCAAGCGCGCTGGTATTGGAAGCCACGCAGTCTCAGCAATCGATGTGCCATGGAGTTTTGAGTTGAAAAACTGTGGGTTTGCTACCGGTCGGTGCCGCTGAAATTACTCAAGCATGTAACTTTTGCGGACTAAATCCATGAAACCGTGCATCTTTTGCATGCCGGCTTTGCAGCGCTAGCAGGGTAGATATTCGCTGGGGAGTTGCTAACTGCGGCCTCAAGCGGCGCTCAATGGCCGCCCATTTGCCATTCTATCTGAGCGATTTCGTCCTTGAGTTTCTTGATATAGTCCTGCTGTTCCTGAAGATGCCGTTGGATTTCAAATGCGCTCGCATTGGGCGAGTCCTGTTCTGCGGTCTCGGTCACATTGTCGTCACCCGAGGGAGGAGGCGAGGCGAGACAGGCTTTGAGCGTAATCTCCTGTTCCTGACATTTGCGCAAGTGCGCGCGCTGCTTCAGCAGCTGTGTGATCTGCTGACGCTGGTCGGCCAGTGTCTGGTCGATTTCTCCCTGTTGCTGTTCCCCAATTGTTGTGTGCAGCAGCGCCTGATGTGCGCCTTCTCCCGCCGCAGCTCCAACGCCGAGTGTCGCCGCCGTGCCGGCGCCTCCAGCAAGGCCGCCGATCCCCGCGCCGGCAATGCCGGCCCCAGCCATCACCGCGGCCACGTCGATAACGCCTTTGCTGCCGCGCACCACGCATTGAACCGTTGGATGCGCCTCCAGCCTGACGGCTTCGCCGCTCACCGTCACCTCGGTACCGACGTCGTTTTGCTCGGACTGAACATTGATCACAGCGTCAACATCGTTGGGATAAGTTTTGAATGCGGCGGCCCGCAGGCGCTTGGCGGTCTCCGATTGATCGCTATCGACGGCCGAATCGGCGAATGATTGCGTGATCTTCACCGCGCCAAGGTCGGTGTAGCATTCGCCGGGCAAGTTCTGGTCCGTCACGTAGATGTAGCGATTGGCGGGCCGCGCGCTGCGCGCCGATGCTGCCGGCGGCGTCGCGCTCTGGCCGGCGCAGCCCGATACAACGATCCCCGGCAAAGCACCAATCATTGCCGCACGCATCAGACGCTTGCATATCGTCATGACGAACTCCTCCGATCAAAGAGACTGCCCCGCGCTCAATTCACCTGTTGAATCGCGCTCCTCTCGCGTCGGCTGACGTATTCGGCTAGCGAGCGGTTGACATTGTGTGGCGGCACATTCGGCTTCATTCACGCTTTGCCCACGAAATCGGGCAATCGTTGCCCATTTGACGAGGCTACGCACGATGCGTATAGCTTCCCAACTGAGCGGCAACGCGCCGACTACCAGAATACAGGAACAAGCCGTGGACGACACAATCGTATGGATTAGCGGCGCCACCGAAGGGATCGGCCTGGGACTGGCGCGCAATGTGCCCTATCCCAACGCCAGGATCGTCAACCTTTCCCGGCGCCAGCATCCGGATTACGAAACGGTGCGATTCGATCTCGCGGAGCCCAGGACCTGGGACTTGGTGACCGCGCACTTCCAGAAAGAGCTGGCGGATTTCAGGGGCAAGCGTGCGATCTTCATTCACAACGCGTATATGGGCGCCGTGCAGGGCTTCGTCGGCGAAATGGACCCTGTCCTGTATGGCAAAGCGGTGACGGCCAACGTTGCCGCGCCGCTGGTCCTGGGCGAAGCTTTCGTGCGCGCCTGCCGGCCCGGTTACGAGTCGGGCCTGGTGATGATGACGTCGGCGGCGGCGCGGGTGCCGTGGGAGGGCGACGCGCTATACTGTGCAGCGAAGGCTGCCGCCGAACATTGGGTGCGCGTGGTGCGGCGCGAGCGGAAACGGCGTGGCACCGGGCCATGGGTGGTGGCGGTCAGGCCGGGCTTCGTCGATACGCCGGCGGTGCACGAGTCAATCAAGCGCGATCCGGAACAATGGCCGCTGGGACCTTTCGTGAAGCGCGACCTGGAAGCGGGCAAGGCTTTCGATATCGACACGGCTGCGCACAACATCTGGGGCGCTCTGCCCCCCGATCCAGAGAAGTCGGTACTGCTCTTCGGCGAAATGGTAACATACGACTGATGCGGTTAATCGGTTTCTCGTACCGCCGGCTCCCATGCCGGCTCTGTTATGGACTTGGTAGCGCCGGCCTTCGTGTCGGTTCTGCTCATCTCGCAGCGGTGAACGCAAATGCAATACAACGTTATCGACGCTGACGGTCATATCCTCGAGCCTCCTGATCTGTGGGAGAACTACATCGAGCCCAAGTATCGCGACATCTGTCCAAAGCTATTTCTGCTGGAAAACGGCGGGGAGATGATGCGTATCGAAGGCAACGAAGGACTGGATATCGGGCGCGGGAAAAAGCCTGTCACCTTTGGCGTCACGGGTGCCTTCGGCGCGCGCGACGGCAGTGTCCCAACGCGCATCCCCTACATGTCGGGCAAGAAGGGAGGCTTCGATCCGCACGCCCGGATTAAGGACATGGACGCCGAAGGAATCGACGCAGCGTTCCTTTATCCGAGCCTGGGGCTTTTTCTCGGCGCGATAAAGGATCCGGAGTATTCGGCGGCGACATGCCGTGCGTATAACCGCTGGCTCGCCGATTATTGCGCGACCTATAAGGAGCGGCTGTTCGGCGCGGCGATGCTGCCGATGCAATCGGTGGAGGGTGCGCTCGCGGAAATGCGTTTTGCGGCGCGGGAGTTGGGCTTCCGCACCGGCTTTGTGCGCCCCAATCCGTACAACGAACGCGTCCTGCACGACGTGGACAACTACCCGCTGTGGGAAGAGGCCCAGAACCTCAACTTCGCGATAGGCATTCACGGCGGATCGGAAACCACCCAGCAGACCATCGCCATCGATCGCTTCGCCAAGCGGGGCGGCGCGGTGCGGCACGCGGTCTCGCATACGTTCGAGATGATGGCGGCGGCGACCAGCATGATCATGTGCGGGGTGTGCGATCGATTTCCCAAACTACGCGTTGCGTTCCTGGAGTCGGGCGGCGGATGGATGGCCGGATGGCTGGATCGGATGGATCGGCATTTCGATGACGTCGGCATGAATGATACCCGCCTGACGACGCGGCCCAGCGACATTTTCCATCGTCAATGCTTCATCTCCTTCGAGCCGGTTGAGAAGACGCTGCCGCTGCTGGCCGACTATCTGGGTTCAACCAACATCCTGTGGGCGACCGACTATCCGCATCTGGACGGATTTCCCGGCGCGGCGAACATGATCAAGGCAATGGGCCTGCCACCGCAGACCCTGGCCGACGTCCTCGCCGGCGGTGCCAAGCGCTTTTACGGGTTGAATTGACGCTGATTGTTTGACGCTGGTGTGCACAAATACTCTGGCACAGAGGCTGTAAATCTTTTCCTCCTTTCGTCCGCTCTCCTTACCCCGGGAGAGGGTGAGAGAAAGCTTGCGCGCCAGGGACCCCGACACATGCTTCACCTTGGACCAATAGCGGCTGGCCAAGGTTCTGCCAGAAGGAATTATCGCTTCAAGGCCGGGATCATCGAATGAGACAGGTCAAATTCGGCTACTGGGCAGACTTCCGCAATCCCGACGGTTCGGGGCGCACCTTCGTTGATCTGTACCGGGAAACGTTTCGCCAAATCGAACGGGCCGAGGATCTCGGTTTCCATACCATCTGGTTCACCGAACATCATTTCACCGACGACGGTTATCTGCCCGCGCTGATGCCGATGGCGGCGGCCGTGGCCGCGCGCACCATCCAGATCAAAGTCGGCACTTATGTGCTGCTGGCGCCGTTCACCCATCCGCTGAAGGTGGCGGAAGAGAGCGCGGTGGTGGACACCATCTCCAACGGCCGGCTGCGCCTGGGATTGGGGCAAGGCTATGCCGTTGAGGAGTTCGACGGCTTCGGGGTCAAACGCAGCGAGCGCCTGGGACGCACGTTGGAAACGATCGAGATTCTCAAACAGGCATGGACCGGGGAGCGTTTCAGCCACTCTGGGCGCTACTACAACTTCGCCGACGTGCGCATCCTTCCGCGCCCCGCCAGCCGTCCACATCCGGAGCTGTTGTGGGGCGCGGCGGCCAAAAAGGCGATCCTGCGCGGTGCCCAGTTGGGACTTTCGTTCGCGGCCACGGGCGACGGCCGCGCCGTAACATTGTACATGGACGCACTGCGCCAGCAGGGCAAGGATCCC
>DATFSZ010000166.1:0-55972 GCA_035262365.1 Binataceae bacterium (SeqCode)
CGGGGCGACCAACATGCGAAAGCAGGAGATGATCTTCTCGATCTTGCAGGCGCAGTCGGCCAAGAATGGTTCAATCCTGGGCGAAGGGGTGCTGGAAATCCTGCCCGACGGGTTCGGCTTCCTGCGCGCACCGGACTACAACTATCTGCCCGGTCCTGACGACATCTATATATCGCCCAGCCAGATCCGCAAGTTCAACCTGCGCACCGGCGACATCGTTTCGGGCCTGATTCGGCCTCCCAAGGAAGGCGAGCGCTACTTCGCGCTGCTCAAGGTCGAGTCGATCAACTACGAGGAGCCTGAAAAGGCGCGCGACAAGATCCTGTTCGACAACCTGACGCCGCTCTATCCGCAGGAGCGGATCAAGCTCGAATATGATCACGAGGACTACACGACGCGGATCATCGACCTGGTCGCACCAATTGGTATGGGCCAGCGCGGACTGATCGTGGCCGCGCCGTTTACCGGCAAGACCATGATGCTCCAGGCGCTCGCCCGCGCGATCGCGCACAACCATCCCGAAATCGTTCTGATCGTGCTGCTGGTGGACGAACGGCCCGAAGAAGTCACCGACATGCTGCGCTCGGTCAAGGGCGAGGTGGTGAGCTCGACCTTTGACGAACCGGCAACCCGCCACGTGCAGGTCGCCGAGATGGTGATCGAGAAGGCCAAGCGGCTGGTCGAGCATGGCCGCGACGTGGTCATCCTGCTCGATTCCATCACGCGCCTGGCGCGCGCCTACAACACCGTGGTGCCGCCTTCGGGCAAGATCCTGTCGGGCGGCGTTGATTCCAACGCGCTGCACAAGCCCAAGAAATTCTTCGGCGCCGCGCGCAACACGGAAGACGGCGGCAGCCTGACTATCATCGCGACCGCGCTGGTCGATACCGGCAGCCGCATGGACGAGGTGATCTTCGAAGAGTTCAAAGGCACCGGCAATCAGCAGGTGGCGCTGGACCGCCGGCTGCTCGAAAAGCGAATTTTTCCGACCGTCGATATCCAGCGCTCAACCACACGCAAAGAGGAATTGCTGCTGCCGCGCAGCACGCTTAACCGGGTCTGGATCCTGCGCAAGCTGCTGTCGCAACTCAACGCCGTCGAGGCGATGGAGTTTCTGCTCGACAAGATGCAGGGCACCAAGACCAACGACGAATTCCTCGAATCGATGAACAATTAGGCGGCTTTGCGCCACCGGGCGGCCCTTGATAAAACAAGGCAAGCCATAGAAGAAAGCAAAGGGAATTATGACCGAAATCAGCATGAAGCAACTTCTGGAGGCCGGGGTCCATTTTGGCCATCAGACCAGCCGCTGGAACCCCAAGATGAAGCCCTACATCTTCGGCGCCCGCAACGGGATTCACATCATCGACCTCCAGCAGACGGTTAAGATGTTTCGCACCTCCTTTGACTTCGTGCGCGACCTGGTGGCGGCGGGCGGCACGATGCTGTTTGTCGGGACCAAGAAGCAGGCCCAGGACATCGTGCGCGAGGAAGCCGAGCGCTGCGCCATGTTTTACGTCAACAACCGCTGGCTGGGCGGCATGCTGACCAATTTCCAGACCATCCGCGCCTCGATCGAGCGGCTCAAAAAGCTCGAAGAGCAGATGAGCGATCCTGCGATGGTCAATGCGCTGACCAAAAAGGAGATGAGCGAGATCGGCCGCGAGCACGCCAAGCTGATGGCGACGCTGGGCGGAATCAAGAACATGCGCCGGCTGCCTGACGCGCTGTTCGTGATCGATACCAAGAAGGAGGAGATCGCGGTTGCGGAAGCCAACCGGCTCAACATTCCGGTGGTGGCGGTGGTCGATACCAATTGCGACCCCGACCTGATCGCGTACCGGGTGCCCGGCAATGATGACGCGATTCGCGCGATCAAGCTGTTCACCGCGGCCGTGGCAGACGCCGTGCTGGAAGGCAAGCAACTTCAGGAAGAGCGGCAAAAGGGCCAGGCCGACCTCGGCGCGGTCGAAGAACCAGCGCACAGCCCCGAGTCGCCGCAGGCGGTTTAATGCCGCAGCCGCGTAAGCCGCCGGCACTCGCCAATTACGGATGATCATTGGCCGGGTGCGTCGCAAAGGGGCGCCGGCGCGTGACGCGCCGCAATCAAAGCAGACATAAAGCCGGCGCAAAGGATTGCCAGGTGCCGGCCGGAACTTAGCAGGAGCTGACTTTTAGGCAGGGAAAATTCATGGCTGAGCTCAACGCCAACATCGTAAAGGAACTGCGCGAGAAGACTGGCGCCGGAGTGATGGATTGTAAGAAGGCGCTGGCGGAAAGCGAGGGCGACCTGGAGAAGGCCGTCGTCTTGCTGCGCCAGAAGGGAATCGCAGCGGCGGCCAAACGCGTCGGACGGGTGGCGTCCGAGGGCTGCATCGGAACCTATATTCACGCCGGCGGCAAGCTCGGGGTGCTGATTGAGGTCAACTGCGAGACCGACTTCGTGGCCAAGACGCCCGAGTTCCAGGCCTTGGTCAAGGAGCTGGCGATGCAAGTTGCGGCGGCCAATCCGCGCTGCGTGTCGCGTGAGCAGCTGCCGCCCGAAGTCATCGCGCAGGAGCGCGAAATTTATGCCGCCCAGTCGGCGGACAAACCGGCGGCGGTAATTAACAAGATCGTCGAGGGCAAGCTGGATAAATTTTACCGCGATGTCTGCTTGATGGAGCAAGGGTATATTCGTGACCCGGCGCGCACCATCAATGAAATCGTCACCGAGTATTCGGCCAAGGTCAAAGAGAAGGTCGAAGTGCGGCGCTTTGTGCGCTTTCAACTCGGTGAGGGAATCGACGGCGCCAAAGCCCAGGATTGAGCCAGGTCACAGGACAGATTCAAATTGCATTGCTGAGTTTGCCTTGAGGGCGGATCGTAGCGGCGGTGTCTGAACAACAAGTCGATAAACCCAGGCCCCGCTACTCCCGGGTCCTGCTCAAGCTCTCGGGCGAGGCGTTGGCGCCGGCCACCGGCTTCGGTATCGACCATCAGGTATTGTCCGCAATCGCCGCGGAAATAAAGGAAGTGGCCGATTTCCCGGTCCAGGTCGCGGTGGTGATCGGCGGCGGCAACCTGATGCGTGGCGCCAGCTACGAGGCGCGTGGGATGGACCGCACCGCCGCGGACCACATGGGGATGCTGGCCACGGTGATCAACTCGCTGGCGCTGCAGGACGCGCTGGAGGATGCCGGCGCGACCACGCGCGTGATGTCGGCGTTGAATATCCAGGCGGTGTGCGAGCCCTACATCCGGCGTCGCGCCATCCGCCATCTGGAAAAGGGCCGCGTAATCATCTTTGCCGCTGGAACCGGAAATCCCTACTTCACCACCGACAGCGCCGCGAGCCTGCGTGCCATGGAGATCGGCGCCGAGATCATCCTCAAGGCCAGTCACACCGTTGACGGCGTTTACGACCGCGACCCGATGCTGGATCCGGCGGCGCGCCGCTTCGAGCATCTGAGCTACATCGAAATATTAAAACGCGGTCTCAAAGTCATGGATTCCACCGCGATTTCGATGTGTATGGACCACAAGCTGCCGGTTCTGGTTTTCAATCTCCAAAAAGTCGGTAATATAAGGCGTGCTGTGTTAGGTGAGCAGATCGGCACACTGGTAAGCTTGTAAGCGAGTTCGTAGCCATGAAAGACGAAGTCATCGATGAAGCCCACCGCGAGATGGAGTCGGCCCTGACGGCGTTCAAGCACGAACTGGCACGGGTGCGAACGGGCCGCGCCTCTACCGCCCTGATTGAAGGATTGGCAGTCAATTATCACGGAGCGAAGGTTAACCTGCGCCAGTTGGCCGGTCTGGCCGCGCCTGAAGCGCGATTGCTGGTGATCACGCCTTACGACCGCAGCTCGATTCATGATATCGAAAAGGCCATCCAGCAAACCCCCGAACTGGGCCTGACGCCGATTAACGACGGCAAGGTGATTCGCCTGCCCATTCCCGAACTGACGGAACAGCGCCGCAAGGAGTTGGTGCGTCATATCCGCAAGATTGCCGAGGATTTCAGGGTTTCTGTCCGCAACCATCGGCGCGACGCCAACGACATGCTCAAACAGCTGCACAAGGAAAAAGAGGTCACTGACGATGACCTTCGCGCGGCGGAGGCCAAAGTGCAGCAGTTCACCGCCGAGTATATCGAGAAGTTGGATAAGGTATTGGCGGGCAAGGAAGCGGAGGTTATGGAGGTTTGAGCTCACCAAAGGGGGTTCGTCGCGCGTCCCTCGCAAGTCTTGAATAAGGGTAAAATTGGAATCTCTGCCATTGAATGATTTTCCGGAGCTGTCGCTGGACCCTGAGCGGCTGCCACGTCATGTCGCGATCGTGATGGACGGCAACGGGCGCTGGGCCACGCGCCGCGGGCTGGCCCGCCTGGAGGGGCATCGGCGCGGCAAGGATTCGGTGCGCGCGGTGGTTGACGCCGCCCGCGAGCTTGGGATTCCCTATCTGACACTGTTCGCCTTCTCCAGTGAGAACTGGCAGCGCCCCAACACGGAAGTGCGCTTCCTGATGCAGTTGCTGCATCGCTACCTGATCACTGAAACCAAGCGGATGATGAAGCGTGGTATCCGTCTGATCGCGCTGGGCGACTGCTCACGCCTGCCCGCGCAGGTGCAAAAAGCGCTCGCGGATACGGTGGAGTGCACCGCAGGCAATGGCGCGATGACGGTGGCGCTGGCGGTCTCTTACAGCGGCCGCCAGGAGATCGTGCGCGCGGCCAGGAGAATCGCCGCGGAAGTGGCGGAGGGCAAGTTGCGCCCCGACGCGATCGACGAGTTCACCATTGCCAGCCGGCTCGACACCGCGGGTCTGCCCGATCCCGACCTGTTGATTCGCACCTCGGGCGAGCTGCGGATTTCGAACTTCTTTTTATACCAGCTTTCCTACACCGAGCTTTACTTCACCGATACCCTGTGGCCGGATTTCCGCGAGCGCGAATTCCTCGCCGCGCTGGACGCCTACCAGCGGCGCGAGCGCCGCTTCGGCGCGGTGGAAGCCGCTGCGCGTCCGCCGCTGCGTGTTGCGAACTAGGATCCTCACGGCGGCGGTGGTGCTGCCGCCGCTGCTGGCATTAATCGTTTTCGCGCCCGCCTGGGTGATCAGCCTCGTAGTAGGATTATTAGCCGCTTGGGGCCTGTATGAAGTGGCCGCAATGGCGGGCACTTCGATTGCCGCCTCGGTAGCGCTGCTGCTCCCGGCCGGCGCCGGCCCCGCCCTCGTGGGACTGCTGCGCTGGGCGCCGGATTTGAGCGCCGCGCTGGCCGCAGCGGCGGCCGGCGCGATGTGCGGAATTACCATTTGGCTCAATTTTCGTGGTGGAGCGGAAACCCCGCCCCGCACCTTTTTGTTGATACTCGGCGGACTTTACGTGGGCGCCTTGTATCCTTACTTCGCGCTGCTGCGCAACCAGGCCGGCGGCGTGGAGCTGCTGCTGATAATGCTGCTGGTGGTGGTCGCGGGTGATTCTGGCGCCTATTTCGTTGGGCGGGCGATTGGGCGTATCAAGCTGATGCCGGCGGTAAGTCCGGGCAAGACAGTTGAGGGAGCGCTCGCATACGTCACATGTAGTATGATAGCCGCATGCGTGATCGGGAAAGCGCTGGGCGCAGCGGGAAGCATGGGAACCTTGGCCGGGTTTGGCGCATTGATCAGCATAGCGGCGCAGATGGGAGATCTGGTGGAATCGGCGCTTAAACGGATCGCCGGGGTCAAGGATTCAGGCTGGCTGTTTCCGGGTCACGGCGGGCTGCTCGACCGCACCGATAGCCTAGTCTTTGCCGCGGCTTTTGCATACTATTACAGTCGATGGGTGGGGCTTGCCCCCGCCTGACGGCCTCCGAGGTCTGAATGCTCACATCAATCGTTTCGGCGATCATCATCCTTGGAACCCTGGTCCTGATTCATGAAGCAGGGCATTTCCTGGTGGCCAAGCGGTGCGGCGTACGGGTGTTGCGCTTCTCCATCGGTTATCCCCCCAGGCTCTTTGGCATTCGCCGCGGCGAGACCGAGTACGTCATCGGCGCCACGCCCTTTGGCGGGTACGTGCGGATGCTGGGGGACGAGATTGGCGACGAGCTAGGCCCGTCCGATGTGCAGACTTTCCTGGTCGAAGTGGGCCGTGACTTGCTGGGCGCCACGCAGAAAGCGGCTGCGGTGGACCCCGAACTGCAGACTCTGTTGGATTCCGAACCGGACGTCGCGTTGAGGCGTGCTGTTGGGGCGGAAGATCTCGCGCCGGCGGTGCGCACGGAGGAAGCTGGCGCGACCGAAACGGGAGATCCGCTGTTGGCGCTCACCCGGGCATTGAGCCGCAGCCGCGACCCGGAAGAGCAGTTGCGAAAAATCCTGGGCCGGGCGCCGCGCCCGGACGAGCGCGATCTGCTCGACGAAGTTCAGCGCTGGAATAGTTCCAGCGAGGCGATCAAGTTCCTGTCCGAGCATCGCCCGCCCTCCTTGAACCGTCAAATCGAAAGGACTTCCTTTCCGACCCAGAGTCTTGCAAAGCGGTTTTTGATCGTGCTGGCCGGACCGGCGGCGAATATCGTGCTGGCGCCGTTGCTGCTGGCGATCGTCTTCATCTACGGTGTGCCCAAGCTGTTGCCGGTGCTGGGTCAATTGGAGAAGGGGATGCCGGCGGCCAAGTCCGGGCTGCAAAAGGGCGACAACATCATTTCTATCAATGGCCAGCCGATTAAAAGCTGGGAAGACCTTTCGGTCGCGATCAAGAAAAGCAAGGGCGCCCCGCTCGAAATCAAGCTGAAGCGCAAGGTCGAGGGCGTCAGCGAAGTCGATACCCTTACCATCACTCCCGTCCATGTAGCTGAGCCAGGTTCGCCGGCTGGAGCCCAGTGGGTAATCGGGGTGCTGCCGCGCGGTGATAGCGTGGTTGAGCGGGAGAACCCGTTCATGGCGCTGCCCCATGCGGTGATGGAAACCGCCAGCATGACCGGCCAATTGGTGGTCGGAATCGGGAAGATCTTTACCGGGGCTACGCCGGTGCGCCAGGCGCTGGGCGGTCCTATAATGATTGCGCAGATGGCGGGCCGCGAGGCGCGTCAGGGACTAGCCAGCGTTTTGATGTTCACGGTGATGTTGAGCGTGGAATTGGGAATCATCAACCTGCTGCCAATCCCGATGCTTGACGGCGGCCATCTATTGTTCTTCGTGGTAGAAGGCCTGCGCGGGCGTCCGGTGAAGGTCCGCCATCGCGAGATCGCGCAGCAGGTCGGCTTATTCCTGCTCGTGGTGTTGATGGCCTTTGTGATTTTCAATGACATCTCAAGGATTGTTCAGGGCTGATTTCCTTCTTGATCAGTGTCGCTTAACCGGCCCGGTCCTCGGGCTGGAGACGGGCGGCCCCCAAGCCAGCCTGGCGCTCTCCTCGCACGGGAAGATAATCGCCGCCGACACGCCGGCGCGCCGCGCACACGGCGAGTCGATTGTGGGTGCGGTTGACGGCTTGCTGCACCGATCCGGCTTGCGTCTTCGGGATTTGACCGCGATCGCGGTTGGAATCGGCCCCGGCTCCTTTACCGGCCTGAGGATCGCGCTAAGCTACGCAAAAGGAGTGGCGCTGGCTACGGGATGCGGTGTCGCGGGAGTTCCCAGCCTCGATGCCCTGGCCCTGTGCGCCTTGGAGCTATCTGATTTGCCGCCCGAAGCCATGCTTTGTCCGATTCTCGACGCGCGCAAGGGAGAAGTGTACGCGGCTCTTTACCGACGGGTGGAGAACGGGCTAGAGAAGGTATCGGGCGAGTTCCTGGCCAAGCCGGGGGATCTGGCCAGGCGGCTCGAGGGGGCAGCAGTTTTTTTCGGCGACGGCGCGGCATGCTATGGCGACCTGCTCAATGG
Source organism: Binataceae bacterium (SeqCode) (assembly GCA_035262365.1). Lineage (GTDB taxonomy): Bacteria > Desulfobacterota > Binatia > Binatales > Binataceae > JAJPJA01. Next base: position 7,849 of record DATFSZ010000166.1, read on the forward strand.
GGTCGCTGGCCGCGATCACCGCGTTTTGACTGATTTCAGCGCGGCGCCGCCCCCCGCTGCGATGATTGCGGCGCTGGGCGCGGCGCGGGTGAGCCGCGGACAGCTTGACGCCGCCGCGAGCCTGCAGCCCCTTTACGTGAGGCCGTCTGAAGCCGAACTGAAAGCCAAATGCCCGGCAGGTGATGCCGGTTTGGAGGCCTTATGGAGCAGAGAGAAGAAGAGCTCATCCGCCAACACGCAGACCACGACCAGGAGTTGAAGGCCCTTTACGAGGAACATCAACAGTTTAAACGCAGGCTGGAAAGTTTCAGAGATAAACCTTACCTAACGACCGAAGAGGAATTGGAGAAGAAGCGCATTCAGAAACTCAAACTGGCGCAGAAGGACCGCATGATGGTAATTCTGGCGCGCTACCGGTAGCAGTCCTGACTGCTGCCGGAGGTTGTCATGAGCGAAGTTTGGCGCCGAACCGATGCCGAGTCATACCATAAGTGTATTAGTCGAGAATGAGTTCGGCGTGCTCGCCCGCGTCGCCGGGCTGTTTTCAGGACGTGGTTACAATATCGAGTCGCTGACCGTAAACGAGGATCCGATCGATCCGACCGTATCGCGCATTGTGCTGGTCACGTCGGGCGACGACCAGGTGCTGGAGCAGATCAACAAGCAGCTCAACAAGCTGGTATCGGTTATCAAGATTCTCGACTACAAGGACGTCGAGACCATCGACCGCGAACTGGTGATGGTGCGGGTAGCTGTGGATGACCGCACGCGCTCGGAATTCGACTCGATCGTGTCGGCGTTCCGCGGGCGCGTGGTCGATATCGGACCGCGCTCGTCCACGGTTGAACTGACCGGTGACAGCGAAAAAATCAAAGGCTTTATCAACCTGTTGCGCCCGTTGGGGATCAAGGAGATCGTGCGTTCGGGCAAGATCGCCATGGCCCGCTCTGTCCAGTTAAACGGCGGCGCGCGCCGCTCAAAGGAGATTTCCCCATGAAGGTGTTTTTCGATCGCGACGCCGACCTCAGCGCGCTGCGGCCTCATAAGATCGCCGTCATCGGCTATGGAAGCCAGGGCCATGCCCATTCGCTCAACCTGCGCGACAGTGGGATGGACGTATGCGTCGGACTGCCCAAGGACAGCAAATCCTGGAACAAGGCTGCAATCCAGGGTCTGCCTGTGCTCGAAACCGCCGAGGCGGCGCGCCGCGCCGATATCATCATGATGCTGGTACCGGATGAGGCCGGCGCCGACATCTACAAAAAGGAAATCGAGCCGGGACTAAAACCCGGCAAGTACCTGGCCTTTGGGCATGGGTTCAATATCCATTTCAAGGCGATCGTCCCGCCCAAAGATATTAACGTGTTCATGATCGCGCCCAAGGGCCCCGGCCACCTGGTACGATCGGAATACACCAAGGGGCGTGGCGTGCCGTGCCTGCTCGCGGTCCAGCAGGATCCTTCCGGCGATACGCACAAGATTGCGCTGGCCTGGGGCGCGGCGATCGGAGGCGGGCGGGCCGCGATTATCGAGACCACCTTCAAGGAAGAAACCGAAACCGACCTGTTCGGCGAGCAGTCGGTGCTGTGCGGTGGGCTAACCGAGCTGATCCGGTCCGGTTATGAGACTCTTGTCGAGGCCGGCTACGCGCCGGAGATGGCGTATTTCGAATGCCTGCACGAGGTCAAGCTGATCGTTGACCTGATCTACGAAGGCGGCATTTCGAACATGCGCTATTCAATCAGCAACACAGCGGAATATGGCGACATGACTCGCGGCAAGCGGGTGGTGGGCCCGGCCACGCGCCAGGCGATGAAGGATATCCTGGCCGATATTCAGTCAGGCAAGTTCGCCCGGGAGTGGATCGATGAATACCGGGCCGGAATGGGCAATTTCCGCCGCCTGCGCCAGGAATCCGAGCGGGAACCGATCGAGGAAGTCGGCCGCAAGCTGCGCTCCTTCATGCCGTGGCTGGCTAGCGACCGGCTGGTGGACAAGGCCAAGAACTGACCAATCGCCGTGTCCGTTTCATCGTCGCATCGCGCGCCGGGGCAAACGTCCGGCCGGGCGCGCCGCGCTCTGCCGCTCGCTCCGGAAGGGGTGAAGATTGCCCTGGCGTTACTCGCCGTGGGCTTGATTCTTATTCTGCTCCGGCTGACTGTCATCGGTGGTATCATAATGGCAGTGGGCGCTTTCGCCACCTGGTTCTTCCGCGACCCCGAGCGTATCCCGCCGCATCGCGACGGTATCGTGCTGTCGGGCGCCGACGGCAAGGTGGTGGATGTCAGCGAAGGAGCGGCGCCGCATGCGCCGCACGGCCGCTACAAGCGGGTGGCGGTGTTCATGTCGCCGCTCAACGTCCACGTCAATCGTGCTCCGGTGGAAGGCGAAGTGACAGAAATCAAACATACTCCAGGCGAATTTCGCGCCGCGTTTCGGGACTACTCCAGTGAGCATAATGAGCGCAACCTGATTGTCTTCACCGACAAGCAGGGGCGCTTGCATGCAATGGTGCAGGTGGCCGGCTACCTGGCGCGGCGAATCGTCTGCCGGTTGCATCCGCACGAGCCCGTACTGATCGGTCAGCGCGTGGGCATCATCATGTTCGGCAGCCGTGTCGACCACTTTTTGCCGCCCGAATACCGCGCCACGGTCAGCGTCGGCGAGCACGTCAAGGCCGGCGAGAGTGTAATCGGAGAATTGGCGCAATGAGAGAATACGGTTTTGACGTGCCGCGCCGGCCGAGAATCCGGCTGATTTCCGGCCGCCTCAAGGTGCGCAGGGAAGTTGCCGAGCCGCTGAAGCGCAGCGTTTTTATGGTCCCCGCGGCGATCACCTCGCTGGGTCTGCTCTCTGGCTTCTACTCGCTCATCTCCAGCATTAACCATCACTTCGAGCTGGCCGCGACCATGATCGTGGTGGCGTTCATCTGCGACGGATTGGACGGTCGGGTCGCACGCGCCTCCCGCACCTCCAGCCAGTTTGGAATCGAATACGACAGCCTGTCGGACGTGGTGGCCTTTGGCGTCGCGCCGGCAGGGCTGGTCTACATGTTCGCATTGACTTCCCTGGGCGGCCTCGGATGGGTGCTGAGCGGAGCATACGTGGTGTGCGCAGCGCTACGCCTGGCGCGCTTCAACACCCAGGTCGGCACGGTGGACAAGCGACGTTTTGTCGGATTGCCGGTTCCGGGAGCTGCCGCCATGATCGCGGGGCTGGTGCTCGCCTACAGCTATTTCGAATTCAATTCCGCACGCCTGCTGGGCGCGTTTGCCGCGCCTCTGACACTGGCGCTGGCCTGCCTGATGATCTCGCGCGTGCCCTATCCAAGCTTCAAATCGATCAAGCATCGCGACCGCGTACCGCTGGAATTGGTGGTTGTGGTCGTAGTCGGCGTCGCCCTAATGATCACCCTGCCCCAGCTCACGCTTTTCCTACTGAGCAGCGCCTACGTTCTTTCCGGACCGATGCTCTTCCTGCGCGGCCAGAGGATCAAACCAGTCGCCACGCCCGCAGGCGAAGGCGCCCGCGTGGATGCCACATCAGCCGATCGCAGCACCCATTCGCTGCATGCGTGACCCTGGAGCCCTGCTTGACTTGCACCGCGGGGTTCGGGAAAGTATTCGCATGCTGACCCTGCTTCTAGCGCTGCTGCTTCGCCTGGGCCTTACCACGGCCCACGCCGCGGGCGCCGCTTGAGCAGGCCTGAACGCATCAGGCTTTAAACTTAAGATGAACGCCCCGGGTGATGGGCCGCAACGGCAACCCGGGGCGTTTTTGTTTCGCTTCGCGGTGAGCCAGCAGCCCATCTGTCCCGGGGACCGGGAGTAAAGGCGACAATGGCAACTGAGAACATCGGCTCGGACTACGTGCAGATCTTCGATACGACCCTGCGCGACGGAGAACAGTCTCCCGGCGCGACGATGAACGTGGCGGAGAAAATCGCGATCGCGCGCCAGCTCGAGCGGCTCAACGTTGACGTGATAGAAGCGGGATTCGCGGCCTCTTCCGACGGCGACTTCGAATCGGTGCGCAAGGTGGCGGAAGCGGTAAGCACCCCGGTGGTGCTGAGCCTGGCGCGCACCCGTGAGCTGGACGTCGACCGTGCGCTGGCGTCGGTGGAAAAGGCCCGCCACCCCGGTATCCATATCTTCATCGCTACATCGGACATTCATCTCAAGTACAAGCTGCAGATGAACCGTGAAGAAGTCCTGACCGCGGCGGTGTGGGCGGTGGCCAGGGCCAGCAAGCATTTGAGCCACATCGAGTTTTCCTGTGAAGACGCCTCGCGCACCGACTGGGACTACATGGTGAGCGTGCTCCGTGAGGTGGTGGCGGCGGGTGCCACGGTGATCAACCTGCCCGACACTACCGGCCACGCCATCCCGGAGGAATACGGGCGCATGTTCAGCTATGTACGCGAGCGTGTACCAGGTGCGGAACGCGTGCGATGGAGCGCCCATTGCCATAACGATCTTGGGATGGCGGTCGCCAATTCTCTGGCCGCGATCAAAAACGGCGTGCGGCAGATCGAATGCACCATCAATGGAATCGGCGAGCGGGCCGGCAACACATCCATGGAAGAGGTGGTGATGGCGCTGCGGACGCGCAAGGACTTGTTCGGGATCGAAAGCCGCATCGAAACCCGGCAGATCTATCCCGCCTCGCGCCTGCTCTGCCAGGTTATCGGATGGCCGCTACCGCCCAATAAGCCAATCGTCGGCGACAACGCCTTTGCCCACGAGGCCGGCATCCATCAGGACGGCGTGCTCAAGCACAAGCTCACCTACGAGATTATGAAACCCGAAGAGGTGGGTATCCCTTCCAACAAGCTGGTGTTGGGCAAGCATTCCGGACGCCACGCCTTCGTTGACCGGCTGCGTCATTTGGGAGTCGACACCAGCACGCTCGACGTCAACAAGGCCTTCGCCGAGTTCAAGGCCCTGTGCGACAAGAAAAAGGTCGTCTATGACGACGATATCCTGGCCCTTGTGACCGAGGAATCGCGCCGTAGCGGAGATTATTACGAGTTGTCCGATCTCAGTGTGAGTGCGCTCAAGGGCGCGGCGCCGCGCGCCGAAATCGTCATGCGGGTCGGCAGCGAGGAGCGGCGCGCCGAGGCCAGCGGCGACGGCATGGTCGACGCCTGCTACAAGGCGATCTACCAGTTGGCCGGCGTCCAGCCGGTGCTCGAACGCTACGCAGTCAAGGCGATCACCGGCGGGACGGACGCGCTGGGCGAGGTCAGTTGCCTGGTGCGCCATGACGGTATGACGGTGCCCGGACAGGGCGCGCACAGCGATATCGTGATGGCCAGCGCGCTGGCCCTGGTCAATGCGCTCAACCGGCTACGAATGGGGCTGCGGAAAAATCCTCAGGCAATTGACGACGAAGGTCCGTAAAATAATTCTAGTGGTCACGCCACGCGGTTGCGGCTCGAGGCCGGCGCAGCACCAAAACGGTTGCTCGGCCCCTCTCTGCCAGCTATTCCACTGCGGACTTGCCGCGGCGTTGTGCTTAGGATAAGTCCTGAAATGAACTCTGGTAAGGAAAAGGAATACGGCCTCGGATTCGTCGCTGCGGGCGGGCGCCCGATATAACCAAACCGAAAGTATAGCGCGTAAGGACGTTTTTTTGCTTACCCATGACGGGTGAGCTGAACTGCTCGGTTCTCACTGCAGATGGCCTACAAGATACTGGTTCTCAAGGGCGACGGCATCGGACCCGAAGTCGTCGGCGAAGCGTTACAAGTTCTCAAGACAGTCGCGCGGCAGTCGGCGCTGGAGCTCGAATACAAGGAGGCGCTGGTTGGCGGCGTTTCGCTCGACGCGCACGGCACGCCGCTGCAGGAAGACGTGCTGAAGACCGCGCTGGATAGCGACGCTATCCTGCTGGGCGCGGTGGGGGGCCCAAAATGGGACAATCCCGCCGCCGAAAAGCGCCCCGAGCAAGCGCTGCTTGCCTTGCGCAAGAATCTCAATCTTTACGCCAACCTGCGGCCGGTCAAGGCGCTTAAGGAGCTGATTGCGGTCTCGCCGCTGCGCGCGGACATCATCAACGGCGTTGACCTGGTTGTGGTGCGCGAACTGACGAGCGGGATCTATTTCGGCACCCCCAGCGAACGGCGGACGGGGGCGGCCGGACGCGAAGCAGTTGACACGCTTTATTACAGTGAGGCGGAGATCAGCCGGGTAGTTAAGTTTGGCTTCGAACTGGCGGGCCAGCGGCGCAAACGCCTGGCTTCGGTGGACAAGGCCAACATTTTGTCTTCCTCGCGCCTGTGGCGGGAAATCGCCGGTGAAATCGCCGGCCAATACAAGGACGTCGCGTTCGAGAACGTGCTGGTCGATTCGATGGCGATGCATTTGATCAGGCGCCCGCGCGACTTCGACGTGATCGTCACCGAAAATATGTTTGGCGACATCCTTACGGACGAGGCGTCGATGCTCGCCGGCTCGATGGGCCTGCTGCCGTCGGCTTCGCTGGGCGATGAGATCAACGGCGCCGGTTATCCGATCGGGCTTTACGAACCGATTCACGGCAGCGCGCCGGATATCGCCGGCCAGGACAAAGCCAATCCGCTGGCTGCGATTTTGTCGGCAGCGATGCTGCTCGAGCATTCGCTGGGAATGCGCGGCGAGGCGGAGACCATCCGGCAAGCGGTCGAAGCGATCGTGCGTGAGGGCTACCGCACCCCTGATCTCACGGCGCCCGGGGCCAAGATGGTCGGATGCAAAGCGATGGGCCGTCTGGTGCGCGAACGGTTGGAGAACTCCGCGGCGGAAGACTGATGAGCATCGGCGGCAGCGCAGACTTGCGATTGGCGATTGTCGGCGCGACCGGGGCGGTAGGTGGCCGGCTGCTGGAATTGATCGACGAGCGCGCGGTTGCCTGCTCGGAACTCAGGCTGTACAGCAGCGAGGAACACGCCGGCGAATCGATAGAATCCGGCGAGTCGGTGCGCCGCGTGGAAGTCCTGGCGGACCCGTCCGAGCTGTCCGACCTGGATGTCGTTTTTCTGGCGGTGCCGCGCGCCAGCGCCGAGGCGATCCTGAGCGAGGTTTCCGGACCGATCGTGGTCGATCTGAGCGCGTCCCCGATGGCTCCATCAACCACCCCTTTCGTCGCACCAGGGTTCACCACGCGCGAACAAGTCCGGGAGCTCAGCCGTTTCAAGCTCTTCCACATCCCCCATCCCGCCGCGTTGGCGCTTGCCACGATCGTCGGCGCCCTGGGGGACATTCCTTTTTGCGCGGCGACGCTGATGATGGGAGCGTCTTCGATCGGCCATGGCGCTATCAGCCATTTGGTGGAGGAGACCGCGGATTTGCTCAACGGCAAGCTTGAGCTGGAAGAAGACGAGCGGCAAGCAGCCTTCAACGTGGGGCTCTTTGGGGCTGCCGTGGAGCTGGAGAAAGTTCTACAAGCCCAGGTTGCCAGGCTGACCGGCAAACCCATGCCAATCACGCTCCAATGCGTTGAGGTTCCCGTCCTTCACGGCACCGCTCTGGGTCTGGGCCTCCCCAACGCCGCGGGCGCCGAGGAATGGGCCGCGTCGCTGCGCGCCGCTCCCGGTATCCTGCTGGTCGAAAACGAGGAGCCACCCACCGTGGTTGACGCGATTGAGCAGGAGGCATTGCTGCTCACCCTGGATACCGGCGGCAGCGGAACCTCGATCTGGTGCGTGTTCGACAATGCCCGGCGCGCGGCGCTGGCGGCGTTGTGGATTGCTGAATGCCTGGTTCCGGACGCGGCGGAAAAATTGAACTGAGCGCCCGGCGGTTTGCCGAATGCGTGTCCGGCTGGTCATTGAATACGACGGAACCGCGTACTGCGGATGGCAATTGCAGGCCGCGGCAGACACCATTCAGGCGCGTATCGAGGCGGCGTTGGAGAAGTTGTACGGCCAGCCGGTGCGCGTTCACGCGGCCGGACGCACCGACGCCGGTGTTCATGCGCTCGGGCAGGTAGCCGCATTCGACGCACCCCGCCATTTCGACTTGCCTGAGTTGCGGCGCGCGCTCAACGCGCTACTGCCGGCGGATATCGTGGTGCGCGAGGCGCTCGAAGCTCCCGCCGGTTTCGATCCGCGCCGCGCCGCTTCGGTGCGTGTGTACGAATACCGGATCCTGAACCGGGAGTTGAGGTCGGTGCTCGATTGCCGCTACGCCTGGCATCTCGCGCAACCGCTGAACTTCGCGGCGATGGGGCCGGCGGCGCGGATTTTCCTGGGCGAACATGACTTCGCCGCGTTTCGTAGCCTGGGAACAGAGACCATGAGCACTGTGCGGTCAATCTACCTGAGCCAGTGGAAGCGGCGCGGCGACTTACTGGTTTACCGCGTCGAGGGCAGCAGTTTCATGCGCCACATGGTGCGCTCGATGGTCGCGGCGATGGTGGAGGTGGGGCGCAACCGGCTCGGGCTCGAAGCTCTGCGCGCGCTGTTAAGCGGCGGCCAACGGGCCCAGGCGCCGGCAGCCGCGCCGGCGTGCGGATTATTCCTGATCGAAGTGCGCTATCCACAGGTATTGGTCCAGCGCCGCTGATGGCGGAGCGTCGGCAAGCGCGGCCGATCAGGCCGGTTCGCGCCTGGCTCGCCGGGACTCGCGTAAAAATCGCTGGCTTTCCTTAATCTTCCGGCCACTTCCAGAAAAGGGAGCAGCGCCAGCGAAATCCTTCCATCCGCTGCCAGAAAACCTTGGGGCACAACGCCAAGCTGATGCGCCTGTTCAAAAACCCGCTTGCCATAGGCAAAAAATGAACTGAGGAACTTGAAAATTCTGCAGCGAGGGTTAACCTCAAAATGAACCGGACAGTGCAAGACTGTCGATTTCAGGAGGTGGATGATGACGCAGTCGCAGGTGGCAACCCATTTGTCGGACAAAGTGGGAATTACCAAGAAGCAGGCCAAGAGCGCGCTTGAGGAGCTGACCTCGCTGGTGGTGCGCGAACTCAAACGCGAGGGCTCGCTGCGGCTTGCGGGTCTGGGAATTTTCCGCAAGCGCAAGACCAAGGCGCGCATCGGCCGCAATCCGGCGACCGGTCAGCAGATCAAGATTCCGGCGCGGACGCGGCTTCGCTTCACGCCGGCCAAGAGCCTGAAGGATTCGGTTCTAGGCGCGCGCTGAAAAAGTCGCCACGGCGTATTGTGAAAGCGGCGAGGTTCAGGCTGCGGCCTCGCCGTTTCGGCTTCCAAGAGTCTTTCCAGCTCCGTCACACTTGAGTTTGTGGGGGCGGTTGGCTTTGTGCGCCGCGCAAGTCGTTACTTGACGCGCTGAATCGCTCATTCAAGATCGGGCGTTACGGACTTGGGATTAGGCGGATTTTCCTGCCAGGTCTGGGTTAGCTTCCACACCAGAATTTTCCACCCTTGCTGAGTTCTCAGCATCGTATTGGTGTAGTAGCCGCCGATCGTCCACACCGAGTGGGGATCGGTGCTGTTCGGAGGGAAATGGCGCGCCTGTAGATACGACAGGCAAATCGCGCGATTGCCGTCTATCTCGATACGGTAGGGTGAGATCATGTGCTGCGTGGCGGCGAATTTCGTGACGATACGCCTGATCTGGTCAAGCCACTTGTCGCCGCTCATCCGAAGCGGCGGTCCGCCGCGCCCGAACGGAGTTTCGCTGCTGTCGATTTCGATCTCATCGGTGAAGCACGAACGCAGCGCGGTCCAATCCCGGGTGTCGATGCTCGTACCGTAGCGATGCATCACCTCGCCGATCGCGTCGCGATCCATCAGGTTCTGCAATTGTTCGTCAGCCATCGCACGTCCCCGTTTCAGCTTAAGCGCCGGTTTCCCAGGTTCCGACCAGTTTCCATTTGCCGATCTTCCATCCGCCGGAAGTTCTGACGATCGTATTGTTGTAATAGCCGCCGACGCTGTAAATCGACGGTCCATCGCCGGGGTCGCGCAGGAAATGGTGAGCTACGACGTAAACAGTACACGTCGCCCCGTCGCCCTTGAGATCGATTCGATGATTGGACATCGAATGCTGGGTAACGGAGTAGCGCGCCAGTCCCCGGCTAATCACATCGACCCAGCGGTCCGCGGTGGTGTTGACCGGAAGACCGAGGTCGGCCTGAAGTCCGATCATTTCCGAACCGATTTCGTCGGTAAACAAGGACCGCAGCGTGGTCCAATCCTTGGAGTCCACCGCAGTCGCGTAGCGATGCATCAGCTCGATGATTTGCGCCCGGTCCGATAGCTCCTGGAGTTTCTGTTCGTCGGTCATCGCGATTTACTCCCCGCTGAATTTTCAAGGACTATGTCCGCTGCCGAGAATCAAGCGCTGCGACGAGAGGATTGCAAGGCTGCCTCCAGGCGTGGCAACGCGTCCTCCAAAGTCATCTTGTCTTCCAGGGCGCCGATAAAAGGATCGCGGCGCAGACGTTCCATCCGCTTGGGCATCGTCTTGATATTGAAGGCGGCGGGATCCAGATCCGGGGTCAGTTCCTTCCAATCAAGCGGCGCTGAGACCGGCGCGCCGGGTACCGGCCGCACCGAGAACGTCGCTGCGATAGTCTTGCCATGACCCAGTTGAAGGTAGTCGATATAGACCTTGCCCGAGCGCGAGCGCGGATTGCGGTTGATGGTGGCAAGGTCCGGAATCCTGCTTACCACGACGCGGGCCACCAGCTCAGAGAACATGCGCGCTTGCTCATAAGTATATTTCGCCTCCAGCCCGACCACGACGTGGAGTCCCGCCTGGCCCGACGTTTTCAGGTAAGGACGCAAGCCGATCTCGCGCAGCACCGCAGCGGTTTCCTGCGCCACTAACACGGCGTTGCGAGTGGTGCTGCCCTTCGGATCGATGTCGAATAGCAGCCAGTCCGGAATCTCCAGGTGCGGCAGACGCGATGACCAGATATGCAGCGTGATTGCCGCCAGGTTGGCCATGTACGCCAGAGCGTCGGCACTCTCCAATACGAAGTATGCAATATCGCGCTGCGAGTCGTGGGAATAGATTTTCTCCGTGCGCAGCCATGGCGGTGCGAAGCCGGGAGCGTCCTTCTGGTAAAAACTCTTTCCTGCGATTCCGTCCGGATAACGGGTGAGCATCACCGGGCGGTCCTTTAGATAGGGCAGCATCCAGCGGGCGATCGATTGGTAATACTCCACCAGATCCCCTTTGGTGTAGCCCTCCGCCGGCCAGAACACCTTTTCCGGATTGGTTACCGCGACCCGATCCTGTTTCTCGCCGTTGGCGCCGGCCGCAGCCTGAGCGATTGCCCCGCCCGGCTCAGCCAGTGCCAGGCTCGATTCAGCCGCTGGAGCGTCGTCATCTCCGTCCTGGGGCCCTTCGTAAATACATGCATGAGGGTCGACGTCTTCAAGCAGGCCCAGGAAACTCGGATGGCGGATCCCGCCCTGATTGGTGTATTCACCGAAACGTACTTTGCACACCAGTTCAGGCTCACAGAAATGGGGCCGCACCGGAAGGGTCGGCTCATCGGGATTCGGGCGGCGAAAGGGCGATGTAGCGCGGCTGCGCTGGTGCATCAACTCGTGGATGTATTTGAGCTTGTCGTAATTGAAGCCGGTGCCGACCTTGTCGATAAAGCGCAAGCTGCCGTCGCTTTCGTATTGCCCCAGCATCAGCGCGCCAAAGTGCGTTCGGCTTCCGGCGGGGTCCGTATAACCGCCGATTACAAAATTCATCTCCCTGGGGCACTTGATTTTCAGCCAGTCGCCATTCCGCCGCCCCCGATAGGCAGAGGAGCGCAGTTTCGCCACCATCCCCTCCAACCCAGCATCGCCGACCGCTTTAAAAAAATCCCGGCCTCGTGCGACGATATGCTCGCAGTAGCGCAGCGGTCCTTCGCCCTTGAGTAGCCGCTGCAGGAAGTCCTTGCGCTGCTCCAGGGGCAGGTTGCGCAGGTCGAATTGGTCGAAGACCGGCAGATCGAAGACGAAATAGCATACCGGCACCGCGAGGCTCATGCGTGCGATGTCACGGCGGTCCTGCAGATGCATCCGGCGCTGCAAAAGCTGAAAGTTGGGATGGCCCCGGTCGTCCAGCGCCACGATTTCTCCGTCGATAACGAACCGCTTGTAGGGTAGCGCGCGCAGCGCCAACGCGACTTCAGGATACTGTCCGGTGATTTCCGTACCGCTGCGCGCGAAAAGCCGCAAAACGTCACCCTCACGCAAGGCCAGCGCCCGCACGCCGTCGTACTTGATCTCAAACAGCCATTGATCGCCTTCCACCGGTTCGTCATGCAGTTTGGCGAACATCAGGGGAAAATCCTGCGGATCCAACGCCGCCGTGCTTTTGGGCGCTCCGCTCTGTATCAACTCGCCTGCGATTGCCTCTCCCGCCGCCGACGCTTCGTACATCTCCTCGACGGCGAGGCCGGACAAGACGGAGCGCGGATGCTGCTGCGTGACATCGTCCTCGCTGGCGTACTCGTCGCGTTTCTTGATCAACAGCCATTGCTGCTTACCGTCTCCGGATGGCTTTGGGCCGCGGCCAGTACGGACCAGCGTATATGCGCCGCGCAGCTTGTAACCGCGCATTATGAGATCAAGCTTGCCCGCACGCACCGCGCCAGCCACATCGTCCTTGGGGTCGAGCGCGGTGTAAACGCCGCGGTCCCAGACGATCACCGCCCCCGCGCCGTAATTGCCCTCGGGAATAACGCCTTCGAAGTCGCCGTATTCAAGCGGATGGTCCTCCACCATCACGGCCAGATGCTTGTCGGCTGGGTTTAGCGAGGGACCCTTCGGCACAGCCCAGGATCGCAGCACGCCCTCCATTTCCAGGCGAAAATCATAATGGAGGCGCGTGGCGTCGTGCTTCTGAATCACGAAAATGCCGCCTTTTTGCTTGCCGCCGGTGGTAGGCTTGGCGCCGAACGGCTCGGGGGTCCGCTCGGGATGCCGCTTTTCGCGGTAGCGTTCGAGGGGCATTCGTTTACCTTGTATTCCAGTCAAACAACATTATACGATCTTATAGGAGAATTACCCCGGAGGACCCGTTCATGCCAGCACGACCGATTTCAGCCGGAATGATCTCCTTTGGACTGGTTTCGATCCCGGTTCGCCTGTTCTCCGCGACCAGTCCGAAGTCCGTCAGTTTCCATTTGTTGCATGAAAAGGACAATAGCCGCATCCAGCAGCGAATCTACTGCCCGGTGGACGACAAGATTATCGATCGAGCCGAACTGGTGCGCGGCTTTGAGATCGAAAAGGGCCGCTACGTCACCTTTACCGACGAGGAACTCAAGAGCCTGGAGGCGCAGGGCGACCACGCGATCGATATCAGCGAATTCATTCCGTTGTCGGAAGTCGATCCGATCTATTTCGAAAATGGATATTACCTCGGATGCGAGAGCGGGTCAGCCAAGGCGTACCGCCTGCTGGCCGACGCGATGGCGCAGTCGTCGCGAGTAGCCTTGGCCACCTACACCATGCGCGGCAAGGAGCATCTCGTGCTGATCCGCCCCTACGCCAAGGGCTTGATGCTCCACACGATGTATTACGGCGACGAGATCCGCTCGGTGGACGAAGTTGACCGGGGAATAAACGTGGAGGCCAAGCCGGCGGAATTGGATTTGGCCAAGCGGCTGATCGACGATTTGACCCAGAAGAAGTTCGATCCCGAAAAATTTCACGACAACTACCGCGAAAGGGTGTTGGAGGCGGCCCATCGCAAGCAGGAAGGCCAGGAGGTTACCGAGGCGCCGCCCGAGGAGCGCAAGGGCAAGGTCATCGACCTGATGGCCGCGCTGAAGGCCTCGCTGGAAAAGCGCGGCGCCGCAGCCGCCGAGGCGGAAGAAGCCGAACCAGTGGAGCACAAGCATGCCGCCGTGGCAGCGTCCAAGACATCAAAGGCGCACGCACGAGCCCCACGCAGCACTGAGCGCAAACGCGCCGGCGGCAAGAAGTAGCCCGTACGAGGGAGTTCACACCAGCTCGATTAGAAAATCGCCCGGTTCTTCGACCCGGCCGATCATAGCCGCTTCCATATTGCCGGCCCGCTGAAAATCGCCCAGCAGTGCGGTTGCGTCCTCCTCGCTCAGCGCGATCAACAATCCCCCCGAGGTCTGTGGGTCAAACGCCAGGTCCGCCATCGCGTCGGCAATCTCTTCACTGATGCGCGTGCGCGGACCGTAAAACTCGCGGTTGCGCCGCCCGCCGCCGGGGATCATTCCAGCGCGGCACATTTCCAACGCTCCGGGTAGCAAGGGCAGGTCCGACTCCTCGAACACCAGCGTCACGCCGCTGCCCTGCGCCATTGCGGCTGCGTGTCCGACCAGGCCGAATCCGGTGATATCTGTGGCTGCATGAACCTTGTACTTGAGCATCGCTGCCGAGGCTGAAGCGTTAAGCTCCGCCATTGACTTGACGGCGGCGGCATAGAATTCCTCCGCCAACTGATCGCGCTTGAACGCCGTCATCAGGACGCCGGTGCCCAGTCCCTTGGTCAGCACCAGCGCGTCGCCCGCCTTCGCCCCGACGTTGCGAATGATACGGTTGGGATCGATAACTCCGGTAACCGCCATCCCGTACTTCACCTCTTCGTCGGCCACGCTGTGACCGCCTACGATCACGGCGCCTGCTTCCTGCGCCTTTTCGGCGCCGCCGCGCAGTATCTCCGCCAGCATCGACGCCGGCAACCCGGTCTGCGGCCAGCAGACGATGTTGAGCGCGGTACGAGGCGTGCCGCCCATCGCGTAGATATCCGACATGGCGTTGGCGGCGGCGATCTGGCCGAAGGTGAAAGGATCGTCCACCACTGGAGTGAAGAAATCGACCGTGTTGACCACGGCGAGGTCGGGCGTCAGACGAAACACACCGGCGTCGTCGCCGGTGGAGATTCCGACCAGCAAATCAGGATGGCCAGCCAGCTTGAGCTGGCCCAAGACTCCCTGCAGGTCCGCCGGACCCAGTTTACCGGCTCAACCAGCCGCCTTGCAGCGGGCAGTAAGCCGGATCAACTCTTCGCCGGTAGGCTTATTTTGGTTGTCTGCGGTCATTAATGCAGCCTAAGGTTGTGCCTGTATCATCAGGCACGGTCCAAAATTCACCCTACCCTCTCTGGCCGATTGAAGGGAGAGGAACGCGCTGCGGCCTCTTTGATGTCCTCCCCACAGCCTAAATCCGCGACCTACTTTGCCGGAATATTCTGTTACCTGTTTTGCCGGTTCGTACCCGACGCCTCTGACCCGGGGGGAGAAAATCTCGAATCGGAGAGTGTGTGAGGGAAGGGCGGCTATGCCTTGCGCAGGCGACGGTTGTCGCCTACTCGGGTGGTTATTCCGGCGTGGTCAAAATAGTCGAGCAGGCTGATAGAGAACTTGCGCGACGCGGCTAGCAGGTCGCGATAGGTGGCGGCGTTGATTTCTCCGTGATCCGCCAGGTAGTCCACCAGCCGACCGCGGGCGGCCTCCAGTTGGGAACGCTCGAAATAAAGTTCGCTGGAGATTTTAACCACTCGTCCCTGCAACTCCAGCGCGGCCAGCAGCGTTTTGACCCGGGCTTCCTGTCCGGGCGGCACACTCAGAGCGCGTGCCAATTGGTCAACGTCGGGAGGATGGAACCCGGCCTGTGCCAATTCGGTGCAAATGCGTTCGGCCATCGTACCGTCGTCTCCCGCCAAACGCACCTGGTGGGAGCGCAGCCTCACGGTGTTGTCCTCGCGAACGATATCGGTCTCGCGCGCAATCCGGTCGATGACCGCCTTGAACGCGCGCGCCGCAATCTCGAAGGGAAGCCGCGCCCGCAGCGCCTCCATCTCCACCCCCGCGGCCAGCGGCTGCGCCTGGTGATAGGCGGTGAGCGCTCCGCTTAGGGAGCGTTTGAGCTGCTCCCACTTCTCGCGCGTGGTATAGCCCTCCAAGTCGCCGAGCGAAAGCTTGACGAAGCGCGAGTCGGCCAACGCGCGCGCCACCTCGGCGTGCGGCTGGTTGAGCCCAATCGCGATCCGCGCCGCCGGGATCGCAAACGCGTCCTGCAGGTTGAGTAGCGCTTCGATAGCGTCGGCGCCGATGCAATCGGCCAGGGTCGCGAGGCGCTCACGGTAGAGTTCCACCGGCTTGCGGTTGCGCCGGCCCAGCGGATTCAGGACCATACCGCCGCCGACAGTGCGCCGGTTGGTTTCATCCCGGATTACAAACCGGTCGCCGGCCAGCGCCACCACCGGCTCCCGCATCACCAGTTGCACCATGCCGATACTGCCGTGGCGAATCTCGCCCGATGCGTCGAGCACAATCGCTCGCCCCATCGCCTCGGCGGCGCCGATAAACAGGCGGACGCGCGTGTTGTTTGCGAATGCCGCCCGTGCGGTGGGGCGAATCTCCAGGCGCGCGTCAAATCGAGTGGTGGCAAAATCGAGCCGCTCGTCCGCCAGCCATAAGCCGCGCTCCAGGTTGATACGCTCCGCTCCGGCCAGGTTGAGCGCGACCCGCTGGCACAACTCCGCCCGTTCCACCGGCTGGCCGTGCACCTGGATGGCGCGCACCCGGACCTCACCGCCGCCGGGCAGCACTCGCAGCTTCTGGCCGACGCGCACATCGGCCCCCAGGGCAGTGCCTGTGACGACGGTGCCGTGACCTTTCATCACGAAGGCGCGATCCACAGGCAGACGAAATAGTCCGGTTGCACGGCGCGCCTGAAAACCACTGAGTTGCGTTGTGATCTCGGTGCGCAGCTCTTCGATCCCGATTTGGTTGGGCGAGGAGACCGCGAGTATTGGCGCTTTCTCCAGCGGCGTGCCTTCGGCCAGCAGGCGGACTTCGTCGCTAACCTCAGCGATCCGCTCGCGGCCGGCGAGGTCGGCCTTGGTGATGACGAAGATGCCGCGCTGGACGCCCAGCAGATGGAGCACGTCGAAATGCTCCTCGGTCTGCGGCATTACACCGTCGTCGGCAGCGACCGCCAGCAGCATCAGATCGATACCATGGGCGCCGGCCAGCATGTTGCGGATGAAGCGCTCATGCCCCGGCACGTCCACGATTCCGGCGCGGGTGCCGTCGGGCAGCGTGAAGTACGCAAAGCCCAGGTCGATCGAAATCCCGCGCTCCTTTTCCTCCTTGAGCCGATCGGTGTCCTGGCCGGTCAGCGCCCTAATCAGCGCGGTCTTGCCGTGATCGATATGGCCGGCGGTACCGATTATCGCGTGTGCGATCGCTGCCATCGCGTCCCAAGACGCCTGTCAGGATGTTCGAAACGCCCTTGAAGCTCAGCCCATGCCGGCCATCTTCATGTCGAAGTAGTCGCGCCAGGCACAGATCTTTCCGCCCCGCAATTCGAACACTCCGGCGACCGGCAGATCCGAGCGCTTGCCGTCGCTGGTCACCATCGTGTCGATGCGCTCGTTGATCACCAGGTTGCCGGCCGCGGCGCTATGGACGATTTTGATTTCGACCGCCTTCAGCATCCCGGCGAACTGATGCAGGCCCTTGCGGATCTCCGATTTGCCCTTGAGGGGATCGATCGGAATGTTGTGATAGACGGCGTCGTCCGTAAAGTAGCCCATCATCTCGTCGACATTCATACGCCGCCACGTTTCACAGAAATCTGCCACGATTTTTTCGTTTTCACTGGCCATTGCAAGCTTCCTCCGCGTGTTTTGAATTCGGATTCATCAGCCGACTCCGGCCATCTTCATATCGAAGTAATCGCGCCAGGCGGTGATCTTGCCGCCGTTGACTTCGAACACTCCGACCACTGGCACGGCGCCCTTCTTGCCGCCCTTGTAGATGAAGGAGTCGACGCGTTCGTTCATCACAACGTTGCCGCTCGAAGTAGTATGCGCAATCTTGAAATCGATCGCGTCGGCCATTTTCAGAAATCCGTCCACCACGGCGCGGATCGCGGTTTTGCCCTTCGCCGGCGGCATCGGGATATTGTGGTAAACGGCGTCATCGGCCATGAAGCCCAGGATTTCATCCAGGTTCCGGCGCGACCACGCCTGGCAGAAATCAGCCACGATCTTTTCGTTCTCGGTAGGCATCGGAAATCCTCCCTGGTCTCTGCGAACTTGTTATTCCTGATCCAGATAGAAACGGTCTTCGTCACGGTTATAGCCGAAAAGCTCGGCAAAGCGACCCCAGTTGACGATGGTCGAGAAGAGTTTCTCGGGGTCTTCGTTGGGCAGCAGCATCACTAGATGCTCCAGGACCAGTTCCTTTTCAACCGAGCGGTCTTCATTGCCCTTCAGCAGGCGAATCAGATAGTTGAACAGCCCGTGCTCGCGCAGACGCTCGCGCAGCATCAGCTTGCGCTCATTTATGTCAGCGGCAAGAAACTTGCGCCCCAGCGGCAGCAGCACGATGTCGCCGCCGGGGGTATCGACAAAGCCGAGAATCTCGGCCGCCTTCATGACCTTGAGCAGCTCGCCCAAATCGTAGTTCAGATCGCGGGCCAGGCGGTAGCCGTCTTCGCGGCCGTTGCGGTCATCGAGGACTTCAAGCAGGCCGAAGACACGCGGCAGGTTGGTGCTGGGGATCGGATGGATGCCCGTCGGAGGCATCAGCCTCGTTCCTCGATCAGCGAGAAAATGCGGTCGGTCATCGCGTTGAAGCCCTCGTGGCGTTTGTCGCGCGGGCGCGGCAGGTCAACGCTGAGATCGGCCACAATCCGCCCGGGCGTGGCCGCCATCACGATCACGCGGTCGGCCAGTTCGACCGCTTCCTCGATTATATGGGTCACGATCACCATGGTATGGACCGGCATGTCGGGCGCTTGCCACATGTCGAGGAGTTCTTCGCGCAGCGTGATCGCGGTCAGGGCGTCCAGGGCGGAGAAGGGCTCGTCCATCAGCAGTAGCTTGGGCTCCACCGCTAACGCGCGCGCGAACCCGACCCGCTGCTTCATCCCACCGGAGAGCTCACGCGGATAGGCCTCTTCAAAGCCGTCCAACCCCACCTTGTCGATATAGATACCGGCGCGCGATTCGCGTTCCTTGGGCGGCACCCCGCGCGCCTCCAGGCCCATCTCGACGTTGGCCTTGACCGACAGCCATGGGAGCAGGGCGAAGGACTGGAAAACCAGGGCGCATTCCAGGTTGATACCGTCCAGCTGATGGCCCTCGTAGACCACCTGGCCGCTGGTGGGGTTGATCAGGCCGTTGACTATTCGCAGCATCGTGGACTTGCCGCAGCCTGAGGGCCCCACAATCGCGACAAATTGGCCCTGTTCAATGGTCACTGAAATGTTTTCGAGCACACGCAGCCGTCCCTTGGCGCGGGCAAATTCCATCGAGATCGACTTGAGCTCGAGCAGGGCCATGGGTCTCCGGGTTCTGAGTCGCAAGAACGGGTCATTGTCAGTAATCCACGCGGAAGCGTTCCGTCACAAAGTTGTACACCCGGCGCCATACGAGCCGGTTAAGTCCCATTACTATCAAAACCATGGACAACAGGCTAAGCAGAATCATCATGTGGTTGTCGGTCTCAAAGGTGGCCCGGTCGAGCAGGCTGCCAAGACCGAGAACTTCGTAATGATGGCCTCGGTAGATGAAATACTCAGACAGAATCAGGGCGTTCCATCCGCCGCCCCAGGCAGTGATGCTGCCGGTAACCAATGACGGGGTAAGCGCGGGAACGGTCACTTTACGCCATCCGGCATAGCGGCTCAGCCCGAAGGAGCGTGCAGCCTCCTTCAAATCGGCCGGCACCTGACGAGCGCCCGCCAGCAGGTTGAAGAGCAGGTACCATTGCATCCCGGTCAGGATCAGCAGGATGGAGGCGAGGTTCATATCGCCCGTGAGTTGGATCACGAAGATCACGATCACGGGAAACAAGGCTGTGGCAGGCATCGAACCCGCTATCTCCGCCAACGGCGCGATCAGCCGATCAAAGCGGGGATTATCCGCAGCCACCAGGGTGCATGGCAGCGTCCAGGCCAGTGAAATCAAATAGGCAAGCAGCAGCCGGATCAACGACGCGGCGGCGGCGGCGGGGATCAAGCGCGCTTCGCTGGGCCAAGGCTGATGCAGCGTCCTGACCAGGGCTATCAGACCGCCGCCCAGAATGTAGGCGACCAGCCCAGCGAGCGCGAGCAACCAGGCGATACGCAGGGGTTTTGCGAACCGCTGCAGAATCGCGCCCAGGCGCAGCGCCGCCGCCCTCTGAGTAATACGCCCGAGCAACCAGGCGAGCGGCCTTATGAGCGCGCGTGTGAACCGGCGGATATTGACGCCCAGGCTTGCGATCAGGTCGTAGATTTGGGTCGTACCGGCGCTTTCGCTGGCGGCGAACTCGTAGCGGAACTTCTGCGCCCAAATCGACAGAGGCTGCCACGCCAGCACGTCCATCAGGACGATGATCACCAGCAGGGTGACCAGTCCCGCAACCAGTTCGCCGGTGCGTCCCTTGTCGGCGGCTTCCATCAGGTAGCTGCCCAAGCCAGGGAGCTTGTAGTGCGCAGGCCCCACCGCGATGATTTCGCACGCGATCAGAAAGTACCATCCCGCCACCCAGGACAGGATCGAGTTGTAAACCAGCTTGGGCACCGAAGCGGGCAGATACAGCCGCTTGAGCCGCATCCATCCGGAGACGCCGAATGAATCCAGCACTTCCAGCGAATCGGCCGGAATCGTTTTGACTGCCTCGTAAACACCCAGGGCCAGGTTCCAGGCCTGGCTGGTGAAAATCAGAAAGATCGCCGCCAGTTCCACCCCCAGGCGGCTGCCGCCCGAAATCGCCACGAAGAAATAGATGGCGGCGGGAAAGAATCCGACCACGGGTACCGACTGCGCGACATCGATGGCGGGAATCATGATGCGCTCGTTGCGCCGGCTGCGCGCGGCGGCCAATCCGTAGGAAATCGCAAACGCCAGCGAGACAATGTAAGCGGCAAGCATCCGGTAAAACGAGCAGAAAGCGTAATAAGGCAGATTGGAAATCTGGACGTTCAGATGCGGCCGGATGCCCCCGGCGCGGTGATGATATTGAAAGAAAAGCGCCAGCACTCCCGCCAGTAGCAGGAAGGAAAGCAGCCAGTTTATGGTCTGGCGAAGGCTGAATATTTGACGGCGCATGAGCTTGGAGCCGGACTAGTATAGCCGACAAACACGATTGGTGAATGCCGATTATGATTTCCAATTGATAAAGGAAAATTTTGTCCGCGCTGCGCTTGTGCGGCGCACCGGCGGTGTGGGTGGCACATGCCTCGATGCACGTGTCGTGAAGAGTGTCAAGCAAAGAGCCGAATGAAAATTTCCAACTAGTGAATTGCCCTGAAGCGTTCCGCGCGCTACAAAACTTATGGGAGTTCTAGGGCACGGCGTCGCCGGCGCGCAAGGACCCCGAAGGTTTGCGGGAATGGAATTGCGCCATGGTATCATCGAGAGCCGAAGGCAACGGCTAGAGCCCTGGTGATGCAGTATCCGCGAGATTCACGATCACCGGGCCATCCGAAGGTGCCGCAATGGCGCGCTCCAGTAGCGGCGTCGTGTTGTGGGTTCCAGCCCTGGTGGAAACCCGGCATGCCGGCTTAGCACCCAAGGGAGGTTGAGCTTTGAGAGACGGGCCATCGGTCCGAGGAAGTTCCAAGACCTCCCGAACGGTTTCGGATACCACGCTGCGGCTGTTGGTGTCTTCGCGGGGGTTGGCTACGGGTCACACGCCCGAAAGCCGTTCCCCCTCAGCGCACAACATCCCGGCGGCGGCGCTGCCGTTCCAGAATCTTAAATTCGAAAACTGTCTGCCAATCAATCTTCGGGCTTTTCTCAGCGGCGAATTGGGCCAACGGCTTTATATCGACGACACCACTATCGCGCCCGCCGCCGGCGAGTATCCCGAGGCCTTCATGCGCGACCTGGCACGGGCCATCCGGCGGTTTTCCTTCGCGCGCGCACATGAGTCGTGGGTCGAGGTGGTCAGCAGCCGCCTGCCGCTCGAAGAGGCCCTCACGCGCAGCCGTATCGGCGCCTGCCAGGTGGTGCTGTGTCTGGGATGCGCCCGAATAAGCTCAGGCCCCAACGCCGTTGGTGAGCATCGTGATTCCCCATGCCTGACGGTGGCGCTGCACGGATTCACCTCCTGCGATTACGAGCAGGAGCAAATGCCGGTCGGCTCGCAGCTACGGCGCAATCTCTACCGGGAAATCGTAGGCTTCCGCTGCACACGCCAGTTGAAAGGATTGCCGCACTACGACCTGGATTATTATCTGCGCGACAATCACTACGTGTTCACGTGGCGTCCTGTCGCGGACGAACAGTAATCGGCTTGATTTAGACTTCGATTGGGCGGGCCGCCCTGCCCACCTCCTTCAAATGGCGGGCAGGGACGCATGCCCGGAATGAACCCTCTCCCTGGTCTAGGGAGAGGGCGGTCACTTTCAGATCTACTGGATGCGGTACACCTTGGCGGCGGTGTCGCGGACGATCTTCCTCAGCTGATCGGAAGGCAGCATGCCTAGGCGCTTGTCCACGATTTCGCGCGAGCGGGGAAAGGTCGCCGCCGTGTGCGGATAGTCGGATGACCACATGATGTTTTCCGCTGGGTAGCGGTGCAGCAGGCTGACGAATACCGGGTCCGCGATGAAAGTGGAATAAACCTGGCGCTTGACGTACTCGCTGGCCCGCATCGGCAACTTCATCCCGCCCAACGCTCCCATCCGGTTCTGTACCGTGTCCAGCCGGTACATGAAGTACGCCATCCAGCCAACGTCGTTTTCGGCCGAGACGATCTTAAGGCGCGGAAACTTTTCGAACACCCCACCATAAACCATCACCGAGAGCGTGCGCTCGATTCCATGATGCAGGTTGGCCAGCCGCAGCATGATGTCATTGCGGGTTGGGCTGGCAATCCCGCCGCTGCGATTGGTCAGGATATGCAGCGACAAGGGCATGTCGAGATCCTGCGCGGCGGCCCAGAAAGCGTCGTATTCGGAAGAATTGTACGGATGGTCATCGGCGGGTTCAGCCCAGATCATCGCGCCGCGAACGCCCTTTTTGGCGATGCGCGCCAACTCTGCCACGGCCGCCGCAACGTCCTCCAGCGTGATGAGGCCCAGCGGAATCAGGCGGTTTGGGGCATAACCGCAATACTCTGCCGCCCAGTCGTTAAACGCGCTGAAGCAGGCGGCGCGCAGCTCCGCGTCGTCCAGCCCGAACAGCGGCATCCCCATCGAGGTGTAGATGACCTCGGCCTGGACGCCGTCGCGGTCCAGGTCCTTCAGCCGGTAGGACGGTTCAAAGACGCTGCGCGGCGCCTCCTCGAAGGTTCTCTTGTTGTGCTCGGGCAGTTCCTGCGAAGGCACACCGGCGCCGAAGAAGGCCGCCACCGGCATCGGGTCGATGTTCCCGCATACGAAGAACTCCCCCTCCTTGCCGCCCAGGCCCTTGATCGTGTGCGGCGCACGGTCGCGGAATTTGCGGTCAATGCGCTCTGCCCACATGCTCGGCGGCTCGACGAAATGGGAATCGGCTGAGATTAAAAGGTAGTCCGACATGATTGCTCCTCCATAAGTCCGCTCCGGCTACATGCCGATAGCGGCGGCGTTGCGTGCGCGCTAATCCAAGCCGTACAGCCGGGCTGCGGTATCGCGGACGATCTTGCGCAACTGATCCGGCGGCACCGTGCCCAGCCGCTTGGCCACGATTTCGCGCGAGCGCGGGAACGACGCCGCGGTGTGCGGATAATCGGATGACCACATGATGTTCTCGGCCGGATAACGGTGCAGCGAGTCGGCGAAGACCGGATCCGAAATGAAAGTGGCGTAAACCTGGCGCCTGATATATTCGCTGGCCCGCAAGGGCACTTTCATTCCGCCCAGAGCGCCCAGGCGGTTTTGGACCGTGTCGAGCCGGTACATGAAGTAGGCCATCCAGCCGGCGTCGTTCTCGGCCGATACGATCTTCAGCTTGGGGAACTTCTCCAGCACGCCGCCGTAAATCAACGTGGTCAGCGTGCGCTCGACCGCATGATGCATGTTGGCAAGCCGCAGCAGCATGTCCTTGCGCGAGGGCGCCACATTGCCGCCGCCACGATTGGTCAGCACGTGAAGCGACAGCGGCATGTCAAGCTCCTGGGCCGCGGCCCAAAACGGTTCGTACTCCGGGTCGCTGTAGGGATGGTCGGAAGCCGGCTCCGCCCAGATCATGGCGCCGCGGATGCCTTTTTTGGCCGCGCGCTTGAGTTCGGCGACCGCCGCCGGAATGTCCTCCAGCGTGATCAGACCCAGCGGCACCAGGCGCTTGAAGTCGTGACTGCAATATTCCGCCGCCCAGTCGTTGAACGCGGCGAAGCACGCGGCGCGCAGTTCAGCGTCGTCGAGCTGAAACAGCGGCATCCCCATCGACGTGTAAATCACTTCGGCCTGCACTCCGTCGCGATCCTGATCCTTGAGCCGGGCGCCCGGGTCCCACACGCTTTGCGGCGCCGCTTCGAAGCCCTTCTTGTTGAACTCCGGCAGTTCATGCGACGGAACGCCGGCGCCGAAGAAACCCGCCACCGGCATCGGCGCTATATCGCCGCAGACGAAAAACTCGCCCTGCTTGCCGTTGAGGTCCCTGACCGTGTGTGGCGCCCGGTCGCGGAACCGCTGGTCCATCCGCTCCGCCCACATATTGGGAGGTTCGACAAAATGCGAATCGCCGGAAATCAGCAGGTACTCGAACATAATCGCCTCGCTTTTTTCAGGTCCGCGCCGGCTCAGAATCGGTCGCGGCGTTTGCGCTGTCCGTATCCTTTGACGGACACGTTTGACTCCAGGAACTGTTTCGGAACGCTTGTTTGGCTCTAACTTTCGCTTACCATAGTTTGGCCGGGGATCAAAGCCGGGTTTCCGGCGCGTGCGCGGGAGGTTGAAAGAAACAGTATGGCATCGGGCGTAAGCCGTCTTAATGGCAAAGTTGCGATCATCACGGGCGCGGCGCAGGGGATTGGACGCGCCATCGCGATGCGTCTGGCTGAGGAAAGCGCCAAGGTTGCGATCGCGGATATCAATGATGCCGTCGCCACGAAAACCGCGGAGGAAATCAGAGCAACGGGCGGACAGGCGCTTGCCGTAACGCTGGATGTCACGAGCCTGGAGCAGGCCGTGGCGGCGGTGCAAAGGGTGGAGCGCGAACTTGGGCCCATCGACATTCTGGTCAACAACGCCGGCTGGGATAAGGTCGAGCCGTTTGTGGAGAACACGCCCGAGACCTGGGACCGCGTCATCGCGATCAACTTTCGCGGGCCGCTCAACTGTTGCAAGGCTGTGATCCCCGGGATGCAGGCGCGCGGCCATGGCAAAATCGTGACCATCTCCTCGGACGCTGGCCGCGTCGGTTCGATGGGCGAGGCGGTCTATGCGGGCTGCAAGGCGGGTCTGATCGGCTTCTCCAAGACGCTGGCGCGCGAACTGGCCCGCAACAATATCAACGTGAATGTCGTTTGCCCGGGGCCGACGGACACGGCGTTGCTGAAGAGCGCGATGGCAGACCGGCCCAAGGTGCTTGAATCGATGGCCAAGGGAATTCCGATGCGCCGCCTGGGCCAGCCGCAGGACCTCGCCGGCGCGGTGGCGTTCTTCGTTTCTTCGGATTCCGATTACGCCACCGGCCAGGTGCTAAGCATCAGCGGCGGACTTACGATGGCGGGCTGAAGATGTCGCAAGGGTCGCGGCGTGTTACCTCTTGCCGGCGGCGCAGCAGCCGGCGAATGCGGTGAAGATAGGCCCGTCAGTCCGAATGCTCGAGCATCCAGTCAGCAATGCGCTCGCCTATCATTATGCAGGTCAGGTTGGTCGGGGCGCTGACTATGTTTGGCATGATGGAAGCGTCGGCGATGCGCAGTTGTCTTACACCTCGCACTCGTCCGCGCTGATCGACTACCGCGGCGCGATCGTGATCGGGGCCCATTTTGCACGTGGCCACGGGATGGTAGCCGGTGTAGCAGTTGGCGCGGATAAAATCGGCCAAGCGCTGCGCCGAGCTGAAGGTTGATTCCTCGGGCGTCTCGATTCGGTCGATGTACGAAGAGAGTTCGGGTCGCAAAAGAAGCGAGCGCGCGATATGCATCCCCTCCGACACGAGGCGCAGGTCGTCGGGATGGCTGAACATGTTGAGATTGATGGCGGGTGCCTGCCGTGGGTCGGCGCTGCTCAGAGTGACCGTGCCGCGCGAGCGTGGCTGCTGGAGGGCGGGGCATAGCGCAATCACGGGATGGCCGGGCGCCCCGAAATAGTCGCGCAGAATTTTCTCGCCGTATGCGCTCAGCAGAGGGAACATCATTTCATGCGGCCGGGCCGAGCCGCCGGCATTGCCCCGCAGGGTAACTTCCCAAAAGACGGCGGGGTCGTGCTCGACCCCGGTCTTTCCGCTCGCGATCACCATGATTACCGGATGGTCGATCAGGTTTGCTCCGACTCCCGGGGAGTCAACCGCCACCGCAATCGCCAGGCGCTCCAGTTCGGCGCGCGGGCCGATTCCCGAACGCATCAGGATCGCAGGCGTGCCGATCGCACCCGCGCAAATCGTTATCCTTGCGCCGAGAAGTCGTTCGGCTCCCTCGCCCGTATCCGCCTCAACACCGATTGCCCGGCCGCGCTCGATCACAACCCGGTTGATCAGGCACCGGCTGCGCACAGTGAGATTGCGCCGCGAACGCGCCGGCGTCAGGTAGGCCAATGCGGTCGAGAGCCGGATGCGCGCGCGGATGTTATGCGGCACCGGACCCGCGCCGATCGCCGCCGGATCGTTGAGGTCCGCGACCTCCGCGCATCCGATCGCACCAGCCGCGTCCATAAACGCGCGGCTTAAGGGCTGCAGGCTTTGCGGCCGCTCGATCCATATCGGGCCGCCGCGGCCGTGAAAATCACCGCTGCGGTCCGCGTCATGTTCGAGCTTGCGATAGTAGGGAAGGACCTGGGCGAAACTCCAATCCGGATTACCCAACTCCACCCATCGATCAAAATCCGGCGGCAGCCCGCGCGTCGCCGCCGCATTATTGACGGCCGAGGAGCCGCCGGTAACCTTGCCTCTTGGATAGGGAAATTCGCGGCCCGCCGTGGCAGTGGCCGAAAAGCCCCAGTCATGCGCAACCAGCGATATCCACGGATCGCGGAGATCTTCGGGCAGATCCCCGAGCGACGGATAGTCGGGTCCGGCCTCCAGCAGCAGCACCTGGCGCTCCGTTTCCTGGCTTAGCCGCGCGGCGATTACCGCGCCCGCGGATCCTGCACCTACGATAATCTCGTCGTACTGCTTCAACTCTGATGCAGGCTCCGGACTGTTATGGACGTAGCGATGCTGTGGTGGCGAGCGGGGTTTTGTTGAAGGCGGAGGCGAACGCGCTGGTCGATGCTGCCATATATGGTTGCGGGTAGATGCCGATCAGGATCGTACCGATCACCG
Organism: Binataceae bacterium (SeqCode); assembly: GCA_035262365.1. Classification (GTDB taxonomy): domain Bacteria; phylum Desulfobacterota; class Binatia; order Binatales; family Binataceae; genus JAJPJA01. The sequence goes on from DATFSZ010000166.1 coordinate 35,145, forward strand.
CAATCGCGATTGCCGCGATTAGCGCGGGGCGTGAACGCATGCGGACCACTTCCGCACCGCCGGTGTCGGCGTACATTGCGACGATCGGCCGCAGGTAGTAGTAAACGGACGTCACGCTGTTGACCACGGCAATCACCACCAGCCATACGTAGCCGGCGTTAAGCGCCGCCGAAAAGACGAAAAACTTGCCCAGGAAGCCCGCCAGCGGCGGCACCCCGGTCAGGGAAAAGAGCATGATCGCCATCGCACCCGCGAGCGCCGGCTCACGCGTGGCCAGCCCCCGCAGGTCCGCAATCAGTTCGTGCGGATGGCCGCGGCGGGCCAACGCAATGATTATTGCGAAGGCGCCGAGGTTGGTGAAAGCATAACCCAGCAGGTAGTACAAGATGGCCGCGCCCGCGGCCGAATTGCCGGCCGTCATCGCCACCAGGATGTAGCCCGCATGAGCAATCGCCGAGTACGCGAGCATCCGCTTGAGGTTGGTCTGCATCAGCGCAACGATATTGCCTGTGGTCATGGTCAGCACGGCCAGCACCCACAGCACTATCGACCAGTCGGTCTGAACGCCCAGCAGATGAACCAGAAAGACGCGCAGGAAGGCGGCAAACGCCGCCAGCTTGACGCCCACCGCCATGAAGGCGGTGACCGAGGTCGGCGCACCCTCGTAAACGTCCGGCGTCCACATGTGAAAGGGCACGGCGGCGACCTTGAACCCGAAACCAATTAGCAGCAGGCCAACGCCCAGCAGGAGCATCGGGCTTGAGCTGCCGCCGGCGATCAGAGTGGTCATGGCCTCGAGCTTGATGGTGCCGGTCGCGCCATAAATCAGCGCGATACCGTAGAGCAGAAAGCCGGTGGAAAAAGCGCCCAACAGAAAATACTTCATCGAGGCTTCGTTGGACCGCGCGTCGGTGCGCGCCAGACCCGCCAGGATGTAGACCGAAATGGACATCGTCTCCAGGCCCAGGAAAACGATGATCAGATCGCCCGCCGCCGCCATCAGCATCATTCCGGCGGTCCCGAACAACACCAGGGAGTAGTATTCGGCCCCGGGCAGTCCTTCCTCGGCGACATAATCGAGCGACATCAGAACGATGACCGCGGCGGCGAGCAGAATGACCACGTAGAAAAACGCCGTGTAGTTGTCCGCAATAAGCGCGCCGGAGAAAGTGACCTGCCGGGTGTTCAGCATCATGAATGAAGACGCGAACGCAATGGCGATTGTCATCAGCGAGAGCCATCCCAGCCCTTCGCTGTCGCGGTCGCCGACCCGGACTCCGGCCAGCAGGACCACCAGCGCGCCGGCCGTGACGATCAGCAGCGGCAGGATCGGCAGCCAGTTGAAGTTAATTGCAGCCAGGCTTACGGCAGATGTCATCGGAGATTGGCGGCCTTGGTTGCTGCGGCGACGATCGCCGGCGTTGCGGGGCGCGAATCGATCCGCGCCACGTGAGTGTGAGTGCGCTGCAGCAGGGCATTCACGGAGGGCTCAATCCGGTTGAGCAGCGGCTTGGGGAAGAAACCCATCAGAAACATCAACGCAAGCAGCGGCGCCATCACCGCGATCTCCCGCCCGCTAAGGTCGGGCAGGGTCTTGTTCACGTCCTGGGTGATCGGGCCGAACATTACCCGCTCATAGGCATAGAAGAGGTAAAGCGCGCCGAGGATCAGACCGCTCACGGCGACCACCGCGGCCTGCCACGTATGCAGATAAGCGCCGAGCAGGATCAGGAATTCGCCCACGAAACCGTTGAGCCCCGGTAATCCCGCCGAGGACAGCATCACTACCATGAAGATCGCGGCGTAAACCGGAACGCTGTGCCACAAACCGCCGAACTCCGCGATCTCGCGCGTGTGGCGGCGCAGGTACATCATCCCGACCAACAGGAACAGACCGCCGGTGGAGACGCCGTGATTGAGCATCTGGTAAACCGCGCCTTCCAATCCCTGGGTATTGAGCGCGAACATCCCCAGCACCACGAAGCCCAAGTGGCTGACGGAGGAGTAGGCAACCAGGCGCTTGAGATCGGGTTGGACGAGAGCGACCAGCGCGCCGAACACGATCCCGATAACCGCCAGCGCCATGAAGATCGGCGCCGCGTCGGCGGCGACGTCGGGGAAGAGCGGAATCGCAAAGCGCAGGAATCCGTAGGTGCCCATCTTCAGCATCACACCGGCCAAAATCACGGAGCCGGCAGTTGGCGCCTCGGTGTGGGCGTCGGGCAGCCAGGTATGGACCGGCCACATCGGCACCTTGATCGCGAAGGCCAGCGCAAAGCCCGCAAACAGCCAGCGCGCTTCGGAGGTTGTCAGCGGCACCGCAAAGAGGTCGGGCAGATCGAAGGTAATGTGTCCCAGAACGCCGCGCGCCTTCAATACCAGGTACAGGATTGCAATCAGCATCAGCAGCGATCCGAGCATCGTGTAGAGCACGAACTTGAACGCCGCGTAGATTTTGCGCCCGTGTCCCCAGATGCCGATCAGAAAGTACATCGGGATCAGCATCAGCTCCCAGAACACGTAGAACAGAAACAGGTCAACCGAGACCAGCGCGCCCAGCAATCCGGTCTCCAGCACCAGCAGAAAAAAGCAGAATTCCCGGGCCCGAAATTCAATGTCCCCGCCTGCCGAGTACAGCAGCGACAGCGAGACCAGGATCGTGGTTAGAAGCAGCAGGAACAGGCTGATGCCGTCCACGCCGATGTGATACGAGATGCCGAACTGGGGAATCCAGTCATAGTGCTCGACAAACTGATAAGCGGCGCTCTGCGCGTCGAAGGCGGCGAAGATATAGAAGCTTATCGCCAGCGGGATCAGTGAGAAGATGAAAGCCGAGCGCCAGGCGGCGCGTTCGTCGCTTTGCAGCGTGACGAACGCCGCCCCAAGCAGGGGCATGAAGACCAATGCGGTGAGCCAGTAGCCGCCCATCAGCGCAACACCCGGTAGAGGTAAAAGGCCGCGATTGCCACGGCGCCCAGCAGATAAACCAGCGCGTAATGCTGGACGTTGCCCGTCTCGACGCGCCGCACGGTTTCGCCGCCGGCTTCCACGGTCAGACCGGCGCCGTCAACCACGCCGTCGATCGTGTAATGATCAATCCCCCTGAAGAGCACGTACTGGGCGATGAAGAACAGCGGCCGTGAGACCAGTACGTCGTAAATCTGGTCGATGTAGTACTTCTCGAGCAGCAATTGGTAGAGCGCCTTGACGCGCCACGCCATTACGGTCGCCAGTCCCGGGCTGCGCAGGTAGAAGATATAAGCGATCGCGACACCGATCAGCGTCGTGCTCACGCTCTCCGCGCTGAGCATCAGTTCGCTGGCGCCGAAAGACGGTTTGAAGATACCCACCGCCGGCGTCAGGAAGCGGGCGAAAGCATTGCCCCACGCAATACCGTCGGGAAGTCCAACCCAGCCGCCGACTACCGACAGCACCGCCAGCACCATCAGCGGGATCGTCATTGCGCGCGGCGATTCGTGCACGTGGTGAGCGGCCTTTTCATCCACGCGCGAGATGCCGTGGAAGGTCATGAACATCAGCCGGAACATGTAGAGCCCGGTCAATCCCGCAGTGACCAGGCCCAACAGGTCAACGAACCAATGGCCCGAGGTGTAGGCGTCCGACAGGATCAGATCCTTGGAGAAGAAGCCAGCGAAGGGAGGAATCGCCGTGATGGCCAGCGTCGCGATCCACATCGTGACGCAAGTGATGGGCATTTTTTTGGCCAGCCCGCCCATCTTGTTCATATCCTGCTCGCCGCTCATGCCGTGGATCACGGAACCGGCGCACAAGAACAACAGCGCCTTGAAAAAGGCGTGGGTCATCAGGTGGAAGATGCCGGCGGAAAAAGCGCCCACGCCGACCGCTACGAACATGTAGCCCAGTTGGCTGATGGTCGAGTAGGCGAGCACGCGTTTGATGTCTGGTTGGGTGATCGCGATGGTGGCGGCGAAAAAGCACGTCACTCCGCCTACCATCGCCACCAGTTCCATCGCTTCAGGAGTCACTTCATACAGGAAATGCAGCCGCGCGATCATGTACACCCCGGCAGTGACCATCGTGGCGGCATGGATCAGGGCACTGACCGGCGTGGGACCGACCATCGCGTCCGGAAGCCAAACATACAACGGAATTTGCGCCGATTTGCCCGTGGCTCCGATGAACAGGAGGACGCCGATCAGCGTCGCGGTGGCAGGAGCGATAAGCCCGATATTGCGGTGAAGTTCGACAAAGTTGAGCGTCCACACGCCGCGGGAGGAGAGCGCCCAAACGATCGTCAGCATGCCGAGCACGAAGCCGGCGTCGCCGATGCGGTTTACGATAAATGCCTTGCGGCCGTTGTAGGCGAACTGGGAGTTCGTGTACCAAAACGAAATCAGCAGGTAGGAGCACAGACCCACCCCCTCCCAACCCACGAACATCAGCAGCACGTTGTCTGCCAGCACCAGGGTGAGCATCGAGAGGACAAACAGGTTCATGTAGGTAAAGAAGCGGGCGTAATCCTCGTCTTCGGCCATGTAGCCGGTCGAATAGATATGAATCAGGGTGCCGACTCCCGAGACCACCAGCACCATCACGGCGGTCAGCGCATCAAAGCGCAGCGCCACATCGATTTTGAAGCTGCCTGCTTCGATCCATGGCCAAAGCGTGCTGGAGAGGGCCTCGCCCGCGGGCATCGAGAGCAGCTGCACAAAGGCAATCACGCCGACTACAAAGGCGGCGCCGATCACGCCCGAGCCGACCGTGTTGACGGCGGCGCGTCCAACGCGGCGGCCCAAAAACAGGTTGAAGATCAGGCCGAGCGCGGGGAACAGCAGTATCAGTCCGAGAGGAAAAGTCGCCACCATTGCCTTACCAGCGCATCAGGTTGATTTCGTCGGCGTTGACCGTTTCGCGATTGCGGTAAATGGACAGGATGATTCCCAGACCGACGGCAGCCTCGGCCGCTGCGACGGTCATGACAAAGAAGACGATCGCCTGCCCGTCCACCGAACCCCAGGCCCGGCTCAGCGCCACGAAGGCCAGGTTGACCGCGTTGAGCATCAGCTCGATCGACATGAAGATGATTATGATGTTGCGGCGCAGCAGTACCCCGGCTACGCCGATACAAAACAGGATCGCGCTGAGTCCCATGAAATAGCTGGGCGGTGCCATTACGGACTTCCTCCCGGCGCGCCTTCGGCGGTGGTCCGGCGGGCGAGAGCAACCGCACCCACTACACCCACCAGCAGCAGTATCGAGGTGACTTCGAACGCAACCAGGTAGCTGGTAAACAGCCCCTGCGCCAGCCTTGCGATGGAGCCGTAGTCAATCGCAACCGGCTGGTTATGTCCAAGCGGCGCCGGCAAATGAAGCACGAACACCAGCAATTCGGCGATCAGGGCCGCGCTGCCGAGCGCGCCCAAAAACTTGAGCGCCAGGCGCCCGCCTTCCAGCGGCTGCGTCTGCAGATTGAGCAGCCAGATAACGAACAGGAACAGGATCATGATCGCGCCCGCATAAACGATCATCTGCAGAAATCCCACCGTAGTGGCGCCCAAGCCGATGAACAGGATTCCGATCACGATCAACGTCAGCACCAGCGCCAGCAGGCTGTGTACCGGATGGCGCTGCAGGATGAGGCCGGCCGCGGCGATTATCGATAGCGCGGCAAGGAAGATGAACAGCCACAACGGCATTCTAAACTCCCGCAAACACGATCACGCAGGCGGTGACCACCACGTTGGCCAGCCCCACGGGCAGCAACCCTTTCCATCCCAGGCGCATCAATTGGTCGTAACGAAAGCGCGGCAGCGTCCATCGGGCCAGGATCTGCAGCCAGCAAAACGCAACCACCTTTACCGTAAAGGTGATGACTTCGATGATCGCAACCGCGACGTTTGGCAGCCCCAGGTGTGCTCCGCCCGGCAGATGAAAGCCGTCGGGATAAAGCCAGGGGAAGTTCCATCCGCCGAAGAAAAACGTGGTGACCAACGCCGACACCAACACGATTTCGGCGAAGTCAATCAGCATGAAAACCGCCTGCTTGCCGCCGGAGTATTCGGTGAAGTATCCCGCGATCAATTCCGACTCGCCTTCGGGCAGGTCGAAGGGTACGCGCTTGGATTCCGCCATTCCGGCGGTCAGCAGCAGCAGGAAAGCGATCGGCTGGACAAAAATCCCCCATCGCGGCAGCCATCCGAACCACACTCCACTCTGCGCATGGCACATGGCCTGAAGATCGAGCGTGCCGTAGGTCATCACCATCGAGACAATCGCCAGCCCCATCGCGAGTTCGTAGGAAATCATCTGGGCGGTCGCGCGAATTCCCCCCAACAAGGCCCATCGATTGTTGGAAGCCCATCCGCCCAGGGCCACGCCGTAAACGCCCAGCCCGATGGTCGCCAGGATGTAGAGCGCGGCAACGTTGAGATTGGCGGCCTGCAAGTTGATGTGCTGGTCACCGATGATCAACACGTCACCGAAAGGCACCACGGCGAAAGTGATCAGCACCGGGAACATGGCGAGAAATGGCGCTAGCGCATGTAGAAATTTATCGGCCCCGGCGGGCACGAAGTCTTCCTTGGTGAAGAGCTTCAGCGGGTCCGCCATCAAGGTGTTGACGAATCCCAGATTGGGCATGCCCAGGCGGCGTCCGAACCCGGTAATCGCGGCGCGGTTGGCGCCAATTCGATCCTGGATCAGCGCGCTTCCCTTGCGCTCGAACCACAGCAGGATCGCCGACAGCTGAAGCACCATCAGCAGCACGATGATCGCCTTGATGGCGCCGATCAGCAGTTCAATCGCCACGGCGGGCCAACTCGTCAACCAGGTTTGTGATCGATTCGGGGGTCAGGTCTTCGTAAAACCGGTCGTGATTGAGCTGCAACATCGGCGCAGTGCCGCATGAAGCCAGGCATTCGACCTCGGTCAGGGAGAACTTGCCGTCGCCGGTGGTTTCGCCCGGGCCAATGCCGAGCTTGCGGCTGATGCAATCGACGATTTGTTCGGCGCCGCGCAGGCGGCATGGCAGGTTGGTGCAGACCTCCAGGTGCCAGCGGCCCATCGGCTTGCGGTAAAACATCGTATAGAAGGAAACTACCGCGCGTACATGCGCGGGTGGCAGTTCCATCAGCCGCGCCACATAATCCTCGACTTCGTCGCTGATCCAGCCGAACTCGCGCTGCGCCATCCATAACGTGGGCAGCAGGGCGGCCTGACGGGTCGGGTAATGGCCGAGCACCTCCTGGTATTCCTTGAGAGTGGCCTCGGAGAAGCGGATTTCCTTTTGCTCAGCCATTTTAGCGAAAGCTATTATCGACGCTTTTTCCCGCGAACAGATCGATTTCAAAAATCTTATGACACCTAGCTAAAAGCAACCGTCGCCGCAAGTATCGCGTCCGTTCAGAACCAGCACAAGCGCTGGCGGAGCCGATGCCGCCGCTGCGTGGTTTTGTTGCCAGGCACAAACTGGATAAATTTCATTATAGATGCGAGTGATCGCTGGAGACGCGCGCGGACGCAGGTTGAGCGCGCCGCGCGGCCTTGCGACCCGTCCCACACTGGCGCGGGTGCGCGAGTCCATGTTTTCACGCCTGAGCGTGCGGCTGGATTTCCAGGACCTGCGCGTGCTGGACCTGTTCGCCGGCACCGGCTCGCTGGGAATCGAGGCGTTGTCGCGCGGCGCGGCGCACGTGACCTTCGTCGAAGCGGCGCGTCCCGCGCTCATCGCCCTGCGGCGCAACCTTGAGGCGCTGGGGTTTTCCAGACGCGCCCGCGTCCTCAAAAGTGACGTGGTGCGGGGCTTGGAGTCGCTGGCGGGCGAAGGCCAGCGGTTTGACCTTGTGCTGCTGGACCCACCCTATCGCAAGGGCTGGGGTGACATTGTGCTGCCGCGCCTAATGGAGCTGAGTCTCCTGTCGGAAGGAGCGTGGGTAGCGACCGAGGTGTCGCGCCTGGAAGCGGCCCCGGCTTCCCTTATCGGACTGGACAGGGTAAACCTTGCCACGCTGGGCGATCATCAAATCGCCCTGTACCGGAGGCAGAGCAGAGAGGCTGCGCAATGAACAAGAAGGAGAGCGCGCATCGATGCGCGGTTTATCCCGGGACTTTCGACCCGATCCACAATGGCCATATCGACATCATCCGCCGCTGCGTGGAGGTGTTTGACGAAGTGATCGTCGCGGTCGCCTACAACCCGCACAAGGATAACGCTCTGTTCACGCCCGATGAGCGGGTTGCGCTCATTCGCGATTCGATCCGCGATCTCGAACCACGCGCGCGCGTGGACAAGTTCAGCGGCTTGTCGGTGGAGTATGCCGAGAGGATCGGCGCGCGGGTCATCATCCGCAGCCTGCGTGCGGTCACCGACTTCGAATACGAACTCGGAATGACCCACATGAACAAGTATATGAAGCCCAACGTGGAGACGATCTTCCTGTTCGCCAACCCCGCGCTGTTCTTCTCCGCCTCGCATCTCATCAAAGAGGTTGCGGCCTATGGCCAGCGGCTTCCCGCGCTGGTTCCCCCGCCGGTGATGCAACGGCTGCGCGAAAAGTTCAAACTGGACTGAGCAAGCCACGGAGCATCGCCCCCCAGCGGTCTGCGGTGCAGAGCGGGCGCCGATGCATGAGGCGCGCGTGTGCGCTAAAGTTTGTTTAGAGCCAGGTAAAGGAATTTCCCATGATCAAACTCAACCGCAGAGTGGCCGAGCTGCGGCCGTCCGCCACGATGGCCGCTGAGGCCCGCGCCACGGAACTGAAGGAAGCGGGCGTTGACGTCATATCGCTGGCGGCGGGTGAGCCGGATTTCGACACCCCCGAGCGCATCAAGAAGGCCGCAGGCCAGGCGATGGGGGCGGGGCAAACCAAGTACACGCCGGTGGGCGGTATCAGCCGGCTCAAGCAGGCGATCTGCCTCAAACTCAAGCGGGACAACGAGCTGGATTACGAAACGGCCGAAGTGATGGCGTCGGCGGGCGGCAAGCAGGGCGCATTTAATGCAATCGCGTCGCTGTTCGATGAAGGCGACGAGGTTATTATTCCCACCCCGGCCTGGGTCAGCTTCGCCGAGATGGTGCGGCTGTCGGGCGCAGAGCCCAAGCTGGTGCCGGCGGCGGAAGCCCACGGCTTTCGCCTGACGGCGGATGATCTGCGCCGTGCGCTGAACGCCAAAAGCCGCGGCATCATCATCAATTCCCCCTGCAATCCAACTGGCGCGGTCTATGGCGAAGACCATCTGCGCGCCATCAGCCAGGTGCTGCTCGAAGCCGGAATCTGGGTGCTGTGCGACGACGTTTACGAGCACATGACCTACGAAGCCCGCGCGCCGCATCTGTTCAAAATCGAACCGCGGCTCAAAGAGCGAGGCATCGTGCTAAATTCCCTCTCCAAGACCTACGCAATGACCGGATGGCGGCTGGGAATCCTCGCCGGTCCGCGCGAGGTGGTGACCGCCGTGTCGCGTCTGCAGGGCCAGAACAGCGGCAATCCCAATTCCATCGCGCAGGCGGCCGCGATCGAGGCGCTGACCGGCACGCAGGACGAAGTCGCCGTAATGGTGGGGGAATTCCGGACGCGCCGTAACTTTGTCGTCGAGCGCATCCGCTCGTTGCCCGGCTTCAGCCTGCCCAACGTGCCCGATGGAGCCTTTTACGCCTTTCCGAACGTAACTCCCCTGCTCGCCGCTAAATGGAAAGGACAGGCGCTGGCCGACGGCGACGGCGTGGCCCGGATGCTGCTGGACGAGGCGCAGGTCGCGCTGGTGGGCGGCAACGATTTCGGCGCGCCCGAGCACGTACGAATTTCCTACGCGACCTCGATGACCAATTTGCGCGAGGCGTTCGACCGCGTCGAGCGCGTAGTGCGCAAGATGCTCGGCGCGTAAGCGCAACTGCCTTCGTAACCTGCTCTGGGGCTCGAGAATTTCCGCAGTTCGGGCGCCCCTCTCCCGGACATGAAGGGGGTTGGCGTGAGGGCGGCATCAGCCATGCAACGCATCCCTCGGCGCGGCGGCGCGCAGGATTGCCATCCTCCGCGCCGCCGCGCTTTTGAGAAACGAAGCGCCAGCCTCGCTTAGAAGTGGAACAAGTCCTTCAGGTTGCCGATTGCCGGGGTGTTAAGCGGCACGTAGGGATTACCAACGGCAGTGATCGGATTTGGGAAATTGTCGCGGCTGCGTCCCGTCACCGGCGAGAGTTCCCAGTTGTACTCAATCCATTTCAGGAGCGAGACGTGGTCGCCGTAGGTGTGGGAGATATGCCCGCCGGTTGAGAAGGGTGAAACCACGATCAGCGGGATACGGGTGCCGTCACCGAAGAAGTCCAGCGGCTGTACGTATCCAGAATCGTAATAACCGCCGCCCTCGTCGAAGGTAATGAAGATGGCGGTGCTGTTCCACAAGGTCTTATTGGCCTTCACCGAGTCGACAATCTTCTTTACGAATCCTTCGAACAGGATCAGCTTCGATGACGCGGGGTGGCCGTCAACCCAGCCGCTGGGCTTGACGAAGGAAACCGCCGGCAACGTGCCGTTTTTGATGTCGCTGTAAAAATCGGTGGTATCCTTCAGATGCGCGGTGCGCACCGCGGCATTGGTCATTATGGAAGTTGAATACTGAAAGGGATTGCATATGTTGCAATACTGATCGCTCAGCTGACCCACTTTTCCAAAGTCCTGCTGATACTTATCGCTCAGGTACTGATTAAATTGATCGCCGTAATACTTCCACGAAATACCCTTGGCGAGCAGAGTGTTGCCGATATTGTGGACGTTGGAAGGCGGAATCGTAAACGGAGTGTTGGCCACATTGTGATCGGTATAGGCATTGGTGCCGTCGCCGAAGTAGCCTGGGTTGTAGTTGTTCAGCAGATAATAACTGTTGGGCGCGCATCTCGGACTTATCTTGGCCGGCAGCGAGGCAAGATATTCCCGCACCGGTGCTACGCCGGGCTGTGCGATGTCCGAGCAGTTGGAATAGGAACCTCCCCCGAAGGAGGGTGAACCAAACGCGCCGCCGCCGTAGCCGTCCGCGGTATACCAGTTGTTGGTTTTCGGCTGCGGATTTGGATTTTCGATTTCATCCACGATACCGGCATTGGCGGTCCCGCCAAACACCAATTGTTTGTGAGGCGGAATCGCGGGGTTGCCGGCCGCATTGCTGAAGAAAATCGCGTCGCCGGTTCCCAGCATGATGTGATTGGCGCCGGTGCCGCCCATAACCGACTGATGGAAGTTGTCGCTCATCGAGTAGGTATCCGCGAGCAGCTTAAGGTAAGGAGCGTCGCCGTGCTGGACGTTATAAAACCCCATCGCGGTCGATCCTTCGCCGGTGGTCAATGCCGTAGGCGACCACTCAGTACTGAAATTAGCCGGCTGTTTGAGTCCATTTGTGCCGGCCCCGATGGTTACCTCAACCCACGCAAAGAGGTCGGCGCTGCATCCGGCGGGATTCCAAAAGATCGCGTAGTCGGAGTTGCAATCCAGTTGCTGCCACATCTGGTAAAAGCGATGAACCGGGCTCGCGGCGTACGAATCGTAGGGAAAGGTCGCGGAGGAAAGCTGGAAAGGTCCGGGCGGCAGCTTGTTAACGTGGGGAATGCGTGTGTCCGGGGTGCGGCTCTTCAAGCCGGTGCCGCCGGTCAGCATGAATTTGTAATATTCCGGCGCCAGCCCGTTTTCGGAGGAAGTGGCGTCCGCCAGCGTGCAGATTCCATTATCTTTGCAGACGTTGGTGGGACCTCCTGCCAGCGGCGCGGGAAGCACCGAATATAGCGAGCGCCCCTGCGGACTGGTTTCGTAAAAGCCCGTCGGAGCCTGCTGACAGTTTACTCCCGTTCCCGGGTCGCAGGCGGAGAACTGGACACCAAAGGAATAATTAGGACCGCGCGTTCCGTCCGCCTTGATAATCTTTTTGGATAGAAGGTTGCTCACCGTTTCGCCGGGCACCTTGGGAAGGTAGGTGGCGAAGATATGATCGAAAGTGCGGTTTTCTCCGATGATGATGATCGTGTGCTTGATGGGAGTGCGTGTAACGTTGTCGGGGTTGGCGGCCTGGGCGGCGTTGAGCAGCGGACCCGCCAGGGTGTAGTTGAAAAGCGCGAGGAAAGTCATGCCGGCACGCAGGTAACGTGACGACTTTGAAACGAGGCGCCTCATCGACATTTTCGATCTTCTCCTTGCCTTCGTGCGGTTGGCGGCGTCGTGACGGGTGGCCGCGGACGCCAGGAATCGGAAACTGGTTGGTGCGGTTGACCACCGGCTGATACCCCGGGGCGGGGCCTGCGACCCAAGCCCTCTAATGCTGTCGGTCGTTCAGCCGGCGCCAAGATGCAAAAACGCCCGTAGCAATCGTGACCTTGCCATCAAGAACTCCCTCCTGGCTGTCGGAAAATTGGTCTGAGTGGCCGGGCAGGAGACTGATTGCGAAAGGTTACATTTGTATGGATGGGTTGGTGACGAACAAATTAAATAAATGTTTTAAATAAATGGAATGGTAAAGCTTATGATATGTTGCCGCGGGGCCACCAGATGTTGCCGGCGCCACCCACACGATCGCTCACAGCGGGTGGTGAAAACGGCCAGTCTTTGATATGCAATGCCCGGTGTTATTGACGGCTTGCGGCAGAGAGCCATCGAACGCGGCGGATGCTTTGGGAGGATGCCGGCGATAGGCGCGGCTGCCCTTGCCTGCGGGGATCGACGCCTGAGAATCCGGTCGAAAAATCCCAGTTGCGCTGTTTCGTGGCCAAGGCGAGCCAGAGCAGGTAAGTTTAGGCATCGCTTAGAGCCTTTGGATGCAAAGGCGGGCTGGAAATTTGTGTTTGCAAACCGCATCGTGTTGGTGCGAGTCTGAGTCAGATCGAAAATGGAAAATCGCACCTCGAAGGTGCGGCAAAAAGGATACAAAATGAAGAAATCAATCGGCGTTCTGACGGCTGCGTTGGGAGTGGCATGCCTGCTGTTTTCAACCGCCATGGCAGCTCCCGCGGGCTACGTCTGGGACACCAAAAACTACACCGACATGGTCGATGCGAGCGCGCCTGACACGATACCGATCGGCACGCAAATCACGATCTCCAATTGGCAACAGTACAAGCGCTTCCTGCCGATCTCGCTCCAGGCAGCGATGAGCGGGATCTACACCTTTCACGCCACGAGCGATCCCGTTTATACGATGGTAGTGGGACCGACCACCAACCTCACCCCCTTCCGCAAATGGATAGAGGACGGCGAGAAATACAGCGGCCAGGTTTCGCTGGTACCGGCGTCAACCGGCGGGCTGACGATGAAGGGATGGGTCGCCGGTCCGCCATTCCCCAATCCCAGCGGACCCAATCGCGGCGTAGAGATCATGTACAACTCCTGGACTCCGTTTCGGCCCTTTATCCTGTTTTCCGTTGACCAGGGATTCGCCGTCGATCGTTACGGCAACAAATCGCAAAACGACGTCGAAGCCGATTTTTTCCAGCTCTCGCATCTGAGCGAACCCAACATGCCGATCAACCAGCCCTATGCCAACGGCATGTTTTACGTCAGTCGATTCGGGATCACCGCTCCCGAACAGTCCAAATACACGACCCAGTTGCAATCGCAGCCCGATGATCCGATGAAGCATCCCGAGACCTTCGTGTTTCTGCCCTCGCTGCGCCGCTCCTTGCGCCTGTCGAGCGCGGCGCGATGCTCGCCGATCAGCGGCTCGGACTGGGTACAGGATGACAACGCCTGGAATCCGCCATTCTTTCACGTCGATTTCCTGGGCGAGAAGAAGGTGCTGACGCTGATTCAGGATCCGGCCAAGGCCTTCGACGGGCATGCGTACGTCGGAATCTTCGATTCAACCGGCGGGGCGCTGCCGGGTTGGCCGAAGGCTGGCAACGGGCACTACGAGCTGCGCACCATGGATATCATCGACCTGAAGTGGATCCCGCAGTTGGGCAGCTACTGCTTTTCGCATCGAATCTACTATGTCGATCGGGCAACGTGGGTCCCGGTCCTGCTCGAGGAATACGATACCTCGAACAAATTCTGGAAGACCGGCTGGAACAAGTATGCGCCGATCAAGGTTCACGGACAGCCGACCCTGGTGCTGGACGGCTACTGCAGCTCGGTGAACGTGGACTGGCAAAATGCTCACACGAGCATTTCCTACACTACCGGCATTCCCACCATCGACGACGACGTCCCGGGCGAGTACAAGGACGTTGTAAACCTGTCGCAGCCGGGCAGTCTGTCGCGTATCATGAAGTAAGCAGGTTGGACTGAATGAAAACGGCGCACCCAATCGGGCGCGCCGTTTTTTTTGGTCTGCCATCCAGACTCGAAGCGAGTGACAGTCTGCCGCGGAGTAGATCGCTCGGGGAGGCCCTCTGATGAGCCAGCCCGCAGCGGGGCTGTGCACCAGCTAGCGCATGATGCGCGACAGTCCGCCCGGAAAGGCGTACACCTCGGGCTCCGCGCATTCGGCGTTGCAGTCTTTGTCGAACATCGGCTCGTCGGTCGGCCGCGAGGTGGTGGCATGGGTATTCTGAAAGTCCACCATCGCCTCCGAATTGGTCCCGCGATAGATGAACATCTCGCCGTTATTGAGGGCGTGCGGCTTGAGATAAATCATCTCGCCTTTCCAATATTTGTTCTGGGCGTCGTAGTTATCGATCCAGGTCTCGTTCCAGGTTTCCTTGTCGACGAACATCACCTTGTGGCCGTAGCAGTAGCTGCCCAGTTTGGGAAGCGGGGTAATATCGATGATGTATTCATCGCGCAATTCCCACTTGCCCACTGCGGGCGAGGGCCACTGCGCGATGCCGTTTTTGTCCCACTTCTTGTCGTCATAGAATGACGACTTCTCGCCGTGCACCATCGCCAGGATCTTTTTCTCACCCAGCAAAGTAACGTTGAAGCTGGGCGGCTGGATCCAGGTGCCGTCGGCGTTGTCGTCCTGCACGAAGTCGCTGCCCAGGATCGGGGAGCATCGCGCGGCGGAGGATAGCCGCAGCGAGCGGCGCAGCGAGGGCAAAAATACGTAGATTTCTTCAAGCTTCTCCGGGTCGTCGGGCAGCAATGCCACCTGGGTGGTGTACTTGACTTGTTCGGGGGCCATGAGGAAGAAGCGGGTGGATTCCAAATAGCCCTTTCCGTAGGGCGGATCCTCCGGATACACATCATCGGAGTTGTGCGTCAAGCGCCAGCCGATAACGTCGACCATCTGTACGTAATGGTTGTGGAAGCGATCGATCTGATCGCTGGGATCGAAATAGTGAATCCTGGTCGGAACGAAGCCATACCAAACGTTGTAGAGAATTTGGAAGGCCATGTTGGGTTCGGTTGGCGTGGGGAACGGAATTCCCGCCCTGTAGCCTACCACCGTGTACGAGCCGTCGGGGACCTTCTGAAGCTTGGCCTGGCCGGCGTACTTTTCGGTCGCCGCGGCCATGGTGGTGGGCCACTTGAAAGGAATAGTCGGACCGACGACGACGGTGTATTCCGGCCCTGGACCGACTTTCCAGGAATAGCGCCCGCTATATGCCGCCACCATCGACAACGGCATGAACTGCTTGTAGTTTTGCCAGTTCGACAGCGTAATCTGGGTGCCGACCGGTATGGTCTGACCCGAATTGGCATCAGCCAGCGCCTGGTAGGCGGCAGCGTCAAACCTGATCTGTGCCTGCGCCGAACCGGACGCGGTCACGGCGATCAGGACTGCACAAACGATCCCAAAGAAAGGTAGATCTTTCATAAGAGCCCCCAGGCGGTTGAATTTCACGATCTATTTTAACCGAACGTTTGTTAAACAACACAAATTAGTTGTCAAGCTGGAAACGGGCGTCGTTACCGCGCGCATCGTCGAACTCGGAATTTCTTACACGCGAACCGAGACCTGCGGCCAGGAGCACACATAACCGCCGAATTTCAATGCATACGAAATTCCCGCTTCGGCTCGTTAATTTCGCTGGCGAGAAAGCGACTGACTTTCTTATTGGCCCGGCGGCATGAACCTTGCGCCGCTGGCTATGTGACCCAATTTTTTATTCTCGGGTAAAACGATTATGGCTTCCAAAGCAACTCCGTTCATTTATGCATCGATATTCGCGGCCGCCTTGGCGTTCTCTCCGACGGCGCGGGCGCAGACCGCTTCCGAATGGGGACAGGGGGCGGTCGACACCGGCAAGGAGGCGATTCACGAAACCGGGAAGGCGTTTCACAAGCTGGCCGACGATCCGATCCTTACTGAAAGGACCAAGTCCGCGCTCGCAAACGACCCGATCACGAGAAATCAGCCGATCATTGTGTCAGCGGACAACGGCATCGTCATCCTTCAAGGGCGGGTGCCGCACCTGGTAGCCGACCGCGCACAGGTCCTGGCCGAACAAGTCGAAGGCTCGCGCGGCGTCAAGAACGAGATGATTTATTAAAAAGGCCTGCTATATGTTTAGGGACTTCCGATAGAGACGGAGGACCCTGGACATGGCGGATGACATCGCTCTGGATCGCTCGCGCTCGGCGGTTCTGATTATGGACTACCAGGCGGCGGTGGTTGAAGGATTTGCAACTGATCAGGATGGGCTTCTAAAGCGCGCGGCGCAGGTGCTGGGCAGCGCGCGCGCCGGCGGACTGAAGATTATTTATATCGTGGTCAACTTCCGGCCTGGCTATCCGGAGGTCAGTCCGCGCAACGTCAACTTCAATGCGGTCCGCCAGTCGGGGCGATTCATCACCGAAGCCGGCACCGAGGTGCATCCCGCCGTCGCACCGCAGCCCGGCGACATCACCGTCATCAAGCATCGAGTAGGAGGCTTCCCCGGAACCGATCTCGACATGATTCTCCGCGCCAACGACATCGAAACTCTGGTGATGTTTGGAATCGCCACCAGCGGCGTGGTGCTCTCGACCCTGCGCCACGCCGCCGACTCCGACTACCGTCTGATCGTGCTCAAGGACTGCTGCTCCGACCGCGACGCCGAGGTTCATCGCGTGCTGGTCGAGAAAATCTTCCCGCGCCAGGCCAAGGTGATCACCGCCGCGGAGTTCCTCTCAGCCTTGGGCGCGTGAGGGCGGCGCTGTCAGGAAAATTTCGCAATCAGGTCGTTGCCGATCTTCTCCATATCGCGCGTCACCTGATCGTAGTCGTAGCTGAGCTGCGCCCCGGTCATCACGCGTGTGACGCCCATGTCCTCGCATCGCCTGATAGCGTCGGGTGTCGGTTCGCATTGACAAGACAACTCGATCTCCGCGGGATTGCGCCCGATCTTTGCGCATTCCGCCTTGACCTGTTCGAACAGCGGCAGCACCTCGGATAGCGTACCGACCGGGATATACCCATTGGCATAACGCGCGACCCGCCGTATCGCCGGCGCCGAGTTGCCGCCCACGAAAATCGGAATGCCGCCCTTCTGCACCGGCTTGGGAAAGCATTTGAGCGGCCCGAAGTTGAAGTGCTTGCCGGAAAAGCTGGCCGGATTGTCGCGCCACAGCGCGCGAATCGCCTGGATCGATTCGTCGGTTCGTTTGCCGCGCACGCGAAAATCCAGGCCCAGCGCTTCAAATTCCTCCTTGAGCCATCCGCTGCCGATTCCCAGCATCGCGCGCCCGCGCGACAGCACGTCCAGCGTCGCCATCTCCTTGGCGATGTACAGCGGATGACGCAGCGGCAGAATGATGACGATCGTGCCGAGGCGAATTTTGGTGGTAACTGCCGCGACGTAGCTCAGGCAGAGCAGCGGCTCGGGCCACGGCATATCCTCGTCGTCGCCGGGCAGCTTGCCCTCCGCACGATAGGGATAGCGCGACCCGTAGTCGGCAGGAATCGCGACGTGTTCGGGCACCCAGATGGACTCGAAGCCGACGCGGTCGGCGACCTGCGCGTAATGGACGATCGGCGCCGGATCGAATGGCGCCGGAGGAAAAAATGCCAGCCCGGTTGCGAATTTCATGACCCGCTCCTCCTGATGCTTATCGCGATGCGCATCGGGCGCCATTGCGGTTCCGTTGGCCGGATGAAGCCGTTTGCGATCGCGAGGCGCAGAATATAGGAAACAATGACGTAATTGTCATCCGGAGGAATAGTTTCTATGGCGGCGTCAGCGGACGTTTTGGATGGAGCGCTTCCCCCGATTTTGCGCAAGTCTCCGGAACCGGCTCTTGATGCCTCTCTGATTCCAAAGGAACGCTACCTCTCTCCCGAAGTCATGCGCCTTGAATGGGATCGGATGTGGCGGCGGGTATGGCTGTACGCGGGGCCGCTGTCGGACCTGGGCGAGGTGGGCGACTATTTCACCTTCGAAATCGGGCCCGAGTCGGTGTTGGTGGTGCGCACCGGCGCGGACCAGCTGCAGGCGATGTACAACGTCTGTCAGCATCGTGGACGCCGAATCCGACAGGAGGGTTGCGGCACCGTTCGCAGCTTCACCTGCCCGTACCATCGATGGCGCTACGATCTCGGCGGGCGGCTGATCGAAGCACCGGATTCCGACTTCGATTTTCCCCAAGGCGATCCCGTGGCTGCCCGCATGCGCATCCCGCAGGTGCGCTGCGAGGTGTTCGAGGGGCTGGTGTTCGTCAACTTCGACGCAGACGCGCAGCCCTTGAGCGAGTACCTGACCGGCGACGTGGTGGATCATTTGCAAACTTATCGATGGGGTTCTGAGTTCCGCATCAACCTGGATTGGACCGTGGCTTGGCCGTGTAATTGGAAGATTGGCGTTGATTCATTCAACGAGCTGTATCATCTGCAAGGCATCCATCCCGAGTTGATGGACATGAGTGACGATACACCGGGCGGCTGTCCGCTGGATTTTTACGGCCGGCACAGCCGCTTCATCTATCGCGTGGGCGTGCCTGGTCCGCGATGGGACGACGAGATGGCGCGCGGGCGCGGCTATCGCGACAGCAATCAGATCACGGCGGGCGTGCGGATGATCCTCAAGGCGTACGGCCTGGACGCGCCGGAATGGGAGGGGCACGTCAAGGAGCTGCGGCCGGCGCTGATCGCCGCCGCGCGTGAGCGCGCCGGCCGGCAGGGAGTTGACGTAAGCGGGCTGGTCGATGACCAGCTACTTGACGATTTCCACTACTTTCTGTTTCCGAACATCACGCTCAACATCAGCGCGCATCATTTCTGGCTTTTCCGCCATCGGCCGCATCCGCGCGACCCGCAGCAGATGCTGTGGGATTTCCAGCAATTCGTACGTGTGCGCCCGGGCCAGAGCGCGCCGCCCCGCCCCGCTCATGAGAACTACGTGATCGGCGATGGGCACGAGGGCCGTTTTCCCCATATCGCCCTGGCGCAGGACGAGGCGCAGGCCGAGGAGCTGCAGCGCGGAATGCGATCGGCTGGTTTCAAGGGCTTGTACCTGGCGCACCAGGAACGGCGCATCCGGTACTTCCATCGCGTGTTGGACGACTACCTGGCCCTGAGTCCGGGCGCATGAAAAGCCGCGCGCCCGATATTCCCTTCCTCTCGAACTTCTCTCGATGATGACGGGAGAGGACGGCGCGGAGGTATGCGCCCGAGACCTGTGCCAACCAATACAGGGAGAGGTTGTTGGAGTTATCGGCCTTTGGGCATTCCCAGGATGCGCTCAGCGATCGTGTTGCGATGGATTTCCGACGTGCCGGCGGCGATCGTCGCGCAACGCGCGCGCAGCAGCCCCATCTGCCATTTGCCAGCGTCCACCGCGTGAGCGGAGTCGTGCATCAGTTGACTTGCGGGGCCCTGCAACCCGACCGCAAAGTCTTCCATGCGCTGGTCCAGCTCCGACCATCTGATCTTGGATATCGAGCCTTCGGGTCCGGGCGTCTCGCCGCGCAGAATTTTGGAGAAATCGCGATATAGCCCGTACTTGAGCGTCTGGAGATCGATATAGAACTGCGCGACCTGCTGGCGCGCGGGGAGACTTTCCGCCGCGCTCAGCTGGCGGCACAGATCGACCACCTCGTTAAACGTGTTCTCGAAGCGCGCCGACAGCGCAAACGCCATCGTGCCGCGCTCATTGGACAAAGTCGTCATCGCCACCCGCCAGCCGTCGTTGAGCCGGCCGACCAGGTTTTCGCGCGGGACGCGCACGTCCTCGAAGAACACCTCGTTGAAGTCGGCCTCACCGGTGATCTGGCGCAGCGGCCGGACCGTGATGCCGGGCGACTTCATGTCCACCAGCATGTAGCTGATGCCGCGATGCTTCGGTGCATTCGGGTCCGTTCTCACCAGCAAAAAGCACCAGTCGGCGATGTGGGCGCTGGAGGTCCAGACCTTCTGCCCGTTGACGACGAATTCGTCGCCCCGCAGCTCGGCGCGCGTGCGCAGCGCCGCCAGGTCAGAGCCCGCGCCCGGCTCCGAAAATCCCTGGCACCACATCACCTCTCCTGACAGCGTTTTAGCCACGAACTTTTTCTTCTGCTCGTCCGTGCCGTGTACGATAATCGTCGGCCCGGCCATCGTCAGCCCGATGATGTTGATCGGTCCCGGCGCTCTGCGACGTGCCATCTCCTCGTTGAAGATCGCCAGTTCCATCTGGCTGGCGTCCTGGCCGCCGTACTCCTTGGGCCAGGACATTCCCAGGAAGCCGTTCGCGGCCAGCCGCCGCGTCCAGTCGCGCATGAACTCAAGGTAAGCCCTGCCGCGGAGCGGGACATAGTTGGGCGTGCCCCATCCGTCGGGCAGATTGATACGCAAAAACGATCGCACCCGCTCCCTGAACTGTTCTTCTTCCGCGGTGTAGTTCAAGTCCATCGCAGATGGCGGCCTCCCTTACCTCGGATTCGAACCACGAGCGTAGCTAAAGCTGCGAGTCAGGCCAAATGCCTCAGCTTCTCCAATTGTCCTCGCGCTGGGAATATCCTATCGCACAGCAGCTCGTG
>DATFSZ010000167.1:0-2273 GCA_035262365.1 Binataceae bacterium (SeqCode)
AATCAATGCAATCAATCTCGCTCGACGTCGAGCCCCGAACCGGGCGTTCCCAGGAATGGAACGCAACAATAAGTGCGGAGGTTGTTCAAGGCGAATCGAAGCGCTTGTGACATTCGGGATCCGATGAGCGCCTTTTTTGAAGGCTTGGTCGACTTTGTGGGAGCGCACCCGCAAGTGTCGTTCCTCGCGGTTTTCTTGTTGGCGCTGTCTGAAGCCGTTCCTGTGATCGGGACCGTGGTGCCGGGTTCCTCGCTGATCATTGCAATCAGCGCGATCGCGACGGCGGCGAATATCAAGCCTTGGGGACTGCTCATTGCCGCGGTGGCCGGAGCAATTGCCGGCGACGGCTTCTCGTTCTGGCTTGGACATCGCTACCGCCGGCAGATGCTGAGAGGCTGGCCGCTAAATCGCTTTCCGTGGGTGATCGAGCGCAGCGCACGATTGATCCGCAAATACGGCATCGCGAGCGTATTCCTGGCACGCTTTACGGCGGTGGTGCGCGCCTTTGTCCCCCTGCTGGCCGGCATTCTGAGAATGTCATCCCGCCACTTCTACGTGGCAAATATCTTATCGGCGCTGGTTTGGGCGCCGATACACGTTTTTCCCGGAGTGCTGGTCGGCCTCGCAATCGCATTCGGAGGCGCGCGCGCACCCGAACTCAGCGTCGCGGCCGTTGGCGTGCTGATATTGGCTTGGATCGCGTGGAACATGATCAAACGTAAGACGGCAGCCGGTATTATGGACTGCCCTGCCAACCAAGACGCGCCCGGATCGGGCGCCTGCGAACGTGCGGCGCGGCCGACCGCGCCAGCATCCGGAAAGCGAAACCTAAGTTAACGAGAGGAGTCGTCGTCCGGTGAGGTGGAGCCGTCGATGCGCTCTGGGTTCTACATAGCCCTGTTATCGTTCGTCACGGCCATGCAGACGGGATTTGGCGTAGCGCAAACCAACCACTCCAACCTGCGGCCACCATCAGCATTCTCTTCGATTTCCGATCCTGGCGAGCGGTCTCCCGCTATTTTCGCGGAGGTAGCGAAAGTGCTCACGCATCCTCGCTGCCTAAACTGCCATCCGGCTGGTGACCGCCCGACGCAGGCAAACGACGTTCATCCGCACAAGCCTTTCGTGCCGCGTGACGTGCCCTGCGTGACCTGCCACATCGACCGCAACTTCACCCTGCATGAGCGCGCGTCGTATCAGAGCATTCCGGGCCATCCGCGCTGGATGATGGCGCCCATCGAGATGGCGTGGCAGGGCAAGTCGATCGGAGAGATTTGCCGACAACTCAAAGATCGCGATCGCAACGGCGGGCGCGATCTGGCGCTGCTGCACGAACATCTCGCTCACGATGACCTGGTGGCTT
Organism: Binataceae bacterium (SeqCode); assembly: GCA_035262365.1. Taxonomy (GTDB): domain Bacteria; phylum Desulfobacterota; class Binatia; order Binatales; family Binataceae; genus JAJPJA01. The sequence continues at coordinate 1,364 of DATFSZ010000167.1, forward strand.
GGGGGTGGCAGCCGGGCGCCGGTCGCGAGCCCGCTCCCGGCAGCCAAGCGTTGCTTGGCGAGCTGATCCAAGCGTGGATCGATACTGGAGCACAGTGTCCCTAAACGCGTCCAAACCCCTGCAATTATGGCGGGCGCGACCGTGTAGCGCGTTTTGCTGGTCCCCGCCCCGGCGGCGTTAGCGAACTCAGGTCTAATCCAGAACCGAAGCTCGGCTAGCTGGAGCCGCGCACGATCTCGATCGCCCTTGTCGCCAGGCGCGCCGGATCGCACTCGCCATCTCGGGCAAGTTGAATGATTAGCTTGGCGACCACGGTCGTCGCCGGATCGTTACGATTCGTGATGTGCAGATTTGTAAGGGCGGACTCGAGCCCGGTGGCGAGCACGGCGATATCCTCCGGCCCAAATGAAACGTCGCATCGCGCAAGCGCGTGGATCACTTCGGACATCGGCGCCACCTTATGGTCGAGATCAGGTTGGGGATGCGGCTACCCCCGCCGAAATGATCGTCGCCAATTGTGACAAGGGCCTTGCAAAAATATCACAGCAATCAGCTTTCAGAGATCGGCCCGTTGCGCCGAGTCCCAAACCCGCCCCGGTCGGCCGCGCCCCACGCACGCGGCCCGCGGCTAAGCAACTCCTGTGTCCTTCACAGGACGGTGTCGAAGTACTGCAGCGAATCGCGAAAGCACTAGCGAATCAGCAAGTAGATCAGCCACCCCAGTAGCAGCGCGATCGCCCACAGCGCCGCCGCGGTCCAGCGGTTGCGACGCGCCTGGGCGCGGCCGATGTCGGCAACGGTCTGCGGCGCCAGCACCAGGCCGTCGCGGGTGATGGCGTCGATCTGCTCCGCCAGCACGGCGCCGCGCGCCAGCAGCTCGGGCGCGCCGCCGAGGAAGCGGCCGACCTCG
>DATFSZ010000168.1:0-90611 GCA_035262365.1 Binataceae bacterium (SeqCode)
CGTCTTCACTCAGGGGGCGGTATGGAACATCGACTCCTTCGACCAGTGGGGCGTCGAACTTGGAAAGGTCCTGGCCAAACGAATCATTCCCGAACTGGAAAGCCGCACGGAGACCGAGCTTAAACACGATAGTTCAACCAACACCCTGATTCGGCGCTATCGCCATTCACGTGGGCGTTGAGACGTACGCTCGGCGCGGCGGCGTGCCGTGAATATTCAGGGCGTATTCAACGGAGAATCGAGCAGTGACTATCGGATATAACAAACCACTATATATTTTACCCTACGATCATCGCAGTTCCTTCGAAAAGGGGCTCTATGGTTGGAGCGGAGCGCTGAACGCGGAGCAGACCGATCGGATCGCCAAAACCAAAGAGGTGATCTACGACGCTTTCAAGCTAGCGCTCGCCCGGGGAGTCGCGAAGGACCACGCCGGGATTCTGGTGGATGAGCAGTTCGGAGCGGCGATCCTGCGCGATGCCGCTAAAAATGGTTTCATAACCGCGATGCCCGCGGAAAAGAGCGGCAAGGCCGAATTCGAATTCGAATACGGAGAACAATGGTCCGCGCACATTGAAACTTTCAAGCCCACCTTCTCAAAAGTTCTGGTGCGCTACAATCCGGAAGACGACGAAGCTATGAACCGGCGCCAGGGCGCCCGGCTCAAGCTGCTTTCCGACTTTTGCCATTCGCACGGCGTTTACTTCATGTTCGAACTTCTGGTTCCGGCGACTCACGAGCAGATGGATCGCTTGGAAGGCGACCAGCACATTTACGATACGGACCTTCGCCCTTCACTCATGCTTGGCAGCATCAAGGAATTGCAAGCGGCAGGAGTGGAGCCGGACGTATGGAAAATTGAAGGACTCGATCACCGTGAGGACTGCGCCAAGATCGTTGAAACGGCGCGCAGAGACGGGAGGAACAACGTCGGCTGCATCATCCTGGGCCGGGGGTCCAATGAGCAGAAAGTTCTACAGTGGCTGCGCAATGCGGCGGGAGTGCCGGGTTTCATCGGTTTCGCGGTCGGCCGAACCTCGTTTTGGGAACCGCTGGTCGCTTTGCGTGACGGTAAGATTGTGCGTGAAAAAGCTGTCGAACAGATCGCGCAGCACTATATGGAATGGGTTCGCACTTTCCAGGAAGGGTCGCGTAGTTGAGCGCCGCCTGAACAAATCATGTCCAAACCGATATTTGCCGATCCGTAGACGCAGAGGGACAAGGAATGCCAAGTGCAACCGGGTCGGCTGACAGGATCGACCGTGAGCCTTCGATCAATGGGGAAAGAGCCAGGCTTGAAGAGGCGGTGCAGAAAAACAAGCCGTGGCGGCGCTGGGGAACCTACCTGAGCGAACGGCAGTGGGGAACGGTTCGCGAAGACTACAGCCCCTATGGCTCGGCATGGGACTATTTTCCCCATGACCAGGCGCGCAGCCGTGCCTATCGCTGGGGTGAAGACGGGATCGGCGGGTGGTGCGACGAGGGACAGCATTTGTGCCTGGGACTCGCGTTATGGAACGGGAAGGATCCGATCCTGAAGGAGCGCTTATTCGGTCTTACCAATGGCGAAGGGAATCATGGCGAGGACGTCAAGGAAATCTACTATTATCTTGACGCAACGCCGACCAATTCCTACGCGAAAATGCTCTACAAGTATCCGCAGGCCGCCTACCCATACCAAATGTTGGTGGAAGAAAATCATCGCCGCGGACTTGCCGATCCCGAATTCGAGTTGATTGATACGGGAGTTTTCAACGACGACAGCTATTTCGATGTGTTCATCGAATACGCCAAGGCCGACGTCGAAGATGTCCTGATGCGCATAACTGCATACAACCGCGGTCCGCAGAGCGCGCCCCTATGGTTGCTGGCGCAGGTCTGGTTCCGCAACGACTGGAGCTGGGAACGGCGGCAGAAGCCTTCGCTCTCACAGGAACGCCCAGGTCGTTTGCTGGCGGCCCATCCGCATCTGGGCACCTACCGGATCGATTTCGAGACGCCAAAAGAGCTGCTCTTCAGCGAGAACGAAACAAACCTTCGAAAAGTCTTCTCAGTCGCCGGAGCCAAGGGCCATTTCAAGGACGCCTTTCATGAATATCTGATTCATGGCGCCAAAGACGCGGTCAACCCGGACCGGCGCGGGACCAAGGCAGCGGCTTTATACCAACTCGATATTCCAGGGCGTGGCTTCGCTGCGGTGCGGCTGCGAATGCGAGCCGGCAGAGGGATTAAGGACTCGTTCGGCGATTTCGATCGCGTCTTCAGGGATCGCATTCGGGAAGCCGACGAGTTCTACAGCGAGCTCCATGAGCAAATCGAGGACGAGGATGCGCGGCGCATACAACGCCAGGCCCTCGCGGGGATGTTGTGGAACAAGCAGAGTTATCATTATGACATAACCCAGTGGCTCGATGGCGACTCAGATCAACCCGCGCCTCCGCCGCAACGCGAGTTCGGCCGCAATCGCGAATGGACGCATGTCAATATCGGGGACGTGCTTTCAATGCCGGACAAGTGGGAGTATCCATGGTTCGCCGCGTGGGATTTGGGGTTTCACTGCATTGCGCACGCGCTAATCGATCCGGATTTCGCCAAGCGTCAGCTCATCCTGCTGGCTCGCGAATGGTACATGCATCCCAACGGACAACTACCGGCGTACGAATGGGCGTTTGGCGACGTCAACCCGCCGGTTCACGCATTGGCGGCGTGGCGTATCTACCGGATCGAGCAGTTGCGCACCGGGAGAGGAGACCTCGACTTTCTGGAGCGCATCTTTCACAAGTTGATGCTCAATTTTACGTGGTGGGTGAACCGCCGCGATGCCAAAGGCCGCAACATCTTTCAGGGTGGATTCCTCGGACTGGATAATATAGGTGTCTTCGACCGTTCGGCGCCGCTTCCCAGCGGCGGACTGCTGAACCAATCCGATGGAACGGCGTGGATGGCGATGTATTCGCTCAACCTGATGCGGATCGCGCTCGAACTGGCGCATCACGATCATGTTTATGAGGACATCGCAACCAAGTTCTTCGAGCACTTCCTTTATATCGCTCGCGCGATGACCGACATCGCAGGCTCCGGGATCGGCTTGTGGGATGAACAGGACAAATTCTACTATTCCGTCCTCAGCATGCCTGACGGCCAGAACATTCCGCTGCGGCTGCGTTCGATGGTTGGACTGATGCCTCTGTTCGCGGTGGAGGTAATCGAACAGGAACTCCTCCAGAGCGTGCCCGGTTTCCAGAAACGGCTGAAGTTCTTTCTTGACACCCGTCCGAATCTCACAAAGCTGGTATCGCGTTACCATCAACCGGGCAGTAAGAACCGTCACCTTCTGTCGCTGGCCCGCCGTTTTCGCATGAAGAGTATCCTGGCGAGGATGCTCGATAAGGATGAGTTCTTATCCGACTATGGCATCCGCTCTATATCACGCTGTCACCTCGACCATCCTTTCGAATTTCAGTACGGCGGTCATCGTTACGAAGTAAAATATGCGCCCGGAGAATCGCAAACCCGGACTTTCGGCGGCAACTCGAACTGGCGCGGGCCGGTCTGGATGCCGGTTAATTACATGATCGTGGAGAGCCTGCGCCGTTTCCATGATTACTACGGTGACGAGTTCAAAGTTGAATGTCCGACCGGATCGGGGCAAAAGTTAACTTTATGGGAAGTGGCGGAAGAAATTGCCCGCCGGCTCATGCGCCCATTCCTGCGCGATAACAATGGGCAAAGGCCGGTCTTCGGCGCCGCCGGGAAGTTTCAAGCCGACCCCAACTTCCGCGATTATCTCCTTTTTTACGAATACTTCCATGGCGACAACGGAAGTGGGCTGGGTGCCTCGCATCAGACCGGATGGACAGGGCTTTTGGCAAATTTAATATATGAACATGGTGGCCGAGTACCGTCCTCCGGCGCGGCCAGTGAGTCAAACCGGCATGGCTGAGCCATTGGCATGGGCGCTGCGGCCACTGGGACGCGGGGAGAAACGGCAACTGTGGCCACGGGGCCGAAGTGAGCCGACTTTAGGCATAAGGTCAGTCATTTTTGGAGCTTGAACGTTGGCCGAATCCAAAGCAGCTTGACGCTGGGCTTGCGATTGAGCTAAACATCGCGTGCCACGAGCGCAAAAGAGGAAATTCAGGTTAACGAGTCGTTCTTTAAAAATAACTAATAGCCGATGGAAGGAATTACCTATAGTCTGTGCGCAGGTCTGCGAGTAATGCCCGTTGACCTGCTTCAAGATGCTTAATCGAAAAGCGATTTCACTGCTGCGGAACGCCAGGGAGTGACCTTATCGCGCTCCCTTCAAAGGGCCGTCGATGGAGATGAATGCGGTGCCACCGTACCACCGAAGCGTCAAGCCGCGGTCTATGACGATATGGTCAGCGGTGCCGGCTGTGGTTGCGCTCTCGCCTGTTTCAGCATTCGCCGATTGGGGTGTGGGCAAGTCGAACTCGAAGTTCCCGCAACCTGATCTCTTCGCTCCCGTTTCCACGCCGGCGCATGATATCGAAACCCTGGCCTGGTTTGCGATCACAATATGCGCCGGAATCGCACTGATTGTAGGCGGAATCTTGCTCTATGGAATCATCGCCTATCGGGTCCGGCGCGGTGATGACGGCAGCGAACCGCCGCAAGTGTACGGCAGTAATCCAATAGAGTTCGCCTGGACCGTTATCCCCCTGCTGATTGTCTTTGTGCTGATACTTACCACGGCGCGCACCATTTACTCGATCCAGGGCCGGCCGCGGCCTCCTGGCGCGTTGACCGTGCACATCATCGGCCATCAATGGTGGTGGGAAGTACGCTATCCCTCCCTCAACATCACCACCGCCAACGAAATACACGTCCCGCTGAGCGAGCCCTCAAACGATAACCCCACTTTTCTGGACCTGGAGTCCGCCGACGTGGCTCATAGCTTCTGGGTACCGCAGTTGGCGGGCAAGACCGACGTCATTCCTAACCGCAAGAACACGATGTGGATCGATCCGCACAAGGCCGGCACCTATCTTGGGCAATGCGCGGAGTTCTGCGGCACCGAGCATGCCCTGATGCTGCTGCGCGTTGTGGTGGAGCCGCCCGCGCAATGGCAGCAGTGGGTAGCGTCGCAGCAGAAGCCTGCCGTGCACGAGCCTTCGGCCGCGCACGGCCGCCGGGTCTTCGAATCGACGGCGTGCGTCAATTGCCACACAGTACAGGGCACAGTTGCCAGCGGGCGCTTTGGTCCCGACCTCACTCACATCATGAGCCGTGAGACGATCGCGGCGGGTGCGGCAGTGAACACACCCGAACACTTAAAGATTTGGATAAGAGATCCCGATCTGATCAAACCGGGAGCGTTGATGCCCGCGATGAATCTGAACGGCCACGACCTCGACGACGTCGCCGGCTACCTGGCCTCGCTGCGGTAGTCAGGAGGATTTTGGGTATGGAGCAGGAAATCGCGATCGGCGCGATTGAAGAACGCGCGGAGCTTCCTCTCGTTGCCCGAATGCACGACTGGGTGGTGACGGTTGACCACAAGCGCCTTGGGCTGATGTACATAAGCGGGGGTTTGTTGTTCTTCGTTGTCGCCGGACTGCAGGCAGTCACTATCCGCCTGCAGCTCGCGTTTCCGTCTAACCATCTGGTGCCGCCGCAAGTATTCAATCGCCTGTTGACGATGCATGGCACGGCAATGGTGTTTCTGGTTGGAATGCCGATTCTTACCGGCTTCTTCAATTACCTGGTGCCGCTGATGATCGGGGCGCACGACATGGCCTTCCCGCGACTGAACGCATTCGGCTTCTGGTTGTGGCTCTTCGGCGCTCTGCTGCTGTATTTCAGTTATCTCGGCGCGGACGGCCTGTACGGCGCCGGCAGCGCTCCGGACGTGGGATGGTTCGCATACGCTCCGCTGACCGAGCGGGCGTTCTCGCGCGGCAACAGCACCGATTATTGGATCCTGAGCATCTTTCTGACCAGCGTGGGGTCAACCGCCACCGCGATCAATCTCGTCGCCACGATCTTTTGCCTGCGCTGCAAAGGCATGACGCTGAACAAGATGCCGGTCCTGGTGTGGCTCACCCTGGTGGTGGCGTTCCTGATGCTGGTGGCGCTTCCGCCGTTGTCGGCTGCGCAGGCGATGCTTCTGCTCGACCGTTACCTGGGCGCGCATTTTTTCGATACCCAGGCGGGCGGCTCGGCGATCCTATGGCAGCATTTCTTTTGGATTTTCGGCCATCCCGAGGTTTATGTCCTGGTCGTGCCGGCCTTCGCCTTTGCCTCGGAAATAATCCCGGTCTTCTCGCGCAAGGTTATCTTTGGCTATCAGGTGATGGTCGCGGCGTCGGTGGCGATCGGCTTCATCAGCCTGAGCGTGTGGGCGCATCATATGTTCTCGGTCGGCATGACGCCGGCCGGCAACGCGTTCTTCGCCACCTCGACGATGCTGGTGGGTGTCCCGACCGGCATCAAGATCTTCAACTGGATCGGAACCATCTGGGGCGGCAAGATTCGCTTCCGCGTGCCGATGCTGTTCTCTCTGGGCTTTCTGTTTCAATTCATGATCGCGGGATTAACCGGTATCATGCTTGCGGTTGCGCCCTTCGACTGGCAATTGACCGATACCTATTTCGTGGTAGCGCATTTTCACTATGTATTGATCGGCGCAATCGTTTTCATGATCTTTGCCGCCATCTATTATTGGTTCCCCAAGGCAACCGGAAGAATGCTCAGCGAACGGCTGGGACAATGGCACTTTTGGCTTTTTCTGATCGGTTTCCACATGACATTCGATACGCTGCACTTTGCCGGAATCCACGGCATGCCACGGCGCATTTACACCTATCAGCCCGGACGCGGTCTGGAAGCATTTAATCTAATCGCCTCAATCGGTGCGGTCTTGCAGGCGGTCGCGGTCCTGGTGCTGGTGATCAATGTCATCCGTTCGCTGGTCAACGGTCAGGAGGCGGGCCCCGATCCATGGGACGCATGGACGCTGGAATGGACCACCACCTCACCTCCTCCGGAGTACAACTTCGCGGTCGAACCGGAGGTCCGAAGCCGGCGTCCGCTATGGGATTTGAAACATCCGGAAGATCCCGATTGGCTGTATGAGTAATCCGCGATGGCTGTAGCAGCAGCATTAAGCCCGGCGCCCTCAACCGAACCGTGGACTTTGCCGCGGCGCGGGCGGGTCGGAGTGCTCGCCCTGATTCTGACCGAGAGCGCCTTCTTTTCGATCTTTGTCGCCGCCTACATTTTTTATATAGGCAAGAGCTTGACCGGACCGTACCCGCGCGACGTATTGTCGCCGCCGATCATCAATACTATCTGCCTGCTTTCCAGCAGCCTCACGATCGTCCTGGCAGTTCGCGCCTTGCGATTGGACAAGATCGGAACCTTCGCGTTCTGGTGGCTGGTTACCCTGCTCCTTGCTCTGGAGTTCCTGGCAGGAACCGGGATGGAATGGTACCGCCTCATCTACCATAGAGGCCTGACCATCCGCACCAACTTGTTCGCCACCACTTACTATTCCCTGGTGGGGCTGCACGCGCTGCACGTCACGGTAGGAATGCTGATGATCCTGATCGTGATGTTGCTCACCCTCGGCAAGCACGTGACGCGGCGGTACGCTGAACAAGTCGAGGTGCTTTCCTGGTATTGGCACTTCGTCGACGCCGTATGGGTAGTCGTGTTTTTGACGGTATATATAATTGGCCGCTGAGCCGAGGGACGGATAGCGATGGATCCGCAGACCACACCCGACCGGATTCCCAACGCAATTGAAGCCCCCGCACCGGCGTCATCGCCGATGATTACCGCGATGGGGATCGCGATGGTATTTGCCGGCCTTCTTACCAGCCCGGTCGTGAGCGCGGTCGGCGCCGTACTGGTAATCGCCGGCGCGGTGGGATGGTTCAGCGAGGTATTTCCCGATGAGCATCGGGAAATGGTGCCCGTGGAGCCGGCCGCTGCCGCTGTGGTTCCGGTGAAGGTGGCGGTCGCCAGGCTTCGAGTTGGCGAGGAGGGCCATCGCGCGATTCTGCCCCTGGAGATTTATCCTTACTCGGCCGGAGTCAAAGGCGGCATCGCGGGCGGCTTCGTGATGGCTGTGTTGGCCGCCCTCCACGGACTGCTCATTCACGGCAGCCCCTGGTACACGATCAACATCCTTGCGGCTACCGCGATGCCCAGTCTCGCCAACGCAAGTACCGCGGCGCTGGCGGCATTCAACACCCATGCTTTAGTGATGGCGCTGATCATTCATGGTATCGTCTCGCTGCTAATTGGTTTGCTCTACGGCATCATGCTCCCTACGGTGCCGCGCCACCCGGTATTTTTCGGCGGGGTCGTCGCGCCTCTGCTCTGGAGCGGGCTGCTTTATGCGTCGCTCAAGGTAATAAACCCGGTGCTCGACGCTCGAATCGAATGGGGCTGGTTCATCCTCTGCCAAATCGGTTTCGGAGTGACGGCAGGATTTGTGGTCTCCAGTTCGGAACGGATCCGGACCTTTCAGCATTTGCCGTTTGCGGCGCGCATGGGGATCGAGGCGCCCGGCATCGTGCCGCGCAAGGAGTCCGAATGATCGGCTGGCGCGTTGTGGTGGTGGCGGCGTTGATTCTCAGCGGAGGTGTGGGCTGCGACTCGCTGCCCGGGAAACCCAGGCAGTCCGACCTGCCGCTGAGTCCTGACCAAGTCAAGAGTTTCGCGTCGCTATACGGTCAGAGCTGCGCCGGATGCCACGGCGCCGAGGGCACGTTAGGCGCGGCCTATCCTATGGCCAACCCGGTTTACCAGGCCCTTGTGGACGACGCCACGATGACGCGTATTATCAGCCAGGGTATTGAAGGCACGCCGATGCCGCCGTTCAAGCAGGGTGCGGGCGGCTACCTGACCGCCGAGCAGGTTGGGATTTTGGTCACCGGGATGCGGCAGAGATGGAAGACGGGCGGGCCGCTCGCGGGCGCGCCATCCTACAGCGGCGCCACGGGCGATCCGCAGCGCGGCGCGCAGGTATTTACCCAATCCTGTGCTCCCTGTCACGGCTCAAACGGGAGCGGTGGACCCAAGGCTCCCTCAATTATCGATCCATCATACCTGATGCTGGTCAGCGATCAGGCCTTGCGCACCGTTGTCATCGCGGGACGCCCCGATTTGGGACAGCCGGATTGGCGCGGCTATCCGTCGGGACAGCCTCTGACAGCGCAGCAGATTAGCGATGTAGTCGCGTGGTTGGCCGCCAAGCGCCCCCACCTGGCGCCTGGCTCCAACGGCCAAATCCACGACGGGAGACCACAGCCATGAGCGAGAGCGCCACAGCACCGCCAAGTGCACGGCCAACACCAGGTCCACAATCAACGTCACCTGGCGGCGAATCAACCACGCGGCGCGGCTTTTTGCTGCGCGTGGGGCTTGCACTCAACGCGCTGGCGATCGCCGCCCTGGCAATTCCGGTTGTAGGCTATATCGCCTCGCCGATGAGAAAGTTCGTCTGGCTGTCCTGGATCTCGTTAGGTCCGTTGGATACCTTCCCGGAACATCAAACGCGCCTGGCAACCTACCGAAATCCGTACACCAAGCCCTGGGACGGAGCGACCGCCAACATCCCCTGTTGGGTGCGGCGTGAGTCCGGCGAGACGTTCCAGGTGTTTGCCATCAATTGCACGCATCTGGGATGCCCGGTGCGATGGTTTCAGGAGTCCGGATTATTCATGTGCCCCTGCCACGGCGGTGTGTACTACTCCGACGGACAACGCGCGTCCGGCCCGCCGCCGCGCGGCCTGTACCAGTATCGTCACAAGGTGGAAAAAGGCCAATTGTGGGTCAGCGCCGGTGAGCTGCCGACCCTGGGCGAACCCTTGGCATGATACATACGTTTGTAGGAGAAGGTCCGCGATGCCGGTGAAACAGCTTATAAAGGACGCGGGAGCATGGCTGGACCATCGCCTGCAAATCAGCGGCACCATTGTCGAGACCGCTGAACATCCGGTGCCGCGCAGTTCGGCCAGTTGGTGGTACGTGTTCGGCAGCGCCACCTTGACCGTGCTGATTATGCAGATCGTCACCGGCATGTGCCTGGCGACGGTCTATGCTCCAACCGCGGACCGTGCCTGGCAAAGCCTGATCTACCTCAACTATAACCAGCCGCTGGGATGGTTCATCCGGGCGCTGCACGGTTGGGGCTCCAATTTCATGGTCGGCCTGGTTTGCATCCACATGGCGCAGGTTTTTCTGTTCGGCGCGCACAAGTATCCGCGCGAGCTGACCTGGATCGCCGGCGTGGTCCTGCTGCTGGGCACATTGGGAATGGCGTTCACCGGGCAGGTGCTGCGTTTCGACCAGGATGCCTACTGGGGCTTGGGAATCGGCGCAGCCATAGCCGGCCGCACTCCGATCATTGGGCCGCGCGTGGTGGACATGATCCTGGGCGGCCCGATTATTGCCGGCGAAACGGTGTCGCGCTTCTTCACCATGCACGTATTCGTCATCCCCGCCTTGCTCCTGGCCTTCGTCGGCCTGCATCTGTACCTGGTGCTGAAGCTCGGCATCAATGAATGGCCGATGCCCGGACGGATTGTGAGGCGCGAAACTTACCTGGCGCAATATCACGAACTGGTCAGCAAAGACGGCGAGCCGTTCTTTCCGTACGCGGCGCAAAAGGACCTGGTCTTCGCCGGGTTGATCATCGCGGCGCTGGTGATAACCGCCGCAGTGATGGGTCCGATTGGTCCCAACGGCGAGCCCGACCCCGCGATCATCCAAACCGTGCCGCGCCCCGATTTCTTCTTCCTGTGGCTCTTCGCGGCCTTTGCCCTGCTGCCGCCATGGACCGAAACGTTCCTGATGCTGGTCGGACCGGTGGTGGCCATTGGGCTGTTATTCGCCATTCCGTTTATCTCGGGAACCGGGGAGAAGAGCTTTTGGCGGCGTCCTTTCTCGGCCATGATCCTGGTGCTGACGTTCATGACGATCGGAATCCTGATTTATCTGGGAACCTTTTCGCCTTGGTCGCCGCAGATGGAAGCGTGGAGCGGGACGGCCACTCCAGTGGAATACGTTAAGGGGCGCAGCCCCCTGGAACTACAGGGCGCAATCCTGATTCAGAGCAAGCAGTGCCGCAACTGCCATTCGCTGGGCGGCGAGGGCGGACAACGCGGTCCAGCGTTGGACGGCGTTGCGACCCGGCTGACCCCGGACCAAATCGTGCGCCAGATTATCCAGGGCGGCGGCAACATGCCGGCCTACGGAAAGAATCTGAGCCCGGCCGAGGTCAATGCACTGGTCGCCTTCCTGGAAACTATGCATCCCGTAAACGAACCTCCGGCACAAAACTCGGCAAAGCCGGCGGTGCCCGGGAGCGAATAACCCGCCTTTCAGTTCTGCCGCTTTTCTGTTGGCAGTTAAAAGGAGCATTCCATGGAATTCAAACAGGCAGTCGGTGGTCGCCGAACCATCCGCTATTTCAAAAGTTGGCAACCGGTCGAAGCGGCGAAGATTCAGACGATCCTGGAGGCTGGACGCCTCCAGTCCCAGCACGGCAACGCCAAGTTGATTCGCAAGGCGGTGGTAATTGAACGCGGTAAGACCAACGATACCGTCCGCGACGCGCTGATCGATGCGATGTACAATCAGCCCCACGTTCAGCAGGCGCCCGTGTTTATTGTCTGGGCGATTGACATGTCCGGATGGGACAGCTTGCGCGACGCCTTGACGGAATTGATCGAAGTGCGCGCCCTGAACTCAACTCATGGCTGGAGCAAGGAGTTTATCGAGACGGCGGTAATTCCCAACGCGGATTTCAATGTGATGGCGGGGGATCACATCTTCGCGGAATGGCTGAGCGCTTTTGAATGCGGCCTGGCGGTTGGTTCCGCGCTTTTGGCGGCGATCGACGAAGGCTTGGGAACCGCCTTGGTTACCGGCAGGCGTGCACAAATTCGTGAGGTTCTCCATATGCCACCGTTCGTGACGCCAACCCAAGTTCAACTGGTCGGCTATCCGGCGGAGTCGCCCAACGCCGGCGGGCAGCGTCCGTCCCCTCCCTTCGAGAATCTCTATTTTAGTGGAAAGTGGGGTGTTCCTCTAAAACCGGACCCCGCCGTCACCGCGCAGCTCAAGACGGCCGGTATGCTTCAGGAGCAAGCACCCGCGCGATGGCGCGCCGATGAAATTCGTGCGCTGGCGCAGTTGTTCGGATTGCCGGAATAGGATCATTCAACGACCCGGACGCCCGGCCCTTTCCCTCGACCAGGCACGCCCATGACAGAGCAGGAATTTACCGCTTGCGTGGCGGTGCAAAAATATCTTGCGGAACTCGCGGGTAAGGGCCTGACCGAGGCGGAACAGTGGGAGCGACTGGTGACTCTGAAGGAATTCTGCGAATTTGTGAACCGGACTCCAGATGAGATGATCGCCGAAATTTTCAACGTCGAAACGCAAAAGTACAAGAAGCGCAGTTTCTACACAGAACGCGTCAAAGAGTTCTCCGGGCAGATTTCCGGAAACTGGAGCGTACGGACCGCACGCGGCAACGTCATTCGCGGGTTTTTCATCGCAAACGGCCGCAGGCTTCCGAACGAAAAGCCCGACTGGCTCTAACCCCAAGCTCGCCACAATGATCACCCACGATCGAAATTCCAACTCCAGCACATCCATCGACCGCTGGTGCCGCGGGTTGCTCCAGGTCACAGGATGCTCATTGGGCGAGATAGCTGAGAGACTCGATGTACTGCGGAAGTTTTGCGCTGGGCAAGGGATAACACCGGAGGATATGATCGAAGAATGTCGTCACGGCCCCGATGGGATGGCACAACGCGCATCCTATCTGCGCGCGGCACGTGAGAGCGAAGCAAACCTTGTAGTCCAGAGTTTTCTGGTCCACAACGGCATCAATGTGTTCGGCGACCTTGTCTGCATGCCCGCCACGACCGACGCCCTTATCAGAGAGCAAGGCGAGCAATGGAAGCCTTCGCGATCATAACGCCTTCCTGTCACTTACGAAGAGCCTCGAGGCTGCGGGCCGCTCGTTAAGTGCCGAGCGGCCCGCTTCCGTTGCCCGGCCTCGCGTGCCACGTTCAAGCAGCCAAGGCACGCGAATACATCTTAAACAATCAGCTCCCGGAACCTGGCCCAATCGTAACTGAGGCGGTGCCGCTGCCGGAGTCTATGCTGTTGACCTTTATGCTGTAGGCGGATTCCGTCAACGTCTGGCCGGCAAGGATCGCACCGGGTTTGAACGGCCCTTCCTTATCCATCAGGAAGGAATACGGATTCACAGTCGGCTCGTAGAAGTGGAGCAGCACCGCGTTTTGGGGAATTCCCGCATCCCATCCGTCTTTCTGCCGGTACTCCAATGTGACCGCGATGGGCAGAAAAGGCAGCGGTATCTGGACGGCAAGGTCGCCGGAACCAACCGGATGACTGAGCGCGTTGAGGACGAAGGTGGCCGGCGGATCGCCGATGTTGTAGCTGGCGATTCGCGACGCAGGAATCCAACCCATTTGCAGCAGGTTAGGAGCGTTTACACCAGGTCCGGCGGTGTTGTTCCCACCCGGTGTTATGAAGTTGGTCTCCGTAAACTGATAGGTTGCCAATGCACTCATGATATCCCATGGATCGCAGTACTCGCCGGGCGCTCCCCCGCAGCTATTCCCGGCATCATCGAATGAATGGGGGAAGCCCAAACCGTGACCGATTTCATGTGCCGCGAAGGCCGTGAACAAACTGTCCGGATCGAACACGACACATCCCAGGTTGTAGTTGCTGCCCTGGATTGACAGGTTGCTTTGACCATCCCAACAGGCGCCCCCGTCGTTTCTCTGATTGGTGACTATGACGATTCCCCAGTAATGACCAAAATCAATGTCCGCGGCGTCTGAAGGCGGTATGGAATTGACACATGCCTGCACTCGCTGGTAGCGGTTTCCAGGGCCGCCGAAGTCCGTGGTCTTATAACCGCTCGGATACCATCCCACCACGCTGGTACCGACCAGCGAGATGGCGCCGTAGGAAACGTCGGAGTAGTAATCCTGTATATTCCCACTTGCTATTCCGCCAATGGTAAAGAACCGGTTGATGGAATCATCCAAGCCGGCGGGTATTGCCGGTGCGTCCGGAAATTGACACTTTACTACCAGCCACGGTTTGAAGGTGGGCGTGGACCACAAATGGGGATAGTTCTGCCAGTTACAGCTCTGTGCCTGCAGAACAATTATCGCCAAGAGGCATCCGGCAACTGTTAGCATTACTCGCGCATAGCGTGTTCTCATGACATCATCCCTTATCTGTTCGCGATCTTCGTTGGTTCGCTAACTTCGAGTGTCCGGCGCCGCAGAGACGAACAAGAATCGACGACCGTCGTCAAAATTCAGTTCAAGTCTTTCAGACCGGCGTCCATCGACTTGTTTATTCAGTATGAAGTGTCATAAATGGCGGTCTTGCGTTGATAACGCCACCCATCGGCCATGCGCACCACACGATCGAAGTAGCGCCCGGTTTGATAGATGTGCGCTTGCCCATCGCGGTGGATCTGGATCACTACGTAGTCGGACTGCATATCGGCGGTATTCGTATCGACGCGCGTGATCTCCAGACCCGAGGCAAGATGCCGGAACTTGTGCGCCTCGAAGGCATTGGTAATGCGCGGTTTGACGATGCCGCTGCGCAGCATCGATCGGCCGGAACAGCGGATGATACCTGCCGGACAAACCTCGTCGGCGCTCTGCCGGGGAACCAATTCGTACACGCAGTCTTCGGTGAATAGGTCCGGCAATTGCTCAAAGTGATCGCTGTCGACGACGTCAAGATATCGCTCGTGAAGCTGATGCAGGTCGTACCAGAGCATCATCTTCTCCATCGTCATTTCCGCGAGCAAAGTCTCCCAGTAGGCAAGCATCGCCCAACTCATGGCAAGTCGGCTCCTGACATTCGTACGGCAAAGCGCGACCTCGGCTTCAACCAGGACCGGTCGCGCAACGTCAGCGGAATAGAGTCGCTGGCGGCCTCAACTAAAAAGGCGTGAGAACGATTTGGACGAAACGGTGAGATTCAATGGAACGCCGACTCGACCTTCAGGTCAGCGCCATCCTGGACCGAGACCTTCGGCCGCGCTCAATCGTCGATCGCCTGGTAAGCCGAGGTCCAGAAATCGAGATAGATTCCCGATGTCAGCGGAAAAGCCAGGCGCTGAATCATCAGGATGGCGACCATGTCTTCCTTCGGGTCCGAACACCATGTGGTGCCGAAACCGCCATCCCAGCCGTATCGGCCGGGAACTGCCGATACGTCGTCGCGCCTGGTGATGATGCAGACGCCAAAACCCCATCCGCGGCTGTCCCAGAAGCCGGGGAAGAAGTCGGACGCCGCCTTCTGCTCGGACGTCAACTGATCGGTTGTCATCGCCTCCACCGACAGCCGGGATAGAAGACGCTGGCGCCCATGCTTGCCCTGGTTGAGCATCATCCGGCCGAAGGTCAGATAGTCGTCGACGGTAGAGACCAGGCCGGCGCCGCCGGCGGGGAAGACCGGGGGGCGAGTCCATTGGCTGCCGGCGGCAGGCTTGTCGTAGAGTTCCAGCGCCCCGGTTTTGAGATTGAGCTCATAGGCGGCCGGCAGCCGTTTGATTTTAGCCGCCGGAACGCTGAAGTCGGTATCCTTCATACCAAGCGGCTCGAAAATCCGCTCGCGAAAAAATACATCCAGCGGCTGTCCGGAGGCGCGTGCAATCAGCACGCCCAATACATCGGAGCCGGTATGGTACATCCATTTCTCACCCGGCTGATGCATCAGCGGCAGGCCGCCGAAATGCTTGATCCATTCATCGGGCGAGTGCGGCGAATCCGATCTTGGACCGATTATGATTCCCGCCTCCTTCATCGCTTTCTGGATCGGATGAGCGTCCTGCGGACCCATGATCACACCGAAGCCCATCCTGAAGGTGAGCAGGTCACGGAGGGTGATCGGCCGATGAGCCGGCACGGTGTCATCCACCGGGCCGTCCAGCCGCCGCATAACTCTGGGCCCGGCCAGTTCCGGCAGCAGCCGATCCACCGGTTCGTCGAGCCGGACCTTGCATTCCTCCACCAACATCATGGTGGCAACGGCCGTGATCGGTTTGGTCATCGAGGCGATGCGAAAGATAGTATCGCGCCGCATCGGATCGCGCGTTCCGACCGCTTTCGTCCCGATCGTATCCACATGGACCTCGCCGCGACGGCTGAGCAGCGTGACGACACCGGGCACTTCGCCGCGCTCGACGTAGCCGGCCATAACATCGTGCATGCGCCCAAGCCGGGCCTTCGAAAATCCTCCGCCGCTCATCTGCCGATTCCTCCACGCATGATCAGGTTAGCCTCGCATGCGCTTGCGCGGATCACGTCAATATCTCGGGTTTTTTGGTATCGAACGTGACGTGGCGGCTTTTGAAATACCAGGTGCCGCCGACCCTGCGCAGCTCGTCGCTTGACTTTCCGATACCGAGAAGCTGGGTGATTCCGTCGCGCGTTACATAGACGCTCACATAATAATCGGCGTGGCCACGGTCGCCGTCCAGCTTGATATTGAGGTTGGAGAAGACATGACGCATTTGATAATCGCGGATGGCGCGCGAGCGGTTCGCCTCGAACTGCCGGCGCAGTCCGGCGTGTCCCTCAAAGCGGCCCAGCCACGAGCTTTCGAACACCCCGTCGGGTGTGAACAGGTTCAGCAACTGCTCGTGCTCGCCCTCATCGACGACCGCCGCGTAGCGGATGTAAAGCTCCCGGGCCCTTTCCAACTCTTCGAGATTTGACATGGCGCCCCACTCCCGAGGTCTTTTTCCGGACTTTGATCCTGTTTCCCACGCATCGCCTTCGTACAGTCCTCGTAACTTTGCGCCCCGGCGGGGCGCGGGAGCAAGTGAATGCGGATGGGTTTGCCTGACGTGGCCGGTGCGCTTTATGGTTGGATCGACTTAGGCCGGACGCCGACCGCCGGCAACAAGGAGGTGACGCCGGGATGTTCATAATGCGCTTCACCGAGCGGCCCTACGTGGCCTACTCCGAAACCGACGTCAAGAGCAGCTTCCGCAGCTCCGTGCGGCTGACGTTTTCCAACGCGCATTTCGACCCGTCGATTGGCGCGCGTGTTTACGACGAAGCGTTCGAGGAGAATCAGTACGCCGAGGAAGCCGGTTTCGATGGCATCATGCTCAATGAGCATCACAACACGCCCACCTGTATGGGCGCGACGATGAACCTCGAGGCTGCGGTCCTGGCGCGCATCACGCGCAAGCCGAAGATCGTGCTGCTGGGAAATCCGCTTCCAATCTTCGATAACCCCCTGCGGCTGGCCGAGGAGTTGGCCGAGATCGACATGATGTCGCACGGCCGGCTGGTGTCGGGCTTCGTGCGCGGCACCGGGGTCGAAAGCTGGGCCACCAACACCAATCCGATCCACAACCGCGAGCGCTTCCAGGAAGCGCACGACCTGGTCATCAAGGCATGGACCACGCCGGGACCGTTTCGCTGGGAAGGCAAGCATTATCATTTCCGGGTGGTCAATCCGTTCCAGGTCCCGATGCAGAAACCGCATCCGCCGGTATGGATTCCAGGCGTAGGCAGTCCCGAGACGCTCGTGTGGTCGGCGCAGCATCGCTATCCGTACATCTACCTGGAGACCGACGCGGAATCGACCGTGCAGATGATGACGATTTACGGTCACGTCGCCCGCCAACTCGGCTACGAAGCCGGCCCTCAGCACTTCGGCTACCTGTGGCGCATCCATGTGCAGGACACCGACGAAAAGGCGTCGGAAGCCGGCAAGGGATTTCTCATTGGTAACGCCGGCGTGGGCCGCGTGCCGATGCCGGTGGATTTCATGGCCCCGCCCGGATACAACCTGCGCAGCCAGCTTTCCCCCGAAGTAGCCGAGCTTTACAAAAAACCGCTCAGGCACGACCCGCTCTATGGCGGCGTGGACGCGGCGAACTGGGAGCAGGTCACGGCTGCCAACCGGGTGGTGGTCGGCAGTCCGAAAACCGTGATCAGAAAGATCAAGGAGGGACTGGAGCTTTTGCGGCCCGGTATCCTTGGCGTGTGGAGCAACGACGGTACGATTGGCCATGAGGACTCGATGCGCAGCCTCAAGCTGATGAAGGAGGAGGTCCTGCCGGCACTGCACGAAATCGCGAAGGAGTTGGATCTACCGGGACCGTTCGAAGCTGCCCCGTAATGCTCTGATTTTGGATTTTGTCATGAGCGCCCTGAGCAGAAGCCGGCCAGGTCATCCTACGAAGTGAAGGATGACGAATGGAACGCAAAATCCGCCTACACGATCTTCTCTTGCGCTGGTCGCGGCGATGGCCACATGCCTGATACCCGCGACCGCATTGGCGCATCGATTCGGCGGGCCCAACGATCCTTGCGAAAAGAAAATCGGTGCCTCGCTGGTTCATATCACCCTCTACCAACCGCAATTCGACCCCGACGCCGAATACTGCGAGGAGGTGCCGCGCGAGGGCGATACCGTGCTGGTTGTGGACACGCTGGGCGATGAAATCCGCAAGCTGCCTATTGGCGTTGAGGTGATCGCGATCGGCGGATCGCAGCCGCCGCGCGCACTTCTGTCGGTACCGCCGCAGGTCTATCGGCGCGGCGTCGCGGACGTTCAAGTGAACCTCACCGCGGACCGGCGTTACCTCGCGCGCGTGTCGCTTGAGCGCGTGCAGGGGTCCAAAGTAATGGTGCTATCATTTCCTATCCGGGTCGGTTCGTGGTATCGGGCTTTGATAGTCCCCTCGCTGATGGTCCTGGCTGTGATAGCTCTGACGGGCATATCGGTGATTCGCTACCGCTTCTCCTCCGCAAAGACGCGTTCCCTGCGCCCCATTGCGCGATCGAAAATGAGCCGCGCGGGGGCGGTATTGCTGTGCACTTTGTTGCTCGCCGGATGCGCGCGCAGGGCCGAGTCCCGGCCCGGTGTGCTGCCCGATGTCCCGGTCATCGACGACCACGGACGCGCGATGTTTTTGGGCTCCCTGCGCGGCAAGGTGGTACTGCTGCAATTCATCCATATCGGATGCCCGGGCGTGTGCGACACCCTGGTCAGCAAGTTCGGACAGATCGCGGACAGCCTGGGTCCTGACCTCGGCTCCAGGGTGGTGCTGCTGTCGGTGACCAACGACCCCGAGCACGATACTCCCGCTTTGTTGCTCGGGCTGGCGCGCAGCCGTGAGGCTGACCTCAATGGCTGGCTGTTCGTTACCGGCAAAGCGGGCGAGGTTGACCGCCTGATAAAAGCTTTTGGCCTGCACAACGAACGGCTGCCCGATGGTTCTCCCAATCACATCACGAAGGTCTTCCTGCTCGGTCCGGATCTGCGTACGCGGCGGGAGTATGCGGGGATGACGATGGATTTGCATTCGGTGAAGATTGCGATAAAGGAAGCCTTGGGAAGCGGCAGAGAAGCCTCCTGACAACGTGTCTGGAGCAGTGCGAGTCGAGTTCATAAACGTGAGCGCTACGGACCCGGCGCCGCGGGCCGGGTCAAGGAGCAGTACTCATGGCGCAGCCACAGGCGGCACGAAAGCCGGAGGAAGGTTACGACAGCGGGGCCTTGACCACGGCGCGGGCCGGTAAACCGACGGATTGGCTGGTCGGCTGGAAATCGCTGTTCTGGGGATGCGCGCTGGTGATGGGCGCAAACGTCTTCCTCTGGTTCTGGGACTATAAATTTGCATTCACGGCGGGACTTAATTCGGCCAGCCGCGAGTTCACGCTCTATTACCGCACTCTGTTTTGGGGCGAGTTGATCGTGTTGGGCGTCTTCACCGGCATCTGGTACGGATGGCTGATTCGAACCGGTCGCGAGTTGAAAACGCAACCCTTCTCCCGCGCCGAAGAGGTGCGCCGCATCGCCGTGCTGTGGAGCATAATCGGCGTAACCAGCCTTTCCATCTACATCGAGGCGAGTTTCTGGCCCAACTGGGACGGTGCGTGGCATCAGACGCTGGTGCGCGACACCGCGCTCACTCCGACTCATATCCCCATGTTCTACTTCTTCTTCCCCCTCTCTGTGGTCCTGGCCCTGGGTGCGTACATCTACGGCAACGCGCGGATTCCCGCGCTGTATAGCAGCGACAAGGGCTTTCCGTGGTCGTTTTTTCTGCTGATCGCGGCGGCGGTGCTGGAGTGCATGGAGGTGGCGTTCAACGAATGGGGCCACAGCCTGTGGATCTCCGAAGAATTCTTCGCCGTGCCGTTCCATTGGCCGTTCGTAGTCTATGGATGGCTGGCCGGAGGGATGTTCGCGGTCTGGGGCGAAACGATTTTGCGGTTGTATGAGATCGAGAAGGCGGAAGAGGAAGCGACCACCCAAAGGCCCGGCCGCGAACACGCTGTCGCGGACTGAAGGGCGAACCACAAGCGGCACGGACCGGCACTCGGCGCGGAGATAAGGAGCGGCCATGGCGGCGACCCCAATGTCGGCGGCGGAGCGGCAGCGGCGCCTGGAACTGCGCGCGCTGCTCAACAAAGAGTACAAATGGATCGATCGGAAATGGGACTTGGTGTTCTGGGTCACCGCGATCTTCGTCGTTGCCGGCGCGGCTGATATTACCAAGCAATTGTTCGCCGGCGATTGGGATTTCTGGACTGATTGGAAGGATCCTCAATGGTGGCCGGTGGTTACCGCGTTCGCCACCATAATCATCCCTTCGGCATTGCAGTACATCCAATGGGTCGCGTGGCGCTTCCCCACCGGTGCAACCTACACGGCAGTATGCTTTTTCATGGCCGCCTGGGTGGGGCGTTTTTTTCAATGGAACATTGCCGAAAGCTATCCGCTGAATTTTGTCTGGCCTATCTCCACCGTGTGCGCGGCGATCATCCTGGATTGGCTGCTGATGAAAACCCGCAGTTTTATCCTGACGTCCCTGATCGGCGGTCCGATATGGGCGCTGCTGGTGTGGGCCTTCAACTACATACCGATGGCGCCCTTTCTCCAGCCCGTTCATTTCATGAATCACGTTCTGACCGTCTCCGACGTGCAGGGCATTACCTATATCCGCTCGCAGACTCCGGAGTATCTGCGCCACATCGAGCGCGGCGCGCTGCGCAGCTTCCTGGGCGAGACCCAGTATGTCTCGCTGGTGTTCGGCGGCACAATGGCGGTGCTGGGATACTGGATCGGCCAGTTCATCGGCAGATATTTGGCGGTGTGGCCGATTCGCCGTTACATTAAAACCCTGTGACGCCCAATCAATGCTGGTACCACGCAAAACTCGCCGCGCACTGATCGAATCTGCCGCCGTTGCCGGAGCGATCGCACTGCTGGCTTCGGCTTCAATTGCGCATGCGCACGGCGGGATGGCGGGTCCCGACGAAATCGGTCCGCCGCTGTTTACATCCTTTGCGCTTGGGTTTGTCTGCTACTGGCTCGTGATCTTGTGGCCGTCCTCCAGAAGCAAGGATGACCCGCGCGCCAACACCGCACGCACCAACAAGAACCGGCGCCGCAGAAAACGCCTGGCCGCCAGGACCCGCGGGGCGCATGAATTTCATTCGCTGCACCAGAGCAGCGGACCGAGGAAGATCGCAAAGGGCGATCGGATTGCCGGGGAGGGCGACCATGGCTAAGAGGCTGTTTGCGGCGGTCTTCGCATTGGCGGCCGCGATGCTGTTGCGTGCTCCATCGGTTTCCGCTCACGGCGAGGCTGGCGATCAGCCGTTTCTGAAGGATCTGACCGCGGCGTTTTACGACGTGAAGATATCTCCCACCCAGATCGAGGTCGGACAGCCAGTTACCGTCACGGGGAAGGTGAGAATTCTGGAAACCTGGCCGTATACCCTCGATCCGCCGCAGACGGCCTATATCACACCGGTGGTACCCGGGCCGGTGTTTGCCCTGAAGGATCGGACCATCAATGGGCAATCCGCGCCGGGTTCGTTTTTCGTGGAAAAGGGCGGCATCTACCAGTTCAAGATGGTGCTGCTGGGGCGTGATCCCGGGCGCTGGCATGTCCATCCCGGAATCGCGGTGCAGGGAACCGGAACGCTGATCGGACCAGGCGAATGGGTGACCGTCGCGGCGGGCGCCGGGAAGTTTACTTTTCCCGTCGCGCTCGTAAGCGGCCAAACCATCGACCTTAACACCTACGGGCGCGAGTTCGTGTGGTGGTGGTCATTCGCCGGATTCCTGATTGGCGCGGTGTGGATGTTCTACTGGACGTTGTCCAAGCGCACGGTGACCAACCTGGCGGTCACCGTTCAGCTCGGGCCCAACGATGACGCTCCCGATATCGGGCTCATCACTCCCCGCGATCACATGTGGATGAACGTACTGGCGGGAGTGACCATCGCGATGCTGGTGGTCGGATGGGCTTACGCAGCCACCACTTACCCGGTCAGAATGCCGCAGCAGACCGACTGGTTCGCGCCCAAGTTCATCTCTTCGGGCGACAAGATGGCCGAAGTCGAGCCGCAGGGCGCAACCTTTGACGACGGCACCGACACCTTGCTGATGAAGGTCTCGGCAAAGAATGTCGGCACGAGCCCGATTACGCTCAAGCAGTACATCATGGCGATGACAACCTTCGTCAATGGTGGGGCCGACGAGCAGGCAAAGGCAGGACCGCGCGACTACGTTGGGCAGCTCGAGGTCGAGCCCAGCAGCCCGATTGCTCCGGGCCAGACCCAGGACCTGACGCTGAAGATGACCAGCCCGGTGTTCAGCGAAGAGCGGCTGATCCCGGTGCACGATCCGCAGCAGTTCATCGCCGGCTTGCTGCGCTTCGAAAACGCGCAGGGCGCCCAGCAATTGGTGGTCGCAAGATCCAGCGTTGTCCCGACTCAATTCCGCGCGCAGTATCTGCCCTGACAAAGCGCGACCGATTCCAACCTGTTGCATCCGGGCGCCTCGAACGTCTATCTCCAGAGTCTGCGCGACCGGAACATGTGAGGCATCGCAATGGCAGCCGATTACGAACGACTCTTTGTAACCGTGGGCGGAGCGAAAATCGAGGTTTTGAAAGGCGGGCGCGGACGTCCGCTGGTCGCCCTGCACAGTATCGAGGGCAGCATGGGATGGCAGCCGATGCACCAACAGCTCGCGGCGCATTTTACGGTGTATGTTCCCACCCATCCCGGCTATGCCGGTTCCGAGCGGCCGCCGGGGCTGGAGAGCTTTATCGATCTGGCGCGCTTTTACCCATGGATCCTGCAGGAGCTAAACATCGGCAAAGCGACGCTGGCCGGCCATTTCGTCGGCGGATGGCTGGCTGGGGAGATCGCGGTGATGTGTCCGGAGGCGGTCGAGAAGCTGGTGCTGATCGATTCGGCAGGAATCAAACCTCGCCACGGCGAAATCGCGGACATCTTTCTGCATGGTATCGAAGGCACGCGCGCGCTTTCCTTCCACGACGTAAGGCAGGTGCGCGATTACGATGCGCTTTTTCCGTCCGCCAAGGCGCCCGAAGAGCGCGAGCGCCAAACCATCAACCGCGAGGCGACCACCCGCTACTGCTGGAAGCCCTACGTGCACGACCCGATCCTGCCGCTGCTGATGTGCCGGCTTCGCATTCCCACGCTGATTGTCTGGGGCCGCGAGGATCGGATTGTGCCGCTGGAATGCGCGGAGTCATTTCACGCGGCCATCGCCAACTCGCGCCTGACGATCATCGACGAATGCGGCCACTTTCCGCATTTTGAACGTCCCGAGGAATTCAACCGCGTCCTGTCGGACTTCCTGCTACGCGGGTAAGCTCCGGCCCGCGCCAGGCATCAAAATTCTGAGCCGCGCGGCTCAAGCAGGTTCAGCACCGCCCCTGACTATGTTCAATATAGTAGCCCCGTTGCGCGACGTTACCGTGTGGACGCATCCTTGCGGGCGAAAGTTTACATTGCCCGCCGTAGTCTCGCCAAAATCGTCGGCGGTCGAGCCTTCGATCACGAAAATCAGCTCGTCGCCGGTATGGCGATGGCGCGGAATCACGGCGCCAGGTTCAAAACGCGTTAGCGCGGCGAAGCGGTCGGTAGCCTTATCGTTCCAGATGCGTTTGGACCGCAGTTTCGGCATCACCTCGGCCCATGGGATGTCGCTTAGCTGAAAGATTTGCGTGGGCGGCGAGTTGCCAATTTGATCGGCGGCTTCCAGGCCGCCGGCGAAAATCCCCAGCACCGTGGCGCCGTTGCGGCTGTCTCCCGTGTGGACACATCCGGGTGGCCGATATCCGACGTTGCCGGCGTAGATCGCGCCGGTCTCGTCGCTGATGGCTCCTTCGATCACGTAGAGCAACTCGTCGCCGACATGCCGATGCATCGGCAGTTGCGCGTTGTTCCAGAAGCGCGTCAGCACCGCCTTGCGCTGAGTTGCGGGATCGGACCACAGATCCTTGGTCCATAGTCCGAAGCGGCCCAGGCGCCATTCGAGATCGGCAACCGCGATTGTCCTGGAGGGCGGGCTCGACTCAGCCATTGTTTTTCTCCTGCCTCAAGCCTTGGAGGTAGCCTACCAGAGTCGCTTGGAGTGAGGGGAGAGGGTGCCTGGCAGCTATCGCGACGGTAAAATCAAGAACTCAGTCAAAAAATCGCCGGCCCGGAGGCCGGCGCCAGCCGAACGCGAGAATCGTTTTGTTCCCTCTCCCACCTTGGGCTGTGGGAGAGGGATGACCGATACACTTCAAGCAAGCAATCGAACTCAGTAAACGCCGGCGGCTTTGACAATTGTCGGGCCGTCGTGATGGGGAATTCGCGGCGCAGATTTGCGTTTCAT
Organism: Binataceae bacterium (SeqCode); assembly: GCA_035262365.1. Lineage (GTDB taxonomy): Bacteria > Desulfobacterota > Binatia > Binatales > Binataceae > JAJPJA01. Next base: position 24,730 of record DATFSZ010000168.1, read on the forward strand.
CGCGCGCTCTATCATCGGCGCCACGACGGCGGCTTTTTCCCTGGCTCGCTTCGCTTCGCGGTCCTTGAACTCGGGCAGCACTTCGCGCCCGAGCAACTCCATCGCCTCGCAAATATCCTCGTGACGATAGTTGCAGATCTGGCCCATTAACCCGACCTGGTCGGCGCCCGCCTCTTCGAACTTGCGCAGCTTGTCGCGCACGAATTGCAGCGTGCCGACGCACTGGTTGCCCGGCTTACCATAAAGATGCGGAAAGGCCTTTTGCAGGTCGATCGGGTTCTTCTGAAATTTTTCCCAGACGCTGGTCTTGCCCGGTTCGTGCTCGCCGTCGCCGAAATAATGCGAGGACGCGTGGAGGAAGAAGTGCTCTGCCCCGCGCAGCATCTGCTTGAGCCGGTCTTCGGTACGCGCGGTCATGAACGGCGCAACAAAGAAGATATTGGGATTGACCGCAAAGCCGATCGGCTCACATTGATTGGACAGCGAGTCGTAGTAGCCGTCGACCAGGGGCTTGATTTCTTCGGGGGGAACGAAGGTGATGGTCAGCGAGCCCATTCCAAGTTGCGCGGCCAGGTTGACCGTTTCGGGCTTGGACGCCGCCAGCCACAGGGGCGGATGGGGTTTCTGCAGCGGTTTGGGCACCACGTTGCGCACCGGCATCGTGAAATGCTTGCCCTCGTAGCCCTGGAACGGCGTCTCGGCCATCATCCGGCAAACCGCTTCCAGCCCTTCACGCCATTTCTCGCGCTTCTCCGACCGCTGCTGGCAAAAGCCGCCCAGTTCCGATTCCGACGACGACTCGCCGCTGCCGAAATCCAACCGCCCATCGCTGACCAGGTCGAGCGCGCCCAGGCGCTCCGCGACGCGCGCGGGGTGATTGTAGCCGGGTGAGGTCAACACCACGCCGTGGCCGAGCCGAATGTTCTTCGTCCGCTGGCTGCACGCGGTCAGAAAGATCTCCGGCGCCGAGCAATGCGAATACTCTTCGAGGAAGTGATGTTCCACCGCCCAGATGTAGTCAAAGCCCAGCTTGTCGGCCAGTTCGGCCTGCTCGATCCCTTCTTTGTAAATGCGATGTTCGGATTCCGAATCCCAAGGACGCGGGAGTTGTAACTCGAAAAAGAACCCAAGTTTCATCTTGTCCTCCGGCGCTGGCCGCATAGCCGCCCAGGCCCTGTTGAACTAACGCTCAGACCATCTTAGTGCAAACGGCCGGTTTCAAGCACGCACCTCCGACTGCGCCCGCGTTTACGCCTATTCCAGCGTCAGGCGATAAACCCGCGCTGCGGTGTCGCTGAACAGCGCCTGCTTTTCGTCGTCCGAATAACCCGACGCTATCCGCTTAAAGGCGTTCCACAGGATCGGGTAGCTGCACGACTCCTTGTCGGCTGGGAAGTTGCTCTCGAACATGCAGCGGCCAGGTCCAAAAGCCTGGATGCATGTCTCGATGTACGGACGCAATGCATCGGCCAGCTCATGCGAGGATGGCGCGGCCGGGCGCCCGCGAAAACTCAAGCCCGAGAAAAACGGGTTTGCGAGTCCACCGAGCTTGACGTGGACATTGGGGCATTTCGCCACGTCCAGCATCGCCGCTTTCCACTGCGCAAACATTTCCTGACGTTGATTGGCGTACGGCCCAACCCCGAGCGGACCGCCGCAATGGTTCACAATTATGGTGGTATCGGGAAATGTGCGGGCCAGGTCGGTGAGATCGGGCAGTTGGGTCTGGAACTGCATCGCGTCGCAAACCAGCCCGTTCGCAGCCAGGCGCGCAAATCCGGCTCGAAATTGCTTTTCGGCCAGTAGATGCGGCGGCGGCTGCGCCGGCATCCAGTTGACCGCCGCGTCAAACTGCGCGTTGCTGCGAATCCCGCGGAAGTGCCCCTTGCCGGCGGCGATATGCGCCTGCAGGACTTCCTCCACCGCCTCGCCCATTATCAGGTCGGCATGACCGATAATCCCCTGGCAAAGGGCGGGTTGGTTGCGCTTGCCGGCGAACTGCTGCGCGATACTCGCAACAAATTCCGTCTCTCCCACGGGACGCAGATGCTCGGGGCCATCCTTGCGATACCACGCGCCGGTTTCCAGAAACACCGTGGCGCGCACATTGTGGGTGGCGAGATCGTTGAGCAATTCTGGCGCCATGTACCCCAGCCATTGCCATAAATGATGATGGGGGTCGACGATCGGTAAGGCCGGCTCCAGGACCTCCTCGTTCACACCGCTTAACCACTGCTCGTCCACGTACTTATCCCACTGGATTCCAACCGCGGTTGAAGGCTCGTCACTCATTGCGTCTCTCCATATCTCGAATGCCCTTCACCGCATACTCCATGAGCGAGCGACGCACCAGCATCGCGGCAGGCTGGCGGCTTTGCTTGGATGCTCGCTATTGTTGAATAGCTGGGAGTGCGGCCCACCATGAAAACGATCATCGAACCGTTTCGGATCAAAAGCGTGGAACCGCTGCGCCAAACCACGCGTGAGGAGCGCGAGGAGCTGATCAAAAACGCGGGATACAACCTGTTCCTGCTGCCAGCCAGGGACGTGCTGATAGATCTGCTGACCGATTCGGGAACATCGGCGATGTCCACCGAGCAGTGGGCGGCGATGATGCGCGGGGACGAATCCTACGCCGGCAGCGCCAGCTTCTTCCGCATGAAGGAGGTGGTGCAGGACCTGATGGGCTTTCGCCACGTGATTCCGGCGCATCAGGGACGCGCGGCGGAGCGGATCCTGTTCAGCGTGATGTGCCGGCCGGGACAGGTGGTGCCCAACAACACCCACTTCGACACTACGCGCGCCAACATCGAATTTGCCGGCGCACGCGCGGTGGACCTGCCGGTTCCCGAAGCAGCGGACACGCAGGCGCGGCTGCCGTTCAAGGGCAACATGGATATCGCCGCGCTGGAAAAGCTGATCGAGACAGAAGGCGCGGATCGCGTTGCACTGATCATGGTGACGGTGACCAACAACTCGGGCGGCGGTCAGCCGGTCTCGATGCGCAACCTCCAGGCGGTACGCGCGTTGGCAACGCGCCATCGCATTCCCTTTTATCTCGACGCCTGCCGCTTCGCCGAAAATGCGTGGCTGATCCGGGAGCGCGAGCCCGGTTATAATGAGTGGTCTCCGCGCGACATCGCGCGCCAGATGTTTTCGCTGGCCGACGGATGCACGTTCTCGGCCAAAAAAGACGCGTTCGCGAATATCGGCGGGATGCTGTGTACCAACGACGATCGGCTGGCCGCGCAGGAGACCAACCTGCTGATTCTAACGGAGGGATTCCCCACGTACGGCGGGCTGGCCGGACGTGACCTGGAAGCGATCGCGGTCGGCTTGGAGGAAATTCTCGACCCCGATTACCTCCGCTACCGAATCGCCTCAACCGCCTACCTGGGGCGCCACATCGCGGATCGAGGAGTGCCGATCGTCGAGCTTCCGGGCGCGCACGCGATCTATATCGACGCGGCGCGGATGCTGGGGCATATCCCGCGCACGCAGTTCCCCGGGCAGGCGCTCGCGGTCGAACTCTATCGCCATGCCGGCATTCGTTCGGTGGAAATCGGCTCGGTGATGTTCGGCGGCGCGGCGCGGCATGAGCTGCTTCGGCTGGCGATCCCGCGCCGCGTTTACACGCAAAGCCACATTGATTACGTGGTCGAGGCGATTTTGGAGGTCCACGGCTTGCGCGATCGGATCCGCGGGATGCGGATCGTGCAGGAGCCGCCATTTTTGCGCCATTTCAGTGCGCGTTTCGATTGGGCCGATTGATTGTGGCGGAAGATCGCGTCGGGCCGGCTTTGCGCTATTATACTGGGCGCGAAAAAAGACGGCGGAGAACATCGGCGATGGCAGAACAAGAGCAGACTCTCGTCACTGCGGACATGATCAAAAACCAGGGCGTGTGGGGAAGAGAAACGAAATCGTATCCGGTCTCGTTATCCGACATCCGCAAATTCGCGATCGCGGTTTATTGGCCCGAGACGCCGCCGCGTCTGTTCTGGGACGAGGAATACGCGCGCACCACGCGCTGGGGCGGAATCATCGCGCCGCAGGACTTCAATCCTTTTGCGTGGCCGATCAAGGGCCCGACGCTGCCTGATTTCGCGATGCCGCGCGAGGGCGGCCGTGGCGTCCGCGGGATGAACGGGGGCCAGACCGATACTTTTCTGCTGCCGATGCGTCCGGGTGACGTGATTCGCGCGCGAACCCGGCTGCGCGACTGGAATGAGAGACAGACCCGGCTGGGGCTGACGCTGTTTATTTACACGGAAACGGAATGGCGGAATCAGAACGATGAACTGGTTAAGCGCCACGTGCAGAATTTCATCCGCTATTGAGGCGACATGACATGGCAGTCAACGTTTACTACGAGGACATAAAAGTCGGCGACCGGATTCCGGCCTGGTCGCGCAAGACCGACTTCATGAACTGGAACCGCTATGCAGCGGTCAACGACGAGTTCATCTATATACACATGGATGACAAGGCGGGGCGGGCGGCCGCCAATGAGCAGGGCGCGTTTGGAATGGGGAATCTGCGCTACTCGTATATCCTCAATGCGTTGCGCGATTGGCTGGGCGACGAGACCGAAATCCGCGAGCTCCAGTGCGAGTTCCGCGCCATCAATCAGAAAGATGACGTGCTTACAGTGTTTGGAGTGGTGAAGGAAAAGCGCGTCGAGGAGGGCGAGAACCGCGTTTACCTCGACATCGACGTGGTAAACCAGACCGGCGCCAAAACCACTCCCGGGTACGCAATCGTGGTGCTGCCCCAGCGCGGCTAGACGTTGTTAGCGGCGCCACCACGAGGTCGGAAATTTGCCAACCTCTCCTCAAAGATGGGAGAGGTTATTAACCATTCTCCTGGCGGCGGGCGCTTCTCACTGAATCCCGTACAACTGCGCCGCGTTGTCGCGAATAATCTTCCTCGTCACGTCGGCGGGCAGATCGGCGAAATCCTTGGCGATCTGCTCCCTTGAATGCGGGAAGGTGCCTTCGGTGTGCGGGTAGTCGGAGCCCCACATCAGGCCGTTGGCGTTGAGCATCGGCAGATGCATCAGGCCGGCCTTGTCGTCCTCGAAGGTATGGTAGAACTGACGGCGCGCGTAGAAGCTGGGCGGCTCCTCCAACTTTGGCTCCAGCCAAAGATGGTGATCTTCCCACCAATGGTCCATCAGGCGGGTCACGGCGGCGATCCAGCCGATACCGCCCTCCACGATTACGAAGCGCAGCTTCGGATACGATGCCGCGACGCCCGATGAAATGAGGCTGGCAAAGGTGCGCAGCTGGCCGGCAATCTTCACGTTCACGGTGGCCATCATGGTGCCGCCCGCGGTGGCCGGAAACGACTCGAAGTCGATGCGCTCGCTGGCGGCGTTATGGAACGCCACCGGCATGCCCAAATCCTGAAGCGCTGCCCACAAAGGCGCGTTCACCGGATCTCCGTACGGAGTCTTGGGCAGGTCCGCCGGCAGCATTACCGACTTGAGTCCCAACCTGGCGCATCGCTGCGCCTCATCGATCGACCATTGCACAGGCTCGCTCCCGGGCAACATACCCGCGCCCAAAATCCGGTTGGGCGCCGCCGAGCAATATTCGGCGAGCCAGCTATTGTACGCGCGCAAACATTCGCAGCGGTATTCGAGGTCACGCGCCGCGTAGATGAACATCGCGTCGTTGGGATACACTACTTCGGCGCTGAGATTGTCCAGGTCCTGATCCTTAAGGCGCAGCAATGGATCCAGCGCGCCCGCACGCACGTCTGAGTAGCGGTTATGATTGCGCGCCGCGATCGGCTTGCCTTCGGCCTTTTCGTTGGCCATCGTGCCGATCAGATCGGTCACGGCCGCGGGAGTCAGGCCCTCAATCAGGAGATAATCGGCATCCTCGCGCGACTCGATGCGCGGCGCGCGATCGCGGAATTTCTTGTCCATCCGCGCGACCCACAGGTCCGGCGGCTCCATCACATGACCATCCGCGGAGATGAATTTTGTTTGTTCGACGCTCATGGTTAAATCCTTCGCGGCGCTTGAGCACGCGGCAGTGTTTACCGGATGTCTCTTTGATCGTCCTGAGTTCCGTGACTAGCCCAAAGCATGCGTGGAGATCAACTCAAAATACGCGCGGGCAGAGAGCCGGCACGGCGGCCTGACGGAGGAATCTTGCCCGCCATCAACCTAAGGCCAGAGAATCTTTTTTTCGATCAAATCATCGCGCTCGCCGCGGCTTAGCCCCAGCAGGTCGCCGAACACGTAATCGTTGCTCTCGCCCGCGATTGATGAGTGCCGGCGCACGCCGACCGGTGTGCCCGACAGCTTGAATGGGATTCCGCAGACCTTGGTCTCGCCGCCCTCAGGCAGGCTCAGCGCGGGCCAGAAGCCGCGCTCGGCCAACTGCGGGTCCAGCGCGCAGCAATCCTGCGCGTTGGCGATCAGACCGGCGGGAACGCCGGCGCTTTGCAACGTGGACATCGCCGCTTCGGCCTGCTGCCCAGCGGTCCATCGCCCGATGTGCGCGTCGAGCTCCCCGCGGTTGCGCATTCTCATGTACAGCGTCGCGAATTGCGGCTGCGACGCCCACGCCGGCGAGCCCAGCGCGCGCACCAGGCGCGTCCATTCCTCGTGCGTCCGCGCCGCGATCACCAGCCAGCGATCGTCGTCGTCGCCCCTGGGGCGGCATCGATAAGCGCCATGCGGCGCGGCCGGCCCTTCCTGCGAACGCCATCCCTGCGGCCGCTGCGGGCGGGCGTTGGCGGTCATGTCGAGCATCGAGGGCCCGACCAGGCTTACCAGCCCCTCGAATTGGGCAAAGTCGATGAACTGTCCCCGCCCGGTCCGGCGTCGATGCCACAAAGCGAACAGCGCCGCCATCGCGCCGGTGTAGCCGGCCGCTGAATCGGAGTAGGAGTAGCTGAAGCCCGCGGGCCGCCCTTTTTCATCCGCCATGTTCAAGGTGAAGCCGGTGAACGCCTGTAAGGTCGGCCCGAAACTGACGTAATCGGCGCGCGGCCCGGTATGGCCGAAGCCGGACATGGACAGGCAGATGATGTCGGGCTTGATTTTGACCAGGCTCTCGTAATCCATCCGCCATTGGCGCATCACGCGGGCGGAGAAGTTGTCGATTACCAGATCGCTGATCTTGACCACGCGATGCGCCACTTCGATCGCGCCCGGCGCCGACATGTTGAGCGCGATCGAGAGCTTGTCGCGGTTGAGGTCGCCATGGACTCCCGTGCGCGGCGCGATATAGCCGGACTTGCGCTCCACTTTGATCACTTCGGCGCCGAGCGCCGCCAGGATGCGCGTGGCGACGGGCCCGGCCAGCACCCAGGTGAAATCCAGCACTCGAATTCCCGCCAACGGTAGCTGAGCCATCAGATCACTCCTTCCGCGCTCATGACCGCCAGCTCTTCGGCTTCCATCCCGAGTTCACGGCCGAGGATTTCGACGGTATGCTCGCCGATCAGCGGTGGACGGCGGTAGGCGCGCCAGGGCGTGGCGCCGAACAGGATCGGCGCACCCGGATAGCGGAAGGTGCGCCCCAGTTCCGGGTGCTCAACCTCGGCGAAGTAGCCGCGCGCGGCGAGCTGCTCGTCGGTCGCGAGTTCATCGAGCGGGCGGACGGCGGCGTAGGGCAGGCGCAGAGTCTGCGCCCGCGTGGCCATCTCGTCGCGGTTCTTGTCCTTCACCCATTCGTCCAGAATCGCGTACAGCCGCTCCCAATTGGCGCGGCGATAGCCGTCCTCGTTCCATTGCGGCTGCGCCAGTTCCTCCGCCTGGCCGTCGCTTCGCGCCCATTCCAGCAGCGTGTTCCAGTCGCCGGAAATGGAATGCATCACGTACCCGTCGCGGCATTTCGCGACGCGAAAGCCGCGAAACCAATGCATCGCGCCGTAGCGACGCGGGATATCGTTTTCGCCGAAGTAGCGGCCCGGCAGGTGCTCGACCGCCGACACCGTCGCTTCCTGAATGCTGAGATCGACCCATTGGCCGGCGCCGTCGTGGTCGCGTGCGAACAGAGCGGCCACGATTCCGATCACCGCGTAGTAGCACCCTGAATGGTAGGCCTGCAGACCCAGCGGGCGCACGGGGGTCTCGCCCGGATAGCCGCACACGTAGGTCATCCCGCCCAACGCAGCCAGGACCGAGTCGTCGGCCTGGTAGTTGCGCCGGGGGCCGGTCTGACCAAAGGGTGCGATCGAGCACAGGATCAGCGCCGGATTGATTTCGTGCAAATGGTCCCATCCCAGGCCCAATTCGCGCAGACGCCCGGGCGCGGAGCTTTCGATCACCAGGTCAGCCGATCGCGCCAGCCGGTCGAACACTTCGATTCCCTTGGAGCTGGTGAGATCGAGTGTCAGCGAGCGCTTATTGAGGTTGTAGAACCAGAAGAACAGGCTGCGGTCCGGATGCGGCGCGTCGTCCAGGAACGGTCCGATACGGCGCGCCGAGTCTCCTCCCGGCGGCTCGACCTTGATAACGTCAGCACCCATGTCCGCCAGGATACGCCCGCACAGCGAACCTTTCTGATCGGTCAGATCCAACACGCGCAAACCTGCAAATACGCTTTGCTCCATTAGCTCACCTCTGCCAGCGCACTCGCGTCGCGGAAAATCCAACAGACACCTTTAGCGAAACGGCGAAGAAAAGCCCATGACTCGCACCCCGCCGCGCTGCGCATCGGCAGCAGGGCGGCCTGGCCTTTTGCAGCTGTGTCTCAGGCCGGAACGCCAGTTAGCGAATGGCTGGTGGCTGAAACGATTCGCACCGAGAGTGTGTCGCCGGCGCTCGCCTGTGCGGGAAACACCGCTGTTTTGAATTGGGGCGTTTTGCCGGATAGCATTCCGCCGCCGCGCCGCGCGGGTCCTTCCACCAGAACTTTCCGAACATGACCGATTTCCGCCTGATTGCGCGCCATCGACAGCGATTCCTGAAGCTCGATTACCGCGGACAGGCGCCGCGCTTTTTCCGCCTCGCTCACGCTGTCGCCCAGCTTGAACGCGCGGGTATGCTCGCGCACCGAATACTTGAAGGTGAAAGCCGAATCGAAGCCGACCTCGCGCATCAAGGCCATCGTCGCCGCGAAGTCGTCCTCCGCTTCGCCGTGGAATCCCACAATGATGTCGGTGGAAATCGCCAGCCCTGGGATCGCGCTCCGCAGCCGCTCGACCAGGTTCAGATATTCTTCGACGCCGTAACCCCGTTCCATCGCGGCCAGAACCCGGTCCGAGCCCGATTGCACCGGCAGATGCAGATAGGGCTGAACCTTCGGCTCGGACGCCATTGCCTGGATCACGGAAGCAGTCATGTCGCACGGATGGGGCGAGGTGAAGCGGATGCGCTCGATACCTTCGATCGCGCCGATCATCGCGAGCAAGCGGCCGAAATCGACTTCGCCATGGCGATAAGCATTGACCGTCTGCCCCAGCAGCACGACTTCTTTGACCCCGCGAGCGGCCAACTCTGCGCATTCATGGAGCACGGCTTCGGGTGCCACGCTGCGCTCGCGCCCGCGCACGTAAGGCACCACGCAGAATGCGCAGAAGCGATCGCATCCTCGCATCACGGTGACATAAGCGCGCGGCCCCTCGTCATGATCAGCGCTCAGTCCGGCGTAGGTTTCGCTTCGATCAAGGCGCACATCAACAATCGGGTCGAAGCCGGTCCGGCCCAGGAACTCCGGCAGCCGCCGGTAACTGTCCGGCCCTGCCACCAGGTCGAGATAAGGAGCCTTTTCGACCAGCAACGCGCGGTTATGCTGCGCCATGCATCCCAGCAATCCCAAACGCACATCGGGCCGCCGATGTTTGAGTCGGGCAAGATCGGAGAGCCTGCCCAGCACGCGCTCTTCGGCGTGCTCGCGAATCGCACAGGTGTTGAGCAGGATGACGTCGGCATCCTCGGGACGCGTGGCGCCGGCGTAACCCGCCCGCCGCAGGATCGCCGTTATTAGCTCGGAGTCGGCGATATTCATCTGACAGCCATAGGTTTCCAGGTAGACTGCCGGTTGAGTGCTGGTTTCGGGATTTTTCATCGACCGTGGTGAAATCTTAATTGAGCGGCAGGCCGCAAGACAACGCGCTGGCCGGGCCGAAAGCCGCACGCCATTGCGTGCAACTGACTTTATGCTTATGTTCTAGTAAGTTATGGCGCAGCAACGTCAGCCGGCCTTTCAGCGCATGGAAGCATCGCTGCTTGCCTGTCCCAGATGCAAGGTTGCGGTGCCGGTGCGCAAACGGCTGTTGCTCATCCTGCCTGAAGGCGACAAGTACGAGTACTTGTGCCCCAAATGCTCGTCAACCTGCGGCACCACCATCGAATCCGACGGCAAGCGCAAGCTCCTCTCATAGTCCGATAACGTCGCCGTCCGATAACGTCGCCGCCCTTCGGCAAACTCACCTCGCTACCACGTCGTAAATGGCAAAGTCAGCCTGCTGCTCGGAGGACTGCGCATGCACCGCGCGGAAATCCTCCGAAGTCAAATAGGCGCGCAGAGCCGCGCGGCTGGTCCATCGCGTCATCAGCATGAAAGTCGTTCCGCGGCTCGTCCGCTTCGATAACACGTCGAGGCCCAGGAAGCCGTCATGACGATCGACCTTTCGCGACCGCTGCGAAAATCGCCCGGTGATTGCCTCCGCTTCATCGTTTGCAACCGTGAAGTTGGAAATCGCAACGACCATGGATGTTGCCCCCTTCCTATCGCGATCTCTCTAGTTAACGTCAGGCGTACTTGACATACGTCGGGCATGCCGGATGATGGTAACACATCCAACGCGGGACTTTTAGGCCGAAGCATTGAGTAACTGAAGCCGGCCCAGCGTGGAGTGCAGAATCATGACGCAAGGGCGGGATGAGGGGGCAAGCCTTGCGATAGAAAACCGGCGGCCAGCGCTTGCTCTGGCCGCGGTTCAGGATCATTTCAGCAAACATCCCGAGCTGCGACAGCGCTACGGTGAGCGGGGGACGGCCAAGTGCGTGCAAGACGCCGAGTTCCACCTCGCCTACCTGGCGCAGGCTATCGGCACATCCACCCCCGCGCTGTTCTCCAACTACGTTGAATGGGCGGCGTCGATGTTGAGCGCGCGCAACATTCCGCCTCGCGACCTCGCCGACAGTCTCGCCGCTATCCGTGCGGCGATCATCGGGCAGTTACCGGCGGAAAGCGGACAGATAGCAGTCGAATATATCGATTTTGCGATAAGCCGGACCCATGAAAGTGAACCACCACCCGTTTTCCTTGGCGGGCAGGACGCACTGGCGCAGCTAGCCCGGGAGTATCTCAACTGCCTGCTGCGCGGCAACCGGCGGGACGCCGGCGCACTGATCTCGGCCGCGGTGAGCAACGGTACGCGAGTAGCCGATATCTACTTGCGGGTCTTTCAGCCGGTCATGCACGAAGTTGGCCGTTTGTGGCAAGCCAATGAAATTAGCGTGGCGCAGGAGCATTATTGCTCCGCGGCCACACAGCTTGTCATGTCGCAGCTCTATGAGCTGATCTTCAACGCCGAGCGGCGGGGGAAGACGCTGGTTGCCGCATGCACATCCGGCGATCTGCATGAAATCGGACTGCGAACGGTCGCGGATTTTTTTGAAATGGCGGGATGGGACACTCACTACCTGGGAGCCAACGTTCCCATTCCCGACCTGCTCCGCCTCCTGATCGAGCGCCGTGCCGACGTGCTTGCTCTGTCGGCTACCATTGCCGCTCACATCGGCAAGGTCCGCGAAACCATCAGGAGCGTGCGCAGTTCGCCGGAATGCCAGGGAGTGCGCATATTGACGGGCGGCTATCCGTTCAATATCAGCGATGACCTGTGGCGGAAGGTCGGCGCGGACGGCTGCGCGCGTGACGCTTTGGCCGCCATCTCGCTGGCTGAGGACCTGCTGAAGGACGACACGAACGGATGAACCCGCAAAACCAAAGGCCCGGGCGCGAATCGGCGATAGCGCGAGCGGCCGAAGATGAGAAGATCGTCGAGGAAATGGCCGCTCTCAACAATGAGTTGATCACGGCGCAGCGTGAGCTGGTGCGGCGCAACGCGGAGTTGACGCGGCTTAACGAGCAAATGAATCAGCTCCTGGGTATTGCTGCGCATGACCTGCGCAATCCGCTGGCCGCGATCTACACGTGCAGCGAATACCTGCTGAGCGAGCCGAAAAATCTCGAAACCGCTCAGATCGAGATGCTGCGTGCCGTAGAGACCTCAAGCATGTTCATGTTGGGGCTGATCGAAGACATCCTGCACTTGTCGCGGATGGAATCAGGAAAAATCGAGCTGAGGATCGAAAGCTTCGATCCCGCAGGTCTGGTGGAGCGCCATGTCGCGATCAACCGCGCAATCGCGGCACGCAAAAAAATCACTATCGATCTCGATATCCAGTCCAATCTGACGCCGATCGAAGGCGACCGGAACAAGATCGAACAGGTTCTGGAGAACCTGATTTCCAATGCGATTAAGTTTTCTCCGCCGCAAACCTCCATCACGGTGGTGCTGCGGCTTGACGGTCCCGGGCTGAGGCTTGCGGTCACCGATCAAGGTCCCGGAATCCCCGAGATAGAGCGGGACAAACTTTTCCAGCCGTTCTCACGCACCAGCGTCAGGCCCACCGGCGGAGAGAAGAGCAGCGGTCTTGGCTTGGCCATCGCGCGCAAGATAGTCGAGGCTCATCGCGGACGAATCTGGATTGAGAGCGAAGTGGGAAGGGGCTCGACCTTTTTCGTGACGCTTCCATTGCATGCCGCGGCGGCTGCGAGAAAATGATATCCAAACCCGGGGATGGTTCCAGCCACGACCCGGGATTCTTTTCCGAAATGGCGCGCCGCAGCCGGCAGGGTCGCAGGTGTCTTTGCAGTCAGAACCACAGCGGGTGCTGATCATCCGCCTCAGCTCTTTGGGCGATGTGATCCAGACCCTGCCATTGCCGGCAGCTATCAGGCGGTCATTTCCTCAAGCGAAAATCGGATGGGCAATCGACGCGGAGCTGGTATCCGCGATCGCCGGTCATCGCGATTTGGATTATATCCACGCCTGTCCGCGCGCCCATTGGCACAAAGCGGCAACGAATCCCTTGAGCTGGCCGCGGGTCGCTCGCGACATAAGCGCCTTTGCCGGCGATCTCCAGGCGGTCGGCTATGACGTCGCAATCGACGCGCAGGGTTTGCTCATATCCGCCCTGATTCCATTCCTCGCCCGAATCAAACGGCGAGTCGGCTTCGCTCATCGCAGGGAACTGAGTCATTTCTTCTACACCGAAAAGTACGTCGGGAAGAAGGAGTACTTTGCCTCGGAAACCTTGCACTCCGAACATATGCTCGCGCTCGGGCGCGCCATTGGATGCGACATTTCCGGCTGTCAGCCAACCTTGCCCGACCTGCCTGCCTACCTGCATGGCGCCGCCGCCGCGCGCCTGGAGCAGGCCTTTGCCGGAAGCGGTCCGCTGATTGCGCTGGCGCCCGGCACCCGATGGTCCAGCAAGCAATGGCCGGCCGAATACTGGCTAGAATTGCTGGCAATGATTTTGACCAGGACGGCGGCGAACCTCGTCGTGGTCGGATCGGAGGACGAAGCGCAAACTGCCGCCGAGCTCACGCACCGTCTGGCGGAAAGATGGCCAACACGGATCCTTAATCTGGCCGGAAGGACCACGCTGCCCGAGCTTTACGCAGTGCTGGGCCGCGTGCCGGTCATGATCGCGTCCGACACCGCGCCATTGCACGTTGCGGGAGCGGCCCGATGCGCCCACCTGATTGGCGTCTATGGTCCCACGCCGGGTGGCAGAACCGGGCCGTCGGGCAGCCCGGACATAAGGCTGTTGTCTGCCCGGCCCAGGCTTCATTGTCAGCCCTGCCGGCGCGCGCGATGCCGCTACGGCACGAACCAATGCATGCATAACGTAGCGCCGGCGGAGGTTTTCGCGGCGGTGGCGCAAGCAATGGAGCTGCCGGCGCGCGGATAACCTCTACACTCCGTATTCGGCGAGCAGCGCCTCGCGCAAACGCGCGTAGTGTATCATTCCGGCCAGGTAATTGAGCTTGCGCGTGGGGCCGAGGATCGCGGTCAGATCGAATCCGTAACGCTTGCGCAAATGTTCACGGACGGCGTCAAACACGTCGCCGCCCGGCGCACCCGCAGGCAAAGGGGTATCCCTGGCTGGGGACTTAGAAAAGATCTGCCGCGCCATCGGCTGCGGATAACCCGCCAGGCTCACCAGGATGTCCGCGGCCAGTTCCACCTGATCGTCCAAACGCTCGGAGCATTCGGCGCCGAAGTACAGGCGAGCTTGCCGGGGTTGCTGGCGAGGAAACATGCCGGAACTCAAATGATGGCCGACCTCGTGGCAGAATGCCGTTCCGACCGCGAGCGGATGGTGCGCGCTGTTGACATAAATGAGGGGCTTGCCGATCGCAGGGGGAGTCTGATGCAGATAGAATCCGCGCACCGCGAAGCCGCCGCTGCCGCGGTAGGGCGCAGAACTGAAGTGCAGGCTCAGATGCTCGGACACCTCCGCGAAGTGCCGCATCGAAGGCGGGCCCATCGGGCTGCGGTTGAAGTTGGGCCAGATCGCGGAGGCGGCCGCGACGAGGTCACTTATTTCGCTGCGCCCGAAGATGTTGCGCAGATTTGATTCGTAGTCGCGTACCAGCAGCCGCCTGATTTCGTGTTCCTCTTCGCGGGAAGGGTCCTTGCCCGCACCCCCCGCCGATGCCTCCGCGAGAATGCTCCTGACCAGACGAGCAATTCGACGGTTACGATTCCATTTGGCTGCCATAGTCGAGGCCTCCGGCCTGGCCGTTAGGGGCGCGCTTGCTGTTTAAGCTGCAAGGCGTCTGATTACAACCATCTGTACAGTTTAAACACACCTTGTTTATTTTCCTTAGCGGTGAGGAATAATATATGACAATTTGTTCAAAAAACGAAGACTTTCGTCGTAGCAAAATCGCCATCAGGGTAAGGCGTGTCACGGTCGCGATCCATCCGGCAAGGGGGGCCGAAGGCTGCGCCGCACCTCGTCCGCCTCCGCTCGCGCCGCCCGCAACGGAGGCAGCCGAGGTGGAACTCAGATATCTAGCCGATCAAAGCGAGCGGCAGTGCTTTGCGCAATCGCTGACGCAGGCCCGCGCCCGCGCGGGAATGGGCTTTATGGAAAAGGCGCGATCACGCATCGGCGCGATGCACCTGCAGTTCTCCGATCTTTACGGTATCTTCGACGAGCAGGCAGGCGCCGACCGGATGCTGGCCGGGTTCGCAATCCACGCCCTGGATATGTTCAGCCAGAGCTATCGAGAACCCGATTTGACCGATTTGCCGCCGCGGTCGGTCCTCGAGGTCGGCGAGCTCTGGTCGTGCAGTCCGGGCGCCGCAGTCTCGGCCCGATGGGCATGCGGGATTGCGGCGATATTGCTGGAAGCACGGGCGCTGCTGATCTATCCGATAGTCCACCCGTGGGACCTGACCGGCTCATATCCCGGATTCGAGCGCGCCGGCGCTCCGATTCCCTGGCCCTATGTACAAACGATGCAGGGGGGCGACATTCTGGTTCAGCCGATGGTCGCGCGCGAGGCGGCCCTGGCCGGCTTGACCTCCCTCGTATCGCTGGGCGGATTCGAAGTTGAGGACGGCAAACGGGTGGTTCGGTTTTCGGACCCGCGGGCGACGGCTGTAAAAATACGCAACCTGATGCGCCGCGCCGGCCGGGGAGCTGATTTGGTCACTCCCGGTCCCGCACCGGGCGCGCCGATCTTGCCCGCCCTATAGCTGCGGTTCCGGTACGGCGCCAGGCATATAATCCTGCTGTGCGATGGAGCTGGCTTGCCGATGCGGTCCTGCTGTTTCACGCCGCGTACGTGGGTTACGTGGTGTTTGGCCTGGCGGCCATTTTGTTGGGTATCGCGCTGGGATGGCGTTGGGTGAGAAACTTCTGGTTTCGCGCGACGCACTTGGGCGCAATCGCAGTGGTCGCGGCCGAGTCGATCGTGGGATTGGCGTGCCCGCTGACTACGCTGGAAAACCGCCTGCGGATGGCGGCAGGGGAGCGGGGCTACCGGGCGGGATGTATCGCGCATTGGCTCTGGCCGCTGATATTCTTCGACTTTCCGCAATGGGTGTTCATGCTCGGCTACCTGGCGTTCGCCACGGTCGTCGTCGCGGTTTTCTGGATTGCGCCGCCGGAGCTCCCACGGCGGAGGCCGCAGGCAACGCGCTGAGCAACGTTCGCCAACCGCTCTGACAGGTCAGGCGGCCGCATCCACGGCGGCGCCATTTTGCGGCGGACTTGATCGAGGACGATCCACGCGGGCTCAAGGACCTTGTGGCAGTCGAATTGCCCCCGCCGCATAGGCGACCGCGGCCGAGGCGGTTAGCAGATCGGCCTTGCTTTGAATCAGGGTATAGCGGGCGTTGGCCAGATCGTTGCCGGCGGAGAGCAATTCCACGATCGTGCTGAGTCCCTGCCGGTAGGCTTCGAGATTGGAGTCATAGGCGTCCCTGGAGGCCGCCAGGATCGAGAGCGCGTACTCGTACTTTTTGACCGCTGACTTGAACTGGAAGTAGGCGCGCCACACCTGCGCAATTGCGTCCACCTCGGATGACTGCAAATCGGCCCGGGCGGCCTCGCGCTGCGCGCCCGCCTCGCGCATATCATTGAGGCGGCGCAGTCCGGTGAACAGGTCCCATTGCATCGTGACCAGCGCGGTGTACTGCGGCAACCTGGTATTCACGACCGGAGCGCTGTTTTCGTTATAGCTCCATATATTCTCTCCGTAGGTGCCAGACAGGCCGACGGTCGGATACCAGGCCGACTTGGTGCGTCGCAGTTCGGCGTCGCGCTGGCGCAGTGCGGCAACCTGGGCGGCGAGGTCGGGGCGCTGCTTGACCGCCACATCGATCAATTGATCGACCGTGGCGCTCAACTCGCGCGGGATCGGCTGGCGATCGAGATTTTCGACGTCCAGCGACGTGTTGGCGGCCATTCCCAGCGCGACCGCCAGATCCGCTTGCGAATCGCGCACCAGCAGCTTGGCATTCTCCAAATCGTAGCCCGCCTGCGCCCGGCGCTGGCGGGCAAGCAAGAGGGCGGGCTCGGTTGCCAGGCCCAGGTCCATCCGCTGGCTGACCGCCTCGTCGTCGGTGGTGGTCAATTCCACGTTCTTGCGCGCCGCTTCCACCGCCGCCTTGGAGGCGGACAGCGCATAAAACGCACGCTGCGTGTTGAAAACCACGTCCTGAAGCTTGCGATCGAAGAGAAAATTCGCGGCGGCGAGGTGCTGACGGGCGGCCTCCGCCGCCGCGCTGCGGCGGCCGAAGTCAAGCAGCGTATAGGTAAGCTGAAGCTCCGGCAGATATTCCCACTGGTCGATCGAGATTTCGTTGCCCGTGTCCTGAAACTGAAACTGCGTGTAGCCAGCGCTGCTTTCGTAACTGACCATCGGGTAGTAGGGCGCCCTTGAGCCGCCATAGGCGGCGGCAGCGGCACGCGCCGCGGCCCACGCCTGGCGGGTGGACGGGTTGTGGCGCAAGGCGAGATCGATCAGCTCCGGAAGTTCATAGAACTGGTTGGCCGCCTGCGGCCCCGCACCAGGGAGCGCCGCAGGCCCCATCGTGTCGGACGGAACGACGTATTCCTGGCGCTGATCGGCCGGAGGAGCCCAAGGCCGATCTATCGCGCGCGGCGCGTACAAGTCAGGGCTCACCTCTGGCAGCCGTTCCAGCGATGCGCATCCTGTCAGCAGTGCCGCGGCGCTCAATGCGAAAACGGCCGCGGCAATTCGGGCACGCAGGCGCAAGCTCTTGTGGTCGATAGCGATCTTTCCAATGTGTCGGTCCGTCTGTCCGTAACTGCTATTTCTCATATCGCCTCGCAATGCACCCCGGTTAAGTACACCGCGCAGAGGCCGGAAGCGAAAGGCCGCGCTTAGGCTAATCGTGAGAGCCCGTTGAATGTTGCGTGCTGCTTATGCACAATTTGCTGGTTGAAAGTCTCCGGCATTTGCACAGACATATCCGCACCGGCGAGGGTTCTGCCGGCGCTGGCGATTTATGCGCTGGCGCTGTCAGGATGCGATCCGGTGATCAACATTGCCGGTGCGGATTTTCCAAGCTGGCTGGTCTGTCTGATCGCCGGAGCGATTTTCACCGCCATCCTCCGGCCGTTCCTTCTAAAGCTCCGGCTTGAACCCTACATGGGACCGCCGCTGCTGGTGTACCTGAGCCTGGCTTTGCTGCTTTCCTGCGTGACCTACCTGATGTTCTTCAATCGCATCTGACGCTGGTGGAACCGGAGCAATCAACAGCCAAAGACCCGCTGCTGGCGCGGATTTTGGGACGGGTGCTGGGTCTGGCGATCGTGGTGGGCGCGATCGTCGCAGTGGGCTATGTGGGGATGCTCTATTACGTGTACCCGCGCACTGACGACGCCTACGTGCGCGCCAACAGCGTGGGCGTGGCGCCGCACGTCAGCGGACCGATCGTCAGGCTGCCGGTCGTCGACAATCAGCACGTCAAGCAAGGGGACCTCCTGTTTATTGTCGATCCTCGGCCGTATGCGTCCGCGCTGGACTCGGCCGAGGCCAAACTGCAGTTGACCAACCTGGAAATCAAGGCCTTGCAGGACGCGATCAGATCCGCGCAGGCCGAGCAAAAACGGCGCTCTGCCGACGCCGCCTATGCGCGCCAATACCTGAACCGGATCCAACCGCTGCTCAAGCGCCATTTCGTCACCGCCAACGACGTGTACGACGCCCGCACCAAGGCGAGCGCGGCCGAGGCGGACGTGGAGAACGCGGGATCCACGGTGCGGCAGGCGCAAAACCAGCTCGGGCAATATGGCGATATCAACGCGCGGCGCCGGGCCGCCGAGGCCGCCGTTTACGATGCGAAACTGAACGTAAACTACTGCTACGTGCGGGCGCCGTTTGACGGCTATGTGACCAATCTGAATATCGCCGTCGGCCAGTATGCCAACGAAGGCAAGGACGTCCTGACCTTGGTCGACAATCGAATCTGGTATGTGATTGCAAATTTTCGCGAAACCTTTCTGTCTCACATCCGCCCCGGAATGAGTGTGGAGGTGTTTCTGCTGAGCTATCCGAACCAGCGTTTTCGCGGTCACGTGCAGGGAATCGGATGGGGCCTCTACCAGGAAAACGGCGCCACCGTTGCCGGTCTGCCGCAGGTGGAACCGACGCTTAACTGGGTGAGGCTGTCGCAGCGTTTTCCGGTCCGCATCATCCTGGGCCCGAACAATACCCGGTTTCCCTTCCGGATCGGCCAGACCGCGGTGGTTACCGTCCAAGGCTATCGCGACTCGCAGGCCCGCGCTGGCCCGCCCTCGTCGCGGCCCAATGGCTGATGTGCAATGCTTGATATGTCGCGAGCAATTCCATCTCTCAAGCTGTAGAAGCGCTGTGCGCGAAAGTGCGTCGGGAGCCCGCGCCGCAGGCGTGGCCTTGCGGCTGGAAAGCCTGTTCCATGGCGGGACGGACGCCCCGCCTGGATCCGGCTATTTTGTTGCAGTTGTGGGCTGAGCCCAGGTTTCCAGCTTGAAGCTGGGATCATCCGCACCCGGCGCGGTGACTGCGGTCGCGCTCACGTTGCGGAAATATGCGCGGCCCGTGTTCTGGCTGGAGTAAAAGCCCAGCCGGCAGGCGAGCTCGACGTCGGTCTCCTTAGGCACCTGGAGGTAAAATCCAATCGGTTCCCAATAGCCGGTGCCCTTCACATGACGCGACAGGATCCAGCTCTCCATGATGCTGATGTTGGCGCCAGTGTCGATTTCGCCCACGTTTTCGACCCGAACGCTGGCGGTGAAATGATACCAGCCGGGTTTCAAGTGAAGGCTTTGCTTCCAGCGTGAGTCGGCGGGCTCGTAATTCCATACTTCCAGCTCGGCCGGCTGCTGGTCCTTAAGCCAATCGAAGGTGACGTCGCCCGGCGGCAGCGTGTACGGATCGTGCTGCCAGCATCGCGGTGAGTCACCGCTGCCCCCGCTCAGGTTGGGATTGCATAACAGGTTGGCCTGCGCAGCGGCAACGGCGGGCGCGAAGCATACCGCGAACAGACCCAACCCGAGCATCGAAACGATTTTGGAGGCAGCCCAGGGACTTCGATTGAACTTCGCGTTATCCAGCATAAATCACCAAAGGGCCTTTGTGTCTGGCCCGATCAGAACAGCAGATATGACTCGCCGTTGCAACGTTGCCGTGATCAGCTTAGTTCTCCAAAATACCCGAATTCCACGTTAACTGGCGCAATCGAAGCCAGCTAACCCCGCGCGCCACCCGTATGCGGACCGCTTATCTACGGTTGAGGGAATCGAGAATCGCCAGCCCCTCGACCGCCAATCCATGCGTCAGATTGTCCAGCATCAGACGTTTTAGATGCTGGGTCAGTGCCGTCCGCGAGTACCTGATGGCCAGCGGCGGTTTGGCGACAATCTGTCGCGCCAACTCCCAGGCGCGAGGCAGGAGCTTTTCGCGGGGCAATACTTCGCTCACGATGCCGAGCGTCAACGCCTCCTGGGCCGGAATTTTCTGACCGGTCAGCAGAAAGTAGCGGCCCCGGTTGTAGCCCAGCAGCAACGGCCAGACCACGTGCACGCCATCGCCGGGCACCGCGCCACCAGGGAAGTGGGCCAGGTCCGCAAAGACGGCGTCGTCGCTCGCGAGCACGATGTCACTCAGCACGGCCATTTCGGCATGCACGAAAGCGGCCCCGTTGACGGCCGCGATTATCGGGACCTCGATATCGAGGAGATCCATCAAAAGATGTTTGCCCTCGAAAATGATCCGGTCCCAGCTTTCGGGCGTGGTGCGGCCAAAGCCGCCAATCTCGGCGCAAAACGATTTGCCCGTGCCGGTCATGATTACGGCCTTGTTGTCCGGATCGCGCGCGATGTCGGTAAACAGATCACCAAACTCGGTGTGCGGGCCGGGCTCCCAGATCATCTCCTTGCCGCCGGTGTGAAAGGTGACTTGCAGGATGCCGTCCTGCCGCTCCAGCCGCGCATGCTGATATCTGTTTTGATATTGTTCGAATCGGCTCATGGTCTGTACCTCCAACTATGTTCAAAAGCGCCGCAGGCAGACTGAATCGCGATTCGGGATAAAGATCAAACTCGCAGAGCTGCCTGATCCCTAGCGCCGCGAGCCGTTGGCGGAGAGCATCCGGGAGCCGTACATATCGTCGCCTGCCGGATGACGCCGGATTACCGCCGCCAGCACGAGCCCGATGATGCTTAGCCCGAAGCAAATTTCCGCGAAGAGGTCGCCGACCACGCAGTATATCGTGCGTCCCCGACGCCAGCGCACGGTGCGAATCTCCGTGCCGCGCCAGAAGAGGTCGGTGCGCGCAGTGATATTGCCGTCAGCCTCAATCAGCGCGCTGATGCCGGTGTTGGCCACTCGCACCATCGGCGTGTGCGTCTCCACCGATCGCAGCGCCGACATCGCCAGCAATTGGTAGGGCGCGGAACTGCTACCGTACCAGGCGTCATTCGTGATGTTGACGAGCACATCGGCACCGTGGGTGACTGCGTGCCGGCTGAGATCGGGGAAAATGCCTTCGTAGCAGATCAGCACCGCCAGCTTGGCGCCGGCCACGTCAAACAGGGTCTGGCGCTGTCCGGGAACGAATTCACCCAGGCCGACTACCACCTTGTGCACGAAGAAACCGAACAATGCTCGCGCGGGCACGTACTCGGCGAAGGGCGCCAGATCGATCTTGTCGTAGTAGTCCACGATGCGCCCGTTGGCGGAGACCAGGTAGGCGCGGTTGAAAGAGTCGATTTCATTTTCGCCAATACGCAGCGCCGGCGCGCCGAAAAGAATCGGCGTGTGCGCCGCCTGGGCCAGTTTCAGAAGGAGTCCCTTGTACTGAGCGTCATTGCTCAGCTGCACCGGGTAGCGGTCTCCGGGCAGGACGTAAAAGGCGGCCGCCGCCTCGGGCCATACGATCAGGTCCGGATGCTCCCGCGCGGCGTGCATGGTCTGCTCGATGTAAACCTTGAAACTTGAGGCGCGGAAGTTGGGGTCCCACTTGATGCTCTGCGGGATGTTGCCCTGCACCATCGCGACCTTAAGCTCGCCGTCGTACTTTTCGCTGCCCAGTTGCGAGATGCGCAGCCCGCTGAACACCATCGCCGCAACCATCAGGATGGTCAGCGCGGAGAGACTCTGAATCTTCAAGCGGTTGGCGGAGGCGGGAGCGGCCATTACCGTGTAAATGACGGCGTTAAAAAAGATGATCAGCGCGGACACGCCGTAAACGCCGGTGATCTCGGCAAATTGGATCAGGCCCAGGTTGCGATAAGCAGTGTACCCGACAAAATTCCACGGAAACCCGATCGGAAAATAACAGCGCAGCCATTCGACGGCGGTCCACAGGATGGGCAGCGTCAGCACCAGGGGAACTCGCAACCGCCGCGTTACGAAGACGGCGCCTACCATGGTGCCGGCCACAAACAGCGCCTCCACCGCGGCCAGCAGGAGCATCGGACCCACCGCCATCCACATCGGCGCGTCGGCAAAGGTATGCAGCGGGATAACCGCCCAATACAACGACAGCACGTTAAGGACGAAGCCCTGCAGAAGGGAGAAGCCAAACACCGCGCGCTGGCGCTGCCCCTCGATCGCATAGAGCAAGGGAACCAGCGCCACCCAGGCGAGCAGATTCATGTCGAACTTCGGAAAGGCCAGTCCCAGCGCCAGGCCGCTGGCGACCGCCAGTGCCGCGCGCGCAAGCCCGTAAGAGGAGCTTACTGCTGGGTCGGAAACAGGCTTTTTAAGGGTAGCACTCCGGCGCATGGTGGATGTCCGTCAAAGCGAGCGTAGATTTCATCGGCATCGCGCCAGTCCTGGACCAGAACAACAGCGTCACGGGCGCTGAAGTGAAGGTCACCGGGTATCCGCCATTCGTGCTCGAAAGTCCAGTCAACGGCGGGGCGGCGGCCCAGGTCCAGGCTAACCACGCGCCACAGTTCAGCCTGCGGCAGAATGCCAGCCGCCTCTTTCCAAGGCAAATAAATGACCGGGCGGGCGCCCATCCTGAAAGCGTAGCGTTTGTTCACCGCGATGCCGAAGGGCTCGTATCTGCGCCGCGCGCGCGGGTCAAGCACACGCGCCAGATGCTCGAAAGGCGCGTCGAAGAAGCAGATTACCGGGCGCCGGGTGCGGATCATGCGCACACCGGCGCGGATCATTCCGGCGCTCAAGATAGCGGCCAGGTTGTCGAGCGCCGCAGCCGGATGGGAGGCGCGCGTGAAATGCGTGAGCATCCCGGCGCCGGGAGCCTTTTGGATCAGCGTGCGCGGTAATTTCATCGCGCCTGCTCGGAAGCCGTCTGCGTGGTCTTGAAAGCTTCATCCAAAGCGGCTTCGAGCTTGTCCTGGTAATCGAACATCAGCTTGGCATCGGCCCGCGGACCTTCATGATCATAGCCGAGCAGATGCAGAACGCCATGAACCAGCAGGGTGCGCAGCCGCAAGCTGACGCTTTGGCGCAGCTCGCACGCCTGGCGGACCGCGGTTTCCAAGGAAATGGCGATGTCGCCCATCAAAATCGCGTCAACCGGCCGGTACTCGCCGGGCCCCAGCACAATCGCCGCTTCGGCCTCGTTGTCCGGCGCAAAGGACAGCACGTCGGTCGGGCGATTGCGGAATCGGTAGTAGCTGTTGAGTTGCTTCATCCGCCGGTCGCTGGTGAGCAGGATCGACAATTCGCAATCTTCGCGCTCCAGCAAACGCATCAACGCCGCCGCTTCCCGACGCAGCAGGGTGGCATAGCGGCTGGCGCCCCTCAAGTCGCAGCTTAGTTCGACGGGCACGTCAGTCGTCTTGGGGTTCGCCGTTGCGCATTCCGGTCAGCGGCGGCTCGCCGCTGGCGGCGTCGTAAGCGGAAATGATCGCCTGGACCAGGCGATGACGCACCACGTCGCGCTCGTTGAAATAGACAAACGCGATGCCCGGCGTGCTCGACAGCACCGTGCGCGCTTCCTTGAGTCCCGACAACTTCCCGCTGGGCAGGTCGATCTGGGTGATGTCGCCGGTGATGACGGCCTTTGAGTTGTACCCCAGCCGGGTCAGGAACATCTTCATCTGCTCCGAGGTCGTGTTCTGCGCCTCGTCCAGAATGATGAAAGAGTCGTTCAGTGTGCGCCCGCGCATGAACGCCAGCGGCGCCACTTCGATTGTGCCGCGCTCCAGCATCCGGCGCGCACGGTCGAAGTCGACCATGTCGTGCAGCGCGTCATAAAGCGGGCGCAGGTATGGATTGACCTTCTCCGCCAGATCTCCGGGCAAGAAGCCCAGCTTCTCGCCGGCCTCGACCGCCGGGCGGCACAGCACCATGCGAGTGACCTGGTTTTTCATCAGCGCCGCCAGCGCCATCGCCATCGCCAGGTAGGTCTTGCCCGTGCCGGCGGGGCCGATACCGAAGACCACGTCATGGTTGCGGATCGCGTCGATGTAGAGCTTTTGATGAATGCTCTTGGGCGTGATGATGCGCTTGTGCGCGGAGACGTAAACAGTGTCTAGAAAAATGTCCTTGAGCGAAGCGTTGCGGTCGCCGCGCAAGATCCGGATGGAGTAATCGACGTCGCTCGGATAGATCGGGTAGCCGGCCTTGAGCAGTTCATAAAGCTCGCTGAGCAGCTTGCCGCCCAACGCCTGCTCGGTCAGGCCGCCGGAGATCTTCAACCCATTGCCAGCCACCCCAATCCGTACGCCGAGCGCCTGTTCGATGGTTCGCACGTGGGCGTCATTTTGGCCCAGCAGGTCGGTAAACAGGCGCTGATCGTCGAAATGAAGCTCGAGCGAGTCTTCCGTAACTGGTTGTGAAATGGCTACGTTGCTTCCTCCTGGTGGAGACGGGCCTGCTTGCGAAGATATTCCAATGCGAAGCGGGGCTCCCTGCCTCTCAATCTAACTATTTCCCGCGCCGTATAGAAGCATTGGCGTTTACTTCCTCCAGCAGCCGGCCAACCTGGTCCAGCGCTTCGCGCAGACGCGAGGGATCGCGGCCGCCGGCCTGGGCGAAGTCCGGCCGTCCGCCTCCGGAGCCTCCAACTATGGGAGCTATCTGCTTGATGATTTCGCCGGCTTTCACCCGCGCCACCAGGTCCGGCGTCACCGCCACCAGCAGCGCCGCCTTGTCCTCCGCAACCGCCGAACCCAGCGCCACAACGGCCGACTTGTGCTGGTCGCGAGCCTGGTCGGCAATCCCACGCATCGCGCCGGCCTCCACGCCTTCCAGCAGGCGGGTCACGAGCTTGATTCCGCCGATGTCCCGCACGGCTTCGTCGGCCGGCGCCTGTGCACCGGTGGCCATCTTCTGCTCGAGCGAGCGAATCTTTTTTTCCAGTTCCTTCTCGCGCGCCAGCAGGCGCTGCAGCCGCTCCAGCGCGGCGCCGTCCCTGGCGCGCAACTGGTCTCCGATCTCGCGCAGGATCTCCTCGCGGCGGCGAATCGCCTCCAGCGCGCCCTGTCCGGTGGCGGCCTCGACGCGCCGCACGCCTGCCGCAACTCCGGATTCGGCCTCCAGCTTGAAGATGCCGATATCACCGGTGTGTGCGACGTGCGTGCCGCCGCACAGCTCGACCGAGAAATCGCCCATCCGCACAACGCGTACGCGGTCGCCGTACTTCTCGCCAAAAAACGCCAGCGCGCCGGTCTTCAGTGCGTCGGCATAAGCCATCTCTTCATGGACGACCGCGGCGTTTTCGCGGATGCGCGCGTTAACTTCCTCTTCGATAGTTTGAAGATCGCGGTCCGAAATCGCGCCGGTATGCGCGAAGTCAAAGCGCAGACGGTCGGGCGCGACCAGGGAGCCCGCCTGATGCACATGCGAGCCCAGGATGTCGCGCAGGGCGTAATGCAGAATGTGGGTCGCGGAATGATTCAGCATCGCGGCGGCGCGCCGCGGGCGATCCACTTCGAGTGTTGCGCGCGCCCCCGGCCGCACCTGCCCCGCGTCGCCCTGAAGCAGCCGCCCGATATGAACGACCGCGCCGTTGGCCTTGCGGGTGTCGTCGATTTCGAGCAGTGCGCCGCCCTCAGTGCGAATCGTGCCGCGATCGCCGACCTGTCCGCCGCCTTCGGGATAGAAGGGGGTCTCGGCGACGACCACTTCGGCCTTGCCGTCTGCGCCGACGTGGCTGGCCAGGATTTCGGAATCGGCCAGATAGCGGTCGTAGCCGATGAAGCGCGATGCAACTGCGCCACCCAGTTTGAGTTCGGCCGAGATCGCGTCTTCCTTGCGGGCGGTGCGCCCGCGCTCACGCTGCTGCGCCATAAGGCGCTCAAAGCCATCGACATCGACTTCAATTTCTTCGTCGCGAAGCACGTCCTGGGTTAAGTCGAGAGGGAATCCGTATGTGTCGTAGAGCTTGAACGCGACCTCGCCGGGAAGCACGCGATTGCGGGCGCCGCCGAGGCGCTGCCGCTCGCTTTCGATTAGCTCCAGGCCACGGCCCAGCGTTTCGCCAAAACGTTCCTCCTCGGCGGTCAGAACATCAGCCGTCTTGCGTGCTTGCGCCTCGAGCTCCGGGTAGGCGGTGCCCATTGCAGCGATGACCCCCTGCTGGACACTGGCCAGGAACGGCGATTTGATTCCCAGATAGCGTCCATGGCGCGCCGCGCGCCGCACAAGGCGCCTCAGCACGTACTCGCGGTCGGTGTTGCCCGGTACCAGGCCCTCAGCGATCAGGAAGCACATCGCTCGGGCATGGTCGGCAACGGCGCGAAAAGATACGTCCGTTTGATGCTTCTGGCCGTAGCGCGCACCGTCACCGAGCTTGGCCGCAGCATGCTCAATCTCCGCGATGATTTTTTGAAAAACGTCGATATCGTAATTGCCCAACAAGCGGCCAGTCTCAAAGCTTTGCAGCACCGCGGCGACGCGCTCCAACCCGGTGCCCGTATCGACGTGCTTCATCGGCAGCGGGGTGAGCTTACGCGACGCGTCGCGGTTGTATTGGATGAAGACCAGGTTGCCCAACTCGATAAACCTGGCGCATCCGTCAACGTTAACGCCGCAGGCCGCGCCCTTGTGCGGCGAGCCGTCGCAGGCCGCCTCGCCGCGGTCGATATCGATCTCGGAATTCGGTCCGCACGGACCGGTCTCGCCCATTTCCCAGAAATTGTCCTTGTCGCCGAAGCGCAGGATGCGCTCGCGCGGCAGAACGCCCATTTTGATCCAGATATCCTCGGCTTCCAGGTCGTCCTTGTGCACCGTCGCCCAGAGCAGGTTGGCGTCGATGCGCCAGACCTTGGTGATCAGTTCCCAGTGCCAGGCGATTGCTTCCTTTTTGTAGTAATCGCCGAAGGACCAATTGCCGAGCATCTCGAAAAACGTGTGATGGTAGGTGTCGCGGCCGACCGCTTCCAGATCGTTGTGCTTGCCCGAGATGCGCAGGCATTTCTGGCAATCGGCGACGCGCCGGGCTTCGGGCGTGCGGATGCCGAGGAAATAATCCTTAAACGCCACCATCCCGGCGTTCGTGAAAAGCAGCGTGGGATCGCCCTTGGGAACCAACGAGGCGGATGGGACAATCTTGTGGCTGTGCGCCTGGAAGAAGTCCAGGAATGAGCTCCGCACCCTGTCAGTGGTCCACTCCATGGGTGGATTCTAGCCGATCGGGAATATCGAACGGATAGGTTTTGCGCAGCCCCCGCCAGACTTTAGGATGGCCTCGTGGGCAAGGCGGAGGCCCGAAGCGGCGTAGAGGGTGACCTGCCGGCGCTGCGATTTTTCCGCGGCGCGCCTAAGATTTGACGACCTCTCTCCGGGTGTAGCGCAACGGCGCACGTTCTCACCATCAGCGGGAGAAAACTGCCGGCGCGCAGAATCTTTACGCGGAGTTCTCGGCGTGCCCGGACTTGTGCATCAACTTCTCGCGCACCTGCGCCTCGACTTCGTCCGCCATCGCCGGGTTGCTCCTGAGCAACTCGCGCGCGTTCTCGCGCCCCTGCCCAATACGCTCGCCCTTGTAGGAGTACCAGGCGCCGAGTTTTTCGATGATGTTCTGTTCGGCGGCGATATCGACCAGTTCGCCTTCCTTGGAGATGCCCGTGCCGTAGAGAATGTCGAATTCGGCTTCCTTGAAGGGAGGCGCGACCTTGTTTTTGACCACCTTGACCTTGGTGCGCGACCCGATCACATCGTTGCCCGACTTGATAGCGCCGATGCGCCGGATGTCCATCCGCACCGAGGAGTAGAACTTGAGCGCGTTGCCTCCGGTGGTGGTTTCGGGATTGCCGAACATGACGCCGATTTTCATGCGGATCTGGTTGATGAAGATCACGATGGTGCGCGAGCGGGCGATAATCGAGGTCAGCTTGCGCAGCGCCTGCGACATCAGCCGCGCCTGCAGACCCATTTGCGGCTCCCCCATCTCTCCCTCGATTTCGGCGCGCGGCACCAGCGCGGCCACCGAATCGATCACCAGCACATCGATTGCACCCGATTGCACCAGTGTCTCCGCGATTTCCAAGGCCTGCTCGCCATTGTCGGGCTGCGAGATCAGCAGGTCCTCAACCTTGACTCCGAGCTTGCGCGCATAACCAGCGTCGAGCGCGTGTTCAGCGTCGATAAAGGCGCCGATTCCGCCGATTTTTTGCGCCTCGGCGATACATTCCAGGGCGAGGGTGGTTTTGCCCAAGGATTCCGGCCCATAGATCTCGATCACGCGCCCGCGCGGCAAGCCGCCGACTCCCAAAGCGATGTCCAGCCCCAACGAGCCGGTGGAAACGACCGGGATGTCAGTCGCGATCGCCTCTTCGCCGAGCTTCATGATCGAGCCCTTTCCGTACTGCTTCTCGATCTGGCTCAGCGCCAACTCCAGCGCCTTGCCTTTTGTATCCTGCGCCACGTTAAAACACCCCGCCGAACCTAGTGTTGACCGTCCGCCGAATTTCGGATTGACGCTGACATATTGCCACAAATTTCCGAAGATGGCGCAATCCCCCCTGCCTCTCGCACGCCGGCGGTGGCGGCCTTCTATCAACATAGCGACCGCATTTTGTTGGCTTCAGGAAAGCGGAAAGTCAAAATGTGATGCGTACTTTATCCCAGGCAAATCCGATCCTCGCCGCACCACTTTCCGCGTTCATCGGCCTTGAGCTAAATCATTTGGGAAGCGTGCTAGCCCCCGAAGGGCAGCGTGGCCAACGCTTCGTACGTCGCGCCGTGCGGTGACAGATGGCTGCGATAGAGCACCATCGAGGCGATCAACGAACTGCCAAAATCATGGTCTGTGGCCGCATGCAGAGCTTCGCGCATCCTGGAATCGCGCGGAGGATTGCGCACCCGGCCGATAGTGAGATGGGGTGTGAAGCGGCGCGTCTCCGGCTCAAACCCGCATCTTACGCTTAACGCCTCGACTTTTGCCGCGACTTCCTCAAGTGGCCCGCCCGGCAGCCCGATCCAGATCACGCGTGGGCGCTTGAGCGACGGAAACGCGCCGGAGCCCCGCACCTGCACTGTAAACGGCGCGGTGACGGCGGCGATTGGCTTCATCCCCTCGATCATTTCTCCGACGACCGCAGGTGCCACCCGGTTGCCCAGAAAACGCAATGTCAGATGGAATGCCGCGGGTTTGGTCCAGGAGATGTCCCCGCCCAGGCTGCGCAAACTCGCCTGAAAGTGCGCCACCGCCTCGTCCACCTCGGGCGAGAGCCTTATCGCAACGAAGGCCCTGATCCGGTCGTTCATCGTCGTACCGATGGCGGGCACGCCAACCTGCCCCACTTACGGGCGCCGCCGCACCGTTTAACCCGGGGCTAGATCAGCGAACGGCCCTGGGCGCCGTCCACTGGTACAGTGGCGCCCGTGATCCAGCTTGCCTTCGGTGAGGCGAGCATCACCACGGCATAGGCCACTTCTTCAGGTCGTCCGAGGCGGCCGGCGGGAAAGTCGTGGGTTATGAAGTCGCGTTCGAATTCCGGGTTCTCTTTGAAGATCTGCTCCCACACGCCGCCCGGATAAATGATCGATCCGGGCGCGACCGAATTTACCCGGATACTCTTTGGAGCAAACTCCCGGGCGAGCATCTTGGTCATCGAAATCAGCGCCGACTTGGCGGCGTTGTATGCGATTGGGCCTCCCGCTTCGCGGCCGTAGATTGAACTGATGTTGATGATCGTACCGCCGCCGCGCCGGTCCATCTCGGCGGCCGCTACCCGCGACAACGCCACCGGGGCGAAGAAGTTGGTCGCAAAGGATTCCTGCCAGGCGGCGTCTGGAAGCGCCGCCAGGGTGCCGACCACCGCTCCGCCAGCGTTGTTGACCAGGATATCGATTCCGCCCCAATGCGCGGCGGTGCTGCGGATCCATCCCGACGCTTGAGCATGGTCAGTAATGTCCGCGGGCGTAGAGAAAATCTCGTGGCCTGCGGCGTGCAATTCGGCGGTGCTCTGCTCCAATTGCTCGGGCGTACGCGCGCAGATACTCACCCTCGCCCCTTCCTGCGCCAACGCCAGCGCTATCGCACGGCCGATTCCGCGGCTGCCGCCGGTAATCGCCGCAACTTTGCCCTTCAGACCCAGATCCATGCGATACCTCCGAAAAGCCCGCAAGCGCCTACCCTATCATTCCAACCGCAATGAAGTGGAGGCGCGCTCGATCCGTGTCGGCGGCTTCGCACGCGGTCCGGGACATCGAACTTTATAGCTGCGCAATTGCGACAAGCAGTAGGTAAATTGTATCATCTTTGTTTATCTTGAAGCCGAGATCGACTCAGAGAGATAAATCCATCTGACGGCAGGGGGGCGGTGCTTGAATGTTCTTCAGGCGTCACAGGGAGGCCGGCGGCCGGGAAGCAACGCAACGTACGATCCCGAAGTTTCTCTTCGAAGTGCTGGAAGAGGAATACATCGATCGCCATGGTCAGCTCCCGGGCGAGCGCGGCTGGGATTTTATCGGCGAAGACATCAAATGCGGCCCCAGGGACCTGCTGTTCCAACTGCTGGGATACTGGTGGACGAAAGCGCGTATGCCTGCCGTCACCGCGCAGGAGATTAACGCCTTATCCACGGGGGACGCCCTGGCGATGGCGCTGACAACGCTCAACCACCTGATGCAGCCGCCGCTGCTCGTGGCCGTCCGTTTCCTGCCGCCCGGCGCCAGCAGCCGGCTCAGACAGTTGATGCTTGGACCGTTGTCACAGCCGGACGTCCTGCTGGTTAATCGGTTGCTGCTCGAGGAACTCTTTCCCGCGGCCCTGGGCAAACTCGATGAGCGCCGCCTAAAGGCGATCCGCAGGCTGATGCTGGCCAGGCGACAGTCGGCGCTGTGCCTGTCGGGCGGCGGGATTCGCAGCGCCACCTATTCGTTGGGCGTGGTGGAAGGGCTGGCCCGCGCCAAACTGCTGACCAAATTTGATTATCTCTCGACCGTCTCGGGCGGCGGATACCTGGGCGGCTGGCTTGCGGCCTGGATGCATCGGCATCAGCGCGGCGGTCCGGGGGTGCAGGACGAATTGCGCGGCGGACCACGAAGTCCGCTTGATATCGAATCCCCCGAGGTGAGCCATCTCCGTTCTTATACCAATTATCTCACCCCGCGCGTTGGCATGTTGTCACTCGACACCTGGACAGCCGCCGCTATCTACCTGCGCAACCTGCTTTTGAATTGGGGCGTGTTGATTCCGCTGATCTTCGCAATCCTGCTGATGCCGCGATTCTATGGACGCTTCTCGCTGCTTGAACCGCCGGACGGACGAAGCTGGTTTCTGGTCTGGCTAATGGCGGATTCAATCCTTGCTTTCCTCGGTCTGCTCTATGTTCATTGCTGCCGGCCCAGCATTCAGCGCGCGGCCATGGCATCGCGCCGCTTTCGCATGCAGCGCACGCTCGAATTTTTTGCCGGCCTGCAGAAGCGGGGCGGCTTTTGGCTCTGTTGCATGGTTCCCCTCCTGGCGTCGGGAATTTTGCTGACCAGCCTGCTGGTATCGCATCTGCACTGGTGTTGGACTTGCGGCGATCCGGGTGGATTATGGTGGCGCTTCGCGATCTATGGCGCCTTGTTGAACATCGCCGCCTGGCTTCCTGCTTCAGTCATTTTGCTCTACCAGCCCAAGACCAACTGGCTGTGCGAATTTGCAGGCATCGCGCTGACCGGCTGTGTCTGGGGCATCGGTGTGGAGTACGCCTCGGGCCGGCTGATGTCCGCCCGGGTGGCGTATCTGTGCTGGGAAGTGCCCCTGTTCTGGGGTGCGTTCCTGCTGGCCGCCATCATCTTCGTAGGCGCGGCCAGCCGTTCCTCCGACGATGAGGATCGGGAGTGGTGGGGACGTTTTGGGGCGGCGCTGATGGTCTCCGTGTTGGGGCTGAGTGCGCTGTGCTTCGTCAGCACGATTGGACCGCGGTTCGTTCATCATTATCCCCTCTGGGGCAAGGCTCTTTACTCACTCTTGGGTTTGTCCGGTATTGCCGCCGCTGTCGGAGCCAATAGCGCCAAAACCCCGGCCAACGATCAGTCCACGGCAACCTGGCAGATTCCCGCCAATCTGGTTCTGAGCGTCTTCGCGATACTGTTCACGATAGCGTTGCTGACAGGGTTGTCGCAGCTCGGCAACTACTTCGTCGCCCCGCGTCCGCTGCCGCTTGGGTTGACGATCTTAGGCTTGATGGCCTTCGGCTGTGTTGCCTCGCGGTCTGTCACCGCAAACCGCTTCTCGCTTAATGCGATGTATCGAAGCCGGCTGATACGGGCCTATCTCGGGGCCTCGTACTCAGACCGCAAGCCCAATCCATTCACCGGGTTCGATCCCGATGACAATATTCGGATGCATGAGCTGCGGCCGTTTTTTGCGGAGTGTTTCAAACCGGCTTTGGCGCGCCGTATCCGCAACATTCCGCAATGGTTTGATTTGCTGTCCACTGAGACCAGGCGCCTGATTAACCATCTCGGCGACCATACTCTGCAGGCGGATGACCCGCAGTGGGGCAAAATCTCGCGGCGGCTGGCCGACGATCTGAACGCGGCGATGATGGCCGATCCATTCGACGTCAACCGCCTGTCGGCGCACTTTCCCGCTTACATCGATCTGCAAGGACTCCGGGAGCGCCCGCTGCTGCTAGTCAACATCGCCCTGAATCTCGTTCGCGGCCAGAACCTCGCCTGGCAACAACGCAAGGCCGAAGGCTTTACCGCGTCGCCGCTGCATTGCGGCAATCAGACGCTGGGCTATCGCGCCTCCCGCGATTACGGCGCCGATCCGGAAGACGGGGGCCGGAATTACGAGGTCGATGAGGGCATCTCGCTGGGCAGTGCGATGTCGATTTCAGGCGCCGCCGCCAGCCCCAACATGGGCTATAACTCCTCGACCCTGCTTACTCTGCTGATGGCGTTTTTCAACCTCAGGCTCGGCGCATGGTTTGGCAATCCCGGTCCCGCCGGGGCGCTGACTTACCGCCTTTCCAGTCCGAAGTCGAACTTGCGGCCGATTGTCGAGGAAGCGCTGGGACTCACCGATGACGCTCACCCTTTCGTCTACCTGTCCGACGGGGGGCATTTCGAGAACATTGGGCTTTACCAAATGGTTCTGCGCCGCTGCCATACAATTGTCGTGGTGGATGCAACCGAGGACAACGATTACACGTTTTCCGACCTGAGCCGCGCCGTGGACAAGACCAGGATCGACCTGGGAGTTCAAATCACTTTCAAACGCCTCCCGATCAAAAAGTATTCCGAAGACGGAGATAAATCGCGCTACTACGTTTGTGCGCTCGGAGAAATTGATTACAAATGGGTCGATGGTGAGGATGTGGAGAACGGATTGCTGATTTACATCAAGCCAACGATTTGCGGCGATGAACCGGTGGATATTTTAAACTACCGGCGTGAGAATACGCCGTTTCCCCATGAAACCACGGCGAACCAATGGTTCAACGAAACGCAGTTTGAATGCTATCGGCTGCTGGGTCTCGAAGCCATCCGCAAGATGCTGCGTGACCCCGGCGACGACTGGTCGGTCGACAGCTTCGACGATTTCATGCGGCAAGTCGTCTCCTACCTCGAGCCTGCCACCGGCGCATTGAGTTCATGATGGTTGACAAACGCCCGGTTGCAGCGGCCGGACCTGTTGAGTCGCGTCAGTCAGCGCCGAATCCGCGAGCGTCAAGAGTCAGCCCGCCCGTTGCCGCAATCGTATCTCTCTGTATGCTCGCCGCCAGCGCCTGCAGTAATGCCGCCCAGCACGCCGCCAAGGTCTGCGGACCTTTTGGCGATCCGCCCGCGGATATCACCGAGAACGAACAGCCCTTATGCGTGAACGGCGTGCGCCTGGGCCCCTGGAAGGATTCCAACGGGACCGATCGTTACGCGTGCATGTACGAACCGCATGCGAAAGCAAACGAAGGCGCGCTGCCATTGGTCGTGTATCTGCATCCATCGCTGTTTGGAACCGAGACCCTCCATCTGACCAATCTGCTTCATTACCAGGAATCGATGTCCCTGGAGGCGAACGGCAAACCCGGATTCATCGTGCTGGAGCCCAGCGGCCGCAAGACCACGCACTTCTATCCGTTTCCCGATCAAAAAGGCGTTGGCTGGGATAACTGGTATCGCCAGTTGAATCCGGCCGGTGACGTGACAATCGACGACACCAAATACAAGCAAAATGTGGACGCGGCCGCGATCGATCACTTTATTGCCGAAGTGGAAAGCACGGGTCGGGTTGACCCCAAGCGCGTGTACGTTATGGGATGGTCCAACGGATCGGCGATGGCCTATCTGTATGCCCTCAACAGGCCCGGTATCGCCGCGATCGCGGTTTATTCGGCGCCCGACCCGTTTGGGGCCTTCGACGATCCTTGCCCGCAACAGCCGGTCGTTAATCCGCCCAGGGATGACGCCGAGATTCAGATCTTCAACCCGGGCCTGTCCAATTTGCATATTCACAACAACTGTGACGTGACCGGCCTGTGTCCCAATTGCGAGCGCCTCACCAGCCAGCTGAGAGCGGCCGGGGTCAGCGTTTCCGACGTCATCGTGAACTCGTTGCTGGTCGAGGTCAGCGGGTGCAAGGCGACCTGCGGGACCAACCCATTGGGCGATCCGGACGCCACCAAAAATCCGCTGGGATGGTCACTGGGGCTTGCCAACCACAGCCGCTGGCCGCTGACCTGGACGCGGCGAATGCTGGAATTCTTGCGCGACCATCCGCTGAAGTAGCCTGAATAGCCGTGGCAGCGATCGCGAGATCAGTACAGCACGCCTTCGTCGCGGAACCGGGCTACTTCATGTGCGGGATAGCCGAGCAAGCTTTGCAGAATATCCTCCGTGTCGGCGCCGAGCAGCGGCGCTGGTTTGCGCACCCGGCACGCCGACGGCGACATCCGCCATGGAACGCCGGCGTGGCGCCGGCATCCGACTACCGGGTGTTCCAGCTCGACCATAAAGCCGCGCGCCGTCATGTGAGGATCCTGGGCGAGGTCCTCGTTGCTCATGGTGGGGAAAGCCGCGACGCCGGCTTTTTGCAGCAACTCCGTTATCTCCCAGCGATCGCGCTGCGAAGTCCAGGCGGTAATGATCTCATCGAGCTGGTTCTCGTTGCGTTTGCGCATCGCGGCAGACGCGAAACGCGCATCGTCCGCCATCGAAGGCTGCCCCATCGCGCGGCACAGCGCGCGCCATTCATCCTCGCTGCCGGCCGCGATCGTGACCCAGGATTCGTCGTCACCCCTGGCCTTGTAGCAGTTATGCGGCGCCATCCAGAGGTCGCGATTCCCCATCGCCTGTGGTTCATGCCCGCCGATCTCATACTCCAGCAACGCCTCAGGCATTGTGGTTTCCAGCATCTCCAGCATCGAGAGGTCGATGTACTGTCCGCGGCCTGTACGATCGCGGCTGACTAGCGCCGCGATCAGCGCGTACGCGCCGAACAGGCCGGCTACCGGATCGGCCCAGGTGATACCAAGTTCGCGCGCGTCGCCCGGCTCGTAACCAAGCACGGTGTTGAATCCGGCGGCGGCGGTCGAAAGGTTGCCGTAGCTGGGCAGACTGCGGCGTGCACCGGTCTGCCCGTAACCCGAGATCGAGAGCATGATCAGATCGGGTCGCAATTCGCACAGTTGGCGGTAGCCCAGACCCATGCGTTCGGCGACGCCGGGCGCGAAATTCTCCACCACCATGTCGCAATGCGGAATCAATTTATGAGCGATTAGGATTGCGCGCGCATTGCTCAGATCGAGCAGCAGGCTGCGTTTGCCCTGGTTCCATTGGCAGAAGCTCCCCGCGCGGTCGAACCCTGGCACTCCGTCGGCGTACGGCGGCAGCCTGCGGTTGAGGCAGGGACGCTTGGTGCTCTCCACCCGGATGACTTCCGCGCCCAGATGCGCCAGTTGCAAGGTTGCGTAAGGACCCGCCCAGATCCAGGAAAAGTCCAGCACACGCACGCCGCTTAAAGGCGGCTTGTCCTCCTGGCCACCGCCCGTGCTTTGGCGAATTGCGGCACTGGAGCGCGCCGCGCCTGTTTCCAATCCCGAGAGCAGGTCGCGGTTATGCTCGCCCAGGCGGGGAGCCGGAGAACGCAGAGTCCACCCGCCGGCGCTTGATTTGAACGGCGCACCGGGAACGCGGATCGGGCGTTCGCCGCGCTCACGGCGCGGAAGCTCCACGAAAAAATCGCGTTCTATCAAACCTTGGTCCCTATACAAGTCAGACATGCGGTTGATCGGCGCAGCAGGAATTCGGCGCTTCACACACTCCTGGTACAGGTCCTGGAATTTCCAGTCACGCGCCCATTGTTCCATCAGCGCGCGCAGCGTCTTTGAATTCTTGCCGCGCAGCTGGCTGTCGCCGAATTTCGAAACGTGCGCCCATTGCGGATTGCCCATCAGCTCGACGAGTCTGAGCCACTGATCCTGCTCGCCGACGCAAAAGTAGATGTATCCGTCGCCGCATCGCACGATGTTCCAGGGAGAAACGGACTTGGGCGTGTCCCGGGTGTTGCGCTTGCCGGTATAGGTGTAGTTGATGAAGGCCAGTTCGAAAAATGCGGTCAGGCATTCCTGGATGCTGACGTCGATGATCTCTCCGTGGCCCGAGCGCGCGCGATTCCAGTAGGCGGCCAGCGCCGTAAATGCGCCGTGAGCACCCGCCTGAAATTCCGCCTGATGGCCAAACAGCTTGAGCGGCGGCAACACCGCCGACGCGTCGCCGTGCGGCGTCAGGGAAGCCGCGCCGCCGCTATGGAACTCTTGCAATTCGTAGCCCCGGTAATGGCTGCGCGGACCGCCGGCGCCAAAGATCGAAATTTCCGTCACGATCAACCGCGGATGCGCGGCCGCGATTTCCGCGGCCACCAGACCCTGCGCGCTCTGATCTACGGGCGGAACGTTGTGAATGAGAACATCGCTTCGGTCCAGAAGTTGCCCTAGCCGCTCGCGGCCGGCCTCGATTCGCAAATCGAGAACCACGCCGCGCTTGTTGGTGTTGAGATATTGGAACAGTCCGCTCCGCTCTGCATCCGGGATACCCGAAGGAAACGGTCCACGCCGGCGGGTCTCGTCTCCCCCCGGGGGCTCGATTTTGACCACTTCGGCCCCCAGGTCGGCCATAAGTTTGGCCGCAAACGCAGCGGAAACACCCTGACCGCATTCCACTATCGAAATCCCGGACAGTGGTCCGCCGGGCAAAGGACCCCGATCATCGGCCATGCCTCATACCTCCCTGACCATGCGCCGGCAGATTCCGGCGCGCGCGGCGATAGGCGCGCTCACGCCCCTTTAGAACATGATGCCATGCCCTGCAACCCGGGGGAGGCGGCAGGCGGCGCGGCGTCTAATTTATTGACACGGAAACGGCACCGGTCCTACAGTGACTAGGTTAAACTGCACTCCGGGAGGATAAATGGAGATAAGAGTCGAAGGCTCCTTGGACCAGGCGATGCGCGTGCTCAAGCGGAAACTTGCCAAGGAAGGCGTGTTCAAGGAGATGA
The DNA here is from genome assembly GCA_035262365.1 of Binataceae bacterium (SeqCode). Classification (GTDB taxonomy): domain Bacteria; phylum Desulfobacterota; class Binatia; order Binatales; family Binataceae; genus JAJPJA01. Next base: position 62,662 of record DATFSZ010000168.1, read on the forward strand.
AGAAGCGGGCCTTTTACGAAAAGCCCAGTGTCCGCCGCAAACGCAAGAGATCGGAAGCGCAGCGCCGGCGCCGCAAGGAACAACGCCGCCGCCGTGCCTCGGCCCTGTAAGCAGGGCGTCGCGAAGTTAATCTTCAGGAAATTGTGCATGGTGCCGCGCGCTATCTAGCAGGGCCAAGCGGCTTTGCACCTGTTTCAAAAGCTCGAATCGGCAGGGTGGCCGTCCTGCCCGCCGCCAATGGACGGTTGTGCCCACGCCTTCCCACCAGTTGCCCTCCAGGACAGAGCGAGACGCGTATCACAGGCAGGAGACTCTCTCTCAGCATCGCTGGGATTGACGAGAGAGACAGAAAGAACCTCTGTGTGATGATGTCGGTGCGATGGTGTCAGCGCACCCAAAGCTTCCAAATCATTCGCCTAGCCGATCGCGCGGGCTGGTTCCGCGGTTGCACCGCCGAATGATTCGCGGATGAAGCTTAGCGCTTCGTTGCTGACCCGCTCTTTTTCGGTATCGACCGTGATTACGTGGTAGCTCTCTTCAAGCGCCACCAGGCGCTTGCGCACGCTGCCCAGGTTGGCCATCAGGTACTCGACATTCTTATCGAAGGGACAGGTATGATCGCGCCGGCTGTGTATGATCATCGCAGGCTGGGTCAGTTTGCCCAGCCGCGGCCGCACCAGCGCCGACAGTTCGCACAGGCTCAGCGCCGCGCTGAGCGGCATCAGCCGGGCGCTGGGATGCACCGCGCGGGCGGCGGCGTCATGGATGTCGGAGCCTGCCGTGGCACGCAGGTAGATCATTCCCGGCCAGCGGCCCAGCCGCTTGACGCCGGCCAGCGCCGCGCGCTGCCAGAATGGCAGAAAGAACGCCGGCGACAGCATCACCAGCGCGCTGAGCGCCTCACCCTGATCCAGAGCTAGGCGCGCCGCCAGTACACCCCCGGCCGACAGCCCGACGACCACAATCGGATCGCCGTAAGCGCGCAAGCGCTCGCATCCGTCCACGACGCTCTCATACCAATGATGATGGTTGGTGGCGCCCAATTCCTCGGGTGTGCCGGCGTGTCCGGCCAACCGCACCGCGAAGACCCTGATCCCGGCCGCGGACAGCCGCTCACCGAGGTAACGCATCTCGTAGGGTGTGCCGGTCAGTCCGTGGACCAGCAAGGCGCTGACGCCCGAACCCGGAAGAAAGAACTCCCGGGTATCAATCATGGTGGGTGCGGATAATGGTGGGGGTTCGCTGTCGGAACTCATACCGTTGCGGATGTCCTCACATCGATGATTCCGTCGACCCACCCATAGCGTTGGTGTCGATGGAAATTTTGGCGTTGCGCTTGAGTCCGGCCATGAAATTGTCCCACGCCCGCCCGCGCATCGTCTGGAGCAGTTCGTCCTTGAACGCCGACTTCGCCTTGGTCCATTCCTCGTCGCTGGGCGCCTGGCGGCTCAGCAGCTCGACGATATAGTAGTTGCCGCTCTGCACCATCACGCGCGGGATCACTCCCGGGACCGGCGTGATGCCGCCCACCGCCTGCGTTACTTCGGGAAAATCGCCGATGGTGGGAACCGAATTGCTGGAGCGGTCGAACGGTTCCGTCTTGTGAACCGTAATATGATTGATCTCGGCGACCTTGTTGAAATCGGCCGCGTTCTTGATCTGCTTGATCAGGGTCTCGGCCCGGTCGCGCGCCTTGGTCTCCGCATCGCGGCGAACCAGCTCGTCGCGCACCCGATCCGAAATTTCCTTGAGCGCCGGAATATGCGCCGGCTGCCGATCAACCAGCTGGATCAAGAAGAGTCCGGAATTCCTCCCGTTGACCGTCGAGACCTCGCCTTTGCTCAATTTGAACGCGGCGGTGGAAAAGTCAGGATTACGGTCCAGCTTGGGAATCGGCTCGCCGGCGGAGAACATCGGCGTGGTCACGAGGTCCAGTCCGTGTTTGGCGGCCAGGTCCTTTAGCTTGGCCCCGTTAAGAGCCGCGGCAAGATCTTCGCGTTGGGCTGCGATGGCCGCACTGCGTCCGGCGCGCTCCTTGAGAAGTGAGACGATTCGGGGCCGCGCCTGCACCATCGTATCGACGTGGGCGGGCTTTACTTCCTCGACCTGGATGATGTGGTAGCCGTAACGGGTTGGGACCACGCCGCTTAGCTGGCCGGGTTTCAGTGAAAAGGCGGCATCTTCAAACGGCTTGATCATCTGCCCGCGTTCGAAAAAGCCCAGGTCGCCGCCGTGATCGCGCGTTCCTGTGTCGTCAGAGTCCTGCGCTGCCAGCTTGGCGAAGTCAGCACCCTTCTTGAGTTGATCCAGGACTTGTTGCGCCTTGGCCTGGGCCGCCTGGCGCGTCTTCTCCGGGGCGTCTGGCGTTGCCGCGATCAGAATGTGGCGGGCGCTCACGCGCTGCGGGTAGGTGAACAGGGTCTTGAGGTTATGCTTGTAGAAATCGGCGATGTCCTTGTCGGTCGGATTTACCTTGTCGCCCAGTTTGATCGGGTCGTACAGAATGTAGTCAACCTTGACGCGCTCGGGCTCGCGAAACATCTCGCCGCTGTCCTGGTAGAACTTCTGCACCTGCTGGGCGGTGGGATGAATCTCAGCGACGAAGTCCGTGGAGGGAACTTCGATGTAGGCGACCGCGATCCGCTCGTTTTTCTGGTTGTAAGCCTGCCGCGCCTGCGCGTCGCTCACCATCACTGCCTGCCCGACCATGTCGCGGAGCAATTGCATGGTCATTTCGGTGCGCGTCAGTTCCTCGAATTGGGGCGGGCTCATGTTGTTTTCGCCCAGCACCGCCTCATAGGTCTGCACATCGAACTGCCCGCCGACCTGGAAAGCACGCTCGCCGGCGATCTTGTCGCGCAAGTCTTCGTTGCTGACCTGCAACCCGAGCCGGTGCGCTTCGCGCTGGCCCAGCCGGTCGTTGATTATCGAATCCAGTGCCTGCTCCTGGAGATTCATGTGTTTGAGCGCTTCGGCGGCTTGCGGCCCATACATGTTCTGAAAGCTGCGCCGCATCAGGTCGGCCTGCTGCTGAACCTGGTCGGACAGGATTTTCTGCCCATCCACCCAGGCCACCGGCTTGACCTGGTTGAAGAAGCCGGCTCCGATTCCCCAAAACATGAAGACCACGACAATGAGACCGAGGACGATGCGGATCCCCCACGAGTAGGCGTATTTGCGCATCGCGTTGAGCATCGTGATTGGATTGTAATGCAGGGGCTTTTGGTTCCGCAATCACCCCCTTCGTCCTCCCTGCGCCGTCGATTTCCACCCTTTCGAAGACTTAAGCGGGCGGAAAGTGACCATTTTTTCCTCTTGTGACTTGCCTCCAACCATTTATCTTTGTTAGCTTTTCGCATGATGCTTGGGGTGGGTATTTCCCGTTCTTGTTCGGGGGCATAGCAGCGCTAATAGGCCTGGGTGTATCCCCGTGTGGGGGTCGTCAAGGCATCTCGGCAGAGAGAACGTGGGTTGCAGACGGCCGGGGCGGTTTAAGGGTGTTTCGTAAGCGCCGGGAGGCAAGGGCGGACACGCGGTGGTTCTGAACTCAATTCTTGGTTGGTTTTCCAACGATTTGGCTATCGACTTGGGCACCGCAAACACCTTGATCTACGTCAAGGGCGAGGGAATCGTGTGCAACGAACCCTCGGTGGTGGCGGTGCAAAAGGATTCGCGCAACGCACGGCGCGTCTTGGCGATTGGCGCGGAGGCGAAAAAGATGCTGGGCCGCACGCCCGGTTCAATTATCGCCATCCGTCCCTTGAAGGACGGCGTGATCGCCGACTTCGAGATCACCGAGAACATGCTGCGCTACTTCATCCAAAAAATTCACAACCGCAAGACGCTGGTCAGACCGCGCATCGTGATCTGCGTCCCGTTTGGGATTACGGCGGTGGAAAAGCGGGCGGTGCGCGAGTCGGCCGAATCGGCTGGAGCGCGCGAAGTTTACCTGATCGAGGAGCCGATGGCGGCGGCAATTGGGGCGGGGCTGCCGATCACGGAACCGGCTGGCAACATGATCGTGGACATCGGCGGGGGTACCACCGAAGTGGCGGTGATTTCGCTCTCCGGCGTAGTGTTTTCGCGCTCCGTGCGGGTGGCCGGTGATAAGATGGACGAAGCGATCATCCAGCACATCAAGCGCAAGTACAATCTGCTGATCGGTGAGCGCACGGCGGAATTGATCAAGATAACTATCGGCTCGGCATACCCGGGCAATGAGATTCAAACCATGGAGATCAAGGGCCGCGACCTGGTGGCTGGTGTGCCCAAAACGATCGAGATAACCGACGAGGAGATTCGCGAAGCGTTGATGGAACCGGTCCACCAGGTGGTGGAATCGGTCCGTATCGCGCTGGAGCGGACGCCGCCGGAACTGGCTTCGGATATAGTGGACAAGGGGATTGTTCTGGCCGGCGGCGGCGCGCTGCTGCGCAACCTGGATGTCCTGCTGCGCGAGGAAACCGGACTGCCGGTGACTCTCGCCGATGATCCTCTTACGGCAGTGGTGATGGGAGCGGGGAAGGTGCTGGATGAACTGTCGTTGCTGCGCGACGTTACTGTCGATTGAGGCTGGCCGCGCCGGTTTAACGACTGCACACCAACACCCCCGCCCAACAGGGGCGCGGCGCCTGGCAGGCCGCGACGGTGATGCAAGACCCGAAAGACACCTTTTTATGGCGCAACCGGGTGGCGCTGGCAGGCGGGGTTTTACTGCTGCTGGCGGCCCACATGCTCTCCAGCGGAGTCCGTCAGGGCGATACCTTGGCCCGCCCGCAGGGGCTGGTTTCTGAGGCCCTGCGGCCCTTCCAGGCCGCCAGTTCGCGGATGGGGCACAGCGCCGGCGACCTTTTCCATCATTACTTCATGTTGGCCAGCGTGGCGCGCGAAAATCAGCACCTCAAAGAAGAGGTCGGCCAACTCAACCAGCGCCAGGCCAGGATGGTCGAGTTGGAACTGGAAAATCACCGCTTGGCCGAACTGCTCGATCTCAAGGAGGCAATCGATCTCAAGGTGGTGGCCGCCGACGTAATCGCCTCGGACGCCACCGGGATAGCGCGCACGATGGTTCTGAGCCAGGGCAGCGGCAGCGGTCTCCTCCCCGGGATGGGCGTAATCGCGACCGGCGGTGTGGTGGGCAAGCTCATCTCGAGCAGCCCCACTGCGTCACGCCTCATGCTGCTTAACGATCACAACTGCGCAATCGACGCGTTCGTGCAGCGCTCCAGGTCGCGCGGGATCGTCTCGGGCGTGGCCGACGACGGCGTGATCATGAAGTACGTCGAGCGCACCGAGGACATCAAGGTGGGCGATCCGGTGGTCACCTCGGGGCTGGACGGTGTGTTTCCGCGCGGCTTGCTGATCGGCTCGGTCTTCGCAATCGAGCGCAAAGGACCCGGCTTGTTTCTGAACATTTCAATTAAGCCGGCCGCGGACTTGCGCAAGCTCGAGCAAGTCCTCGTCATCGTTCAAACCCCGCCGCATCTGGCCGATTCCGGCGCGAGCTAAGGTGCGTCTGACAATGTTGTTCGCAGTAGCCACGGTCGTGGCGCTGTGGCTACAGACGGAGGTCCGGCTTTGGCTGCCGGCCGGTGCGTTGTTCCCCGACCTGGTGCTGATCCTGGCGGTCGATCTGGGCCTCAAGCAGCACAACGCGCTGGCCCCGGTGCTGGCCTTTGCGATGGGCTATGCGACCGACGCGCTCTCGGGGACTCATCTCGGGCTTAATGCCTTCATGATGACCTTGATCTTTCTCCTTTCCTACGAACTGTCGCGACATGTGTGGGTGACCGGAAGGATCATCGGTCCGCTAACGGTGGGTTTCGCCGACCTGCTCCGAGCGCTGGGTGTAATTGCGATCGGCGGGGGCATCGCCACCGTCAGCCACCTCAAGGGTCCGGCGCTGCGGCTGGTGATAATCCAGGCATTGATCACGGCGGCGGTGTCGCCGGCCGTCTTTTTGCTGCTCGACGCCGGCAAGCGGGCACTGCGATTGCCACTGCGCGTTGCGGCGGAATAAATTATGAATCGCAGGCTGATGCAGAAAAGGAATGACGCAAAGCCGGCTTTTATACCAGGCGACCACGACGTGCTTCACGCCGCCCGGCGGTTTTTGTTTCCGGCGCGCCGCCGGGGTGATGTAGAGCGATGGCGGTTCTGAGTCGCCGACGAACCAAGCTGGCGGTGCCCAAGCTGGAGCCCCGCCTGACCTTGCTATCCATCTTCATGATGCTGGTGATGGGTGCGGTGGGGCTGCGCCTTTACTACCTGCAAATCATCAAAACCCACCAAATGGCCGACCTGGCCGACCGCAACCGCATCCGGGTTCGGCGCCAACCCGCTTCGCGCGGCCTGATTTTCGACCGGCGGCACCGCATCCTGGTCGATACCCGCCCCTCCTACGACGCGGTGCTGGTACCCGAAGATCTGCACAATCGCGCCGTTACTATCGGCAAGCTGGAGCGCTTCCTGGGCGGCGACCACGTCGAGGACAAGATCTCGCAGGCGGAGGATGACGGACTGCCGTCATCCGAGCCGGTGACGATCAAGGAGCGGCTTACCTGGGATCAGGTGGTCGCACTGGAAACGCATCAGCTCGAGATGCCCGGCGTGAGTATCCAGGTGACTCCGCGCCGCCGTTATATTTATGGACCGGTCGCGGCCCATTTGCTGGGCTACGTGGGCGAAGTCAGCGAGCAGGAACTGAGGAAGCTTCCCGGCTATCACATGGGTGACGAGATCGGGAAATTCGGCCTGGAGCGGGGATGGGAGGATTACCTGCGCGGAGTCAGCGGCAACCAGGAAATCGAGGTTGACGCCGTCGGGCGCCGGCTGCGCGTGCTCAACGAAACGCCGGAGAAACCCGGAGCGGCCGTGGTCCTGACCTTGGACCTCGACTTGCAACAGGCCGCGGAGCAGGCGCTGGGAAATCAGACCGGCGCGCTGGTCGCTATCGATCCGCGTACCGGCGAGATCCTGGCGATGGTCAGCCATCCTTCCTTCGATCCCAACCAATTCGCCACCGGCCTTACCTCTGCGCAATGGCGCCAGTTGATGAGCGACCCGCATCATCCGCTGGAAGACCGTGTCATCCAGGGAACCTACCCGCCTGGCTCCACCTTCAAGCTGGTCGATACCATCGCGGGACTGGAAGAGCGCCTCCTGACCAAGTCAACCTCCTTTCATTGCGCAGGCGGTATCTGGTACGGCAATCGCGAGTACCGATGCTGGCGCAAGCAGGGCCACGGCACGATCAGCCTGATCAATGCGATCATCGCCTCCTGCGACGTGTACTTCTACAACGTCGGCGAGCACCTGGGTGTGGATCGCCTCGCGCGATGGGCGAACAGGCTGGGTTTTGGCGTTGTGTCCGGCATTCCGCTGGCGCACGAGCGAACCGGCACCATCCCGTCATCGGCATGGAAGCAGCGCCGCTTTCATGAGCGTTGGTATCCGGCCGAAACCCTTTCCGTCGCGATTGGCCAGGGCTACGTCGCGGTGACTCCGCTGCAATTGGCCCAGTTGGCGGCCGAGGTCTCGATGGGGGGCATTCGCTACAAACCGCATTTCGTCAGGCGTATCGAGGCGCTGGATGGTACGACTATCAAGGCCTACCAGCCCGAAGTAGCGGCGCGCATTCCGCTGACACCTGACCAATTCCAGATACTGCAAAAGGGCGCCTGCGGCGTGGTTAACAACCCGATGGGCACGGCGCGTAAGGCCGCTATTCCGGGGATCGAAGTCTGCGGCAAGACCGGAACCGCGCAGGTGGTCAAGGAAGCGGCCGGCGCGCGCACCAAGGAAGAGGATCTGCCCGAGCGTTATCGCGACCACGGATGGTTTATCGCGTACGCGCCCGGCAACGATCCGCGTATCGCGATCTCCTGCGTTATCGAGCACGGCGGCCACGGGGGCAGCGCCGCTGCGCCCGTCGTTCGCCAAGTGATGCTCAGGTATTTTCAACTTTATCCACCTGGTCAGCCGTTGCCCGCCGGCACGCTGGCCAAGGCCGCGGCCAGCGTGCCGGAGAACGGGGATTAGCAGGATGCGGCTCGGTTTCGACCGCCGGCTGATTTATCATTTCGATTGGGCCGTTTTTATTCTGACTTTCGCGATCGCGCTGGTCGGATTGCTCAGCGTTGCGAGCGCGTCCTACAGCGAGCATCGTCCGTTTCAGACCCTGATAATCCGCCAGATTATCTGGACCGTGGCGGGCGCCGCCGCGATGTTCGCGGTCGTGATGTTCGACTACCGCGCGCTGTCCAGCTATTCCTACCCGATTTACGTGCTGGTGATGGGACTGCTGCTGACGGTGAGCATCATCGGCCAGGCCACCGGCGGCTCCCGGCGTTGGATCAACCTTGGACTGTTCACGCTCGAACCATCCGAACTGGCCAAGCTCGCGTTGATCCTGGTGCTGGTGCGCTACCTGCGCGACGATCCGCCGCCCGGCGGATTGCGTCTTCGCCATATCCTGGTCCCTGCAATCCTGCTCGGGTTGCCCGCCGGGCTGGTCTTAAAGCAGCCTGACCTCGGTACGATGCTGACGATGCTGCTGATTTTCGCCACCATCATTTTCGCCGCTGGTATCAACCTGCGCACGATGGGGATTCTGGCGCTGGGCGCCCTGCTCGCGATGCCGGTGGCGTGGCATGTGCTCAAACCCTACCAGAAGGAGCGAGTGGTGGCGTTCCTGCATCCTCAATCAGATCCGCTGGGCGCCGGCTACCACGTCATCCAGTCTGAAATCGCAGTAGGTTCGGGCGGGTCATGGGGCAAGGGCTTCCTCAAGGGGACGCAGGCGCGGCTTAATTTCCTGCCTGAACAGACCACGGACTTCATCTTTTCCGTGTTCGCCGAGGAGTTCGGCTTTGCCGGCTCGATTCTTTTGCTGGGACTCTACGCCGGCCTGGTAGGGCGCGGACTGGCGATAGCCACCCGCGCGCGCGACCGTTTCGGGGCGCTGCTGGCGCTGGGCTTGACCGCGATGGTGTTCTGGCAGGCCGCGATCAATATCGGGATGGCAACCGGTATCCTACCAGTGGTAGGAATTCCCCTACCGCTGGTAAGCTACGGCGGCTCCTCGCTGATCGTGCTGATGGCCGCGATGGGCTTGCTAATCAGCATCAACACGCGGCGCTATCTGTTTTAAGTCGTTTTCCAGGTCGCCCCGAAACCTCGCTCTGATTTTTTCAGCGACCCTCATGGGCGCTTCTGGGCGATTCCAGCGCTACGAAGCGGGCGTCCACTCAATGACCGCCCTTTAAGTACTCCAGCACCGCCGCGGCGTTTTGCGCCGGCAGATTGGCCTGTGTGCGCATGTGCATGATGATCGCGTTCCATTGGTAGGGAGCGAATTCCGAACCGGGACGCGCGTTGTGACATTGCGAGCAGTAAACTGGCCAGAGCTTCGCCCCCTCGCGAAACAGCCGCCGCTGTTCGGAGAGGGTTCCGTCTTCCGCATGGCTCGGCCGGCACACCGACACCAAGGCCAGCGCCGCCAGCAAGAATGCGATTATGGTTCGCCTCATCCGCCGGCTCCCTCACCGCACTCAAAACCCGATCGCCAATTGGCTCAGGAATGCGACGTCGTTGGGTGTTGCGCCGCGAGGAAATATCGTCGGCGTGGGATTGCCCGCGAACGAGATGATCGACCCGCCCGCTTCGGGCAGTTCGATATCGAATTCGTTCTGCCAGACAATCGACGGCGCGAGCCAGTAATCCAGGCCCAGCGCGACCTCGCGCGGATGCGGCGTCCAGATCGACGGCGAGCCGCTAAAACCAATCTCGGGCACGGTCGAAATCTCGTCCTGCACGATCGCGCGCTGGTTGATACCCGAGTAGCGGATCAGAGGTTCGAGTCTATGGATAAAGTTTGCGACTGGTTCGGGCGCAAATGGTATGGACAGTTGGTTAAGAAAGTAGCCCAGCTGTACGTACCATCCCTGACGGTTGTCGGCGTTGGCATTGGGCATTTGGCGGTACATTTCGATGAACCCGCCGCGCGCCTGCAACGGGCCGTGCAGATAGGCGAAATCGATGCCCCATGCGTTGTACCAGTTGCCGTCAAGCCATTTGCCGTTGAGCGTGGATGCGCCCAGCTCCAGCCGTCCGAGGGCCGAATCCAGCGGGAACGGATACAAACGCAGCCGGGCGCCGTAGCCCTGGCCGTTGGTGTTCACCTTGATAGTGTTGACGCCGTTAATCGCCTGACCCACCACCGGTTGCGGTACGTCGTCGGCAAAGCTGGGTCCGTTGCTAACCCATACGGTGTAGTCGAAGTCCTGTCCGAGCGCTCCCCAATTCACGCCGCCGCGCAACTGAACGCCCAAATCAGTGGGCGGGACCATGGCCTCCACGCCATAGGGCAGGGGAGCGGTGACAAATCGATTGACCCAAAATGGGCTCTGGTCTTCGTACCAGTCGCCGAAGGGCTGGTCGAAAATGCCTGCTTGTATCTCCAAATAGTCATTTAGGAAGATTTGCGCGGTCGCCACCGGCACCGAGAACTCAGCCGCGCCGCCCGGCGGAAGGTTGGCCTCGATGGTTCCCTCGAACAGCAGCCAGTCGGTGACCCTGTAGAGAACGATTGGTTCAAAGTCGAGAGCAAAGGTGTTGGTCGCGGTCTGACGATCGTAAATGAAATTGCCGCCGACTGCGCCGGCCAGCGTGAACTGATGGGTACCGAGATAGTCCTGAAACTCGCGCGCAAACTGCGCCGGTGACGGGTTGGCGCTGAGCTGGTCGTGCAGCTGCTGGTATTGCTGGCTGGTCCGCGTCTGCAGTTTCTCGCTGGAGCGCTGAAGCTCGCGGTTCTGGCTCTCAAGCTTGTCCACCTTTTGCTCGAGATCACCGATGAGCCGTTCGTCGCGCTCACGTTCGCGCTCCTCGTCGGCCTTGATCCTTTGAATCTCGCGCTTGATCTTCAGCAGTTCAGCGCGGTCGACGGCGTCTGCCACCCCACGGCCGGCGATCAACGAAAAAACCAGGATTATCAGGACAAAGTGACGCATCCACCCACTCCAGCAAGGCCTTCACGGTGGCTAACTGTGCGCGTGCTCTTTTTCGATGCTCTCCATACCTAACAACGCGGCGCTCCGTTCAGTTCCCTGACTGCGCACCAGCTTGCAGCCGGCATGAACTGGCGCCCGTTTTTGCTTGACCGCAAAACGCGGACCCGCCCGATATTTTTTCGCGTTTCGGTTTTGTTACCCGGCGACTACAAACCCGTTACCGTGATTAAGGCGAGCGGCGGCGTTGGGCGCGGAGGTGAGTTTTTCGCTAATGACCGCGCAGCCGGCGCGCATCTCCCGCCCTTGAACAGGCCCCACCTGCTGACGACAATCTCCACAATCTGTCGACGAGGTGTGGGACTGTGAAGATCATTTCGGTCGCGCTGTGGACGCTGGTGGCGGGATTGGGCGCGTTCGCGCTGGCGGTGCTGAGCGTCCTGCATGGCGAGCAGCCGCCTAACGCGTTGTGGTTCATCACCGCCGCATTGTGCGTTTACGCCCTGGGCTACCGGTTCTACGCCTCGTTCATTGCGGCGCGGGTGCTGGAGCTGGACGATTCGCGTCCCACGCCCGCGGTGCTGCTCGACAACGGCCGCGACTATATCCCGACCTCGCGCTGGGTGACCTTCGGCCATCACTTCGCCGCAATCGCCGGACCGGGACCGCTGGTCGGCCCAATTCTGGCCGCGCAGTTCGGCTACCTGCCCTCAATCATCTGGATTGTGATCGGGGCGGTGGTGGGCGGTTGCGTGCAGGATTTTGTAATCCTCGGACTCTCGCTGAGACGGCGCGGCCGTTCGCTGGGGCAGATGGCGCGCGAGGAGATCGGCCCGCTGGGCGGCTTCACCGCGTTGGTCGGCGTGCTCCTGATCATGATCATCCTGATCGCGGTTTTGGGCCTGGTGGTGGTCAATGCGATGAAGGAGAGCGCGTGGGCAACCTCCACGGTCGGCGCCACGGTGCCGATCGCGATGGTGGTGGGGATTTACATGACCTGGATGCGCCCCGGCCGCGTGCTGGAGGCTTCCATCATCGGCCTGCTGCTGATCCTCGCGGCGGTAGCCGGCGGGCGCTGGGTCGAGTTCCACGAATGGCGCCGGTTTTTTGTGATGGACGCCGCCCACCTCTCGATCTGGATCATCGGCTATGGGTTCCTGGCTTCAGTGCTGCCGATTTGGCTGCTGCTGGCGCCGCGCGATTACCTGTCCGCGTTCATCAAGCTGGGCACTATCGTGCTGCTGGCCGCCGGGATTGTCGCGCTGCATCCGCCCACGCTGATGCCCCCGCTGACCCAGTTCGTCAACGGCAAAGGTCCCCTGTTCGGCGGCAAGGTTTTTCCCTTCGCGTTCATCACCGTGGCATGCGGCGCGATTTCGGGCTTCCATTCGCTGATCGCCTCGGGCACCACGCCCAAGATGCTGGCGCGCGAGAACGACGCGCGCATGATCGGATACGGCAGCATGCTGATGGAGTCGTTCGTCGCCGTGATGGCGCTGGTGGCCGCCGGCGTGCTCCATCCCGGCGTTTACTTCGCGATCAACAGCCCCGCCGGCGTGGTGGGACGCGGCGAGGCGGCCACCCGGACCATCTCCGGATGGGGCTACGCGGTGAACGAGCGGGAGATGACGCAGCTGGCCGCCGACGTCGGCGAGACCACGCTGATGGCGCGCACCGGCGGCGCGCCCTCGCTCGCGGTCGGGATGGCGCATATCTTCGCGCGCTCGCTGGGCGGTCGCGCCGTGATGGGCCTGTGGTATCACTTCGCCATCATGTTCGAAGCGATGTTTATCCTGACCACGCTGGACGCCGGCACGCGGGTGGGGCGCTTCATGCTGCAGGACCTGCTCAGCCATCTCTACGCGCCGCTGGGCGAGACCAGTTCCTACCCCAGCATCGTGCTCACCTCGGCACTGATCGTCGGCGCGTGGGGCTACTTTTTGTATTACGGCGCGATCGATCCGCTGGGCGGAATCAATTCGCTCTGGCCGCTGTTCGGAATCGCCAATCAGATGCTGGCGACGATCGCGTTGTGCGTCGCCACCACGGCGCTGATCCGGCAAGGCAAGGCGCGCTATGCATTCGTCACCCTGATTCCGTTGGGATGGCTGGCCTCGGTCACCATCACCGCGGGCGCGCTTAAGGTCTGGAGTTCGATGCCCAACGTGGGATTCCTGGCCCATATCGAGATCCTGCGCGCCGAATTGGCCGCTCCCACCCTCAGCGCGGCGCGCGCGACGGAAATAAACCGGCTGATTTTCAACGACCGGGTCGACGCCGGCATGACGTTGATATTCATCGCACTGGTGGCCGTTATCATTGCCGATTCGGCGCGCGTATGGCTTGCCAAACTGCTCGGTTCGCGCGCGCTTGGCGCGCCCCGGATGGAGAGCGCGGCATGAGCCGCTGGGAGCGCAGCGCGGCGCCGCGCCGCATCATCAAGGCGTTCAAGAGGCGGCTGGCGCCCCTTTGGGCGGAGCTGAGGCGGCTCAATTCATTGGGTCTCGGCGCAACGCAAGGCCAATCCAGCCGCGGGGCGCGCTCCGCCGCGATGCGCGCCGCATTGTCGCGCAAATACCGCGACCAATCGCCCTGCTGTTAGGCGGGGTCATTCTTCGCCCGCTGTTATTGCGGCGATTACAGAATTGAAAGGGATTTTCGCTAAGTATCTTTTCATACGTCTCTAAGACACTTTTCTTTACCAACTAGGTGTTCTGCTTATACCCCGCACAGCTTTGATGTTCTACCTGATCGGGCTGGTTCGATCGTGCGCGCAACCCGTAGCGCGCCTCAGGGGGGACTGTCAGTGCGGGCCAGCAGAAGCAGCGCGGAATCAATCGCGCCGTATGTTAAATCGGTGGCGGCTCCAGCCGTCAGCCGGTTCGAAATAATATCCAATCTGTCGCATGAGCTGCGCAGCCCGCTGCACGTCATGCGGGGATATCTTGATATTCTGGCTGAGGACTGGGGTGGCGAGTTCAGCGCCGAGCCGATGCGCATCCTGGAGCGCCTACGCCTAAGTGCAGTCGAACTTTCGCAAACGGTCGAAAACCTGCTCGAATATACCGCCGCGATGACCGGCACACAGGCCGCGGTCAGGGAAGAAGTTGACCTGGCCGATGTTGTCGCGGAGCTGGAACCGGTCTTCGCCCAGGCTGCGCGGCGCAAAAAAGTCTTTCTGGTATGGCGGGTCGAGCCGCGGCTTAAGCTTTTACATTCGGACCGCCGGCGCCTAGTATCAATCATAGCCAATTTGGTGTCCAACGCGATCAAGTTTACCGACCGGGGCGGCGTTACCGTCCGGCTGCGGCGGCTTCGAGTCCGGCATCGATGTGTGGTGGAACTCGAAGTGGCTGACACCGGGATTGGAATGGAAGAAGGACGGTTGGATGAAGCCTTCGCGCCTTTTATGCAGCTTTCCAGCTCCAGCACGCGCGAGCATCGAGGCCTCGGGCTCGGACTGGCGCTGGTGAGGCGCAACGTGATCTCGCTCGGAGCAACGCTGGATGTCAGATCGAAGCCTTCAGCCGGCAGCAGCTTCAGGGTGAGGTTTCCGGAAGCCCCGCAGGCTTGAGCCTCCGGCATTGCGGCGGCGGCGGCTGGAGTTGGTGATGCGAGACGCGCGATTTTTCGGAATTCGATCAAAAGATGCCGGCACAGGCGCCAAGGTGGTGGCGCTAAAGCGACGCAAGGCGCCCGTCGCGGCGCCGGATTCCGCGCGACAGCCGCGGCTGGTGCTGGTTCAGCGCTCGGTTCTAACCAGCCTGGCCGGAAGTCTCATCAGCGGGCACACCCACGATACGGTCAGAATCTGCGAATGGTGCGGCAAGGTGATCAGCCGCTGGCGGCTTTTTGCGCGTCTGAGCAAGCCGCCGCTGTGCTCGCGCAAGTGCGCAAGCGAATGTGCTGAAAGAGAATTCTGAAAACGGCCTCGACAGCGGCCAGGCTGAATTCCACATGCGACGGGAATGGCCCCTGGAGACCGCCGCAATACCCTGACAGGGGCCCTTTCTGTCCTCTCTCTGTCCTCGCCCGGAAGCGAAAACCATTTCGACAATTAGTGTCCACAGACATTTTGGCGCAGAGCTCTTTCTGTTCTCTCCGCTTATCCCGGGAGAGAGCAACCGTCTTGAAAGTCAAGCGCCGCCGCAGCTCATGGCTCGTTTTGGTCTTTGGCTAGTGTCCAACGGAACCGTTCGTGGAAGTCGCTGAAACATTGGTCGCAGATCCACGATCGATTGTCCTCGGTGGTATAGCCTGTGTGCACGACACATGCGCGTCCTGTGGGTGTGGTAGGCGGCCTTCTTCCAGGAATTTCGCCCAGCAAAACTCACAGTGAGCGTGATCATCCCGATACGCACGCTCAGTAAATCGGCGTCTGAAGAGAGTTAAACCCGAATAGTGCTGATGGTCGCCGGGATGGAGCCGCCAGTCATTTTCATCGGTCATCGAAGCACCCGGCCCTCATCGAATCGTGGGGTTGGCCGAACCGCAACCATTTAGGACTTGGGGGAAAGCCGGCCTGTCGCTTCCTAATCGCATCTTAACGATGGAGGTCAACTCGATCGCGATTTTTCATCCATCGCTCTCTCCTTCTACGCTTCCAGCCCTTCCTTGCACGATAGGACTCTACGGTCCCGGCAACCGTTCTGGCTTTTTCAACCACGATGGTAGCGACGACCCTCCCAGACTCCCTCGCGGTCTCATTACGACCAGTGGGGAAGTCGGTCTGTCGCCCCGAAGCTTCATTCGGTCAAGACGCTCAATTCATCAAGCAGCAAATGCAGGCTCGCCGCGAGCGGCGTCGTTTGGCCAGGGAAAACAGTCCTGGCCTGCCTCCGCAGATCGTCGCGGCTTCGCATCTCCGAGTCATAGACCCAACCCATGTCTCATCCAATCAATTTTTCCTCTGCGCCCCGGTCTGAGTGAGGGCGGCAGGGGAAAAATTGGTTCTTCACCACAGATACAAGTGAGGAAGAGGATGCGCCCCCGGCGCTTATAGAACGATCAGCCTCAACGACAGGCATTTTGCAAAGTTTTGGCCGGCCGGCGCTAACCTAACTTTTCCGCCGGCTCGACCCAGCGCTTGGCCAGATGCTCCAGCTTGCCGATATTCTCCTCCTGCTTGCTCGAATAATTGAGGAAAATCACCAACTCATGAACTCCGGCCTCGTGGTACTTGGGCAGATTCGTGGGACTGAAATGTGCGATGCCGGGCGACATCATGACGCGCAGCTCATCAGGCTTGCGCCCGCTGCTCTTCATCAATTCGCGCAGCTTGGCCAGTTTTTCTCCGGTTTCCAGCGGCCCCAGATTGGAGCCGAACCATCCAGTGCCGTACTTGGCAACGCGTCTTAGCGCCGGCAAGCTTTCGCCGCCGAAGTAAACCGGTATTTTTTCGCGCGCCACCGGCTTGGGATTCATGCGGGCCTGGCTGAAACGGACGTATTCGCCGGAGTGGCTCGCCTGATCCTCGCCCCATAGCTTGAACATCGCGTCCATGTAATCGCCGGTGCGCTGCGCGCGTTTCTCAAATGGCACACCCAGTGCGCGGAATTCCTCCTCCGACCATCCGATACCGACCCCGAGCGCGAATCTGCCGCCGGATAGGTAGTCCAAGCTCGCGACCTGTTTGGCCAGCACCACTGGGTTGTGTTCGGGCACCAGGCAGATTCCGGTGGCCAGGCGGATGGTCCGGGTGACCGCGGCCGCGTAAGTCAGGGCCACGATCGGGTCGAGAAAGTCGGCGTCGCGCACCAGCGGCATTTCGCCGTCTTCCGTGTAAGGGTACTTCGATTGATAACGGTCGAACACCACCACGTGCTCTCCGGCCCACAACGAGCCGAAGCCAAGGCGCTCGGCGTGCTGGGCCACCGTGGTCATCGAGTCGGGCCGCGCGCCCGCTGCTATGCCGACAAAAATTCCAATTTTCATGACCCCATGCTCCGTCACTTGTTGTATGTGCCGCCCGGCTGGCAACTCGCAGACGCCACATAATGGACCGCGGCCGTTGCGCCTTCAATAGCCGCGCGCGGGGGCGCAATTGCCGCTGCGAATCGCACAAACTGTCCAGATATGAAGTCCACTTGTCATATCACGCGTCTCATGGCAATTGTGTTGCGGCGCAAAACGGACACTTGGACAGGGCTGAGGACGGCCGATAGTGACGGCTGGAAAAAAGGGCAAACGGGGTGGCAAACGGCGGAAACCCGGCCCTTGTACGGCTCCAACGCCGCGCCCCGCACGCGTTGGAGCGCAGCCGCGGCCGCGGCTTCATCATGCCGTGCGCAGCCGCTACCTAAAGCATCCCGACGTCATCGGGGTCGCCGTGGGCACCAAGCTGACCGGCGGCCAGGCGACCAAAGAGCACGGCGCAATTCATTTTTACGTCCGGAAAAAACGTCCCAATCCCAAGCGGCCCTTGCCGCGCTTCGTGTTCGCCCGCAATCTCGACGGCAGCGTGGACCGCAGCCGCAAGATACCCACCGACGTAATTGAAATCGGTACGGTGCGGTTCGCCTGCGGCGCGGGTTCGCGGCTGGACAACACCAACGGCAACGTCGGCACCGCCTGCCTGCTGTTCCGCAACAAGGCGCCCGCCGGCGGGATGTTCGTGGTTACCTGCGCGCACGTCGCCAGGGGAAGCGCCGAGCTGCTTTGCGACTGTTGCCCCGCAATCAATCCGGCCGGCAAGGTGGCGTTCCAGGCCGCGCCGGCCGGCGGCGGGCTTCAGTTCGATATCGCGATTGCCGGAATCGACACCAAGTGCAGCCAGTCGGACCTGATGGTTGACGGCGCCGGCGTCAATCTGACCGGCTTTATGGATCGATCCGAGATCAAACCCGGACTCAACGTCGACTGCGCGCTGCCCGTCTCGCTGGTATCGAACGCGAATGTGTACAGCTATGCCGGCGCGGTGCAGGTGGGCGATCTGCTGGTGGACAACGCCTTCCTGTTGGCGGCCGCCGTGATGCCGGGAGATTCCGGCGGCTTGCTCTACAGCGGCAGCCTCGCGGTGGGGATGGTCTTTGCGCTGGCCAGCCGCGGCTGGGCTTTTTTTCATCCGATCGAGGATGCAATCGCCTTCGCTCAACAACAGGGGGATATGAATCTTAGAGTTTTCTGAAAGGACTGGGTAATGCAAAGCAGCACAACTACACTGGCCCTGGCCGCACTGTTAGGACTCTCAGCTTGCGCCACCGTACAGACCAGATGGGCTCGCGGCTCCTCGGACGCTCCCGACGGAGTGCGCGTCTATCCACCTAAGGTTTACCTGATGGTGGACAACAAGGCCCAGCAATCGACTCTCACCATGCTGCCGGACTATGAAAACGCCTACGACATCAAGCCGTTGACGATTTTCGCCAAGAACAATTTCAGCATCCAGACCGACGACG
Organism: Binataceae bacterium (SeqCode); assembly: GCA_035262365.1. Lineage (GTDB taxonomy): Bacteria > Desulfobacterota > Binatia > Binatales > Binataceae > JAJPJA01. The sequence goes on from DATFSZ010000168.1 coordinate 81,068, forward strand.
GCCAGGTGAAAGCCTTTTCCGACGACCAGGACACCACCGCCTTTCTGACCTTCCTGTATGAGGCCGGGCAAGCTGCCGCCAAGGGCGCGGGATTGCCGGTGAGCAGCCAAGTGATGAAGGGAACATTCGGGCTGCCCGACGGTATCTACGTGATGGACCAGACCGGTACGTTTCGCAGACGCAATTAGCGGCCGACGCGAAATCCCCGCGCGATTCGCCCGCGCGGGAGGCGGCCATCCGCTGCGCGGCTGCGAGTAAACGCCGGGTCCTGTTCCCGGCGCGAAGTTTGGCTTGGCCGTGACATCATATAAGATTCCGCCCATCGTGCCGTTTGAAAGGCGGGCGGCGAATCGATGGCGTCGGGCAAGACAAACGGAAAGCGGCCGCTTTTAGGCGCGCATATGCCGATTGCGGGCGGCGTGGCCGAGGCTCCTCTGCGCGGCCGCAGCGTGGGCTGCGAATGCATGCAGATCTTCACCAAGTCGGCGCGTCAATGGGCCAGCAAGCCGTATGCGGATGAAGACGTTAAGACTTTTCGGGCGCGCCAGGCCGAGGCCGGAATCGCGATCGTGGTCGCGCATGACTCCTACCTGTTGAACCTGGGCGCGCCCGACTCACGGCTGCGCAAACGCTCGATCGAAGGTTTCATCGACGAGCTTGAGCGATGCGAAATGCTGGGCATCCCCAACCTGATCGCCCATCCCGGCTCCCATGTCGGGAGCGGCGAGGACGCCGGCATCAAGACCATCGCGCGGTCGATTGACGAAGTCCATGCCGCTTGCCCGGGCTACAAGGTGCGGGTGACGCTGGAGCTGACCGCTGGCCAGGGAACCAACCTCGGATGCAACTTCGACCAGATGCGGCGTATTTTCGACCGCGTCAAACGCAGCGACCGGATGCGACTGTGTATCGACACCGAGCACGCCTTCGCCGCCGGCTATGACCTGCGCACGCGGGAGGGCTATGAGCGCACCTTCGGCGAGCTTGCCGATCTGATCGGAATCGACCGGGTGGCGGCGTTTCATCTCAACGACTCCAAAAAGCCATTGGGTTCGCGTGTGGATCGGCATGAGCATATCGGCAAGGGACACATGGGCCTGGAACCGTTTCGCCGCCTGCTGAACGACCCACGCTTTGCCGGTATCCCGATGTGCCTGGAAACGCCCAAAGGCCCCGATCTCAAGGAGGATGTGGAGAATCTGGCCACGCTGCGCGAGCTGTTCGCGAGCTAGTTGCCCTACCAGGTGAATTCGTAATGGGTTTTCGCATCGAGACCCGAGTTGTCATCCGAGCCGGGCGTCAGCAAGACGATGAGGATCAACGCGAAGCGATTTGCCTGAAAGGGCAGAGAAAAAATGAATCGCTTCGCATTATCAAAGCCGATTATAAAGAATCATGGAAAAGAGAATCCTGACCGGCGACCGCCCCACCGGCCGACTGCATCTGGGCCATTATGTCGGCTCGCTGCAAAACCGCGTGCGCCTGCAGCACGAGTACGATACTTACATCCTGATCGCCGACGTGCAGGCTTTGACCGACAACTTCGAGCGCCCCGAGATGCTGCGTCAAAATGTCTTTGAGGTGGCGCTCGACTACCTGGCGGTGGGACTCGATCCGGAGCGCGTCAGGATCGTCGTCCAATCGATGGTGCCCGAGCTTGCGGAGCTGACCATCTATTTCATGAACCTGGTCACGGTGGCTACGCTGGAGCGCAACCCGACTGTCAAGGAAGAGATCAAGCAGCGCAACTTCAAGCGCGGCGTCCCGGTCGGCTTCTGGTCCTATCCGATCTCGCAGGCGGCCGATATCACCATCTTCAAGGCGCACCTGGTGCCGGTGGGCGAGGACCAGTTGCCGATGATCGAGCAGGCGCGCGAGATCGTGCGGCGCTTCAACGGTCTTTACGGCAAAGTGCTGATCGAGCCCAAAGCGATGCTGGGGGAAGTGGCGCGTCTGCCCGGCACCGACGGCGGCGCCAAGATGTCGAAGTCGCTGAATAACTGCATCTACCTGAGCGACACCTCCGAGGCGCTGCGCAAGCGCGTGATGTCGATGTTCACCGATCCGACCCGGATCCATCCAACCGACCCCGGCCACGTCGAGGGCAACCCGGTGTTTACCTACCACGCCACCTTCAACCCCGACAAAGGGGAGGTCGAAGAACTAAAGGAGCGTTACCGCAAAGGCACGGTAGGCGACGTCGAGGTAAAGCAAAAGCTATTGGCCGCGCTGGGCAAGTTCCTGACCCCGATAAGAGAGCGCCGCGCCGAGTACGAATCCAAACCAGACCGCGTCCGCGAAATAATCCTGGAAGGCACCCGAAAAGCCCGCACGGTCGCCCAACAAACGATGGACGAAGTCCGCGCCGCCATGAAATTGTCGTATTTTAAGGACTTTGGGACAGAACCATAATCCCTTTTAATGCGCACAGACGGTAAGCTGGCTCGATGGCATGTGCATCGCTGTTTGATGCCGATGAGATTACAGGAACGCTTGTCTATCCCGTTCGATTCTCAACGTGGGAAGCGCTCAAGGAGCGGGCCAGAGACATATCGAGAGCCGATTTGTCTCATGGCGGGAGGAGATTGACTCTGCGGTTACGCGGACTGCCGTTTGGTACGATTCAACCCGCGGATTGATTACGCTCCGAGCTATAACTACAATCGTAGTAACAAGGGGCCGTGGTGGACTTCGAATGGGACCCGAACAAGAACGCTGCAAATATCGCGAAGCATGCTCTCGATTTTGAGGATGCCATCTCAATTTTCGAGGGTCCCTACATAGAGCACCAAATAGCCGGTCGCGATTATCGAGAGGTCCGCTATTTAGCCTTTGGCATCGTCCACGAACGCGTAATCGCCGTGGTTTACACTTTACGAGAAGGAAGGCGGAGAATCATTTCAGCCAGGAGGGCTAGTCCTCGTGAACGCGAAGCGTATCGTCAGGCGTTCGCTTAACACTCGGCGGGCGGGTAGGACCGACTGGAAGCGGGTGGACGCTTTGACGGACGAACAGATTAAACAGGCCGCTGAGCGGGATCCGGATGCGGCGCCGATTGTTGATCGGGAGTGGTTCAGGTCCGCCAAGGTGGTGTTGCCTGAGCCACAACCCCCGAAGGAGCTCTTGACGCTGCGGTTGGATCGCAAAGTCGTGGAGTGGTTCAAGGAGCGAGGCGCCGGGTATCAGACCCGGATCAATGCCGTTCTGCGGGCCTACGTTGACGCGCATGAGAAAGAGTGAGAGCCACTAACAACGGGCGTACATTTTCGGCAATCCGCTGCCGGACTGGGAGAAGGAACTCACCCTATATCAAGCGTTGCGGTAGAGCGGATCCGCATTGCCCTGAGCATCCGGGTCTGCGCTGCCTGTTATTGACTCAATAGGACTTCGCGAAATAGGCGCGGGGGCCTTTGGCGCCGCAGATTATGCAGGGGCCCCGGCTCTGATCCTCCAACGGGATCGCGCGGCACGTAGCGCGGGTCTCCTCTCGAATTTTGGTTTCGCATTCAGGATCCCCGCACCAATGCACCTCGGCCAGACCGCCGCCGCCCTCGCCTTCCATCTGACGTTTCAACGCTTCGTAGTTGTCGAATGAGCGCGTCTCGGCCGCCATCGCGGCGCGCGCCTGCTGCAGCAGGTTGGTTTGGATCTCTTCCAGCAGCTTGCCAGCGGCCGAGGGCAGATCGGCAATTGCCGACTTAATTTTTGCCTCCTTGCTCGCGATGTCGCGGCGCGCCAGGATTACCGATCCCGCGGCGACGTCGCGCGGGCCGATCTCGATTCGCATCGGCACCCCCCGCATCTCCCAGTCGTTGAACTTGAAACCCGGCGTCGCGCCTTCGCGCGCGTCCAGGTGCGTTCGGACCCCGGCTGCTTCCAGCGACGCCAGACATGACTGTGCGGCGCCCAGCACCTGCTGGCGTTCTTCGTCCTTGCGCCAGATCGGCACGATCACGGCTTGTATCGGCGCCACTCTGGGCGGCAGCCGCAGCCCCTGGTCGTCGCCGTGAACCATGATCAACGCGCCAAGCAGGCGGGTCGAGACGCCCCAACTGGTCTGCCAGACGAATTGCAACTCGTTGTTGTCGCCCAGGTAGCGGATGTTGAAAGCGCGGGCGAAGTTCTGCCCCAAAAAGTGCGACGTGCCGCATTGCAGCGCGCGCCCGTCTGCCATCAGACCCTCGATCGTGTAGGTCTCCACCGCGCCGGCAAAGCGCTCGGCCGCGCTCTTGCGGCCCCAGATCAGAGGAATTGCCAAAATCTCCTCGCAGAAGGTGCGGTACGTCTGCAGCATCGTCTGCGTCTCCGCCTCCGCCTCGGGCTGCGTGGCGTGCGCGGTGTGGCCTTCCTGCCAGAGAAACTCGGTGGTGCGCAGGAACATCCGGGTGCGCATCTCCCATCGCACCACGTTGCACCATTGATTGATCATCAGCGGCAAGTCGCGATGGGAATGGATCCATTGCGCGAACATATGGTTGATGATGGTTTCGGAGGTCGGCCGCACAATCAGCGGTTCTTCCAGCTCCTTGCCGCCGCCGTGCGTGACCACGGCCAGCTCTGGCGAAAAGCCCTCGACGTGCTCGGCCTCTTTCGCGATAAAGCTTTGCGGGATGAAGAGCGGGAAGTAGGCATTGCGCGCGCCTGTACGCTTGATGCGCCGGTCGAGCTCGTCGCGCAGCGCCTCCCAGATCGCGAATCCGTCGGGCCGAAATACGATACATCCGCGCACCGGCGAGTAATCGGCCAGTTCCGCGCGCAGAATGACGTCGTTGTACCATCCGGCAAAATCCTGCGAGCGCGGCGTAACTTTCTTTTCCTGCTTTTCTGCCATGGTTTGGGGGCCGCGCCGGGCGCGGCCATTTCAGATTAAGCGCGCCGCGGCGGCGATTCCATATCCCGTCTGGCGCGCCGGCGCAAAGCCGAGGGTTGCGCCTCAAGCCAAATCCCGGCCAAGATTGGACCAAATCAACCGTGCCCAAGGTCATCCGATGAAAATTCCCGCCCTGCTGATAGTGCTGGCGCTCATCCAGCCGACCCTTGCGATTGCGCAGGCGACGCCCCAGAGCACTCCGCTGCCCACGATCGAGGTGACTGGAAACGCCGAAGTACGCGCCAACCCCGACCGCGCCGCGATTGATATTGCGGTGGAAACTCACGCCACCAACGCCGCCGAGGCGGCGACGGACAATGCGAAGCTCGCACTGAAGATTACCGAGGCGCTCAAGGCCAGGCTCGGGGATAGCGGCAAGATTCAGACCGGCTCCTACAATCTGATGCCCGACTATTCCCAGAAACCGGGCGAGAGTTCCGGTCAGATTATCGGTTACCGCGCCGTCAACACGGTTACGGTTGAGACCACGGCGCTGGACCGGGTTGGACCGCTAATCGACGCGGCGATCGGCGCGGGCGCCAACCGGATCGATTCGGTCACCTTCACGTTGCGCGATCAGAGTGGACCGCGCAACGATGCGATCGGGAAAGCCGCAGCCGACGCGGTTAGCCAGGCGCGCGCGCTCGCGGCGGCGCTGGGGGTGAAGTTAAAACGCGTACTGCGCGCGTCCACTACGGCCGAGCCGCGTCCGATCCAATTCGGGATGGCAGCCCCGCGCATGATGGCGGCGGCGTCCGCGGAAGCGCCGACGCCGATCTCGGCCGGCCAGATCACGGTTCCTGCGACGGTTTATCTGACTTATGAGATTGAGTAGGGCAAGCGGCGGTTTTTTCGAGCGCGAGAAGGCGCGGCTTGGCTGCCTGAAAGTGCCCGGCCCCCCTTACGCTCGCCCCTGGCTTTGGTCAGTAAGGAAGGACGAAAGTGTGAGGCGGAACCGGCTGAGAACTCCAGCAATCAAGTGGCGTCGCGGCGATTTTTGATTTAGGCTCTACACCTGTCAGTACCTGCTGGAATGTTGTGTCGATGCTGAAACCTGGTGACATCGCTCCGGATTTCGACTTACCGGCCGTCGTCGGGACCAGGACCGAGCGGGTGAGCCTGGCGCGTCCGGGGACGGAGATGGTCGTGCTGTTCTTTTACCCTAAGGATTTCTCCTTCGTCTGTCCTACCGAGGTGAAAGGATTTCAGCAGATGCTGCACGATTTCACCGCGGAAAAAACGGCGATAATCGGCGTGAGCTGCGACAGCGTCCGGACCCATCTGGAATGGGTGCGCGAGTTGGGGGGAATCGACTATCCGCTGGCTGCCGACGAAGGCGGCAAGCTGGCGGCCGGCTACGACGCGTTCGACGCGCGCGCGGGCGTGGCGTTGCGCGCAACCTTTATAGTCGGCGCCAGGCGCGAAGTGCTGTACGCAGTGGCGAGCCAAGCCAACGTCGGCCGCAGCGTGGCGGAAACGCTGCGCGTGGTGCGCGCGCTGCGCAGCGGCCGCATGTGTCCGGCAGACTGGAAACCGATCGCCGGCACGGCCGCATAACCATAAGACTGCGCCAAGTTGGCTCCCACCACTGCCCAACAAAGACGCGCCCGATTTCAGCGGCTGTCCAACATCCGCGAAGTCGTCTTCGGGATGCAGGACGGGATCCTCACCACCGCGGGAGTCTTGTGCGGGCTGGCTGGCGCGCTGCCCAGGCGCTACGAAGTTATCCTGACCGCGCTGGCCTCCACCGCCGCCGGGGCGATCTCGATGGCGGCCGGCGCCTACCTTGGCACCCGGGCCGAGGGAGAGGTGCTCGAAGGCGAACTCAATCGTGCCCGCGACGAGGTCGTGCACGAGCCGTATCTGATCCAGGAAGACCTGCTCGACCAACTGGGCCGCGAGGGCCTGAGCCGCGAGGCGGGCTACCGGGTGGTGAAGCTGCTCAGCACGGCGCCGGAGGCGCTCACCAAGACCGCCGAGGAAAAGGTCTATGGTATCGGCGAGAACCTGGTCTCCAACCCGATCACGGACGGCATTGTGATGGGGCTGGCGTTCGTCGTGGGCGCCCTGGTGCCGCTGGTGCCGTTCGTGCTGACCTCTTCCACCAATTACGGGTTGGGCGCCGCCGTGATTGCCACCGCCGCCGCGCTGTTCGGAGTCGGCTATTTCGAGGGCTGGCTGGCGGATCGTACGCGATGGCTCAGCGGGGCGCATTTCCTGGCGATCGCGCTGGGTGCCGCTTTGGCCGGCTTCGGCCTGGGCAAGATTATCGGCTGGCTCAGCGGCGTCGAAGTCAACCCGTTGTCGTGAACCTCACAGCCTACTCGTCGCTGACCGCCTTTCTTGCCCATCGGCGCGCGATGCGCGGGCTCGCGGCGCCCGATCCGGCTCAGGCCCGGCGGCTGGCGGAAATGGAAGCTTCAATCGCCGAACTCAGTGAGCCCGAGCGCGAAGCGTTGGAAAGCGCCGACGACGCCGGCGAGCCGGGGCGTCATCGCGGGCGCGCCGAGCGCCATCTGACGCAGATCTTGCGGCAGCGCGGAATACTGGCTGGATAGCGGCGCCGATGCTGGGCTATATCCTGCGCCGGCTGGGCTTCGGGGTTGTTGTGCTGATCGGAACCTCGATCATCACCTTCGTGATCGCGTTTGTGGTTCCGGCCGACCCGGCGGTCACGATCGCGGGAGCGAAGGCCGACCCGCAAACGCTCGCGATGATACGCACGCAACTGGGCCTGGACCAGCCGATCTACCTTCAGTATGCGCGCTATCTGGACCGCGCGCTGCACGGCGACCTGGGCCGCTCCTATATAATGCGCGAAAGCGTTACGCATCTGATCGCGGAGCGTTTTCCGGCCACCGCAATTCTGGCGCTCTGCGCGATGGCGCTGTCGTTGATCCTGGGCGTGCTGATGGGAATCGCGGCGGCGGCGTACAAGGATCGCCTCGTCGACCACGGCTTGTTGATTGTTTCCCTTGGACTGATCTCGATGCCGGTTTTCTGGCTCGGCACGATGATGCTTGTGGCCGGCGGTTTGTACCTGCGTTCGTTTCCGCTAGGCGGTTTTGGAGACGCCCGCAGCCTGATTCTGCCGACCGTGACTCTGGCGCTGGGCTCAGGCGGTTATTATTCGCGCATCCTGCATACCAGCCTGGCCGAAGTGATGGGCCAGGATTACATCCGCGCCGCGCTCGGGAAGGGACTGTCGCGGCGCGCGGCGATGCTCAAGCATGGGATGGCCAACGCGCTGCTGCCGCTGGTAACGCTCGCCGGCCTGGACCTGGCCGGACTGCTCTCCGGCGTGGTCCTGACCGAGACGGTGTTCAACTGGCCGGGAATTGGACGGCTCGCCTTCGAAGCTATCTTCAACCTCGACATACCGCTGATCATGGGCACGGTGCTGTTCTCGGCGTTCCTGATCGTGATCGCGAATCTCCTCGTGGACCTGCTCTACGTTTGGCTCGACCCGCGAATCAGGCTGGGTGAGGCGTCGTGAGCGGACGCGTCGGCGCAATGGAGTTGACCGGCTTCCTGATGGTGCTAAGCCTGGTGGTGTTGGCCGCCGCCGCGCCGATACTGGCGCCGCACGATCCCACGCGTGCAGTCGCTCCGACTTACGGTGAGCCGGCGCCGCCCAGCCGCGCGTTTCCGTTGGGCACCGACGAACTGGGCCGCGACGTTTTGTCCCGCATCATTTACGGGGCGCGTATCTCCCTGATCGTCGGCGTGGCTGGGATGCTGGTGACGATGACGATCGGCGTGGCGATCGGTCTGGCCGCCGGATTTTTTCGCGGCGCGGTCGACGTGGCGCTGATGCGCTTGACCGACGTGATGCTGACGCTGCCGGCCCTGCTGCTGGCGATGGCCCTGGTGGCGGTGCTCAGTCCGAGCCTGGTCAGCATCCTGATCGTCATCGGGCTGGTCTCATGGACGCAGGTCGCACGCGTGCTGCGCGCCGAAGCCTTGTCGATAAGCCAGCGCGACTTCATGCTCGCGGCGCGTTCGCTGGGCGCCTCCTCGACGCGCCTTATCGCGCTTCACCTGCTGCCCAACGTGCTCCCCCTGATCGTAGTGATGGCCGCGCTCTCCACCTCGGGCACGCTGCTGCTCGACGCGGGGTTAAGCTTTCTGGGCCTGGGCGTTCCTCCGCCCACTCCAAGTTGGGGCCGGATGATTGAAGAAGCGGAGCTGTATTTCCGCACCGCGCCGTGGCTGGCCGCGTTTCCAGGCCTGGCGATTTTTTACGCGGTGCTGGGTTTCAACCTGTTCGGCTACGGCTACCTGCGCAGGCAAAGCCGATAAGGGCACGGACTCCGGGCGCCCGCGCACGTTAGAGAGCGGGCGAGGTTAACCGATAATTCGTGCGGCGTCGGTGAAGGTGTATCGGGCGCCGAAGATGGCGCTTGGGTCGAGCGTGGCGCGCTCCGCTCCTTCGACTAGATTGAGGCCCTTGGATTTGAGATAGCCGGCCGCTTTTTCGCGTGACTTGACCTTCCAGTTGATCGAGTAAAAGCCCGCGCGCTTGCGCTCCAGAAATTCGGCGAGCGGGGTGCCCGACTTTTTGGGCCGCATCAGCTCGAGATTGAGGTCGGCGCTCCTGACCACGACCGCCTCCGCCTGCTCGCTTTTAATTTCGCCGCGGCCAACAACCTCGAAGCAGAACACCTCGCGATA
>DATFSZ010000169.1:0-2774 GCA_035262365.1 Binataceae bacterium (SeqCode)
ATCGTCCCGTTCATCGTGATGTGCTTCGGCGGCTTCATGGCGCTGTTGGACATTCAGATCGTGGCGTCCTCGCTGCAAAATATCGGCGGCGGGCTGTCGGCGGCGCAGGACGAGATCAGCTGGGTGCAAACCGCCTATCTAATCGCCGAGATAATTGTGATTCCGCTATCGGGCTGGCTGACGCAGGTGTTCTCGACGCGATGGCTGTTCACCGCCTCAGCCGCCGGTTTCACCGCCACCAGCATGTTGTGCGGTATCGCCTGGGACATTCACAGCATGATCCTGTTTCGCGCGCTGCAAGGCGCGCTGGGCGCCTCAATGATCCCGATCGTGTTCACGTCCTCATTGTATTATTTCCAGGGACCGCGCCGCGTCTATTCCGCGGCTGTGGTCGGCTCCATCGCCTCGGTAGCTCCAACTCTCGGCCCGATCATCGGCGGCTGGATCACCGACGCGTGGAATTGGCACTGGCTGTTTTATGTCAATCTCGCGCCGGGCATAGCGATTACGCTGTTGGTCCCGTTCCTGGTCGATATCGACAAGCCTGATCTGCGCCTGCTCAAGGGCGCCGATTATCCAGGCATCGTCCTTATGGCGATCAGCCTTGGCACGCTTGAATATGTGCTCGAAGAGGGAACACGCTGGAATTGGTTTGACGATAACACCATCCGCACTAGCGCTTACATCGCCGGCATCAGCGGCATCCTGTTCATCGCCCGAAGCCTGACCTTCCCGCGTCCGGTCGTCGATTTGCGCGCGCTGACCAACAGAAATTTCGCGCTCGGCTGTTTTTTGTCCTTCATCACTGGCGTCGGCATCTTTTCCACGATTTATCTCACCCCGTTGTTTCTCGGCTATGTGCGCGGCTTTTCCGCCTGGCAGACCGGACTTGCGATCTTCTCGACCGGCGCGGCTTCGCTGATCGGCGTTCCCATTTATATCGTCCTCGCCAAGAAATTCGACATCCGCTGGCTGATGATGCTGGGACTTGCCTCCTTCGGCCTGGCGATGTGGAGTTACACTTTCATCACCCACGACTGGGAGATCCCGCAAATCCTTCGCGGTCTGCCGCAGGTGTTTGCGGTCGCGCCGGCGGTCAATCTCGGGCTCGCGAGCTTGCCGCCGGATCGCCTGAAATACGCAAGCGGGCTCTTTAACATGATGCGCAATCTCGGCGGCGCCGTTGGCATTGCGCTGTGCGGCGCCATCATCAATGCAAAAACCAATTTCCATTTTGTCGCAATCGCGTCCAATCTCACGCCGGCCACACGGCGGCACTCAAGCAGCTCTGGGAGCTTGCCTACCGCGAAGCGTCGACTTTGGCTTACGCCGACGCATTCCGGGCGATTATGATCGCTTTTGTCGTAGCCACGCTTCTGGTGCCGCTATTGCGGAAAGTTGCGCCGACACCCGCGCCTGCGCGACCACACTGAGGCCGAGATGAGCGGGAGCGATTACAGAGGGAATTTGCCACTTTTTGTTATTTGATCTCCGTAATCGTCGCGTTCCCACCGGGGACCTCGACATCGTCACCAGCCATTCCGCCAAGTACCGCGCGAGCGAGCGGAGAGACATAGGATATGGTACCCCGTGCGGGTTCGGCTTCATCTTCACCAACGATGCGGAAGGTTTGCGCCCGGCCATCATCCCGCCGCACGGTCACTGTGGCCCCAAAATGTGCTTTGCTTTTATCGGCTGCCGGTTCGACGACTTGCGCGGTCGATCGTCGTGCATTCCAGTATCGAAGCTCGCGTTGAGTTGCTGCGATCGCCGTCCGATCGTTTTTAGCTATCGCAGCTTTGTGTGCTGCTTCGAAACGGCTAAGGGTGCGCTCGATTGCGGCAAGACCTTCAGCTGTTACCAAATTGGGATGCGTCGACACCGGTCGATCCGGCAGGTCGTCAATCTCGTGCTCAACTTCCTTAACGAACGCGCGGCTCATTGTGGTTAGCTTTCGTTGCCCACCGCTAGGTGGCATGCATGCGGACAACATCGGTCCGGACTACCTGTTCCTTCGCGTTCAGGCCGATCAGGAACCACTTCTATGGCGATAATTGCATTCCCAACCGGCCCACCGCCGGCAGCTTTATAGCTGGTCTTCTAAGGTCTATTCCAATTACGCCGCCCAGCAGGTTCAGTTCAATTCCTTCCACCCAACCGATCTTCAGGCCGAGATAGCCGGCTAGGTTAAGGAAAACGCCAGTTCGCGAGGGCGTGAAGCCGTACCATGCGCCATCGTACGGATAGTCCTTTCCAATGGCAGTGGGCGGCAGCACGGCGTTGAGCTCTGGAACCGCATCCAAAGCAGCTTGCACAAACGTGTTGGAGTTTGGACCGGGCCAGGGGTGATAATCGCCGTACGCTCGAAACTTATAAGTCTCGATCACGAAGTGTATTTTCGGGATCAACCTCTCAGCCTCGTCGCCGTCCACACTCAGAATCGTTTCCGGTAAAGCACCGAACCAGCGTCCATCCGGCGCAAATCCATCCACCCGAATGGGCTCGCCCCAGGCCGTGTAGTCATAACGCGTGTAATGGGATGCCCCTCGGTCTTTTACGATGATCCAGCTGTGCACCGCGAAGATTCCGCGCCAGCGAACCGTCCGCGCAGCATAAACCCGGATCAGCGCGTCCGGATGTTCAGAGGCGTTGGGCAAGAGTCCGGCGCTGGATCGATCCGCAGTTTGCCAATTCCCGCGGACCCATAAGGTAATTGGCCGCGGAAATGACCACCGGACCTATAATGAGGAGCAGCAAAACGAGGAGATATTTCA
>DATFSZ010000170.1:0-67327 GCA_035262365.1 Binataceae bacterium (SeqCode)
CCGCGCCCAGAGCATTCTTGAGCACGACTTCCCTAAACTGGCAGCCAAGCAGGGGAAGCAGCCGAGGATCAAAGACAATCCGCCGCTGATTTTCCATCTTGACGAAACCGATACCAAAGAATTCCATGCCGCTGTGACTGAAGGGTACTTCGCGTACCTGAGGTCTCTCGCCCCGCATCACAGAGCGTTGATTGACAGATTCAAGCTTTGTGATTTGGCGATGAAGGTAGTCGGCGTAGGCAGTGTCGGAACCCTTTGCGCAATTGTTCTCGGTATGGTCTCGGATACCGACCCGCTGTTCCTCCAAATCAAAGAGGCCAACGCCTCGGTGCTGGAACCCTATGCGGGAGCAAGCGAATACAAGAACCACGGTGAACGTGTCGTAGTCGGCCAGCGCTTTATGCAGGCGGCAAGCGACATGTTGTTGGGATGGAGCCACGGCAACGTCAGAGGCAGAGACTTTTACGTTCGGCAGCTTCGCGACATGAAAATGTCAGTAACGATTGAGACTATGGACAAAATAGGGTTTGATTTTTACGCGAAGCTTTGTGGGCGAGTGTTGGCAAGAGGACATGCGCGTTCGGGCGACGCGGTCATGATCGCCGGGTACCTTGGCAACAGAACTGTCTTTGACGAGGCCGTGGCGCAATTCGCAACTGAGTATGCTGATCAAACTGAGCGCGATCATGACGCGCTGATAAAATCAGTTAGGACTGGTCGCCTGGCGGCCATTTCCGAATAGCGCCGACCGGGATACATGCGACGACGAGCCTAAAGAGATAGTTCAGAGGTGATCAGTTCGATCGGCGCAGCATGAAGCAGGTGGCGCTCCGAGTATCCGTGCGCGGTCACGCGCGCTCGTTAAAGTCATTGCCGGAAGAGTTGGAGGTAAGTGGGGTCGGCAAGAGCGCGGTGAGCTAGCGCTTAGTAATTGGCATGCAACAGTGGCTTCCGGAACGGCCGGCAAGCAATACCGCAAGCGGAGTCGAAGCCCTTTTCAGCAACACCACCGGCACCGAGAATACCGCCACGGGAGCCGGGGCGCTGGGAACTAATACCATCGGTAACTTCAATACCGCCAGCGGAGCCGACGCCCTTGGCATGAACACCACTGACGAGAGCAATACCGCCGGCGGAGTCGAAGCACTTTTCAGCAACAGCACCGGCGCCCATAATACCGCCACGGGAGCCGAGGCGCTGTTCAGTAATACCATCGGCCATTTCAATACCGCTGCGGGAGGTACCGCTTTGGCGCTCAATACCACCGGAGCCTTCAATACCGCTGCGGGGGCTTCCGCTTTGGCGCTGAATACGACCGGAAATCAAAACACCGGGGTTGGACAGGCCGCGCTGTACAACAACACAAGCGGCCAATTCAATACCGGCGCCGGATTGAACGCTCTGCTCAGCAACAGCGTGGGTAATAGCAACACCGCGGTAGGACACGGCGCGCTGCGCAACTCCACCACTGGCAGCAACAATATCGGCCTGGGAGTCAACGCCGGATTCAATTCGAGCATCGGCAGCAACAATATCGATATCGGCAACACGGGTGTTGCGGCTGAGTCCCGCACCATCCGGATCGGCACTCAGGGCGCTCACACCAGGACTTTCATGGGCGGAATTTTCGGCAGCATGGTGACCGGGGATGCGGTGATGGTGAGCAACACTGGACAGCTCGGCATCGTGGTATCCTCGGCGCGCTACAAACGGGACATCCACGACATGGGTAATTTCAGTGAAGCGCTGATGAAGCTGCGCCCGGTGGCGTTCCGCTACAAGGACGATCCGAGTCAGCAGCGGCAATACGGACTGGTCGCGGAAGAGGTGGCCCGAGCGTATCCCGACCTGGTCAGTCGTGACGCGGCGGGCGAGGTGGTTAGTGTTCACTATCACGAACTGGTTCCGATGCTATTGAACGAAGTCCAGAAGCAGGCCCAGCAGATCAAGAGCCTGAACGCAAAGATTGCCCAAGACCAGGCGCAACGTGCCTCATTCGAACAACGCCTCCTGGCCCTGGAGCGCACCTTCACGGTGCGCGACCGCAACCAGACGCTGGCAGCTGCCCTCGAAAGGTAGAACTCAGGAATCTTCGGCCGTCGATCGCCATTTGCTCATCTGTGACAGAATTGCCGCGCATCAATATATCAACCAGGAACTGGGTGACGAGCGCCTACCGACAAGCACACGGAAGGTGGCGCCAACCGCGACCCCGAAGCCCATTCCTACTACCACTCACAGAGGCTCAAGAACAACCCTGCGCGGCCGGCCGCGCCAAGACGCCCACAGGCCGTGTTTAGCTGGTCGGACTGGCTGTACTGCGGGCCTCTATGGGCGCGCCTGGCTCGGACGGAATTTTTTCAAAATTGGCGCGGTTCGAAATGAAATGAGGCAATTAGACACTATGAGAACTCTTGGTAAAGTGGCTCCTGCCATGATTCTTTTGTTCACACTTTGCATGAGCAGCGCGACCCCAGCAATAGCGAAGTATAAGCCACCGACCTGTATCAAGACCTCGCCGTACGACACCGTCCCATTTAAAGCGGAAAGATTTGTTAGGGTCGCGCCCGGCGTCAAACTGGAACTGCTGGATTGGGGCGGCTCAGGCGAGGTGATGGTGTTGTTGGCCGGGGCCGGCGACAACGCGCACGTATTCGATTATTTTGCATTTCAGTTCACCAGTTTCTTCCACGTAATTGCGATCACGCGCCGCGGATGGCTGCCGTCGAGCCAGCCAAAAAACGGTTACGATGTCGACACGAGGGCAGCTGATGATATAAAGGCCCTCGATGCCCTTGGCATCAAGAGGGCGGTCTTCGTCGGACATTCTATAGCCGGTTCGGAGTTAAGCAAGATTGCGGTAAAATATCCAAGCTATGTAGATAGGTTGGTCTATCTAGACGCTTCCGACCTGTCAAAGAGGTACACATTCCCCGATATACCTAATCCGTTTTCTCTGCTTATTGACGCGGACGCTAAATCTCTATTCACCCTCCAGGCAGCCTATGCACGCTTGCTGGCGACACGCGAACCAATCCCAGCGATCTGCCTGTCCTTTGAGTTTGACAAAGATGGGATGATTACGGGTACATCAACACCGCAATCCGTCTACGATCAACTTAATCGGGGGGTGCGTGATCCGGTAAATCCACCGACGAATTGGGCAGATATCAAGCAGCCGAGGCTTGGTATTTTTGCTCCACCGACTCTCGAGAGCAAGCTGCCCTATTATTGGTATCTGGTTCCTGCCGAGAAAGCGCTGTTTGATGAACGGTTTCCGCGGTATCTTCAGTGGTTCGGAGATGCGGTCGATAAATTTGGAGAGAAACACCCAGGAACCCCCACTCCTGAAGTATATTTACTGCCGGGCGCTTCACACTATGTGTATATTAACAACGAGGCGGAGGTGGTTCGGCAAATGCGTTTCTTCCTAAGGATACCGGGAAGCCGATAACCAATATCTTTTCTGCCCGAAATTAAACGTATAACCATAATAAGGGAAAGCGGACCGCCGGTTCGACTCCCCTTCACTCCACCAAAAAGGCGCTGCAAATCCCGGTCTGGTTTCGTTACGTATCGAGGTGGCTAAGAAGCCCCACTGGAATACCCCGCGCGCCCTTGATCGCGCTCTAAGTGGAAGTCCATCTGCTCGGGCTTTAGGCGGCCCACGCGGCGTCGTTTTCTACCGAGCCACCCTCAGCCCTGGATGACGGTCGAACACGCCGGAAAAGATCAGCGCCGCGATCGAGAACACCGTAAGCGTGTAGGCCAGCGTTAAACATTGCCAAAATGTTTCGTCGCGATTCGCCTGACAAAGGACTAAGATCCAAATTCCAAATCAAGCGTCGGAGGGCTCGTCTGATGAAGACGTCGGTTGTAGTGTTTTTGTCGCTGGCGGCGTTGCTGCTGATCGTTCTGTCAAGCACGCCCCCAGCAATAGCGAACCCGAACAACACTGCGTTCGGAACAGGAGCGTTGCCTGGCGATACTGGAGATTTCAACAGCGCTTTTGGTTTCGATGCGCTTAATGGTAACACCGGTGGTATTTTCAATACAGCCGTCGGATTCCAAGCCCTTGACGGCAATTCCAATGGCGTCGACAACACAGCGGTCGGTGCTGATGCACTTCAGAACAGCACCACGGCCAGCCACAATACCGCGACCGGCGGTAGCGCCCTCTTCTCAAACACCACGGGGAGCGACAACACAGCCACTGGATCTCATGCCCTGGCCATCAATGACACCGGCAACGACAATACCGCGACTGGGATAGACGCTCTCGAGTTTAACTCCACAGGTAATGAGAATACCGCTACAGGATCGCATTCGCTGTTTAGCAATACCACGGGCGGCCTGAATACCGCCAACGGATTTGAAGCTTTGAATCTCAACACCACCGGGTTCGATAACACAGCGACCGGAGCGGACGCTTTGTCGAGCAACACCACGGGCGCTCAGAATACGGCCACCGGAGCGAACGCGCTGGTTAATAACACAACCAACATCGCCAATACGGCTACTGGAAATCAAGCACTGGATAGCAACACAACGGGGCGCCAGAATACGGCGACCGGATTTGACTCGCTTAGCGGCAACGTCTCTGGCAGCAACAATACCGCGGACGGATTCCAGGCCTTGTTCAACAACAACGCCAACAACAACACCGCTCAGGGCTTCGAGGCGCTGTTCAAGAATACGTCCGGCACCAACAATACGGCCGACGGGTTGCAGGCTCTGGCGAGCAATACCAGCGGGATTGACGAGACCGCCATCGGTGGGCTTGCGCTGACACATAACATCAACGGCAACTTCAACACGGCGGCTGGATTCCAGGCTTTGAATGCGAATTTGACGGGAACCCGCAATACCGGTGTCGGTGTTAACGCGTTGCTCAAAAACACCACGGGGCTGAGCAATACCGCGGTGGGGGTCAATGCAATGTTCAGCAATATGACCGGAGGCAACAATATCGCCGTGGGCGATTCTGCCGGGTCCAGCCTGACGGTCGGGAACAACAACATCGAAATCGGCAATGCCGGTCTAACGGCTGAAACCAACGCCATCCGCATCGGAAGGCAAGGGATTCAGACGCAGACGTTTATCGCTGGCATCAGTGGCGCAGCTGTTACCGGTAGCGACGTCGTGGTCAACGCGAGTGGTCGGCTGGGTATCGTCATGTCCTCGGCGCGCTACAAGCGCGACGTCCGCACCATGGGCGAGGCGAGTAAAGGCCTCGCCAGATTGCGGCCCGTTACCTTCCGTTACAATGACGATCGCCAGGGCTTGCAGCAGTATGGCCTTATCGCTGAAGAGGTGGAGCAAGTGTATCCCGAACTGGTGACCCGGGGCGCAGACGGCAAGGTCGACTCGGTACGCTATTACATGCTCACACCACTGCTGCTAAACGAGTTGCAAAAGCAGATCAGGGAAAACGCGCGACAGTCCGAGCTGCTTCGCCGGCAGAGCGAGGAGATCAGAAGTATGTCCATCCAGATGGAGCAGCAGGAACGAAAGCTCGAATCGCAGAGAGTCTCTTTCGAGGAACGTCTTTCGGCTCTGCAGCGGTCAGGGCAAGCACCATAGCAAAAACGGTGGCGCGATCGGCCGATCTTAAGTACGAAATCCTGCCTGCTCCACGCCCCGGATCTTCCGCGAGCCGATCGGCCTGAAGATCGGATGCTGAGAGAGGCGTGCGGCGTCGTTCACATCCTCATAACCGGCCAAGCGGTTGTAGATCGATTGCCGCAGCAAGCCAGATAAGGGCAAGTGCACGTTCTTGCCTTGGCGTAAATCGGCTAGGTACTGCTCGATGAGCGCGCTCAAGCCCAGACGTTCATCCAGCTCACGTACCGGAAACAATCCACCGTCCGAGGTTAGCCGTGAACCTTGGAAGTCAACCTTCGATGAGCTTACCCCACATCCAAGACGCGCTTGCCTCCGATGGATTTCGACGGCACCGGCGGCCGAGGTTACCGTCGCAAGACTCCGCGGCCCGCTGCTGACCGTTGAAACAACCCGTCAGTTCAGATCATCGGCTGCCCAATGTCCCCGCGTGTTCTTTGCCTGCCCCACAAGTCCGGCCGAGCCGCCGGTGACGCATTCCGCCTGGCCAGCGGCGGCACGCAGACTTTCGTTTTGAGCCTTCAGTTCGGCTAATTGCTGGGATTGCGTATCAAGCCGTCGCAGTTCGGCGTTGTTTTGCCGAGCCTGGGCGCGCAACTCAAGTTCCTGATGTTGAAGTTCGTTGAGCAGCATCGGAATCAGTTCGTGATAGTGTACGGTAACAACCTTGCCCGCTGCGTCACGACTGACCAGGTCGGGATACACACGCGCGACCTCTTCCGCGACCAGTCCATACTGACGCGGCCCGCTCGGATCGTCTTTGTAGCGGAACGTCACCGGGCGCAGTTTTATGAGTGCGTCACTTGCGTCTCCCATGTCGCGGATATCACGCTTGTAGCGCGCCGAAGATACCACGATGCCCAGCTTGCCGGTGTTGCTTATGACTACCGCGTCGCCGGTTGCGGAGCTGCCGAAGATGCCGGCGATATAGGTTGCCTTCTGGATGTTTTGGTTGCCGATGCGGATGGTGTTGGATTCCGCGGCCACTCCAATATTTCCGATGTCGATATTGTTGCTGCCTGTGGTTGAATTGAACCCGGCGTCAAAGCCCAGAGCGATATTGTTATTGCCGCTGGTGGAGTTATGCAGCGCGCTCAGCCCTACCGCGGTGTTGCTATTACCTTGGGTGTTGTTATACAGGGCGTTCAATCCGACGGCGGTATTGAATCCACCGCTGGTGTTGAGGACCATCGCGGCCTCACCGACCGCTGTATTTTGCATGCCGGTAGCATTAGAGAGGAGCGCGCCCTGGCCGTTGGCGGTGTTGTAACTCCCCGTGGTGTTGGCGTACAGCGCGTTAACACCCACCGCGACATTGTCGCCGCCGGTAGTAGCGCTCTGCAGCGAGCTCCAACCGACAGCCGTGTTCTGAGCGCCGGTGCGGTTCATCCTGAGCGCATTTTCACCGACAGCGGTATTTTCGAAGCCCGTCGTATTGTACTGCAGGGAACCTGAACCGACAGCGGCATTGTCGCCCCCTGTAGTATTAAACTGCATGCAATACGGTCCGAGCGCCGTGTTGTAGCTTCCCGTCGTATTGGACTGAAGCGAAAAGATTCCTACCGCCGTGTTGGCAATCCCCGTAGTGTTCGACTGGAGCGAATCCGCTGCGATGGCCGTGTTGTTGCTGCCGGTGGTGCTGTGAAACAGCGCGCCGTCGCCAACGGCGGTGTTGAAACCTCCCGTGGTATTACTGAAGAGGGTGGCGTCTCCAAACGCCGCGTTGAAGCTGCCAGTCGTGTCGCTGCCAAGCGAGTTGATTCCGCTGGCGGTGTTTTTGAAGCAGGTGGTGCAGCTGGCCAGCGCGTCTACACCGGTTGCGGTGTTGGAACCGCCCGTGGTGTTAGCAAGGAGGGCGTTCACCCCCAGAGCCGTATTGGAACTACCGGCGGTGTTCATTTCGAGCGCTCCGTCTCCAAACGCGGAGTTATCTATTCCTGAGGAGTTGGAAGTAAACGCGTTTTGCCCGGATACCGTATTGTCGCCGGCCGAGCAAAAGCCGCAGGTCTGTGCGGCCGCGTTGCCCACCCATGAGAGCGCGATCACCAGAATTGCCGGAAGCGAGACGAGAAAGAACGTTCCCGCGCGCCTTTTCAATGCATGGGCTGTATCGGTCATTTTTTTACCTCCATTTTTGTGGTCTTATCACTGCTGCTCTTGTTAAAAGTGCGCATCATAGCGTCTCGATGGCCGATTCCCAGAGAATGGAAACTGCACGCAGGCCTGACATGGCAGTTTTCAGAAATCCGGCCTGAAAAATATGCCCGAAGATCGGAGTTATAGCAATCAGTGCATGCATCTGCACGTTGCGCCCGCTATTTTGCTAAATAGAGGTTCTTTGCCGATCCGCCCCTGCCTTTCACTAACAAACCAGAGCGCGTCGCACGTCGGGCAGGTCATGGAACGCTACCGGCCGATGTGATCGCCTTTTTCTGTCCGAGCTCCCGGGTTACTTGTCTTGGGAAGAGAGGCGCTGCGTGCTTTTCGGTCCTCGCGTAACGATGCGTCAGCCCATGGGTCCTACGCTTCATGATTGGACACGCGCGCTAATAAATACACCGGCTACAAACCAGGGAAAGGAATCTAAATCCAGATGGCCATCGCCGCTGGCCTTCGGCAGTCCGCGCCCGCAGAGCCGCGCACCACAGGCCTACGCGCTGGATTGTTCAAGCAGCGCCTTGGCGTCCTTGAGGTCGGCGGTGTCGAAGCCCTCGGTGAACTTGTCGTAGATCTGGGCAAGGATTGAACAACCCTGCGCGCGGCGGGCTCGATCGGAAAGAAATCTCGCAAGGCTCATGGCTGCGCGTAGTTCCAGGGCTAGCGCGCCGGCTTTGCGTGCCAAATCCAACGCCTGCCGCAAATCCGCCTCGCCCGCTCCATCTTGTCCTTGCCTGCACCTCAAATTCCCGCGCAGCGTCAACGCCGAGCATTGCCGCGGATTTTCCTGCAGAACCTGTTCGAGCGTTTCAAGGGCCTCGGCGATGGCGCCGGTTTGCGCCTGTGCGGCCGCCAGTCGCGAGGTAACCAGGGTCAGGTCCAGGTGCGAGCCCATTTCGCGCAGATCTGCGATGCCTTGGCGAATCAGCGCGATACCCTCGCTCCCGCGGCCAAGGTGGGCGCGCGCGACGCCAAGGCTGCATCGGGAATTTGCGGCAACCAGTGGAAACTGATTTTTTTCCGATAGCTCCAGCGCTTGTGCGGCCAGAACCTCAGCCGCTTCGTATTCTCTGAGCCACTGTCTCAGGCTTGACGCGTAGGTCCTGGCAAACGCTTGATCATACGGGTTTCCCGCCTGCACCGCCGCCATCAAGCGGGCCTCGCGCGCACGGGCTGTGTCCGCGCGGCCGATTAGAAATGCGTTTACGATCGCGGTACCGAAAGGTGCTACCAGCGCTCCAGGATACTGCCTGAGTTCCGGATCTTCGAAAACCTTGAGCCATTGGATGAAATGCTGTTCGACGCCAGCGAGGTCTTCACGATAAGTGGCACGGGTAAACATCTGGACCATGTGTGCACCGCCCAGACTGACGGGACTGCCTTCGCGCAGTCCCAGTTCGAAGGCCTGGTCGGCCAGCGCGTCGGCGGCGGGCAAATCACCGGCCACATACAAAGCGACGTATCTGGAAATCATCCAATTAACCAGTTGCTTGAGATTGCCCAGTTTTTCAGCCAATGCCGCTGAGCGCTCGATGGCCTGGGTGGTTTCCGGCGCGGCGTATCCTTTGGTAACCTGAAGCATCCAAACCACCGAGCGCGTGAGTTCCACTTCCCGCAGGTCACGCTCAGGCGACGGGGACAACAGGTTGAGCAGCTCCACGACCTGCTGATAACTCTCCAGTGCCTCCTTGAATGCGTGGCGTGCTTGGAATGCCTGCCCCGCTTTTGACCATTCTTCCATCGCTGCCTCGGTCTGGCCGGCCGCGGTACAATGCCGCGCCAGGACTTCCGGATGCGCCTGCGCCAGCGGAACAAAGCGTACCCGGATCGTCTCGGCAACCTGGCGATGCAGTTCCCTGCGCCGGCTCTTGAGCAGCGCCTCGTAGGCGGCGTCGTGAATCAGCGCGTGCTTGAACCGATAGGTTGCCTCGGGCGCGATACCGCGCACGTATAACAACTCCGCATCGGCCAGATTACGCAACAGGCGCCGCAGATCCTCTTCAGGGATCGGATGAACCGCGTTGAGCAATTCGTAGGTGAATTCGTTGCCCAGCACCGCGCCGATCTGGATCACCTCCTTGGCCGGCCCCAGACGATCCAGGCGCGCCATCAAGGAGTCATGCAAGGTAACGGGAATCTCCCGCTCGGTGACCTTCGCTTGACCGCTCTCGAGCACCGCGCGGGTTAACTCTTCGACGAACAGCGGTACTCCACCGGTACGTTCGACCACCGCTGCGACGGTTTCATCGGACAACGCCTTTCGTGCCGCCACCTCCTGAACCATGATACGTACGTTGCGCGCGCTGAGCCGGTTGAGTGTGATTTGCGTATGGTGGGCGCGCAGCGGCCATTGCACACGAAACTCCGGACGGGCGGTGAAAAGCAGGAAAAGCCGCGCCCGCTCGCCTTGCTCGACCAGCAGTTGGATCAACTCGAGCGTCGAAGGGTCGGCCCAGTGCAGATCCTCGAGTGCGATCACGGTCGGCTGCAGCCGAGCGGCACCGAGCGCCAGCTCCACCAATGTGGCCAATAAACGGCGGCGTTGTTGCTCCGCCGACAACGTCGAGGGGGGATACTTCGCCGGGATAGGCAGGTCGAGCAGCGGAGCAATCAGCGGCATTGCTTCGCCGGATTCGAGACCGGCCCGCTCGATCAGTGCTTCCAATTGTGGCGACTGCTGCGCCGGGGATTCGTCGCCGCCGCGCCATCCGAGCGCCTGTTTGAGCATTTCTGCAATCGGAAAGAACGGCGTGTTCTGGAAAAAAGCCGCTGCCTCACTCTGCAGCCAGGTGTGCGGGGCCGCCGCGATTTGTTGGTTGAAGGACTGCACGAGGCGCGATTTACCGATCCCGGCCTCGCCGATAATCAGCGCCACCTGTCCTTCGCCGTCCAGCGTGCGTTCCCAACGGCTCATCAGCAAACGCACTTCGTCCTCGCGTCCTACAAAACGCGTCAAACCACGCGCGGCCGCCGCCGCTTCCAGGCGCCCGCGCACCCCGCTGGGCTGGACCACTGCATATAAATCGATTCGCCGTTCGATACCTTTGAGTGGGGGAGCTCCGTGCCTCTGCACGACGAACAGACCGGAGATCAGGCGGTGGGTGTCCTCCGTTACCAGCACAGAGCCGGGGGCGGCGGCTTCCTGCACGCGCGCGGCGATGTTGGGCGTATCGCCGAACACGTCGGCCTCGGTGCCCGCGCCCAGGCCCACGACTACCGCGCCCGAATCGATACCGACCCGTACCGCCAGCGTGGGCAGTCGGAGATGCTCATTGAGCTTGGCCACCGCGTGCACAATCGCCAGACCGGCGCGCGTGGCGCGCTCGGCGTCGTTATCATGCGCTTCAGGATAGCCGAAGAACGCCATTACGCCGTCGCCCAGGTATTTGGCGACGTGGCCGCCGAATTGGCCAATCGCGTCGGCCGCAGTGCGATGATACGCCGCGACCGTTTCGCGCCATTCCTCGGGATCGACCTGGGCCGCAATTTTTGTGGAGCCCACCAGATCGCAGAACAGTACCGTCAGATGGCGGCGCTCGCCGGCCGCGCCCTCACGCGGTTCGGGGTCCGCAGTGGGGTCCAGCGCCGTTCCGCATTGGTTGCAAAACCGCGCCTGCGGACCGTTTTCGAAAGCGCACCGGGGACATCGGCGATTCAGCGCGCTTCCGCACTGATTGCAGAAACGCGCTTCGGTTGCGTTGTCGGCCGCACAATTCGAACAGCGCATCATAGTACCATGGAGCTGCGTGGATGATTTCTTCTATCAAGTCACGCTCCAAAGGGATACCCCGAAATATGCTGGCGGCCTTTCTTCACGCTGTGGCGCACGCGTACATACAGTCATTGCAAGGGCCCAATCTGATGCGCCTCATTCACGCAGGCCGGTCTGCCCAACCGGTGAGGAATCCCGCCACTCCAAGGTCAAGCGCTTTCACGGCCGGACCCAGCTGCCGATCTTCTCAGATCTGATAGACGAAAACCCTGGCCTCTTTGGGACGCAGGAAAACTTCCGTGCCCTGAGACAGCCTTAACGATCTGAAACGCTCGTGCCCGAGTTCGACCTGCACGAGGTCGCCGGATTGGGCACGCAACTCGACTTTTACTTGCGGACCGGCGGGATTGATGCGTGTCACGGTCGCGCGCAGATGATTACCGCTCCCGTTGGGTTTGAGTTCGATGTCCAGCAGATGGGGGCGTACATAAAGCAGCGCCTCGTCGGCCTTGGCTTGAGCAGCGCGGCCGTTTGCAGCCAAAGGGCCGGGGCGTTCAGCCATTGTCACGGCCTGGTCCCCGGCAGGGCGCGACTCAGCCTCAAATGCGGTGTCGCCGATGTACACATGACCGTTTTCGACCCGGCCATGAAACAGGTTCACGTTTCCCAGAAAGTTGTAAACGAACGCGCTGGCCGGATGATGATAGACCTCCTCGCTGGTGCCGACCTGTTCGATGCGGCCCGCGTTCATCACCACCACGCGGTCGGCCAATTCCAGCGCTTCCTCCTGATCATGGGTGACGAAGACGCTGGTGATATGGAGTTCGTCGTGCAGGCCGCGCAGCCATCGCCGCAACTCCTGGCGAACCTTGGCGTCAAGCGCGCCGAAAGGTTCATCCAGCAGCAGCACCCTGGGCCGGACCGCAAGCGCGCGCGCCAGCGCCACGCGCTGGCGCTGCCCCCCGGAGAGCTGGGAAGGATAACGCGCGGCGGTCCAATCCAGTTGCACGAGCTTGAGCAGTTCGTGGACCCGGTCGGCGATATCAGCGTTGGAGGGGCGTTCCTTGCGCGATTTGACGCGCAGCCCGAAAGCAACGTTCTCGAACACGGTCATATGGCGGAACAGCGCATAATGTTGGAAGACGAATCCCACCTGCCGCTCGCGAGCGCTGCGCTCGGTCGCTTCCTCGCCATGAAAAAGCACGGTGCCGGAGTCGGGCGCTTCCAGTCCCGCGATAATTCTCAGCAACGTGGTCTTGCCCGAACCCGACATGCCCAGCAGGGCGACTAGTTCACCGTCATTCACTTCCAGGCTGACGTCATCGAGCGCCGCGAAATCGCCGAAGTTCTTGCGGATGTTGCGCACTTTAATGCTCATCAGGGTTCCTCCGAGGTTCGACAATTGCGTGCACGGCCGTCTCCGCGACAGCTTTGCGTCCGACGACGCGTTTGGCGATGAGCGTCGCGATCGCCAATGAGGTCAGGAGCGAAGCGATCGTGAATGCGGCCGAGAGGTTGTATTCGTTATAGAGAATTTCCACGAACAGCGGCATCGTTATGGTCTTGCCCCGGACGCTTCCGGAAACCACGGATACCGCGCCGAACTCGCCCATCGCGCGGGCGTTGCAAATGATTACTGCATACAGCAAGCCCCATTTGATATTTGGAAGCGTGACGCGAAAAAACATCTGCCACCCGCCGGCTCCCAGTACCAGTGCGGCTTCCTCTTCTTCACTGCCGGTCGATTCCATGATTGGAATGAGTTCGCGCGCGACAAAAGGAAAGGTAACGAATACGGTCGCCATCACGATGCCGGGAAGCGCGAAAATGATGTGAATATCGTGGCTCTGCAGCCATGCGCCGAAGATTCCCTGGGCTCCAAACAGCAGCACGAGAATCATTCCCGAGATGACCGGCGAGACGGCGAGGGGAACGTCGATCAGCGTAATCAGGACATTCTTGCCGGGAAAATCGAACTTGGTAATCGCCCATGATGCGGCAATCCCGAACGCGGTATTGAGCGGCACCGCGATCGATGCGGTAAACAGCGTCAAAGCGATTGCCCAGCGCGCGTCGCTTTGTGCAATTGCCGAGAGGCAGGCCGCAATCCCGTTGCGAGTCGCGTAATAAAATACCGAGAACAGGGGTATCAGGACGAAGAGCAGCAGCACGATCATGGCGCCCGCGATGAGGATGGCGCGAACCCAGGCCGGCTCAGTCGTGGCGGAGCGCGCCGGCGCGCGTTCAAATGAGGCAGTCAGGCTCAACTCCGCGGGCATTACTCCATCTCCGTTTTCAGGCGGCGTAAAACCTGCCCGTCCACCGCTGCAGTTGGTTGATGGTTAGCAAAATCACGAAAGAGGCGACCAACATCACCGACGCGATCGCTGTTGCCCCCTGGTAATCGAACTGCTCCAGCCTGGTCATGATGAGCAGGGGGGCGATCTCGGTGCGCATCGGCATGTTGCCGGAAATGAACACCACCGAACCGTATTCACCCAGCGCGCGGGCGAAGCCGAGCGTGAAACCGGTGACCATCGGTGGCATCAGAGCCGGAGCAATCACGCGGCGAAATGTTTGCCATCGGTTGGCGCCCAGAGTCGCAGCCGCTTCTTCGAGTTCGGGCTCCAGGTCATGCAGCACCGGCTCCACGGCGCGGACCACGAACGGCAAGCCAACGAACGCCAGGGCAACGGTGATCCCAAGCGGCGTAAAGGCGACTTTGATACCGGCCAGGGCCAGGTATTTACCGATCCATCCATTGCTTGTGTACAGCGTGGTGAGCGTGATGCCCGCGACCGAAGTGGGCAATGCGAATGGCAAATCGACCAGCGCGTCGGCCAGGTCGCGGCCCGCAAACTCATAGCGGACCAGCACCCAGGCGACCAGCAGGCCTGCAAAAGCGTCGAATGCCGATCCTGCCAATGAAGTAGTAAAGCTCAGGCGGTAGGCCGCCAGTACCCGGGGTGAGGTGACGACGCTCCAAAATCGTCCCCATCCCATGCCCGCGGTTTTCAAAAACACAGTCGACAGGGGGATCAACGCCATCAGCGACAGGTAAGCGATGGTAATTCCCATCGACAGGCCGAAGCCGGGCAGGATATTGCGCTTCCTGACCTGGCGTCCCGCGGCCGTCGCGGCCCTGTGGCCGGGATTAGCCGGCTGAGCTTGTACGCTCATCAACTGCCCGGCTGATAAATCTGATCGAAGACGCCGTTGTCGGCGAAGTGCTTTTGCTGCACGTCATTCCATCCTCCAAGCGACTTGATTGTTACAAGGTCGGTCTTCGGGTCCTGGGCGAGAAATGCGGCTTGCACCGATTTCAGTTGCGGCCGGTAATAGTTCTTGGCCCCGATTTGCTGACCCTCGGGTGAAAACAGATATTCCAGGTAGGCTTGCGCGACCGCGCGAGTCCCGCGGCGATCGACGACCTTGTCGACCAAAGCCACTGGCGGCTCGCAGTACATACTCACCGACGGATAGACGATATCGAACTTGTCTTTTCCGTTTTCCTTCAGTGCCAGGTAGGCCTCGTTTTCCCAGGAGAGCAGCACATCGCCAATATCACGTTCGACGAAGGTGGTGGTGGCGCCGCGCGCACCCGAATCGAGCACCGGGACATGCTTGTAGAGTTGCGTGATGAATTCCCTGGCGTGAGCTTCACTATTGCCGCCGGACTTTAACCCGTATGCCCAAGCCGATAAGTAGGCCCATCGCGCTCCGCCCGAAGTCTTTGGGTTGGCGACCACGACCGAGACATCCGGTTTGATTAGATCGGGCCAGTCCTTGATCGCCTTGGGATTACCCTTGCGGACCAAAAAGACAATCGTCGAAGTGAAGGGTGTGCTGTTGTAGGGCAGGCGAGTTTGCCAGTTGGCCGGCAGCAGCTTTGCCTTGCCGGCAATCGCGTCGATATCGTATGCAAGGCCGAGGGTCACCACATCGGCCTCAAGCCCGTCGATAACGGCGCGCGCCTGCTTGCCGGAACCGCCGTGTGACTGATTTACCGTTACGGTTTGGCCGGTTTTTTTCTTCCAGTACGCGACGAATGCGGCGTCGTATTCCTGGTACAATTCGCGCGTGGGATCGTAGGATACATTGAGAATAGATTGCTGAGCCCGCGCAATAGATGGCAAACCTGCGGCTGCGCTCAAGACGATAGCCCACGCAATAATGAAAGTCGCTCTGAAGCTCATAGGATCTGCTGTATTCCCTTTACCGCTGCTGTCCTCGTTTGGCGGGCGCCCTTGTACGGACGCCCGCCCATGGATCCGCTCTTCCGTGGGTTCCCCTAGTAATCGAACTCCACGTGCAGGAAGATCGCGTGGATATCGCGCGGCACTACGTTCTGAATAGCCTTTGCGCTCAGCGGCGTGAACTTCGCCGCGCTGTTGAACTGCAGCGCCTCGGCGGTGGGGAACGCAAACTGGCTGTGATAGAAATCCAGGTTATCGCTATCAATCGCAAAGCGCAGATACTCATTGTACTGATAGCTGACTCCTACGATCCAACGTTGAAAATCGAAAGGATCCGTAGAGACGTTGGTGTTGGGCTGAAACAACTGGAATATACCGAACAACGTCAGCGGCGTGGTCGGAATGTGATAACGCCCGAAGAAGGCAAATCCCTCCTGGACCGATCTGCCATTATTGAGTAATGCCTGCGCCAGGGTCGTTATATCGGCAAAGCCAGGCGTGCCCAGACCCGGCGGCGTCTTGGGACTGGTGCAACTATTCGGGGCAGTCTGAGCCGGTAGGCAGGTGGGGAAACCGAACGCGTCACCTGGACCGCTCCCCGACCACAAATTGGCGGTTGAAAAGGCGTTGTGACCCCAATCAAACTCGCCCGCCAACTGCCATTCCGGCGTGGTGTAATGTACCAGCGCCGCAACGCGTTCGATATAGGCATTCGGACCCTTGAGTGCGGTTGGCACGCTGGAAAGATCCGGGGTGGTATTCCCGTAGCCGTAGTTATAAAAGCCGGTGAAGCCCAACCCGTCGAAGCGCCATAGCGCACCGAATGGATAGGCGCTCACGCGCGCCATCACCTGCTTGGTGTCTGTCTGCTCCAACTGTTTATAGTTGGCGTTGGTGTAAACACCGAATTCGTCGTCGATGTAGGTCTTCTCGCCGATCTTGTACGGCACGCTGATGCCGATCCCGGTCTGGGCGGACGAAAGACCGACGTAGTTCCATGGCGGATCATAGACGAAGCGATAGCCGTTGAGATCTTCTTCCCATGGGATGAACGGATTGGGCTGAGTCCCAAACTTGAGAGTCGCGCCCGTGAAATGCTCGTTGCCGTCCAGGAAATTCCTGAACTGGACGTATGCATACTTCAATCGGACCCCGAGATTGCCGTCAAGCGTGGTTCCTATGGCGCCGGATTCTCCGAATCTATCGTTGGCCGCCCCAACCATGCGGTAAACGTCCGGCGTGAAGCGAAACATCAAATTCTTAGTGGGACTAAACAGGAAATTGATGTATGTGCGGGTTATATCGAAGGAATTGTAATTATTATTTCCCTGTCCCGGGAAATTACTGCTATCAACCCATGACGGACCGAAGCCGGTGTGAGTATAGAAAGCGTAGTCGCCGTAGAAGACTGTGCCGATATACAGGTATTTCGCAAAACCCTGCGCATAGCTCTTCCAATCCGGCTTCATCGCGGAGACCTGTTGAGTCAGCGCGGAATTCTGCTGCGCCAGCGAAGCGCTTACCGCCTGCTGTTTGCTCAGCTGGCTTTCAATGGCTTCGGTTTTTTCCTGGACCTTTGCCTCGAGTTCACGGTTTAACTGATCCTCGGTTAGAGTACCGGGCAGATTAAGCCGCACGCGATGCGGTCCCGACTCGGTAAATACCTGGTGTGTTCGGGTATCTACCCACAGTTGCACAGCCCCTGATTGCGCCCATCCGGTCCCCCCAGCCATCGGCAAAGCCAAATCGCAAATCAGGACGAGCGCGGCGATTGGTAATCTCCATCGCTTGAACATGAATTTCCCTAGCTCCTAGTGAAGCCATCACGCGGGGATCCTGCGGGCACACCCGCGCAGGCGTTGAACAGGTGTCTTTAGTAGCCGGCAGACGCTACCCGACTGTCGGTCTTTTCCTGACGCAGCGATTTGAGTTGCTGCGCGGTGTAGACCTTCCCACCCGGACAGGCGAAATCGGTCGGCTGTCCAAAATGGATCGGGACGCAATCCTGGGCGTTTGGAATACCTGCGGGAGCGTAGGACCCGGGCCATCCATAGCGAGTCGTGCTGAGGGTGCAGCCGCTCATTGCCATGAGCATGCACGCTCCCAGGACTCGCAATTTGAAGGCCGGTTTTTTTCCGGGCGGGTCCGGCTTGTCTTCAAGCACAGCCGGAGCGATTGAGCGGTGAGACCGCAACCACTGGTAGTTCATCCCTCGTCCTTTCGTATCGTATCATGCAGGATGCTTCCGGTGTTCCGGTCAGATCCTAGGAATCAGCTTTTGTCTCCAGATGACTGGTCGACGCGTTAAATCGTGATTTACAGATTCAGCCGGCCCTTGACCGGATGGGCCAGGGCAAATCGCACTTTTTCCTTTTTTTCGATTTGGACCACCCGGGAGTCGTGGATGGTGATCTCGATTGAGCCAAACCGGACATTCCTAATTGAGCGAAGGATCTCACCCATGGCTCTTTCGAGCATTTCGTCGCCGTCGGCACCGATGGCTTCAGCTTTTCTGTCTTCTCCCAGCCTCATACGATTTACCCTATCCTCTTACTAGGCTAATCAGGCAAAAAAACTAGATCGAGTAGCTTATCCCTTCCTTGCCCTGTACGACCGCCTCGACCCGCTTGAGAACGTCGGCGAGACTGGTCGAGTCCAGGATCTTCGCGGTAGCGTCTCGAACGTCCTTCATGACGATGCGAATGCCGCAACTCCGCTCGTCACGGCATTCGGTGCAGCGCCGGTAAGAAGTTCGGCTGACGCATGGCAGCGGCGCAAGTGGACCTTCCATCACTCGGACAACCTGCCCAACGCTCACCGCATGAGGATCGCGGGCAAGAAAGTAACCGCCGCCTTTGCCTTTCTTGCTTTGAAGGATCCCTTGATTTTTAAGTTCCAGCAAAATGAGCTCCAGAAATTTCGGAGATATTTTTTCGCGCCGCGCGATTTCAGCGATTAAGACCGGGCCCTGGCCAAACTCCTTGGCAAGCACCTCAAGAGCCTTCAACGCGTACTTCGTTTTATTGCGCAGCATATCCTATCGAGCAGCTTATCTATAGATCGGCGAGATTTTTGTCAAGGACTGTGGCGGTGGCATTTATCTGAAATCGCCTTTCGCGGCCTCTAGGCGTCAGGCTTGGCTTTCGAGCCCAGGATTGTCCAACGGATGCGCTGTCACCCGGGGGCCGAGGTCAACATTCAATTCCGAAAGACGGCCGGGCTTCGGGAAGAAGCCCGGCCGCGTTTCATAGGGTCCGGGACCTAGTCTTGCGGTCGAGCAGCCTGCGTGGCCTGATTCAGGGTCTGCCAATGGACATCCTCTCCCACTTCGAGGTCTTTGAGCACGCCTTCGGCCATCTGCTTATGATTTTCGAGCACGGCCATCGATCTGGTTGGATAACGGGAGCCACCCATCGTGGCCGAAGCCGTCACTGTATCTTCCTGATGTTGATCGGCCCTGATCGCCTGTTGAACCTGGTTTATCAGGCGGGCCCTTTCGCTCCCGGACAAAGAGGCAGGCGGAACAAAGAGGGCGTCGTCCAGTTCGGACTGGGAAACTTCAATGCCGTGCGAGAGTTCCTTCGCGGCTTTGTCGGCCTTGCCCGCCTGAATCATGTCGTCCTCCCACCCGACCGCTGAAACATCAGCTCGATGAGCCTGGCCCAGGTCCATCTCTTTCGCTCTTTGCAACCGGTTTATCAGGTCGGCGGTTTGCTCTGAGGGCGCATTGGGATTCGTCGCCTGGGCGTTTCGAATCTCCCTGAAAGACTCTGTGGACTGCTCGCAGCCCGTCGCCAGGAATGCCACCAAGAAAAGCGCTGCCGCCGGAACAACGCTCCAGAATCTGAAATTTATCGATAAAGCAGACATCTTTAGTACCTCTGATTTTGTTCGGCGGCTCAGGATTGAGCGCCGTTTGAAATCGCCAGCCGCGTGCGCGTGCACGCGAACGGGAAATCACTCTAACGAGGTCTAAAGGAGTGGATCTGACGCGGTGGCGCGCGACGAACCGAGCTTGAGCCGCAACAACAGGCGAGGCAGTGGCACCCAATTCGCCAACTGAAAGCCCGCCATCGGCATCTCAGCCGCAGCATCCAGATTAACCATCAGCGCAAAAGGGGCGCTGTAAGTTCCGGCCAGTAACGCGGGCCCCGCTTCGGGCTGAGCAACGAAAATATGGCGCTGGATTTGGGACAGCGTTTGAGAAGACCGAAAGCTTTCGTTGAAATGACGGGCCTTCAACGCCGGGAACGCCAACAGCATCACCAAGGCGATGAGAGAAGCTGCCACCGCTACAGAACGGACGACCTTGAGCGCCGAGGTATTTATCCCGGTAAGCATTGCCTCGATGATTCGTAGCTTAACATAACAGCGTGATCAAGTAACGAACTCCATCAGCGGCATGAACGGCTGCGAGCGGGGACGCCTGCCCGCTGGTTAACGTCGGCGCCGCGCTTCTGATTGCAGAGGAATGAAAGCACGGGCCCGGCGTGGCATGTTCGACCTTCAAGATATAAAAGAAAGCTCGTAAGTTTTGAAACCGGGAGAGACGAAGGATGAAAACGACTCTGGTTCGGGACGTCATGACCTCGGAAGTCACCACGCTCAAACGGAACGAAAAGCTGAGCCTCGCGCAGGATGTGATGCAACTGGGCCGTATTCGCCACCTGCCCGTGCTTGATGATGAAGAAAAAGAGGTGGTGGGGATGGTGACTCAGCGGGATCTCTTTCGCGGAGCGCTGGCGCGAGCGCTCGGCTATGGCGAGCACGCCAGCCGAAAGGTGCTCGATACGCTGTTGGTCAAGGACGTAATGGAGACGGATGTGGTTACGACCACTCCCGAAACGCCGCTGGCGGATGCGGCGCGGGTGCTGATGGAGCGGAAGATTGGCTCCCTGCCGGTCGTCAAGGACGGACGCCTGGTCGGCATCCTCACAGAGGGAGATTTCGTTGCCTTGGTTGCACGCCAGGGCTGACGCTGGAGATGCCGCCTCGCTTCCGGGGCTGAAATCGGAGGATCCGGATTGATGTTATCGGTGATGATGCGTCGTCAGGTGTGGATGCTTTCCCTGCTTGGACTGTTGTTGTTGGACGGAACCGTCTTTGCGGGTTCGAGCTCCGGGACGATCGCGCGTGGGCGTGCTCTCTTCATCAATTACTGCGCATCCTGTCACGGGCTCAATGCCGACGGCAAAGGCCCGGTCGCTCCCGCGCTAACGACGCCGCCATCGAATTTGCGTCTTCTTTCGGAGCGGTACGGAAACCCACTGCCTGAAGATCAGATCGCCCGCTTTATCGACGGGCGAGCGGACGTCAAAGCTCACGGGCCGCGGGATATGCCGGTCTGGGGTGAAATGGCCTGGCGTTATGGCGACGGGCGGAAAGGTCAGGTCAAGGGCGGCATCGCAGCCCTGGTTGCCTATCTGCACTCGATTCAAAAACGGGAACAGAACGCCTCGCTCAATCCTCCGTCGGGAATTCGACGCTGGGTGAGACCCCGCACAGGTTCTATCGTAGCCGCGTCCCTGGACTGAACCCCGGGCGATTGCAAATCGCCGCGGCGTGCAAACCCGCGAGCAGCGGAAATTTAACCGCGTCATCCTCCTTGGCCGCCCACGGCATCGGCACGCGAGACCCGGCCGGGGACGCGACTCACCTGCGGGCTTGCGGAACGCGGCCGCTGAGACGTGGGCGGCAGGCGGGCTAGCCGTCCATCTCGGCCGCCCGTTCGAGGCAAACATCCCGCATCTTCTCTCCTTCTTCAACTTGCCCAGTCCGCGCATTCGGAATTTGTACCTCGTCCGGGCACGTTCGTGCCCTGCCTTGTCACACTAGTGCCCTTCCTTTTCACGCCGCGGAACTGCGACCCGCAGTGGTCAGCCAATCGCAGGAGGATTTCCGATGAAGCCACTAAACGTCAGAACATCTAGGAGGATTGTCGGCCTGTTTGTTTTTGCAGCGTTACTCAGCTCTGCAACGGTTCGATCCGCGCAGGCGGCCATCTCTTGCCACCAAATCAACGCCAAGGCTGCCGGTCAGGATCTTGGCGGCGGGATGACCGAGGCCAACGTGATTGGGGGCGGGCTCTTGCATGGAACGACCCAGGCGAATTTCGCAATCGTCGGAGGTACCGCGCCTGTCTTTACCATTTCAGGATCAGTGGTGTTCACGACCAACCACGGAAATCTCACTGCTTCCGTGTCCGGCCCGTTCGACTTGAGTACCGGAGCGTTCAACGTTTCCGGTACGGTCACGAGCGCCACGGACAAGCTCGCCGGCGCCACCGGCGCTCTGTCGTTTGACGGAATAGAAGATCTGATTTCCGGCCAGTTTGCCGAGGACATCACGGGACAGATCTGTGTCGATTTAGCCCCCTGATCGCGAGCGGCGCAGGAGCCCGCGGGAGAATTGACGACCCCTGGGAAGAAACCGACCGCGCGCTGAGCGGGTCCGGCTGGCAATGGGAGTATGAAGCCCCAGCCGGATCCGCCGCGTCATTGCTCACACCTGTTTTTGTGGGCCGAATGTAGGGCTTTTGCTCGCCTCGCCGGCGGCGCATCGTTCAACCTGATCGTTTTGCCGTCATGGTTCGACTGCGCTGGCGGCGGCTATCTGTGCCGCGCTGCGGACCTGGCCGAAGTTGATCTTGCCCAGGTCGAATTCCTCCAGCGCCTTGACCAGGCTGTTTAACGCGGCGCGGCAGGCCGGAAGGTTCTTGCGCGCGCGCGTCAGCGGATTGCATCGCGCCACGATATAGTTCTTCAGATAGGGATGAGTCAGGCCGCGCTTCTTGCCGGTTGCCACCAGGCCGGCCAGCACTTCGTCGGCGTGGGCAACCTGCTGCGCCCGCTCTTCCCGTTCTTCGATCGCCTCTCGCATCGGCTTGGCGAGAAAATTGTCAACGCGGCTTAGCAAGGGCGCATACACGCCGCCCGAAAAACGCGGACTCCGTTCGTACAAGACTCCGAGGGTGGCAAAGTGCGCGCGTTCGAACTCGAAAGCGAAATCCTTCTCGGCCGCGCGCGGCGAGGCTTCCAGCCGGGCGCGGTACATCCGTATGACTTCGAGCGACTTGTCCTTGAGGTTGTGCGCTTTTTCCGTATTGAGGGCCAGAATCTGGTAGGCAACGTCGAATTCCGGAATCACGATTGCGGGGACAGTTTCGGCGCCAAGCTTGCTGGCCGCGGCGCGGCGATGGTTGCCGTTGGGAGTCCAGTAGCCGTCCTCGGCGCGGACCACCACAATCGGTTCGGTGAAGCGACGCAGCTTCTTCATCACCTCGCCCATCCGTTTGAGATGAGCCGGAGACAGGTCGCGCTGAAACGGCGTCGGCTTCAGCATCGCCATAGGTATCAGTGCGAAAATCTGCCAGCGCGAGCCCAGTGGCTCCTGGTAGGCGGCCAAAGCAGCGCCGCCGTCGGTTTCAATGGCGGCGGCAAGTTCGTCGATGGCGGTTGGGCGTTTTGCGCCGCGCGGAAAAGTTGCCAGTTCGGGAGCGTTGCTCATGGGCTGTGCGGACACGCTATCATGCAGGCCTGGGCCCGCGATTGCGCGACGCCGATACTTTAGCAGCGAAGCGTCGTCTTCCCAACTCGCGCGGCTGCTGTGAGTGGGCTTCCCCAGCCCTCCGCGGTGCGGCGGGTAGGGCGAGCAATCCGCCGCTTTGGCGGATTACCAAGGGCGCCTGAACTCCGTTAATTGCGAGTAGTACCGAGATTTGCGCTCAGCAATTGCGCTTTTTCGGCAAATGCCCAGGCAGCAAGATTGTCATTGGCGCGCAGTGCTTTACGGCCCTCATGCGTAAAATCGACGGCTTTTGTATAAGCCTGGAGCTTGTTCTCATTAAGTTGCGCGCGATCGACCCCGTCGAGCTTGCGTTCGACGTCACTCAACAATATTCGAGCGCGCCGCTCATATGCAGCGTCGTCTCGCAGCGCCATGCCGCGGGGCGTCGCGGCTGACCCGCGCGGTCCGGCCGATTCTTCCACAGCGGCCGCAAGCCTCACGTTGCTCCTGTTGGTGACTGGCCTGGATGCCGAACGGAAAGCGGGTGTTTTAACCCTTCGTAATCTCCGCGCGGGTTGAATTCGCGTTTGAATACCAGATGCCGGGACAGAGTTTCTTCTGAGCGGTAAATCCACATCCTCTTCGGTGGTGAAACAGGGGACGGATAATGGACAAGGCAGGAGCCCGGCCGAGGCTATCGCGGCCGACAAATGGTTGCCGCCCTGACCCTGACCCTCGGCAGGAAGGCAGGGAACCGACCTCGGGTAGGGCAACAAGGGCGCCGCGTTTTCCGCCCTCGGCTTGCTCAAACCCGCTGCGGAGCTATTGTGACCTGCCGCCGCGATTACGTCATCGTTCGCACTGGCAATTCCCCCATGCATCCCTGCCAACAGAGCCACAACCCAAGCCATCGAGCGCACAATCTCCGCACGACTCATTCTTCACCTCATCAGAGCCACGGTTCGATCGTCCAAGCCGATCATGACATAACGTGCAGCGATCCTTTAGCGAATCGACCGCCGGCGAGCAGTCCAAATTTGCGAACGATGCGGCAGAGGCGGCGTTGGAAACGCGCGAAACCGCAGGGCTGGCAATTTGGTTGTTCAAAAAAATTTTTGATATTCGACGACGGCGGACGCGGAATGCAGGTGGACGTGTAACAAGAGATTTGCGGAAGGATGAGGAGTTATTGCAAGCCGGCCGCACGATCGACGACAATTGACCCGCTCGCCGCGGCAGGCGGCGTTGGCGAAATGCCGCTGGGCGACTATTTTTGCATCGCAATCAAATCGGGTTGGAGGAACACATGAGTTCACTGCCATTCAAGCTGGTTTCAGCCGACTCCCATATCGCCGAGCCGCCCGACCTGTGGCTCAAAAGAATTGACCGCAGGTTCCTGCATCGGGCGCCGCAAATCGTCCACGAAGATGACTCCGACTACTTCGTCTGCGAGGGCGCGCTGTCCGAGCGTCAGGGGATTGGCCTGCTTGCGACCCAGCCAAAATGGAAGAACCCCAGGATGCGCGGGTTCGGGTTCGTCGGGCGATGGGAAGACGTTCCCGCCGGCGGCTACGACCCGTTCGCGCGCATCAAGGAGATGGACGCCGAGGGTGTTGACGGCGAGCTGCTCTACACCAGTTTTGGACTGACCTTTTTCTCTATTCCCGACCTCGAATTGCAGTACGCGATTTTCCAGGCGTTCAACGATTGGCTGGCCAACTACTGCGCCTCAGCGCCCAAGCGTTTCTTTGGAGTGGCGATGCTGCCCGTCGAGCCGGTGGAGCGGGCGGTTGCGGAGCTTCAACGATGCGCAAAGATGGGTCTGCGCGGCGCGATGATCAGTATCGCGCAGAACCCCGGCTACGGCAGCCCGGTCTACGAGCCGCTGTGGTCGGCGGCCGAGGACCTGCAAATCCCGCTCAGTCTGCACGTGGCGGCCAGCCGCAAGGGCTTCACCTACACCGACAATGTTTTCGCGGACTTCTCGCTGGGATTTGGCCCCACAATGTACACCGTCGCGGCGATGATCTTCTCCGGCCTTTTCGACCGCCATCCGCGCCTCAAGCTGATCTCGGTGGAGAACGACGCCTCATGGGCGGTGGCAATCCTGGAACGGATGGACGACCGCTTCGAGCACGACCAGGGCTGGGCGGGGTTCGCCAACAACATCAAGTCCAGGCGGCTGCCGAGCCAGATCTTTCACGACCAGATCGCATGTACCTTCATGCGCGACAAGACCGCGGTGTTCAACCGCAACATCATCGGCATAAAAAATCTGATGTGGGGATCCGATTACCCGCATTTTGACGGAGCGTGGCCCAATTCGGCCGACGTGCTGAGCGGCCACTTCACCGACGTACCGCTGGAGGATCGGATCCGGATTGGGCGGCGCAACGCGATCGAGTTCTATAATCTCCCGCTCGAGCCGTGAGGGTCCAAGCGCGGCCGCGATGAAAATCGGGTGGCGCCCGATGCGTCCGTGCAGCTACGGCATGTCCGGCGCCGTCGCGCGCGCGGCTCGCGTGCTGTTCATTGTCGCCGTTGTGTCTTTCGGCGTGCGGTCTGCCGGGCTGCTGGCAGCGGCGGCGGAGCAGCCCGAGCAAATCCACTTCAAGCCCGGAACCTCATCAACTGTTCTTCAAGGCACGCTGAAGGGCTGGGCCATGAAGGAATACGCGCTGCGCGCCAACCAGGGCCAGAGAGCGCAACTCGAAGTAACGTCAAAGCGCATAAATTGGCTGATTGTACGGTTCTATCCGGCCGACGAATCCGAAGGCGACCATGACCTGCTGAACAGCGACAACACTAATTCCTTTGCCTGGGAAGGTACATTGCCCGAAAGC
Organism: Binataceae bacterium (SeqCode); assembly: GCA_035262365.1. GTDB lineage: Bacteria > Desulfobacterota > Binatia > Binatales > Binataceae > JAJPJA01. The sequence continues at coordinate 26,037 of DATFSZ010000170.1, forward strand.
GGCGAATACGTGCTCAGGTTGTTCATCCGCAGGGCCGAGGCGCGCCGCGGCGGCAGAGTTGATTACCGCGCCCGCCTCACAATTTTACCCCGGCAATAGACAGCCGGTTCCCGTGGGACCGGCTTTCCAGCCGGTCGCGCGCGCCCAAGGGCGGCTCCTTAGGCGCTCGAATCAGCGGCTGCCAGAGCGGCGAAATCCGCCAGATGCACGACTTTTACCTTGGAGCCGCGCCGGCGCAGTTCGGCGGCGATCTGGAACTGGCATCCGGGATTTGCCAGTACCACGTAGTCCGCGCCGGTTGCTTCGATCGAATCCGCCTTGCGTTGTGCCAGGTCGCGCGCGGCTTGCGGATGGGTAAGGTTGTAACTGCCCGCCGATCCACAGCACAGGTCGGATGATTCCATCTCTACCAGTTTCAGGCCCGGGATCGATCGAAGCAGCGCGCGCGGCTGCTCGCGGATCCCGAGTCCATGTGCGAGATGGCACGCGTCGTGGTACGTCACCGTGCATCGCAGGGGACCGAAAGCCGGCTGGCGCCCCGCCAGCACCAGCCCGCTCAATTCCCTGACCCGCGCGGACACCTCGCGCGCGGTCTCTGCCAGTTCAGGATCGTTCTTGAGCAGCTCGCCATATTCAGCCATCGCGGTGGAGCAGCCTGAAGCCGTGGAAATAATGAAATCCACGCCGCTGTCCTTGATCGCGCGCACGTTGGCGCGCGCGAATTGCAGCGCGCGTTTGCGATTGCCGCTGTGCAGGTCGAGCGCGCCGCAGCATACGGTTTGGCCCAGCGCGACGACCCCGTAGCCCGCCGCACCGAGCAGCCTGGCGGCGCTGCGATTGGCCGAGTCCGCCAGTACCTGCGCGACGCATCCGCGATGCACCGCTACACAACCGCGATCGCCGCTGGACGCCGGCAAGGTGGACCCATCTTCGGCTTCATCGCCGGCCAGGGGCGGCAGCAGCTCGAGCCATTCGCGAACCGCCCGCGGCATCGCTCGCTCAAGCATCGGCCTCAACCCGAGCCGTTCGAGGAGCTTTAGCGGCGTCAGTGAAATCCTGAGCCGCGCCGGGTAAGGGAAAAGGCTTCCGACGATCCATCGTAGCAACCGCTGTGCCAGGTTGCGGCGGTAATTGCTCTCCACCCATGCGCGCGCCTGCTCGATCAATGCGCCGTAATGGACGCCCGAGGGACAAGCGGTCTCGCACCCGCGGCATCCGAGGCAGAAGTCGAGATGCTGCACCACGTCGGGGTCCGCGTCGAGGCGCTTTTCAGCCAGCGCCTTCATCTGGTAGATGCGTCCGCGCGGCGAATCCATTTCGGCACGCGTCAGAATGTAGGTGGGACAAGCCTCCAGGCAAAGCCCGCAGTGGACGCAATCGAACAGCAATTCGTAATCGACCACATCGCGTGCCGGCCCGCTTTTCTGTACCTGCGCGCGCGCGTCCATCAGATGCCCCCGACGAAACATCCGGGGTTGAAAATTCCCGCCGGGTCGAAGGCCGTCTTAAGCCCGCGCATCAGTTTCAGGACACCTGCTGCCGGCTCATCGAAAAAGGCCGCGCCGCGCAGCGCCGGGTCCATCGCCAGCACGCGCGCGTTGCCGCGCGCGACCACAGCCGCGCTACGCAACCGGACCACGGCTTGCGCGTCGCCGTTCAACGCGGCTTGCGCGACACCCGAGGCGACGTGGGCGCGAAAATGGGCGGCGTGCGCCTTTAGGCAAGCGGGCAGTTGGCGCGGCAGAACTGAAATCTGCATTTTCACGGAGGTCTCGGGCAGTTCCACGTCGCGCACGGCGCGATAAAACTTTTGCGCGTCGCCACCTTCCAAAACGACGCTGCCGGGGAGCGTCTTGCGAATCTCATCAACCTGGTAGTCAACGTCCGGACGATTGCCGCCGACACCAGCCGCGAGCAGATAGTGTCCATCGCGGGCGAGCGGCATTCGCAGTCCGGGGCTCAGCAGTTCGAGATGGAGCAGCGGCAGTGCCTCATGCAATCGAAACCCGGCCTCGAACCCTTCAAGCATTTCGGCATGATGACTCAGCACCGCCACATAGACCTCCGGCAGCGGCCGGACCTTGAAGGTGGCTTCGGTGATTATTCCGAGCGTTCCGAATGACCCGATCATCACCTTCATCAAATCATAGCCGGCGACGTTTTTGACCACCCTCCCGCCGCCGCGGACAATTCGTCCGCCATGACCGACAAACTGCACACCGATTAGAAAATCGCGCGCTGTTCCGGCCGAGAGCCTCAAGGGACCGCCTTGTGCGGCAGCCAGCATCGCGCCCACCGTGGTTCGCTCGGGGAAGGCGGGATCGACCGGCAGATACTGGCCGTGCCGGCCCAGCGCCGTGGCAAGCGCAGCAAGCGTAATTCCCGCGCCGGCCACTACGGTCATGTCGTCTGGCTCGTGGGAGATTGTCGGTGGCATCCGGACCAGGGAAACGGCGGCATCGACCGGCTGCGAGCGCAGATGAAGTATGGTTCTACATGCCCCAATCGGCGCAATCATGACGCGATCGCGCTCGCATTTGAGTATCAATTCCCCGAGTTCAGACAAATTTGCCGGTTCGGCGACGACGCGCGCGATGGCCGTTTCGTATTCGCGCGGCGGCCGCACACGGTCGGAATCGAGCAGTTTGCCCAACTCGGCATGCAGGTCGGAACTCATATCGAGAAGTTCACAAAGGGACTTGGCGGCGCGGCGCGGCTACCTCGACGCATGAGCCCGGTTGCGGCAGAACCTTGCCGGGGTTGGACCGATTGGATGGATCGAACACGGAGCGCAACTCCGCCATCACACGCAAGTCGTCGGGGCTGAACAGCAACGGCATTTCGTGGAGCTTCTCCAGGCCGATTCCATGCTCCCCGGTCAGGCTTCCACCCATCGCGACGCAGGCCTTGAGGATCTCGCGCCCGGCCTCGATTGCCCGGCGCGTCTCGTCGGCGTCGCGCTCCTCATACAGGATGACCGGATGGATATTGCCGTCGCCTGCGTGAAAGACGTTGCCGATACGCAGGCGATAGCGCGCGGCGATAGCAGTTATTTCCCGCAAAATGTCGGGCAGCCGCGTGCGCGGCACCACGCCGTCCTGGGTAGCATAGTTTGAGGCGAGCCGGCCCACGGCGCCGAAAGCGCGTTTGCGCGCCTTCCACAACAATTGGCGTTCGGCGTCGTCGCGCGCCATCCGAACCGAGGTCGCGCCGCCCGCGTTCACCAACTCGGCCGCCCGCGCGCAGTGAGCGTCCAGGCCGGCCGTCAACCCGTCCAGCTCGACGATCAGGGCCGCGCCGGCGCCGGGCGGAAAGCCGACCTGAAAGGCGGCTTCAACCGCGTCCATGATCAGCCGGTCCATCATTTCGATTGCGCCCGGTACGATACCGCTGGCAATGATCCGCGAGACGGCGCGGGTGGCGGCGTCGACGTCGTCAAACAACGCCAGTATCGTGCGGTAGGTCTGCGGCGCGCGCATCAGGCGCAGGATGGCGCGCGTTACGATCCCGACCGTGCCCTCGGAACCGACCACCGCGCCAGCCAGGTCGTAGCCGAGCTTTTCCTCCGCCGGGCCGCCCAGCTCGACCACCTCGCCGTCGGGCAGCACCAGCTCAACGCCCAGCACGTGATTGGTGGTGACGCCGTACTTCAGCGTGTGCGGGCCTCCGGAGTTTTCCGCGATGTTCCCGCCAATCGTGCACGCGCTCTGCGAGGAGGGGTCGGGCGCGTAGAGATAACCATGGCCTTTGACCGCGTCGGTGACGTGCAGGTTTACCACGCCAGGTTGGACTTCGATCCGGCGATTGGCCAAATCGATCGCCTCGATACGGTTCATGCGCGAGGTGCAAATCATCACCGGGGCGAGCGGCAGTGATCCGCCGGAAAGGCCGGTGCCCGCGCCGCGCGGTACGAAGCCCAGGCCGCGGCGGTAGAGCGCCTTGAGGATTGCGCTGACCTGCGCGGTGGTACGCGGCATCACCAGCAGGTCTGGCGCGCTCTTCTCGATCGTCCATCCGTCGCATTCGTAAACTTTGAGTTCGCTGCGATGCGACACTACGGCACTGGCGCCGACGATCGCTTCGAGTTCCTCGCGCAGGGCGCCGTCGACTTCAATCGTGGTCTGTCCGCCCTCTGCCATCGCGCTCCACTTTACCATGGACCTGTCCCTGCGCGAGCCATTGCGGACTTCTTTGGCAGCGCTCATCGGGCCATAATAGGACTTTCGCGCGGCCGTTGTTTCGCTGATTTTGGGGCAAGGTCCGCCCTTGGGCCGGAGGCCGCCGCGAGGACGAAAAGGAGCGAACGGCAAGGTGCAGCAGTTTCCCGAATTCAATCCGCAGGCCCGCATTCTGCTGGGGCCGGGACCTTCCAATGTAAGTCCGCGGGTCCTGAGGGCTATGGCGTCGCCAGTGCTGGGACATCTGGATCCCGATTACATCGCGCTGATGGAGGAGATCAAAAAGCTCCTTCGCATCGTCTTTCAGACCAGCAACGAAATCACTTTTCCGGTCTCCGGCACCGGCTCCGCCGGAATGGAATCCGCCATCGCAAGCCTGATTGAGGAGGGCGACGAGGCGGTGGTTGGTGTCAACGGAGTTTTCGGGACCCGCGCGGCCGATTGTGCCGAGCGCCTCGGCGCGAAGGTGCATCGGGTCGAGGCGGAGTGGGGCCGTATCGTCGAGCCGGCAAAAATCGAAGCGGCGCTCAAAGCGTGCAAACGCCCCAAGGTCGTAGCTGTCGTCCACGCGGAGACTTCCACCGGGGTGCTGCAGCCCGTCGAAGAGATCGCGCGCATGGCCCATCAATACGGCGCCCTGATGGTGCTGGACGCGGTGACATCGCTGGGCTGTATCCCGGTCCATATCGACGAATGGCAAATTGACGCCTGCTACGGTTGCACGCAAAAGGGCATCAGCGCGCCGCCGGGGTTGGCGCCGCTGACCCTGAGCGAACGCGCGACGGCGGCGATGGCAGCCCGCAAAACCAAGTGCCGCTCCTGGTACCTGGACGTTTCGATGATTGCGCAGTACTGGGGCGCCCAGCGCGTCTACCATCATACTGCGCCCATCAGTATGAATTACGCGCTGTACGAAGCGCTGCGCATCGTGATCGAGGAGGGGCTGGAGGCGCGATGGCGCCGACATCGGCTAAACGCCGCCGCGCTGCAAGCCGGCCTGGGGGCGATGGGGCTCAGGTTCGTGGCGCAGGAAGGGCATCGGCTGCCGCAACTGAGCGCCGTCGAGGCGCCGCATGGAATTGATGAAGCCAGCATCCGCACCGCGCTGCTGCGCACATACAATATGGAGATCGGCGCCGGACTGGGGCCGTTCAAGGGCAAGGTATGGCGCATCGGGCTGATGGGCGAATCGTCGCGGCGCGAGAACGTGGTGCTCGTGCTGAACGCGCTTGAGCATCTGCTTGGTGTGGCGGGCCTCGAGATCGCGCGCGGCCGTGCTCTGGCCGCGGCCGACGCGGTTTACGCGCAATCGGCGTAAACCGTTCGGCATCAGGCGCCGCACAACGGGATCATCGCGATGGGAACGTCAACCACGATCGATCGTGAACAAACGGCCGCCACAGCGGACCTGTCGCTCCGGCTTAAGTTCGATCCGGGCAACGCCGACTTTCACAACGACCCGGTGCCATACTACAAAGCGTTGCTCGCGGGACCGCCGGTGCAGCGCGAGATCGGCACGCTGACTACAATCGTCGCACGCTACGACGACCTGGTCACAGTAATCCGCGACGACCGGCGCTTTTCGATCGAGAATCCAGTGGTCGCGGGCACCGAGCGCTTCAACGTGTTCTGGGACACGCCGACCCTGGCCCATCGCGACCCGCCGGTGCATACCCGGCTGCGGCGGATGGTCGCGCCCTCGTTTGCACCGCGCAAGATCGAGGAAATGGAGCCAGCGGTGCGCGCCATGGTGGGCCGGCTGCTTGATGCTGCCGGCGAAGCCGAGTTCGACACCGTCAGGGTCCTGGGCGATCAGCTTCCGATGATGGTGTTCGGGCACATGCTCAACGTGCCTGAGGAAGACTTCAGCTCGATTCGCAAGCTCGAGGACGTTACCCGCGCAATCGGTGCGCTGAAGCCGGGCAAGCCGATACCCGCTGAATTTACCCAGAGCCTGGATGATCTGCGCGCGTTCTTTTTCGATTATCTCGACCGCCGCCGCGCCATTCCGGGCAACGACCTGCTAAGCGCTATCATCACCGCCCACGACGAGAAGGGGTCGCTCAACCGGCAGGAACTGCTTGGGATGGTTTGGGTGCTGCTGCTGGGTGGGCTCAGCACCACCGGCGACATGATCTCGTACATTATCCATGACCTGCTGACGCATCCCCATCAGCTCGAACTGGTGCGTCGCGATCCGTCGCTTATCCCTGGCGCCGTGGAAGAAAGCTTGCGCTACGATCCGCCCGTTCACACCCATATCCGCTTCACCACCGGCGACACCGAGCTTGCGGGAGTGAAGATTCCGGCCGGCAAGCCGGTTTACCTGGTGCTCGGCGCCGGTAACTACGACCCTGCGAAGTTCAGAAACCCCGAGACATTCGACATCCGGCGCAGCCCCAACGATCATCTGTCATTCGGCGAAGGTATCCACTTTTGTATCGGCGCCGCTCCCGCCCGGTTGCAGGGGCGCGTGGTATTAAGCGAGATGCTGCGGCGTTTTCCGCGCCTGCGCCTCGCTTCGGATTTCGTTCCCCGCTACACGGGCAGCGTGTTTTCGCGAGGATTGCGCGAACTTCGCGTGCGCGTGGACTGAGACGCCGGCAAGTCTGTCGTGATATAAGGCATAATGCGAACGATGAGCGTAACAAGCGCCAATGTGAGTGAGAAACTGACGGTGGCAGGCGAGGCGGCCGCGCCTTTTGAAGATGTGTGGCGCGCGATCTGGAATCAGCCGCATGTGCCGGCCTCCACGCTTGAGTTGTGCCGCCTTGACCTCGCGCGGCTCCATCACGCGGAGGCTGAATTGGCGCTGCGGATGCCGTTGAGGCAGGGATTACCGGAAGCGAAAATCGAAAGTCTGCTGCGGCAGAATTGGATGAAGGACCCGGCCTTTTCGGAAACCGAGCGGGCCGTGCTGAATTTCACCGAATGGTATCACGCCAGTCCGCAGTCCATTCCCGACGACGTGGCGGGCGAGGTGATCGCGCGGCTGGGGCAGAGCGGTTACGTCGCGCTGATCGAAGCGCTGGGTTTTATCGACGGCCGCATCCGCGTCGCATTGATTTATTCCCGCATGCAGGATTGACGTTCCGAGGAGAAGCCAATGGGAGCCGTTGCCCGAGTTCAAGCGCCGCAGGGGAGTACCGGAGATCCGATCCGCGACAGCGCCCTGGGCCTGGTGATTGAAACCGTCGAGCAGATTGCCAGCCTCAACCGTCACGCGTGGCGCAGCAGCCCGGTCCGGGCGTCGCTGCTGGAAATCGTCCGCCTGCGCAACGCGCGCACTGTCAACTGCCAGTTTTGCAAGAGCGTTCGCTACGACGTGGCGCGCCGCGACGGCCTGACCGAGAGCAAGGTCGATCAGATTCGCGACGGATACCAGGAAAGTGGCCTTTCCGGCGAGGAGAAGCTGGCTATTGCGTTTGCCGACGCGTACCTGTTCGATCCGCAGGGGGTGACCGCCGAACTGGCGTCGCGCCTCAAGCAGCACTTCACACCGGCGCAGCTTGCCCATCTGGCGATTGCGCTGGTCGCGTTCAACGCAACTTCGCGCTGCGCGGTCAGTATTGGCGGGATGCCGGAGAATTTGCCGGTTACAGAGATTTCGGCGCCGTAGTTCACCTGGCTCTTTTCGGAAAACAGGTTTACTGCAGGGGAGGGGCACTCAAAAAGTTGTGCGGGCCGCCGTCCCGCCATCGATCCGGTGGAGAGACAACAGGGCTGCAGGATTCTTTTTCGGCTTGGGCTATGCCCCGTACAAGATCACCGGCTTGATGTCGCGCAGATCGTGCATCGCCATGAAAGCCGCATGGATGTCCTTCAGCTTGTAGCGATTGGGGAACATCGCGTCGAAATCGATGCGCCCGCGGTTGTTATCTAAAAAGCAAAGCGCCTTGTAGTAGTCCGACACGTTGCCCGAGAGCGAACCGATGATATCGAGTTCCTTGCCGACCACGTTGGCGGGCAGAAAGTTGACGCTATCGGGGCCAACCTGGCCGATTACCAGGTAGCGTCCGCCGCGGCGCACCAACTCGACGCCCTCGGTAAAAGCGGTTTTAGCGCCGGATCCCTCGATTACCAGGTCAGCGCCCAGTCCGCCGGTCAGCTCCCTGACCTGCTCGACGCGCTGCGCGTGGGGCACGTTGACCGCGATCGTGTAGTCGGCTCCCCATTTTTTAGCGACTTCAAGCCGATCCGCGGGCGCGCCAATCGCGATCACCTTTGCGGCACCGGAGCGCGCCGCCATCGCGACCGAAAACAGCCCGATCGGTCCGGTTCCTTGCACCGCCACGATCTCCGGCTCGCGCAGCGGGCCGAGACGTTCAAAGGCGTGCACCACGCTGCGCAACGCGCATGAAGCCGCCGACGCCCAATGATCCTTGACGGCGTCGGGCACCTTGACCAGGCCCGAGCCGGGAAACACGTAGGAGTATTCGGCAAACGCGCCCGTTACATACGGATAATTCTTGACCGACGACACTCCGTAGTAACGCCGATTGGGGCACAGCGAATGTCGCTTGGCAATTGTGCACCAGAAGCATCGCCCGCAGACCCCCGGACTCCAGATGATGCGATCGCCTTCCTTGAGCGGCCGGCCCAGCGAGTCTTGTCTCACAGTACCCAGATCCGCTATCCGGCCCATCATCTCATGCCCCGGCACCACCGGCAGCTCCACCGCAATCCCCATGCTGGCGGGAGGCGGGCTTTCCCATGCGTGCATATCCGAGCCGCAGATCGAGCTGGCGTCGTTTTTGATCAGCATTGCTCCGGCTTCAAGCTCCGGGGGCAGCGGCACCTCTTCAACCTCCAGCGGCTCGCGATACGCCTTGAGCAATGCGGCCATACAGGTCTTTGGTGCGTTGGGCATGATGTTGTTCCTCCGATTTGACAGCTCAGCGGGCGTTGCGAGTCAGCGCCAGGACGCTGCCGTCGGCATCGCCCGCGATGTAGATGACGGGCAGTGAAGCCCGTTCCACCGGTCCGGCCGCTACTCCAGCGAAGGGAACGAATGGGCCGGGGAAAATGCCGGGAATTCCGGGCATCGGTTTGACCGGCAAACCGCCGCCACTGCCGACCGGCAGGTTGGATGCGACCAGTTTGCGCGATCGATCCTTGAGCCCGATTTCCAGCAATTGCCGCGCCCCAGCGTCGAGCACAAACAGCGCGTCGCCCGCCACGGCCAGTCCCTGCGGCGTATCGAGTCCCTCGGCCAAGACCTCTGTGCCGCCATCGATCCTGACTACGCGATGGGCGCCCGTTTCGCTCACATAGCATCCGCCGTCGGGCGCTGTGGCTACCCCGGTTGGAAAGTTGAGTCCGCTTGCGAGTGGCTTGGGTTCCTTGCCCTGCGTGATCTCCAAAATCCGCCCGCTGCCGTTCTCGGCCGCGATCAATGAGCCGCGCGGCGAACGATCGATACCCAGCGGACGGTCCAGCCCGCTAGCCAGGACTTCGGCGCTGTGCGTATCCGGGTCAAAGGTTGCGATACTCCCGACCGTCGTGGTGAGGTGCAACGCGCGGCCGGGTCCGGCGCACAAGCCGCGGATCATGCCGGGAAAGCCCGGATCGCCAACCCATCCGGCGCGGTCCCATCCGCCTTGCGCGCGCGTGCGAATCAGGCTCGGTCCGTCACCGATGAAGAGCGTCTGGCCGGCCCACGTCAAATCCCACGGGCCGATCAAGCCATGGGGCAGAAGCACTTTGCTTTGTCCGTCGGGCGCGATCTCCCACAGACCTCCATGCGCAAAGCTGGAGACGAACACCCGGTCGTCGGGCGCAATTACAAAGTTGTCCAGTCCGGATTCCAAGGTCGCGAACCGTGTCTTCTCGCGGCTTTGCAGATCGATCCGCGTGACGTCGCCGGTGTGCGACTCCAGTACCATCAGCGCACCGCGGTTGTCGAACTTAAGCGCCGGCGGAGTGTGAAGTCCGTTGAGGAATCGCTCTCGCTCGCCGCCGTTAAGCGGCACGCGCCAGATATCGCCGCTCAAGACTTCGGGGAAATACAGCAGCCCGTCCGGACCGACGGCGCACGCGTTGGGCATCGCCAACCCGTCGGCCATCAAGCGCGGCGCCCGCCCATCAGGAAAAAGCTCCAGCAGACGTCCGCCCGCGCGGCATTCATCGACGAACAGACGGTCGTTATGAACTGTAATACCGTTGGCGCCCGGAACCTGATCGGAGATCACCCGTACCTCGCCGTTGGGCATCCGCGCACAAACCCGCTGGTTGAGGTACTCGGTTATGTACATCACACCTTTGGAGTCGTAAGCCAAATCGTCGGGGCTGACGATCGGTCCGCCCCGCGCGCTGACAATCCGCAGCTCGCCGGTGGCGGGATCGATCGCCGTGATCTGGCTGCCAAATACCTGCGTTACATATAGCCATCCGTCAGGCCCCAGGCGCATCCCGTTGGAGCCGTACAATGGCGAAGGATTGACCACGCGGGTGATTTTCCAACCTGCCGCAGCGACAGGTTCTCCGGCATTCGGACATCTGGTTGAGGTTGCCACGCTGTGGTTCTCCTTTTCGGCAGCGGGACGCCAGAGTAGCGAATTCGGCGAGTTCCGAAAAGTGAGACAAGAAAACGTGTCACAAACATTGGAAATGTCCGGGGCTTAAACATCTAAAGATGTCCGCGCCAGTGAGAGAAGAAAACGGAGAGGAGAGAAGCGGGGAAGGGAAGCGAGCAATGAGACGAACGCCTGGACGGTTCTCTCGCTTTCACCGCTCTTTTTTTGCGCTTCTCGCGCGCTACCCACAACGCCTGCGTAGAGTATGATGATGATTGCCGCGAAGCTCGCGGGGTTGTACAAACTGAATCAGCACGAGGGCACTTTATGGCCGGACAGCCACACTCGATCGAGCCCGAGACTGAGCGCCGCACCGCGCACAGCGAAGCTCCCCGCGCCGATCAATGGGACGGCCGGATGCGCAGCTATATCCCCGGCCCCAAGCTCCGCGTCTCCTCCAACCTGAAGCTGCACAGGGAGGAGGCGGAGTCGATTCATCCTGTTACTTTCGAAGTCATCCGAAACGCGCTGTGGATCGTCAACCAGGAGCAGGCCGACACTATCCGCAAGGTTTCCTCTTCCCCCGTGACGACGTTTGCCTTCGACTTCAATACGTCGATCCAGGACGAAGTCGGCGACGGCGTGGTGTTCGCCCCCTACCTCCAGTACTTCCCTGGGATGGCCGACCTGGTGGTGCGCTGGACGATCGAGAACCTGGGCGAGTTCCCCGGCATCCACGACGGCGACCTGTTCGTCCAGAACGACCCGCTCATCGGGGTCAGCCACCAGATGGACTTCCAGGCTTTTGCCCCGGTGTTCGTCGGCGACGAGTTGTTCTGCTGGATCTTCAATTCGATTCATGTGCGGGATATCGGCGGAGTCGCGCCGGGAAGTTTTTGCGTTGACGCGCGCGACATCTATAGCGAAGCCACTCCGATACCGCCGCTGAAAATCGTTGAGCGCGGGCGTATCCGGCCCGATATCGAGGCCGCGCTGATGCGCCACTCGCGGCTGCCCGGTTTACTGGCGCTGGACTTGCGCTCGCAGATGGCCGGGATTCACGCCTCGCGAGTGCGGATTCTGGACCTGGTGCGGCGCTACGGCGCGGCCACGGTCAAGGCCGCGATGCGCAAGATTGTTCGCGATACCAGCCGCGCCGTGGGCGAGCGCCTAAGCCGAATGCCCGACGGAACATGGACTGACGTTTCCTACCTTGGCGGGATGTACACGGGCGACCGCGGCGCATATCGCGTGCGGTTGGGAATGAAGAAGCAGGGCGACCAGCTCACCTTTTTCAACGACGGCACCGATCCGCAGGTCGGCTCGTCCAACTGCTCTTACGCGGCTTGGCGCGCTGCGATCCTCGCCTCGCTCTGCTCGATGCTCGCCTGGGATCACCGGTTCTGTTTCGCCGGCGTGCTGCGCCACATGAAGTTCGAGGGCGTCCCCGGCACCATCACCTGCATCGACCGCAACGGCGCGGTCTCCAATCTACAGGCAATCATGATGACGATCTTCCAGGCGTCCAAGGTGGCGTCGAAGATGATGGTTGCCGACCCGGAACTGCGCAAGATGGCGATGGCGGGCAGCGTCGGAACGACGTTCGCCGGGATGTCCGGCGTCGATCAGTGGGGCAAGCCCTACGCGAGCATCACTCTGGACGTGATCGCGCACGGGATGGCCGCGTTTTCATTCAAGGACGGGCTCGACCAGGGTTCCGCGCATATCATGCCCAGCGCGGAGAGCGGCGACTGCGAGGCGTGGGAGCAGGCCTATCCCATCATGTATCTATACCGGCGCAGCTTTCCGGGCTTTGGCCATGGCAAGTTCCGCGGCGGCTCGGGACTGGTGATGGGATGGGTCGGGCAGGGGACCGAACAGCAGGTGTTCAGCAACGTGTCGGCGCCGGTAAGCCTGCCTGGATGTCATGGATTGTGGGGCGGGCATTGGGGCCAGTCGGGCCTGTGTCATTACCAGCCCGGCACCGATATCCGCGCCCGATTCAAGCACGGCAGTCTGCCCGCCACCAGCCGCGAGCTGAATGAACTGTGGAACCTGGAGGCGGTGCCGCCCAAAACCGCGAACATCCGGATGCTCGACAGCGACGTGATGGTGCAATCGGTATCTTCGGGCGGCGGCTATGGTGATCCGATCCGGCGCGATCCCGAGCTGGTGCTGAAGGACGTGGCAAACAAAATCATTAGCGCCGAAGTCGCGGCGCGGATTTACGGCGTAATCATAAAGGATGGCGCGATTGACGCGCCGGCCAGCGAAGAGCGCAAAAAAGCGATCCGCGCCGAGCGGATCCGGCGTGCGTCGCCGCCGCAAGATGCGCTGTCACCGCAGCCCAGCCCCAACGGGACGCCGCTGACCCGTTTGCATGACGTGGCGGAAGAGCTTGAACTGGTGGCTATCGGTCCGGAGCGCTATATCGCCTGCCGGGATTGCGGCCATTTCATCTGCGCCGGCAGCGGCAATTACAAGCTTGGTGCGGCGCGGATCGATGGCTCGCTGATGGAAATCGACGCGGAGCTGTTTCCGGATCCCGCCAACGAGTTCGACGTGCCGATAGTGTACCGTGAGTATCTGTGCCCCAACTGCGGGGTGCTGTTGGAAAACGAACTGGTCCGCGCCGATGAAGCGCCGGTGTGGGACGTTCATCTGGAGTGACGCTGGAGGACAACATCGATGGCCTACGATCTGTTGATCAAGAACGGGACGGTGGTTGACGGGACTGGCGCTCCGCGCGTCCAGGCGGACGTGGCGATCGTCAACGGCAAAATCGCCGAGGTTGGCAAAATCAAGGATGGAGCCGCCAAAACTATCGACGCCGGCGGTCTGATTGTTGCTCCCGGCTTTATCGATCCGCACACCCATTACGACGCCCAGATCTGGTGGGACGACCTCGTCACGTGCTCGTCATGGCATGGCGTGACGACCACCGTGATGGGCAACTGCGGCGTGGGGATTGCGCCCTGCAAGCCCGAGATGCGGGAGATTGCGGCGTGGGACCTGGTCAACGTTGAAGGCATCCCGTTCGACGTGCTCAAGCGCGGCATCACCTGGAAGTGGGAGACGTTCCCGCAATACATCGACGCCGCCGCGCAGCACAAACTTGGGATCAACGTCGGCTTCCTGGCTCCCCTGACGCCATTTCGCCATTACATAATGGGCGAGGAATCGATGGACCGCGCCGCGCGTCCCGAAGAGATCAAGCAAATCAGGCAATTGATCCATGGCGCGATCGCGGCGGGGGCCCTCGGATGGTCCACCAGCAAGGCGGCCAATCACGTCGGCTACCAGGGACGTCCTCTCGCCTCGCGGCTGGCCAGCATGGAGGAACTGGTGGCGTACGCCAGCGTGCTTAAAGAGCTGGGCCGCGGCGTGATCGAGTTCAACCTCAACGTCACCGGCAATTTCGGCGACGAAGACTACAAGATGCTGGACGCGCTGTTGACCGCAAGCGGCCGTCCGGTGACGTGGCTGGCGGTATTCGTCCACAATCATAAAGAGACGCTCGCCCGGGTCGAGCCGCTGGTCAAACGCGGGGGGATTCCCCAGGTCTCGGCCGTGCCAGTGGTGCGCAACGTTGACCTGCGTACGCCCGGCAGCTTTGCGGCTCTGCCGGCGTTCAAGCGCGTGCTCAACAAGCCTATCGAGGTAATGAAAAAGGAGTACGCGGACCCGGCTTTCCGCGACGAATTCCGCACCAACATGAGCCTCAGAGTTGCCCGTCCGGACTTGAAGCGGATGCGCGTGGAAGAGGTGCAAAAGCCGGAGTTGAAATCCTACGAGGGCAAACCGCTCACCCAGATAGCGCAGGAGCGCGGCGTTGATCTGGTGGACGCCTTCCTCGACCTCGCCGTTGCGGACGATATCCAAACCCGCTTCACCGATATGCCGATGAGCGAGGACGGGATGGATTCGCTGCTGTCCGACCCGCGCACTATGGTGGGGCTGTCCGACGGCGGTGCGCACGTCGATGCGCATTGCGAAGCCGGCTATCCCACCTACATGATCGGCCATTGGGTGCGCAAAAAGCAGCTCTTCAGCCTCGAGCGCGCGGTCCAGTTGATGACGTCGAATCCCGCCGACATTTTCGGTGTGGTGGGGCGCGGACGGCTCACGCCAGGTATGGCCGCTGACGTGGTGATCTTCGACCTCGATAAGATCGACACCAAGATGCGCCAGCACCAGATTCGCGACTTGCCGGGCGGCGGCGCCCGCTTCGTGATGACGGCGCAGGGTATCAACTACACGGTCGTCAACGGTGAAGTGATTTACGTGGACGGCAGGCACACCGGAGCGCTGCCAGGCCAGGTGGTCCGCTCCCAGCGCATGCAGTGACGCGATAAGTTCAGGAAGGCTCCTGGAGTCGGAGGTTCTGTGGAATCCGCGGAAATCAAAATGTACTCCGACTACAAGAGCCCGTTCGCCTATCTGGTGTTCGATCCGGCGTTTGCCCTTGAGCAGCGTTACCGCGTGAGCGTGCGCTGGATTCCTTTTCAGCTCCGGATCAAGGGCAAGGGCGAGAGAAGTATATATTCCGAGCACAAGGCTAAATACTCATATCTCGACGCGCGGCGATGGGCCGCGCCGCGCGGAATAATCATTCGCGGACCGCTCAAGGTTTACGACTCCACGCCGGCACTAATCGGAGGACTGTTTGCCCAGCAAAAAGGGCGTCTGCACGAGTATAGCCGCAAAGTGTACGAACTGTTCTTTCGCCGCGAGCTGGAAATAGATCAACCCGACGCAATTGCAGGCGCGGTCGCCGCTATCGGCCTGTCCGGTTTGGAGTACAGCAGCTACCTGTCAGGTGCAGGCCGGGAAGCTTGGGCCAGGGCTCAGCACGAAGCCGAGCAGGACCAGGTATTCGGCGTCCCGCTGTTTTTCTTCAAGGCAGAACCATTCTGGGGTCACGATCGTTTGCCCCTGCTGGAACAACGCCTGACGGAAGCCGGATTGAAAATTCAATAAGAGCAGCCCTGTTTTCGGTCTGACGCCGCGCTGGAAACCGACGGCGCGGGTGGCCGCATGACCGCCGCATGGGACGGCAACCTGATTCGCGTGCTGCACCCGGCTGGTAGCAGTGCCGTCGGTGGCTTTTACCGGCGTCCGGTTATGGCAAAGCCGGCGGCTCCTCCGCTGGATCCGCGGCCGTGCAGAACGCACTGGCCCAGGGCGTGAGTCCCCTGCAGGATCGAGCCTACTTCACTTCGACGCTCAGTTGGCGATAGCTGGTGGTGCCGATATTGATGATCTGGCGGCGCACCCCGCCCGGCAGGAAGTATCCACTGACGCCTGGATAATCCTGCTCGAAGGAACGCCGATTGCCCTTGTCGTCTTCCTCGATGATGCGAAGTTTGCCCCCATTGATTACATAGATGCCGGCGTCGAGCTGCTCCCGGAACTGATCGCTTTGGCCGGGGTCGAGCGTGGTTTCGAAAACACGGACGCGGTCGTTCTCCAGCAGATGCACAGAGCCCGGGCGCGGCTCCTGCCCGGCGAGCGCGTCACTGCGCGCGTAGCCGACCTGTTCCTGACCGCCGCCGCGCGGACGCTTGATCTCGATCAAAGCGGCGAGGAAGCGGTTGTCGCCCAGATTGATGAACCCCGGCGAAAGCCATCCGGTCCCCGGGATGTAATGAACGCCGCGCGCCGGCAGCAGCGTGCCTTTGCGCTCGCCTTCGGCTGCCGCGTCATCCGCCGTCTGCGAGCGCGACTCCCAAACCCGCTTGTGCTCTTCCTCGCCGTCGTTGGCGCCAAGCAGGTCCGTGATCTGAAACAGGACGTAGTCGTGATTGTGATAATGAGGCCAGAATGCCTGCTTCGGCCCGCGATTCATCTGCCAGATTTTGACCTGCGCGTTTTCAAACAGCAGGTCGGTCGCGACCGGGCCAACTTTCATGTTGCCGCCGGAGTCGTCTTCCCGCACTTGGGACATTGCCGGAGCCTCCCTTGCGATAAGGATTGCCTTTAAGACTACGTGCGCCGGATCACAACGAACGGCCTCTGATTTATCCGGACTGAATTAGCTTTCAATCCAGTTCGGCGTTAATGTTACCAGCAAATTATCCTGATCTGTAGGGCGCCGCGATTCGTGAAAGAGAGCGAAGAATGAAACATGTTGTCCAGGCCATTGTCTTTATCGTCGGCTTGCAGTTATTGGTCGGCGGCGCCGCTGCCCATGAAACCGCGAAACTCAAGGACGGACATATCGAGTTCAAGACGGAAAGCAAAGGGAAAAAACCCAGTACCCGGCTGATCATTCAGGTTTACTGCAAGGACGGAACGATCGCGGCAAAAAACGACCCGATCCAAACCTACGGCGAGTTCAAACATTTCACGGACAATGGGCCAATCGCCCTGGCGGTGGACGGCGCGACGGCTAAGGACAACGTCAAGGGCGGGTACCACATGATAAAGATCGACCCGGTGGGCGAGGAGAACTGGGCGTTCAGCTACACCCTCACCCTTAATTTCGATGATGGCACTCACCTGGTTTACGGCCGCAATCATCGGTTAGCCAGCCAGAGCGACCCGGTCGTACGCGGCGCTAACCTCTAGATAATCGTCCGTCGTCATGTAGCCGCGTCGGATCACTCCTTGGCCAAGGTCCGAGGCAAGCGGGTCGGAACGGCCTCGTCTTTCATCATCGCGTTGTAGCGGTTGGTGAAAGCTTCTTTGAAGCGCGGATGCGGGAAGATCCAGAACTTTCCCGCCGTCAGCGCGGCAAATACGCGCTCGGCCAGTTCAGGCGGCGGGATGCCTTGGCCCTCCACCAGGTTCGTGAGCCAGTCATGCATCTGGCCGTCCACCTGCTGCGACGACGCCGCCCTGGCACCGAATTTCTCCGGCCGGATTCGCTCGGAGCGGAAGATTTGCGTCGAGACCTCCCCCGGACACAGACATGCCGCGCGAAGCTTCGGATGCAACACGGAAAGCTCCGCATTCAAGACTTCGGTTAGTCCGACGACCGCGTATTTCGAGGTGATGTAAGGGCCCTGGAACGGACCCGCGGTCAAACCTCCGACCGAAGCGGTGTTGATCACGATCCCCTCTTCGCCGCCGGCAATCATCCTGGGTACGAACGCTTTGATCCCGTGAATGACGCCCATGACGTTGACATCCAGGTTCCATCGCCAATCTTCCAGACTGCGCTCCCACGAGATTCCGCTGACCAGCACCCCGGCGTTGTTGAATAGCAGGTTGACGCGCCCGAAGCGTGCGTACGCTGCATCCGCCGCCTTGGCCACGGCGTTGTAATCGGTGACGTCCGTATTCAGGGCCAGGACCTCGACTCCCAACTTGGTCAGATTTTCCTCGGTGGTCTTGAGTCCCTTGTTATCGACGTCGCAAGCCACCACCCTCATGCCCACCGCTCCGGCCTTTCCGGCCAGGCCTCTGCCGATTCCACTTCCGGCGCCGGTTACTACCGCGACTTTTCCTGCGTATTCCATGATGGTTCCTTCTTCATAGCCGGGCGCTGACTGGACGCCCGCAGCAAGCTAGCTTACAAGGCAGCAAACGAGAGCAATGAATTATCGCGCAACCAAATGCTGGGCGGCAACGGCGCTGCTGATTTTTTCACTCATGGCAGCCGGCTGTGGAGTATCAAACAAATCCGCCGAGCAAGCGCAGCTCGCTGCTGCGCGAGCCAACGCCGCGGCCGATCGCGCCGAAGCGTCGGCATCGGCCGCCGAAAAGGCCGCCCGCGACGCGAACGTCGCCGCCGATCAAGTGGAGAAAACCGTACGCGAGGACACCAAGGCGATCGACGCGGACATTGCGCGCATCAATTACCTGATCGATCAGCAGGATCGCCGGCGGCACCATCGGAAATCGCGCAAGCGCCGTCATGCGGCGCCTGCAGGCTCAATCTATCCCAATCCGTCAAGCTCAACCTATCCGAATTCGCCGAAAAGCGGGAATTCAACCGCTCCATGATCGTCGATTTTCGCCTTCGAGAGAGATATACAGCGGATCATTATTATTATGAATTACATTGTCGGCGTGGATATCGGGGGCACCTTCACCGATTGCGCGGTGTTCGACCCCGCCAAGGGTTCGTTTACCACCGCGAAAGCGGCGACCACCCCGGCCAATCCGGCCGAGGGCTTCTTCGCTGCGTTGGAAAGCGCAGCCGCGGATCTTGGCCTGACGCCGCACGAATTTCTCGCGCAGACCAGGATCTTGGTTAACGCCACTACCACCGCGACCAATGCGATCGTCACCAAGCGCGGAGCGAAGCTCGGACTTCTTACGACCGCGGGTCACGGCCAGTCGTTGTTCATCATGAACGGAAGCGGCCGCTCCAAGGGGCTCGGCGTGGACGAGCTGCTGTACATGGCGGCTTCGGAAAAGCCCCGCCCGCTGGTGCCGAGAGACTATATCGAAGAGATCACGGAGCGCGTCGATTGCAAGGGCGAAGTGGTTGTAAGGCTGGATGAAGCGCAGGCCCAGCAGGCGATCGAACGGTTGGTGTCGAAGGAAATCGAGGCGCTGGCCATCTGCTTGTTGTGGTCCTTCCAGAGGCCCGATCACGAGCTGGCGCTAAAGCGCCTGGCCGCGCGTATCGCGCCGCATTTGTTCATCAGTTGCTCGTGCGAGGTTGCGCCGTTTCTGGGCGAGCATGGCCGCACCGTGGCGACTTTGTTCAACGCATACGTCGGTCCCCTGATGGGCCGCTATATCGAGGGCATCAACAGCCGCGCGCGCGACGGCGGGTTCGGCTCGGAGGTAATGTTCGCGCGATGCGTCGGCGGATGCGTGCCGCCGGCCGAAGTTGCCGCCGCGCCGCTGTACACGATCGATTCCGGCCCGGTAAGCGGCGTTCAGGGCTCGAGCGTGCTGGGCCCCAAGATGGGCTACGAGAACATCATAACCACCGACATGGGCGGCACGACCTTCGATGTTGGCATCGTGTACAAGGGCGTGCCGATGACTCGCAACGAAACCATTCTCGATCGGTTCGAGATGCGCCTGCCGATGATCGACGTGGTATCGATCGGCGCTGGCGGCGGGAGTATCGCCTACATCGACCCAGCCAGCAATACGATGAAAGTCGGGCCGCGCAGCGCTGGCGCCGAGCCCGGTCCAATGTGCTATGGCAAGGGCGGCGACGAAGCCACCGTCACCGACGCCAACGTGGTGCTGGGAATCATCAATCCGGACTATTTTCTGGGCGGCCAGCGACGCCTTGACGTCGAAGCGGCGCGGCTCGGGATCGGGCGGCTGGCCGGCGCGCTCGGACTGAGCCTGGAGAACACCGCGGCTGGCATCTGCCGTATCGTCGATTCGCGGATGGCCGGCGAGATTCGCCGCCTTACGCTGTTTCGCGGATACGATCCGCGCGACTTCGTGGTCTTCGCGTTTGGTGGCAGCGGTCCCACCCACGCCGCCATGTACGCGCGCGAACTGGGCGTCAAGAAGGTTGCTGTACCGCTGGGCAACGCCGCGGCGGCGTGGTCGGCGCTGGGCACGTTCGTGGGCGGAATGGTTCATCTCCACGAGCGCAATCTCTACCTGCGCGAGCCCCTCGACGTGAACGCGCTCAACGGCGCCTACGCCGCCATGGAGCGCCATGCCAGGCAGCGCCTGCGCGAGCAGGGCTTCGATCAGTCCAGCATGGTGCTGGAGCGCAGTATCGCCATCAAGTATTGCGCGCAGGTTTCTCATCTCGAAATCGGCGTTCCGGAGGGCAACCTGGCGCCGGCCGATGCGGCCCGCCTTATCGACGATTTCCAGGCGGTGTACACGCAGCGTTATGGTGAAGGCGCGGGCTACCGCGAGGCGGGTGTCGAAGTGCTGCGTCTGCGGCTTAAGGCGGTCGGTGTGCTGCCGCAGGTCGAGCTTGCGCATGGCGCGGCGCCCAGGCGCAGGACCACGCCCAAGATCAAAAACCGCCGCCAGGTGTACTGGTGGGAGATTGAACAACATGCAGACACCCCCATCTTCGACGGCAACCTGATCCGCGCCGGGCATCGCATCTCCGGCCCCGCGATTATCGAGCTGCCGCACACCACCGTGCCGGTGCGGCCTGGGCAGAGCGCTGAGGTTGATCGTTTCGGCAACCTTTTGATTAATGTGTAAGAATTCGGGTATAGCCTGATGGAAGAACAAACCAGACAATCGATTCCCCCCTTGCCCGCCGCGGTGGAAGACCGGGCGCAAACGCCGTCCCCGCGCGCGCTCGATCCCCGCGTTTGGGATGGCTTCACGCTTAGTTACGCGCCGCGGGAAAAGCTCAACATCAGCCCGAAGGTGCGGCTGCATACGGAAACCGAGGCCGACATTGACCCGATTGCGTTTGAGGTGATCCGCAACGCACTGTGGATTCTCAACGAGGAGCACGCCGACACGATCCGCAAGGTCGGCGCCTCGCCCGTGGCCAGCTTCGCCAACGATCTGAATACGTCGATTCAGACCGAGGTCGGTGAAGCGGTAATGTTCGCGCCCTATGTCCAGTACTTCGCGGGCGTGGCCGATATCGTCGTGCAATGGACGCTGGAGAATCGCGGCGAAAATCCAGGTATCGAGGAAGGCGACGTCTTCTTCCAGAACGATCCGCTGATCGGCGTCAGCCATCAGATGGACGTGCAGACCTTTGCGCCGGTGTTTATCGATGGCGCGCTGTTTTGTTGGGTGTTCAATTCGGTTCACGTGCGCGACATCGGCGGCACCGAGCCGAGCAGCTTTTGCGTCGAGGCCAAGGACGTTTACGGCGAGGCGACTCCCATACCGCCGATCAAGCTGGCGGAGCGGGGCCGTCTGCGCGTGGACGTCGAGCAGATGATCCGACGTCATTCGCGGATTCCCGGACTGCTCGCGCTGGACCTGCGCTCGCAGCTTGCCGGAGTTCACGCCGCCATCAACCGCGCCAGGGAACTGGTCGCGCGCTACGGAGCGGCCACGGTCAAAGCCGCGATGCGCAAGATAATCGACGACGCATCGGCGGCGGTATCTCGGCGGCTGCGCCGCCTCCCCGACGGAACCTGGCACGACGTCACCTACCTGGGCGCGTTGAGCAAGGGCGACCGGCGCGCGCATCGCGTAACGATGACGATGACCAAGACCGGCGACCAGTTGACGTTCTCCAACGAAGGCACTGAAACCGAATTCGGTTCGGCCAATTGCAGCTTCGGCGCGTGGCGCGCGGCCATTGCGAACTCGATGGCCGCGCTGCTGGCGTGGGACCATCGCTACTGCACCGGCGGCGTGCTGAAGCACGCCACCTTCTGCCCCGTTCCCGGCACTATCAACTGCATCGATCGCAGCGGCGCGGTCTCGAACCTGCTCGGCATCATGTCGTCGGTGGCGATGAGCGCTACGCTGCTCTCCAAGATGCTGTCGTGCGACCAGGAACTGCGCACCAACCAGATGGCGGTCAAAGCCAGCAGTGTGTGGACCGGCATGTCGGGTATCGACCAGTGGGGTCAGCCTTACGCAACGGTGTCGCTCGACGAGCTTGCGCAAGGCAGCGGGGCCTTTTCCTTCAAGGACGGAATCGATCAGGGCGGTACCTATACAATTCCGCGCAGCGAGGCCGGCGATTGCGAAGTGTGGGAGCAGGCCAGTCCGATCCTCTACCTGTTTCGACGCTATTCGCTGGGTTTCGGTCACGGGAAACATCGCGGAGGCCGCAGCGTGGTGGTTGGATGGGTTGGACGCGGCACGCAAAGTCAATACATGTCGGCCGCAAGCATTCCGCTGAGCCTGCCGGGCGCTAACGGTCTGTGGGGCGGGCATTGCGGACAGGCCGGGTTTTTTATGTCCGCGCACGACTGTGGAATCGAGCGGGTTATGACCGGCGGCCGGTTGCCGGGATCGCTCGAAGCGCTGCGCGAAGTCGCCGACCTCAAAGCGGTGCCGCCCAAAAGCGTTGGCGTACCGCTGCTGAGCAACGACGTCTGGGTGATGGATATCGGATCGACAGGCGGCTATGGCGATCCGATCAAACGCGATCCCCAGGCGGTGCTCGAAGATGTCCGCGACGGATTGCCGCTTGAGCAGGCTGAGCGAATTTATGGCGTGGTTGCGGCCGGCGATAGCGTTGACGTGGCCAAAACCGAACAGCGCCGCACGGCGATAAGGCAGGAGCGGCTGGCGCGCGCGCAGGCGCCGTTGCGCCTGGTTGAAACACCTGCGCCCAACGGCGGCGAAACGCTGTTGTTCCGGATGGGTGATGAGTTGAAGGTGACCGAGGTTGACGGCCGCGCCTACATTGTATGCGCCGGCTGCGGGCACTACCTGTGCGACGCCGCCGGCAACTACAAGCAGGGATGCGGCCGAATCGACGGCAGTCTGAACGAGCTTGACGACACCTTGTATGGAGACGCCAGCCAGGAACTCGACGACGCGATGGTCTACCGCAGCTATGTCTGCCCCGGATGCGGCGTGCTGCTCGAGAACGAACTGGCCCGCGGCGATGAGCCGCCATTTTGGGATGTTCGCCTGAATTTACGCTGACAAAAGGTAGCGGCCATGGAAAACGGCAAGCAGCGGATGCGCAAGAGCTTTCCGGTCTTCGACTGCGACGCTCACATCAACGACCCGGTTGAGATTTGGGACAAGTACGTCGAGCCCGAATATCGCGACGTCGTCAAACGGGCCTATTGGTGCAAGGGCGCGACCGGATTCATCAACGAGCGCCAGATGGTCATGAGCGGCAACAACGAGGGCAGCGGTCCCAAGTTCATCAATCTCAACGCGCTCACCGTGAGCGGCCCCGGCGTGAACAAGCGCGTCAAGCGCCGACTCATGCGCACGCGGCTCAGTCACGAGCAGGTCTCCTACCTGGATCATCGCGGCGCCTACGATCCTTACGTGCGCGTGCGCGATCTGGACCTGATGGGAATCGACCAGGTCCTGGTTATCCCGACCATGCTGATCAACAACCTGTACTTCGTCGAGAATCCCGAGGGCGCGGCGGCTTTCGCCCGCGCTTACAACAACTGGGTTTACGACTGGTGCAAGGCGGAGCCGAGGCGCCTCTTCCCCGCCGCCATTTTCGCGCTCCAGAATACCCGCCTTGCGGTCGAGGAGATTTATCGCGTGGCCAAGCTGGGCTTCCGCGTCGCCCTCCTAAGGCCGATCGACGCGGGCGGTTTGTATCCGAACCGGCTTGATCCGGGGTCCGAGCGCTCGTCCAGTCACGGCATGTTCGGCGCCAATTATACCGACGCGCTGTTCAGGGCGATTGAAGAGACCGGGATGGTTTTGGGGATGCACACTTTCACGCCGCCGCTTGGCGTCGGGATGGAAGTGAATGACAAGCCGATCTCGCCCGGCGACATTCTGACGCGGACCGGCGCCGGCACGGGACGGGTGATCGTTGGCTCCACCTTCAGTTTCATCTTCGAAGCGATGACCTGGCTGGCGCAGGTACTGTTGTCCGGATTCTTCGATCGATATCCGCGGCTTAAAATGGCGATCTTCGAATCGAACGCGGCGTGGCTGCCGGAGCTGCTGGAGCATTGCGACCTGATGGTGAAACTCTACGCCAACGAGCGCAAGGCCCCGCTCAAGCGTCTGCCCGGCGAAGCGTTCAATCAGCAGTGCATGATTTCCTTCGAGTCCGACGAGGACCTGGTGTTTCGCACCTACAGGAAGTTCGAAGATATCGGGGTGTGGGCCTCGGATATGTACCATCCCGACGCGGAAGACGTGTGGGAAGCGATGCGGCACATGGAGCGGGCGAATGTTCCGCAAAGCGCGCAAGCCAAGATGCTGGGCGGCAACGCGCGCCGCTTCTATGGCATCGACCCGGAGCTGTTCGTTAGGGAGCAAGCGCCGCCGATCAAGCGTCCTGACTGGTTTCCCGCGGAGGACGAGGAATTTCAAAGTTGGTGGCAGCGGGAGGTCAAGCAGGAAAATCGGTATTGAGGCAGCAGTGGCATGTACTTGAAGTGTATCGCTAACCCTAAACACTCCCCACGACTTAATGTGGGAGAGGGCAGGGTGACTTATACACTTCAAAACACAATCAATACGCATCGTCCGAAAGGTAGAATAGGGCGAAATGAAAAACGGCTTGTTAGTAATAGACGCGGATAGCCACATATTCGAACCCGCCGTCGTTTGGGAAAAATACCTCGACCCCGCTTACCGCGTGGCGGCGAGGTCGGCCTTCTACTACCATGAGGACGAGTTTGCCGCCGGCGTGATCCTCAACGGGCGGCAAGCGCCGCTGATGCATTCCGGGCGCATAAACCGCTCCGCGATCTGGCGCCCCGGAATGACGCCCGAAGAGATCGGCGCCATGGATCCGAATCGTCCCCATCCGATCAACCCGGGGGCGAACATCGCCGCCGCTCGCCTTGCCGATATGGATGAAATGGGCGTGGACAAGGCGTTGATTTTTCCCACGCTGTTCGGCGAATACTTCCCGGCGGTCGAGAATCCCGACGTTGCGCTGGCGCTAGCCCGCGCCTATAACGACTGGGTCCGCGACTTCTGCAGCGCGGCGCCCCAGCGGCTTTTTCCCGCCGCTATCCTGCCTTTGCAGGATGTTGGCTTTGCCATCCAGGAATTGCAGCGCGTCGCCTCCCTCGGCTTTCAGGCGGTGTCGATCCGGCCGGTGTTTTTCGAAGGCCGCTTCCTCAACCATCCCTATTACGATGCGCTGTGGGGGCAGATCGAGGAAGCGGGGCTGGCGGCCTCGATCCATGCCTCCCCTGGCGTAGCGAACGCGGAGTGGACGTCGACCGGCTCCTACGTTGAGCGCGTCGCCGCCAACCTCAGGGTCGGCCATCGCGTGGCCGAAGCGATCTCGTACACGATGGACAATGCGATCGCGGGCAGTACGTTCACGTACTGCGGCCATCCGGAGCGCTTTCCCCGTCTCAAAATTGCCTACACTCACGGCGGGATCGGATGGGTCAGCCTGATGCTGGAAAAGACTTCGAACTGGGCAATCTTCTATATGTACGAGAACATCAATCTGGACACGGAGAAGACCTTTTACGATCGCAACTACCTGGTGACGCTCAATCCGTGGGAGAGCGCTGCGCTGGCGGCTTACGAACTGTACAAGCCGATTGGCGCGTGGGGCTCGCGCTACCCGCATCACGACGCGTCGGATGCGGGCGCGGCCCTTGCGCGTTTTACGGAGGCGGGGCTTCCACAGGATGTGATCGCCGGTTATATGGGCAACAACGCCGCCAGGGTTTATGGCATCTGACGGCGAAGGTATGACGTTCATGAGGCTCAAGGACAAAGTTGCAATAATCACCGGCGCGGCACAGGGTATCGGGCGTGAGTATGCGCTGCGTTTCGCCGAGGAAGGCGCCGCGGTGGCGCTGCTGGACAAGCGCGTCGAGCAGGCGCGCGAGGTGCAGAAAGAAGTCACTGCCAATGGCGGCCAAGCCGTGGTTTTCGACGCCGATGTCACCAATGAAAAGCAGATGGAGGAAATCGCCGGTCAGATCAACGACCGGTTTGGCCGCATCGACACGCTCATCAACAATGCCGCTCTCTACTACGACATCGACCTCGCCGACGCTTCAATCGAATACGGCCGCAAGGTGATGGACGTCAATGTGTTCGGAGTTCTGACCGCGACCTGGGCGGTGGTGCCTCACTTGATCAAGCGCCGCAGCGGCTCGATCATCAATATCGCGTCAAACGCGGCATGGCCGGGAATCGCCGCGCGCGGGGCAAAGTTTGTCACTATCAGCGAAAGCAATGTGCGGCGGGCATATTACTACGGTCTGTCAAAAGCGGCCGTTGTCCATCTGACTCAAGCGATGGCAATCGATTTTGGGGCGTACAAAATCCGCGTCAACGCGCTGGTTCCCGGCGTGGTCCTGTCCGAGGCGACGCTCAAGTCGCTACCCGAGCAATTTATCGGTGTGCTGCGCGAGCAGGCGGTGCTGGGCTGTACGATGGAGCCCCGCGACATGACGGGCGCGGCGGTCTTTCTCGCATCGGACGATAGCGCCCTGATGACTTCCCAGACCCTGGTCGTGGACGCTGGGCGCAAGCTTTGGTGAGCGGCGCCGCTGCGCTGCAGGGGTAGCAATACCGCGCGCGGTTAACTCCCCCGCCGGTAGAAGACGAGAGCGCTGAGCACCACGAACACGGCCAGCACGCCACCCATGACCAGCAGGTCGTTCGTCGTAATCGGTAGGTTAGAGAGCATTTAAGTTCCCCCAGGGACCGGATTAGCTGCGGTGCTACCGGCCACTTTGCCGCTTCAAATCGCGTTTGGAAGCATCTACAAACCATCAGCGGCGGATGTCAGATCCCATCCGCCGCTTTTTGCCTGATACGGCTTTGTCTCACTTCATGATGCGCGACAGGCTGCCGGGCGTGGTAACGTCGGCGACATCTCTAAACTGCGGCGGCACCGGTCCAGCGGCAGTGCCGGCGCCATCCTCGTCAATGGTGGTCGGGGATTCGACGGTTGCGGTTATGTGCGAGTTTTGAAAGTCGACGCCACTGACCTGAGCGATGCTGGCTATCTCGATCAAGGTGTGCTGCCCTCTGAAATTAATCGGCGCGGAAACGATCCACACGACCTTCCAGAATTTGCCGTTGCGGTCGTAAGATTCAAGCGGAGTCGCGGCGTTGGTTTCGGTATCCATGTAGAACACGCGCTGCGAGTAGCAGTACGGGCCCAATGAGGTTAGCCATTCCAGGTTGAGGAGATAAAAATTACGCAACTCCCATTTCATTGCGCTGTGTTTCGGCCATCCAGGGAAGGCAGTGGGAGGCTGTAGGTAGGAGCTCCGCTCAAAGGCCTTGTCGTATTCCATGATCGGCGCGAGCAATTTTTTCTTACCGAGCAGTGTGACCTTGAAGTTCGGCGGCAGCCACGCATTGTCGTCTTCAACGAAATCGGTACCGAGGATCGGAGCGCATCGCGCCGCGCTTGACAGGCGCAGGGAGCGGCGCAGCGACGGAAGGAATACATAGATTTCTTCAACCCTCGTCGGATCGTCCGGCCGCAATGTCAATTCCGTCGTATACTTTGACTGCTCGGGAAGCACGACTGTAAAGCGGCTGGCATAGTAAGTTCCACTAGCGGAGGGCACGTTGATTGGTCCGCCCGGCGGATCGCTCAAGTGCATCAACCGAAAGAACGAGTCATCGCTTTCCAGATTGGTGACGTTGCCGTAATTATCGACTAACCAATTATAAGCACGAAAGTCCATTATCTTCGGTCGAAAATTGGCCCATGTGTCGTAGGTGAGCTTGGCCGCAAGGTTTGGTTCGGTGGGACGGGGAAACGGGATACCGGCTACATACCCTTTCCAGCTGAAGCCACCACTGGATAAAGGTACAAGCTGGGCTTGACCGCCGTACTTTTCGGTGTCCTCGATAAATTTCTGGTACATCGGAAAGTGGTGTGTGGGCCCCACTTCGATTGTGTATTCCGGCTCCGATCCGACGTGCCACTTGTATTTGCCCGAATACGCCGCTTGCGTCCACACTTGCATGAACTTCTTGTACTGCTGCCAGTTCTGGAGCGTGATCTTGGTGCCGACCGGAATCGTATCGGTCGAGTCGGCATCGGCCAGCGCCTTGTAGTTTGCGACGTCGTAGCTCAGTTGCGCGTTGGCCAACCCGCCAAGACAGACAAAAATCGCCGCTGTAACCACGGTCCCCCATAGGAGCCTCGGATTCTTCATCACTTACCCCTTACCTGCAGACAGCAGGTTTTATGTATACGCTAGACAGCAGTCCCCACCGCTGTTTCGCGACATCATCCCGATTCTGCTGGTAACATTTGCCGCGCTGGAAAGTCAAGCGCCGGTTCATGAGCCAGGAGGAGGCTAACCAAATGCTACGGCGCCGGCTGCGGCGATGCACCGCTGGATCCCCTGGTTCCTCCCGTTCGTTCGTGCGGACCTCTTAAACCTGCTTCACACCAAGGTGTATCTGTGATTACCCACTCGATAACGGTTGATTTTGATTGACAACTCTAGACTCCTGCGCTTTGAAAAAATGGACGGTTTGCATTAGGGTGCGTCCACTGTTGGGAGTGATTAGGAATGGGAATGAACAAAATCCGACACTTGGTAGTGCTGATGCTCGAGAACCGTTCTTTCGATAACATCGCAGGTTACCTTTACGCCGCCGATAACAATCGCCCGCCGATCAACATACCGCCTCAGCCCGCCGGCTCTCCCACGACCTATGAGGGGCTGGTGGAGAAAGGTGCCGACTTTTGGAACCCGGGGAACCAGGAGTTCTTCACCGCTCAGGCGGCTCCGAAGCAGATTCCGGTAGGGACGGGAATAACCGACTTCACCACGCCCAATCCTGACCCGGAAGAGCACTTCAACCATATGACCTACCAGCTCTTCGGCTCATATCAACCGCCTTCTTCCTCCAATCCCGGTCAAATGAAGGGCTTCTATCTCGACTATGCAAACAAATCGAAGAAGCCCGAGGATATACTAAAGTGCTATTCGCCCGATCAGGTTCCAGTGATTAGCGGGCTGGCGCGCAATTACGCTATTTGCGATCGCTGGTTCGCGTCGAGCCCGACCCAAACCTGGCCCAACCGGGCGTTCGCTCATTTGGGGACTGCGCTGGGCAAAGTCAACAACTGGCCAAACGATCCTTTTCATTACAATATCAACACAATCTTTAACGTACTTGACGGATTGACGGCGCCCTGGGATCAACGGGTGACCTGGGGAATTTTCACGGATTCTCCGCTGTTGTGGTTTACGCGGCTGCAGTTGCCGAAGCTTTGGAACCCGGCGCTCAATGGCCACTTTCAGGGTTTTGACGCGTTCAAGCGCCGGGCTGCGGAGGGATCGTTGCCGACCTACAGTTTCGTGGAGCCCGATTTCATCCACAATCCCAACGACGAGCATCCGCCGCACGACGTCCGGCTCGGGGAGCAGTTCATATACGAGGTGTGGAAAGCGGTCAGTTCCGGAAAGGGATGGAACGAGTCGCTGCTGCTTATAACCTATGACGAGCATGGCGGCTGCTATGATCACGTTGCGCCGCCGTTCGGGGCAGTTCCGCCCGACGACGCGAGCCGCCACGGCGAACTGGGCTTTGGTTTCGACCGCTTTGGCGTTCGGGTACCGGCGGTGGCGGTCTCGCCCTATATCGAGCCGGGTACGGTGTTCCGTTCAACGACCCAGGTCCCGCTTGACCACACTTCGATCCTCGCGACACTGCGCGACTGGCTCCAGATACCCGCATCCGTGATGCTGCCCAGCGCCCGGATCAAGGCCGCGCCGACTTTCTCAAACATCCTGACGCTTTCCGAACCGCGCTCCGACCATCCTCATATAGAGCCGCGCCAGGACGCCGCGGCGGCCGTATCGCCGCAGGCATCGGCAGAACCCAATGACCTGCAAAAGAGCATTGCGATGGCGCTTGAATGCAAACGCCTCGGGCGCAGCCTGGCAATGCCTGAGATCCATGAAGTGCTGTCGAAGATCCCCACGCGCGAGCATTTGGTTGATCTCTTCCGGCAGGGAATCTCGGGTCTCGTCGGAGGATAGAATTCAACGAACAGCTTGCGAAATGTCGGGCCGTTTGGCGATTCGCGGCGAGCGCCCGGTGACTGCCAGCCACGCAGGCGTAGGTTGACTTTCGATACGGCACCCTGAAAGTTGTGAAGAGGGACGCGAGAGTAGGTGAATTCAAAATGGATAACAGCTCAACCGGGCCGCGCGTTGCGGTCATCGGAACAAATTTCGGCTGCCAGGCGCATGTTCGTGCTCTGCGCGCCGCGGGCTTCGAGGTCAAGGCTTTGGTTGGACGCGACGCCAAACGCACGCGCGAGCGCGCGAAAGCCTTTGGCGTGCCCGAAGCGTTGACATCTCTTGACAAGGCGCTTGAGCTGCCCGGCCTGGACGCCGTCGTGATTGCAAGTCCGCCCCAGACGCATAAGCCGTTTACGTTGCAGGCCATCGCCAAGGGCAAGCACGTGCTGTGCGAAAAACCACTGGCGCTGACCGCCGCGGAGGCCGCGGAGATGCTTGACGAGGCGCGGCGGGCGGGCGTGGTGCACATGCTGGAGCATCAGTTCCGCTTTCGTCCGGCGGAAGTTGCGCTACGGCGCGCGATCAGGGCGCGCACACTGGGCGCGCTGCGTCACGCGACGTTCGTGCTGGACGCCAGTATCTGCGCCGACCCGGCGAAGATGGGAATTCCGGATTGGTGGTACGAGTCGCTCAGCGGCGGGGGATGGCTGCGCAACCTGGCCTCGCACCTGATTGACATAATCCGCTACACATTGGGCGAGTTCCAGTCGGTTTGCGCGCAACTGACCTTCGGCAGCGATCGGGATATGAACGCCGACGACGGTTACAATATCCTCTTCCGCCTGCGCAGCGGCTTGCAGGGGGTCTTGCAGGGAAGCTGCCGGGCCTGGGACTTTGCCAACGTCACGCGCGTCAGCGGCTCCGAGGCGACCGCCTCGATCGAATTGGATCCGCAGACCTTCAAGCCGGTGCTGTCGATTGCGGACCGCAGCGGCAAGCGCGTGGTGCCGGCTCCCGCCGACCTCACGGTGCCGTCGGCGCTGGATGTGCTGCCGAGCTCCGGGGAAACTTCCGCCTATGACGCGGTTCACAACATGGTCAGCGGCGCGCCCGAGTACATCATGCAGGCGGCAGCGTTTCGCGATGCGATTTTAGGGCTCGGTGTCGGTCCGGTTGCTCCAGCGGACTTCAGCGACGGTGTTGCGCACATGGTGGTAATCGAGTCGGTTGAGAAATCGGTGCAGCGCCACGAATGGGTGCGCGTCGAGGAATGGATGGGCTAACGTCCTGCGGCGAAGCATTGAAGGGAGAGCCTCGTGATGTTCCTGATGTTTGCGCGCTTTGATTTTAGAAGCAGCGATCTGGCGGCCGAGGACAAAAACTATTTCGACAATCACGTCCGGCTCGCCCGCCTACTGCCGGGCGTGCGGATGTACCTGACCGGCAAGCTGCTCGCGACGCCACACGCCAAACCCGACCATTATCGCGCCGTGCTGTTCGGATACGATACAGCAGAGGGCGGACTTACCTCGCTCGATTGTCCGATCGGGGTCGAACTGATGGCGGACAGCGCGGAGCATATCGTTGGCACAGTGGTGAGTGCGTGCGAGGGCGAAGCGGTCACATCCTTTGACGGACGCCGGCCGGGGCAGCCCTGTATTGTCGCGGCGCTGATGTACAACCTGGCGGATCGCGCCGATGAGGCGCGCGTACGCTCATATCGCGACTCGAACCGCAATCTGCCGGGACTATGCGGCTACATGGCCGGCCGCACCTTCGCGGCCCGCGGCGAGCAGCCCGACCGCGACTGGATGGAAATCCGTATTTTCCGGCCCGACGTGCTTCGCGGCCGATCGTTAAACGAACTGCTCAGCCTGGACGAATCGCTGACGGACGCACCGCGGGTTTACTGCTTCGAAGGCGAAGTTCAGATCTGAGCGAACAGCCCGTGGCCGCCGATCGAGCGGGCATTAGCACCACAGGAGGCTTCAATGGGACTGCTCGAAGAACGCGCAAATTTGCAGGGCAAGGTCGCGGCCGTGGTCGGCGGCGCTGCCGGAGTTGGCGCCGCGGTCACGTTATCACTTGCCGGCGCTGGTGTTGACATCGCCTTTTGCGACATCAAGGCGGATGCGCTGGAAACGACACGCGCTGCGGTTGAAAAAATGGGCCGCCGCGTTTTGGCAAAAAAGGCCAACGCAGTCGAGCCGGCCCAGCTCACCAGCTTTTACCATGACGTGGCGGCTCAATTCGATCGGCTCGATATCGTCGTCAACGTGGTGGGAGGCGTTGCCCGGCGCATGTTCATGGACGCGACGGCCGAGCAATGTGCGGCGGATATCCAGCGCAATTACGGTTACGTGCTGGATTCGCTGCGCAACGCCATTCCCCTGATCCGCAAGGGCAAGCGCGGCGGGAGTATCATCAACTTCACCACTATCGAGGCCCATCGCGGAGCCGCGACGTTCGCGGTTTACGCCGGTGCCAAAGCGGGCTTGACCAATTTCACCCGCGCGCTGGCCGCGGAACTCGGCCCTGAGCGCATCCGCGTCAATACGCTGGCGCCCGACACCACGCCGAGCGAGGGCAATACCGTAGCCCTGCCGCCGGAGGAACGGGAGAAGATGGCCAAGGTGCCAAGGCGCGCGCAGGCCGAATCTTTCCGGATGTACATCCCCATGCAGTCTTCGCCGTCGACCGACGACCTGGCCAACGCGGTCCTTTTCCTGGCCTCGGATTTGTCGGCATTCGTGACGGGAACGACGATTCACGTTGATGGCGGCACGTCCGCCTCGCTGGGATTCATCAATTGGCCCTTCGGCGATAGCTGGCTTCCGGCGCCCTTTGCCGGAACATTGACCCGGCTGTACGGCGACCAGTAGCCGCACGATCGGGATGCGATCCAAGGTCACATCTCGATCATCACCTTGGCCGGACCGTTGGGCTGATGCAGCCGCTCGAACATCGCGGGCACCTCGTCGAGCGAAACCACGTCAGTGATCATCGGCTCCGCCTTTATCCGGCCGGTGGCCAGCGCATCGATCGTGGTCTCGAAGTCAGCCCGCGTGTAGCCGGCGGAAAAGTCGAGGGTCAGGCTCTTGTTGATGCATTCGTGCGGGTTGATCTCGTCGGGCACCATGCAGTAGCCGATTACTACCACCTGACCGCCAGGGGCGGCGAACTCCGTAGCCTGCGCCAACGTACCCTTGGCGCCGACGCATTCGTACACGACGGAGGGCGGGCTTCCGGCTAGTTGCGCCACCGTTTCCGCGGGGTTCTGCTTGCGGGGATTTACCACCATGCTCGGCCCGACCTGCTGTGCCAAAGCTGCCCGGCTTGCCGAAGGCTCGGACACTACAATGGTCTTGATACCTTTTGCCTTAAGCCACATCAGCACGCCCAGGCCGATCGGCCCCGCGCCCATCACCAGGCATGGCGTTTCGGCCGCAAGCCGCCCGCGATTGACGCCGCCCAGCGCCACGGACAGTGGTTCGACCAGCGCGCCTTGGCGAAAATTGACTTGCGCGGGAAGCTTGAGTAGATTGCCCGCGCCGCAGCGGACGTATTCGGCGTAGGCGCCCGGTGTCTCCGCCGAGCCGATGACGCGAAACACGCGGCATTCGAGAACCTTGCCGGCGCGGCATGCCGCACATTCGCCGCAGTTAAGAAACGGCAGCGAGGTCACGCGATCCCCCGGCTTGAAAGCATCTACACCGGCGCCGACTTCGGCAATCTCGCCGCAGAACTCGTGTCCCATGATGTTGCCGACCGAACTCAGCGCAAAGCGTGTTCCGACGCCGCCGGTTTCGGCGAAGCCGTATTCAAGCGCGTGCAGATCGGAGCCGCAGATGCCGCACGCGCGCACCTTGAGCAGCACCTGACCGGCGCCCGCCTGGGGTTTGGGAACGTCCTCAACAGCAAGCCGATTTTGAGCTTTGCAGACGACAGCTTTCATCGTCGTTTCCCCCGATTGTCTATTTCTTTGCGCCTCTGCCCAGATGCAAGGCTCCTTTGCTTATGACCGGTGCGTTGGTCCATACGCCATTGCCCATCCGATGCCATCCGGCCGCGGCCAGCGCGCCGCCGTCCAGATGGATCGTGGTGCCTGTTACCCATGCGGAAAGGTCGGAGGCGAGGAAGACGACGCATCCGGCGCCGTCGGCGGGCGTTCCAAAGCGGCCCAGCGGAATCGCGCTGGCAATCGCTCCCTGATCCTCGGGACGGATCCATTTCGAAGGCTGAATCGCCTCGCTTTCGGTGGTTTCGAGCGCGACCGCATTGACCCGGATTCCTTCATGGCCGAGTTCGAGCGCCAGGCTTTGTGTGAATCCGATCACGGCGGCTTTGAAAGCGCCGTAGGCGGTCATCAGCGGAATGCCGCGGAATGCCTCGATCGAGGAAAAATTGATGATGCTGCCGCCCGCCCCGGTTTTGCGGATCAGAGGAATCGCGGCGCGCGTGACCAGGAACATATGGCGCAGATTGATCTGATAGTCGAAATCCCAGTCCTCGTTGGTGGTGAATTCGAACAGCTTGGGAGGCGAAGCCGTACCCACGTTGTTGACTAGGGTGTCGAGCTTGCCGAAGCGCTCTTCGATCTTTTTCATCAAGTCGGCGACCTGGGCTTCCTGACGTACGTCCGCTTTCACCACCATGTGATCAACCTTGGCGGCCTCCAGCGCGGCGCGGACGGCGTCGGCGCGTTCTTGTTTAAGCTCTGCCACCACCACTTGGGCGCCGTGACTCCCCAGCGCTTCGGCGATACCGCGGCCAATCCCGCCGCCGCCGCCGGTTACGAGCGCCGTCTTGCCTTCGAGAGTTAACATGGTCGAACTCCTTCTTTCGTGGAGGTTTCCGTGCCGGTTGTTTCCGCCGGCCTCAGATTCCGGGACCTTGCCTGGCTGGGGCGAGTTAACCACGGGCGTGGGCTTGCGGCAACGCTAATCTGATGGTTCGAACCGTCCCGTTGTCAGAATGGAGCGGCCCCTGATATGTGGACCGCAGAAAGGAGAAGCTAATGGCGAGTTCAGTTGCGTCCGCCGGCCGCCGCGCCTTATCAGGGCCGCTTTCGGGAGCGCGGGTGATCGAATGCGGCCAGGGTGTGTCCGCGGCATTCGCGGCCAAGCTGCTCCTGCAGTTGGGAGCGGAAGTAGTGAAAGTCGAGCCGCCGGAGGGCGACGTCGCCCGCAGCCGTGGACCTTTTTCCGGCGATCGCCCCGACCCCAACGCAAGCGGCCTGTTCGCTTATCTCAACGCCGGCAAGAAAGGCGTTGCGTTGGATCTCCGCACCGGCGCGGACCGTGAACTTCGTGGCTTGCTGGCCGGCGCCGACATCCTAATTCATAACGTGCCGCCCCCGGACCGGGATGCGTTGGGTTTGAAATCGGACGCATTGGAGCGCGCCTTCCCGCGGTTGATCATCAGCACGATTTCTCCTTTCGGCGATAATGGGCCGCGCGCGGGCTTCCGCGCGTACGATCTCAATGTACAGCACGCGGGAGGATTGGCGTCGGGCAATGCGGCCGCGTCCGACCCATCCGTTGCGCCGGTCAAGCTGTTTGGCCATCAGGCTGACTTCCAGGGCGGAATCCATTGCGCGCTGGCAACGCTGGCCTCGTATCTTTACCGGCTCGCGTCGGGCCGCGGACAGATGATCGATCTTTCGCAGCAGGAATGCCTGGCGCCGATGATCGAGTTGAACTGGCCCTTCTACAGCTATGCAAAAAAGGAGATCACGCGGCTGGGCGGACGCTTCAATCCTCAGCCCGCCGACGTATTCGAATGCACGGACGGCAAGGTCCTGATGACGATTTACGGCGACCATATCTGGCGGCGCTTCGTCCAATTCATGGGCAATCCGCAATGGGCGCTCGAGGAGGCCTACCAGGACGGCATCGGCCGCTTCCAACATGGCGAGGTGATCAAGGAGAAGGTGCAGGATTGGACGCGGCAGTGGAAGGTGAAAGACCTGTGCCGCGGGATGCAGGAATTGCCGGCGCCGATCGAACGGGTCAATACCGTTGCCGACGTTTACGCCGACCCTCATCTGCGCGCACGCCGCGCATTTGTTTCAATACCGCTGGGCGAAGGCCGCGAGATCCAGGTTCCGGGGCCGGCCCTGCGGCTGCTTGACGTGCCGCAGGCAAATGGCGCTCCGCCGCGGCTCGGCGAACACAACACCGCCTTCCTTTCCGGGCACAGCGCGGGGCCGCCCACGGCAGTCGGGACAGCGCAACCCGCCGGCGCCGCGTCCGATAGCGGCCCGCTGTCCGGAATCCGCATACTGGATTTCAGTTGGGTATGGGCTGGTCCGTATGCGGCACTGCAGCTGGCTCACCTGGGTGCCGACGTGATCCGGGTGGAAAGCTCGCGCCGTCCTTGCATGTACCGCAGTACCCTGCCGATGGCTGACGATATCAAGGACCTCAACCGGGCCGGCGGCTTCAATCAATGGAACCAGGGCAAACGCAGCATCGCGCTGGACCTTGCCAAGCCGAGGGCGGTGGAGGTCACACGCCAGTTGGTGCGCCATTGCGACGTCGTGGTGGAGAACTATGCCGCCGGCTCGATCGCACGCATGGGTCTTGGTTATGAAACGCTGATCCAATTCAGACCCGACCTGGTGATGCTCTCGATGTCCGGTTACGGGCAGACCGGTCCCTACAGCACACACTTAAGCTTCGGCGCTTTGATCGAGGCGGTGTCGGGCTTCACGCTGGTCAACGGTTATCCCGGGATGCGCACGCCTAGCAGCGGGATGGCATATCCGGATCCGACCTCCGGGATGTTCGGTTCGTTGGCGGTAGTTGCCGCCTTGATCGATCGCGCACGCACCGGCCGGGGACAGCATATCGACCTGGCGATGCTGGAGTCGGTCCTGAGCATCATCCCCGAAGCCCTGCTCGAATACGCGGTGAATGGCCGCCTGCCGCATCCGGTTGGAAACCACGATCGCTGGATGGCGCCGCACAACTGCTACAAGGCACGCGGCAACGAGCATATGTGGGTGAGTATCGCGGTCGGCAGCGAGGAGGAATGGCGCGCGCTGTGCGATGCGATCGGACAACCCAACCTCGCCGATGCCCCGCGCTTCAAAACCGCCGCGCTGCGCAAAGAAAGCGAGGAGGAACTCGACCGCATCATCGAAACCTGGACCGCGGCGCGCGATCGATGGGAAGCAACCGAAATCCTGCAAGCCGCGGGAGTGGCCGCCTTCCCCTCGTTGGGCGCCAAGGACCTCGTCGAAGACCCGCACATGAGAGCGCGCGGCTACCAGGTCGAGTTGCCGCATCCGGCAGTCGGCAGACGCATCCATGCCGGGATCGGGTGGAAGATGTCCGCAACTCCATGCCGAGTGCGCAAAGCCGCCCCGATGCTAGGCGAGGATACCGATTCGATCCTGAGTGAATTGCTGGGTTATTCGGCTGGCGAGATCGATCGCCTGCGCCAGGAACAAGTGCTGGTCTGAGCCGAACCGTAAGATAATTGGAAAATATTGACAGCGGCGCGGAAAATCTCGCGCATCGAGGGCAGGCGCGGCCGTCTGCTCACCATTTTCAGCCAGGAGCGCTTGGCTCCTATTTGGATGCGGCGGCGAAGAACTCCGCTGCGGCTTGCTTGAATAGTGGGTCGGCCAGAGCGTCGAGGTGGGTGCGGCCTTCAAGGGTCATCACTCGCGCGTCTCGGATCGATCCCGCCAGTTCATCGACGCCTTGCACGACCGCGTCGCGTGTGCCGGCCATGATCAGAACCGGCGCGCTGATGGAGGCGAGCTCGGCCTGCTCCACGTCGGGACGGCGATGCAGCGAAAATGCGGCCAGAGCTTTCGGATCGTTGCCGTTCTTCAGGCAAAAGGAGCGCATGAAGAGGGCCGCCTTGTCGGTGAATGAGGTGGGATCTTCGGCGCGCAGGATTTGCACCAAACGCTCCAGATCCTCGCGCGGCGGCTCCTTGTAAGCGCGCGAACTGACCCCGCCGATCACCATCGCGCGTACGCGCTCGCCGTAACGCACCGCAACGTTCAACGCCACGCACGCGCCCATCGAATAGCCTGCGATCAGCGCGCGCCCGATATCTAGGTGATTCAGCAAACGCACCACATCATCAGCCATGCGATCCGCCGTGTAGAAATCGGGGTCATCGGACTTGGCACTCAGCCCGTGCCCTCGGCAATCCATCGCCACGACTCTGTAGCTGGAGCGCAGGCTTTCAACCCATCCGGTTTCCACCCACGAATGCCGGATGTTGGAGGCCATCGAATGAATCAATACGACCGGCGGTCCGGCTCCCTCGTCGAGGTAATGAAGCTTAACCGAATCGGAATCGAAGTACGGCATCGTCGGGTTCCCACTTTCGCCGGAGTTTACCCTTCCCGGGAGGCGGGCGACAGATCGGGCCTGGTTGCGTTCAAATTCTCCCCACACCGGCGAGTGGAAATTGAGTGGGACTGGCCAATAATATTTATTTTTATCAGGCTTTACTGCAGCCGACGTTCGCATACCCTAATGCTTGACTGAACCGTTGTTCAGCGGCACGGTTTTAGCATCGAATTGCGGCCGCAGCCGAAAGTTTTCGGACCGGCGCGCTTGTTATGGGTCCCTGAGGAAACAAAACCGGAACACGAGCCGGAACAACACGGAGGAAAGTTGAGTGAGATCCAAGTTCTCGTACGCACTGCTATGCGGTTTGCTGGCGTCAGGCATCGCCGGCGCTGCGCAGGCCCAGATCAAGTACGATCAGGCCAGCTATGATGCCATGGCGTCAGCCAGCTCGCCGGACACGATAACGCCAGGCACCCGGATAACGCTGCAGAATTGGCAGCAGTACAAAAAATTCATGCCAATCGGGGTGCAGGCGATGTTCAGCCAGAGCTACCCGTTCCGGGTTGGAAGCGGCCCCGAATTCGCGATCGAGGTCGGCCCGACTGTCGCGATTCCGATGGCCAAGAGGCTCCGGGAGGACACGGAAAAGTACGCGGGTCAGACCAAGCTGAGAAAGGTGGATAGCGGCGGCTACACCGCGGAAGGCTACGTGGCTGGCGTTCCATTTCCCAAACCAGAGGGAGACCTGGCGGGGGAACAGGTTTTGTACAACGCCTTCTTCGGATTTATCCCGCCCATTTACCGCTACACGACAAATACCAGCCTGATCGACCGCTTCAAGAACATTTTTGGGCAGTACACCGAGGTGGTTTACTGGCGCCTCAGCCATATCAGCGACCCGGACTCGCCGATCAATCCGCCTTACGGCAAGGGATATCTGCAGACCGCGCGCTACTTTGTGCTCTCGCCCGAGCAGACCCGCTACACGACGCAGCTAGCGCAGCAGCCCGACGACCCGCAGAAAGTACAGGAGATCTATGTCTTCCTGCCTTCGCTGCGCCGCTCCCTGCGTCTGTCCAGTGCCGCGCGCTGCTCGCCGATTCTGGGCACCGACTGGGTCCAGGACGACAACTCGGACGGAATGGCCTTCCAAATCCCGAACTTCAACGTAAGGCTGCTGGGCCAGAAGAAGATGCTGTTCATCGTTCATGCCGATGACCCTGGGCTATACAACAACCAGAATTATAATCTGAAGAGTTCCGTGCCGGCCTTCCCGGGTCCCAAAGTCGGCAAATGGGAACTGCGCAACGTGATGGTGGTCGATACCAGCCCGCTGCCGTCGATGGGCAGTTACTGCTACGGGCACAAGGTCGGATATATCGACCCCGACACCTGGACCCAGGTTGGATGGGACTTTTACGATGTCAATATGAAATTCTGGAAGTTCAATATGATCCCGATGCGGCCGCTGAAAATCGACACCGGCGACGAGACCACCTTCCACTCCGCCAATGTCGACATAATGTGGGATTTTCAAAACCAGCACGTGACGTCATCGAATGTTGACGCACCCACGCAGTTTGGCAGCAAGATCAGCGCCGACCTGCGCGACGCGCCGACCTGGGCCTTCCCCGGTTCGCTGGCGCGCATCATGAAGTAGGGATCAATTATCGTACGGACGCGAAAAGGGAGCGCCCCGGACAGGAGCCGGGGCGCTCTTTTTTATGCCTCTTCTGCAAATCGAGTGGGTGAATTTTGACGATTCCGCGCGTTGAAGACGGGGCAGGGGCGGCGCGGGCCGGTAACGAGCCGCTGTCAACAGCGACGCCACTTCCTCCGTGCTGAGCACGCAGGGCAAACTCTTGGGCTTCTTGCCGTGGGGAATGCGTGGCATCTGCTCTTAGTCTTTCCGGACCGCGATGCACTCGATTTCAATATCAAATGGGCCCGTCCATACCGGCACACAGAAGAAAATGCGGGCTGGCGGATTTTTGGGAAAGTAGCGCTTGTAAATTTCGTTGAATGCCTTGAAGCGCTCCGGGCTTACACAGATTACGTTGACCTTCATGACGTGCTCGAGGTCGGATCCTGCCGCCTCAAGTGCCGTCTTCAACTCTTCGAGGCAGCGTTCGGCCTGCTGTTCAAAAGGCGCGTGGACGAGAAGTTCTCCGGTCTTGGGATCAAATGGCGGCAGACCCGAGACGAAGATCATGTCGCCGGCGCGAGTGCAGGTCGAGACCGGCACACCCCATTTCTCGAAATTGCTGTCAAACGGTTCGACGCGGATAATTTCCCTCTTCACGATCTGTCTCCTTGTACGATTTGGTTGTTTCCGTCGACGTCCATAAAGACGTTGTCCTGGCCGAAGTGAGCCTTGAACCGATCAAGAATTCGGCCGGCGATTCATGATTTCTCCTTGATGACTGACCCATCAACTATGATGACCTCATACGAAATAGACGAACGGGGTCCTGCCCTGCGCCTTATTCCAACCCGTTCCAAAGCGGCCGTGTCTAACCGTATCTCGAGTGACGAGCATCCCGGCACTACCTCGCACGCTTGGCGGCGTGCACGGAGATGGGGGGGACGTTACCAAAGAGGAGGATAAGCCCTTCCGGCATGGTGGGATGAGCGATGACCGCGTCGCGTATCGCGGTGTACGGCAATCCGCCAAGCATCGCCATCTGCACGGCTGCCATGACGTCTCCAGCGCCGGCGCCAAGCATGGTGAATCCGAGGATGCGGTCGCTTTCTGCCTCGATCAACACCTTCATAAATCCGCGCGTTTCAGAAATCGTCATCGCGCGAAGGACG
>DATFSZ010000171.1:0-3787 GCA_035262365.1 Binataceae bacterium (SeqCode)
GCACCGCCAGCACAAAAGAAGCAACCAGTTTCGGTCAAGCTTCGCCAACGGGCCGCGCGGGCGCTGTAAACTTCAGCTTGCGTTATGCCAACCTTTGCCGCTGTCGATATCGGCTCGAACTCCGTTCGCCTGGAGATCGCCAAGACCAACGGCGGCCGTCTACAGAAGCTGCACGAAGATCGCGAAGTCACACGGCTCGGCGAAAGCGTCTTCCGCAGCGGCTCATTTTCTCCGGAGGCGATGGAACACACCATCGTGGTTCTGCGCCGCTTCCATCGCGCCGTGCAGCAGTTTGCCGCCGACCGCGTGCGCGTCGTCGCCACCAGCGCCACTCGCAACGCGCGCAACGCCGAGGTCTTCCGCGAATTAGTGCACGCCGCGACCGGATGGCGGCTCGAAGTCATCTCCGGCCTCGAAGAAGGGCGCTTGATTCACCTCGGCGTGATGTCGGGCACGCGCCTCAGCGCCTCGGCCGCGCTACTCGTCGATCTTGGCGGTGGCAGCTGCGAGCTCACCTTCTCGCGCGATCACCACATCGAGCAAATGGTCAGCCTGCCAGTCGGTGCTGTACGCCTGACGCAAGAATTTCTTCAGCATGATCCGCCCAAACGCAAAGAGCTTGCCCGCATGCGGCAGTTCATTCAGGAAGAGCTGGGTCGCGCGCAACGCTACTTCAATACCGCCAAAATTCGCGCCGTCATCGCCACCTCGGGCACTGCTGCCGCCCTGCAGGCCGCCTGGGTCGCTGAAACTCCGCGTGAGACGCGCACCGTTCCAACCTCCGGGGTGCGTGCGCTCACCGCAAAACTTGAACGCATGGATCTTCGCCAGCGACGCGCAATTGTGGGTATAGGTCCGCGCCGTGCTGAGATCATCATTGCCGGCGCCTCGGTATTTGCTGAACTGCTTAGCCGTTTTCGCCTGCCCAGCATCCGCTATTCGCCGCTTGGGCTGCGCGACGGCCTGCTGGCGCAGATGGCCGCCGATTACGCTCCCAGCGAACAACTACGCACCCGCATCGCGGTGGAGCGTACTGATGCCATCACCGCCATGTGCCGCCATTACCATGTTGACGTAAAGCATGCCGGGCGCGTGCGCCGCATGGCCGAGCGGCTGTTTACCTCCCTTACCTCTCTGCACAAGCTTGCGCCGCAATACAAAGATTGGCTCTCCGCTGCGGCCATGCTGCACGAAGTCGGAGGGTTCATCAATCGCTCCGGCCGCCATCGCCACACTCATTACGTCATCGCCCACTCCGATATCTTTGGTTACACGCCGGCCGAGCGTCATCTCATCGCCGCCATCGCGCGCTTCATGGGCAAGACCAGACCTCAACCAACCTCCACCGCCTTGGGCCTCGTCGCGAGTGGCGAGCGCGCGAGCATTCCCGCTGCCGTGGCTCTGCTGCGATTGGCAAAAGCGCTCGATCAATCGCGCGGCGGCCGCGTCCTCGGCTTCACCGTCCGGCGCAGCGCGAACACCATCAAACTAGTCCTCAAGACTCGTCGCTCCGCCGAACTCGAGCTTTGGGCGGTGGACAAAGAGCGCATCTACTTTCGCGAAGTCTTTGGGTGGGACTTGATCGTCTCACAAGCGGAACACAAATGATGGATCCAAAAACTACCTGGAGGGTGAGGTCGAAGTCGCGGCGCTACCCAAGTGCACGACTTGCTTTCAAAACGGTGGCGTTTACTGCGGACTGGCCGTCATGCTGGCGCGATGATCGGTGGTGATCGGCCAATATTCAATCCACTGCTTGCGAATTCCTTCGGTTCGGTCGATTAACTCCTGGCTCGGTTTTTTTCCGTGCTCCACAACCACAACGAAGCCGGTGTTGAATTGCCGCTGTGATTTATCTACGCCAGGCGTCCGCGCGCCATCGGCGGCGATTACATCCTGAATCGTAACCTTGGTGCGGTCTGCTTTAAAAATGGGATGTCCATTGGGATCTCTGCCGGCGGGCG
Organism: Binataceae bacterium (SeqCode); assembly: GCA_035262365.1. Lineage (GTDB taxonomy): Bacteria > Desulfobacterota > Binatia > Binatales > Binataceae > JAJPJA01. The sequence continues at coordinate 1,965 of DATFSZ010000171.1, forward strand.
CCAGGTTGCGCAGGATAAAGAAATCCGGCACCTCCGACGGACTGACCAGCCCCATCAGATAAAGATCGAGATACGACCAGCCGGTCGCGGGGACGTAGTAATCGTCGTCGAGCTGGGTGAAAGTGCCGTCGAAGTTGTCCTGCCACACGCTTCCGCCCATGGCAGAGGCCTCAACCGGCCGCCGATAGGGAAATGCCACCGGCGCCTGCAGGCCGCGCGCCCAATGCACCGGCCCGAGTGGAATGATTTCGCCGTTGATCTTGGCGGAAGCATCAGCTCCCCAGCGATGACCCATTTCGTGCCCGATTTGCGACATGGCGTACATGTAGGGCGGCATTTGGCCGTCCTGCGAGATCTCGCTGAGCTGTAGCTGGTAAAACGTGATGTCGTGATCCGTGCCCACCGGCGCGTCGGCCGGCGGACGCTCCTGCATCTGGTTGGAGCCCGCATACACCGGCTGAATGAATTGCCACTGGAACCTGCCCTGGCTGCAATAGCTCTCGGAGCCTCGCTGGGTCTCACCGATACCGGTCACAGGAGCTCCGGTCGAACCGCGCGGGCCATTGCTCGGCGTGCCAGCTTCCTGATTGTCCACGCGGAAATCGGAGTAGTAGGCCAGGAAGTCGAATTTGTCACCCAGAGTTTTCAGCACCGAGCAGGTCAGGTCTCGCGCATTAGGCAGCGCGAAGTAGTGGAAGGATTCGTAGACAATCGGGAAGGGCCCGTCTTTTTTCGTGAGCGAGGACAAATCTACTTCGGGGCTGCGGAGGCCGTTCAGCGCAATTGCGCGCGACGCCACGCGATCCGCCGGCGATTGCGAACCCGGGGCGAAGCTCTCCGCCGAAACAAATATTTGCGGAGCGCTGCGCAACCTCGGCGGAAGGGTTCCCTGAATCGTGATGCTGTTTCCGCTGACCTTCACGGTGCGAGAGATACCCGGCCCAGCTGCAAAATATCGCGATGGCTGGCCACCGCCTTGACGGCCCGGCGGAGCAAAACCGCGGATGGTCCAGACTGCATCAGCCTCGGTGTCCTGGGAAGCCGGCTGGCGCGCATTGAGATAGACGCGATAAGCAATACCGGCGGCGCCGGCGTCGCCTTCCGGCGGAATTGGGCCGCGGGTTTCGAGGGTCACGCGAAGGAATAAACTATCCACCGCGGAGAGCTTCACCCTGGTGAGATCAAGGTGGGCTGGAGTCGCGGCATGTTGTTCGCCGGCAACCGCGCCCAATACCTTTTCCGCTTCCGCCCTGACCATGGGATACACGCCAATGATCCCGTCTTTGGCCGCGAGCTGGTCATAGGACATTTCGATCGTGCCATCCTGATGCAGTACGGCCTGGAAACGATTGACCGTCTTCGACCAGGTGAAGTCCTGAATATTCCCCCAGGGCTCGGTGATGTCCCAGGTGACCACCACGCGATCACTCAGCTCTTTGGCGTAGCGCGTTCCTGTCATTCTCGGCTTCATGAACACGCAGATTGCCGGAACCGTATTGATCAGCGATCCGGCGGCATCTGCGAGCTGGTCGAAGCGGCCGATCTGCACGCCTCCAATACGGCCCGCGAAGTTCCCGCGAACCCGGTCGCCGGCGCCGAGGCCGGTGCCGGCATCGCTGGCCGGCCCTCCGAATCGCAGGGAGCCGTTGGCGCCCACGGAAAATGCGTCCCAGCTCTGGCCGGAGAAGGGAAATTTGAAGTTGTGGAGCGTCACCTCGGGGCCACTGATCTCCGGGCCAAAATCGGAATCCCACTGCAACGTCGTGGGTTCCACGCGATAGCCCGCGCCCTCATGAATAAAGCGCAGAGTGCGCTTGCTGAGG
>DATFSZ010000172.1:0-114674 GCA_035262365.1 Binataceae bacterium (SeqCode)
CAGGATGCGTTGCCACAGCGCATAGGCGGTCGGCGCCGCGTCCATCGGCGTCCCCGGATGGCCGGAGTTCGCCTTCTGGACCGCGTCGATCGCCAGGGTACGGATAGTATTGATCGCTACCTGGTCCAAATCGTTTTCGGGCGGCATTCAAGCTCCTTGAGACGGCCGGGATGGCGAATCATGCTGCACCGGGCTTTTCCGTCTCGGTGTCGTCCTCATGCCAGTTGATCCGGGCGGCGTCGGAACGATCGAGCAATTGCGGTCCGCGCCCCCGGGAAAAATAGTCCCAAACCCAATCGACGAAGGTCTCGATTTTGACCTGCAGGCTGGTAAGCAGAGCAAGATGCACGCCGAGCCACATGCTATAAGCCACCACGCCATCAAGCTCGTGGCGATGCTCGCCGACTTCGGCAATGGCGGCATTCTTGCCAATCATCGCCATGATGCCTTTGTCCTTGTAGTGAAACGGGGTCCGTGTCCTGCCCTCGATATCGGCCAGGATGTTTTGGGCTGCCCACCTGCCGCTCTGCTGTGCCACCGAACCGAGCTGCGGCAGGGCCTTTCCGTCGGGGCCTGAGATATTGGCGAAGTCGCCCAGCGCATAAACTCCGGGAAAGCCCTCCACCGCAAGGTCGGGCTGAACGTTAATTCTGCCCCCGCGTCCCTGGGGCAGGCCCGAGCCGGTCGCTATCGCCGCCGCCTTGAGGCCGGCGCCCCAAATCACACAACGCGTCTTGAGCGTGGTGCCGTCAGAGAGCACCACGTGGCCGGGATGCACTTCGTTTACGGCGGTGCTGAGCTTGAGAATCACACCGCCGCGATGAAGGACGTTGGAGGCGTAATCGTGTGCCCTGGCGGAAAACGGCGCGAGCAGCGTGGGGCCGCGCTCTACCAGGTAGATGCGAGCGGAGCTGACGGCCAGATCCTCATATTCGGCCGTGACCGTTGAATGAATCATGTCCGCCAGGCCGCCGGCCATCTCGGTGCCCGTAGCGCCCCCGCCGACGATCACGAAGTTCAATGCGCCCTGGTCAATCAGCTTGGCATCGCGGTCGGCGTCTTCGAACAAGGCCAGGATGCGCGAGCGCAAACGCTCCGCATCGATAAGACTGTAGAGCGGAAAAGTATTGGCACTCGCTCCGGGGGTGCTAAAAAAATTGGCTTGTGCACCCGCGGCAAGCACAAGGAAGTCGCCCTGGTAGTGTTGACCCTCTTTGGTGCTCACACTGCGGGCCTTCGGCTCGACGGCGTTGACCTCCGCCAATTTGATATCGACGTTGGGCAGCTTGCGAAAAATCTTTCGCAGCGAAAATCCGACGTCGCTCGGGGTAAGCTCTGAAGACGCCAACTGATAAAAGAGCGGTTGAAACTGATGGTAGTTATGCTGGTCGATCAGCGTGACGCGTACTTTGCCACTGCGCGCCAATACCTGCGCGCAGCCAACCCCGGCGAACCCGCCACCGACGATAACTACGTGCTTTAACGGTGTCTCCAAAGCCATCTCTGAACTTCATCCCATCTTTATCGAGTGGACGCTCTGATTGTCAGGGCACGAAGCGGGCCTATCGTGGTGAATAGCGGCATTCGCATCTGAACCATCTGGCTCACTGCAAATGATTTATGTTTTCAACGCCTTAAGATTGAATCTATAACCTACTTCGGCGGCGCTAGGCAAACGCTGCGCTTGTTCTCCAGTGCTCAACGCCGGGTGGCGAATTCCGGTTGGGACTCCCTTTACGCGGCGCGACGAAAGCGGCGCAACGAAAGCGGCTCGCCGCAAGGCTGTAGCCAAGCTGCCGTAAGAAGCCGATTCGCAATTCTCCGCGGCCGGGTTTATCCTGCTGACCTAGTAAAGGAGCCACGAGCGGAGAGCAATACCGCTGCAGCCCCGAGCGTATGAACATCGAACATTGGATCGAACTCAGGTGCCATCCGTCCCACCGCCCCAAGGAGGTGCATGCCATTGGCGTGCTGGTAGGCCGGTCCGCAAACGCTGAACTCCAGATTACCTTTCGTCTCGACGGAGATATTTCCGGGATCCGGGTCCCCTTGCCTGGCACCCCGGGCATCGGTACTGATCTTTGGCGCCACACCTGCTTTGAAGCCTTCATCGCGGCGGCAGGCCAAACAGCCTACCACGAGTTCAACTTCGCCCCGTCCGGGGAGTGGGCAGTCTATGCCTTGCGCGGCTATCGGGACGGGGTTCCTATCCGGGACGAAACGATGCGGCCGCATATTGCCGTGCGCTCTTCTTCCAATCGGCTTGAGCTCGACGCAGTGATCCGGCTCGATAGCCTGTCTGCCCTTCACCCGCGAGCCTCGCTCCGTATCGGGCTCGCGGCGGTCATCGAGGCTGGCGACGGGCTTTCGTATTGGGCGCTTCGCCATCGGGCCGGCAAGCCGGATTTTCATGATGCTGAGGGATTCGCCCTGTCGCTCGGACCGCCGGGCCCCGAGCGTCAAGGGCTCATCCGCCAGTAAGCCTTCGCATCGACTCCCGTCCGATGAAACACGCGCAACCACGGGATTTCAGCACGCGGCGCGTGGGCCAGCTTCTGTCGCAAATCAAACCCGATCGCGGCGCGGATGCCCGCATGGACGTTTTCTCACGCCACTTCCTTGGACGTCCGTACAAACCAAATCCGCTGATCGGTTCGGCAGACACGGCCGAGGTGTTCACTGCTTCTCTCGATGGATTCGACTGCGTCACATACATCGAAACAGTGCTGGCGCTTGCCCGCGCTTCCAACGTTGACGGCTTCACACGGTGGCTGCGAAAGATTCGGTATGAGGACGGCCGCGTTCAGTGGCTACGGCGCAATCACTATATGACGCTGTGGATTCGCAACAATCTACGCAAAGGAATAATCAAGCCGGTTTCTATGCCTGCGGTCCCGACCGTCAGCAGGGAACGGGTTCTCAATGTCGTATCCGGACTAGCTGTGCGGCGGACTCGCGTGAAATGCGTACCGAAGGCGGCAGTGCCACGGCTGGAACCGTACTTGCAAAACGGTGACTTGATTTTCTTTGTCTCCACACGCAAAGATCTCGATGTGTTTCACGCTGGAATCATCTCGCGCGACGGCAAGAAAGTCCTGCTGCGCCATGCCTCGCGCAGCCATGGCGCGGTCGTGGAACAGGAATTGATTGATTTTCTCAGGGCAAACCGGATGGCTGGCGTCATTGTGGTGCGTCCGCAAGGAATGACGCGACGGTGACCCTGGTCTATCCAAAGGACTACTCGTCCGCCAGTATCCAGCGACTCCTCCACGATGCCGACTCCGACGTACTTTTTCTTGGCGATCCGCGTGTTAGCATCGATTCCGGACCACGCCTGTTCGATCGAATTGCGCAGGTCATACGTGAAACCGGCGCCGGCTGGGTATATGCCGACGCTGCAGGCCATCCTCGTATCGACTATCAAAGTGGGAGCATCCGCGACGGTTTCGACTTCGGCCCGGTGATTGGCGTGTCGGTCGAGGCTGCGCGTCAGGCAGGAATCGACGGCACGCTGAGATGGGGAGGATTATACGACCTGCGGCTTCGCATTTCAGAAAAACGCGCCGTCGGGCGGATTCCCGAGCCTTTGTACGGCGCATCGATGATTGATACGCGGCCCACGGGTCAAAAACAATTCGACTATGTGGACCCGCGCAATCGCGATTACCAAATCGAAATGGAGCGCATTGCGACGGCGCACCTCAAACGGATCGGCGCCTGTTTGGAGCCGCACTTCGAGAAAGTCCCGGCCGCGCCGGAGCCATTTCCGGTAAAAGCCAGCGTCGTCATCCCGGTTCGCGATCGCGAGCGCACCATTCTCGAGGCCGTTCAAAGTGTCCTCGTCCAGCGTGCCGATTTCTCATTCAATGTAATCGTCGTGGATAACCATTCGACCGATCGGACGACGGAAATCCTGCGCGGCATTCGCGATCCGCGTCTCAAGCATATAGTTCCGAAACGGCGGGACCTTGGAATCGGCGGATGCTGGAACGAGGCGATCTACTCCCGGGAATGCGGACAATACGCCATCCAACTTGACTCCGACGACTTGTATAGCAATGACGGCGTGCTGCGGCGCATTGTAGCGGCACTTGAAGCCGGACCTTATGCGATGGTCATCGGCTCCTACACGATGGTCGACTTTTCGTTGAATGAGATTCCGCCCGGTCTAATCGATCACCGCGAGTGGAGCCGCGAGAACGGAAGAAACAATGCGCTGCGTATCAACGGTCTCGGCGCGCCGCGCGCATTCAACACCGCGGTGGTGCGGGACATCGGATTTCCCAATGTCAGCTACGGCGAGGATTACGCCGTAGCATTGCGCATCAGCCGTGATTATGAGATCGGCCGGATCTATGAGTCGGTTTATCTTTGCCGCCGCTGGGAAGGCAATAGCGACAGCGCGCTGCCGCTCGAGGTTGCGAATCGATACGACCTCTACAAGGACTGGCTTCGGACTATCGAGATTCAGGCTCGAATGCGGGGATGATCCACGAAATAGAAGAACTGTTTGAACGGCAGGCGCATGCATGGCCGCTGCTCGCGAAAGGAATTGAGGGCCTCGCGCTGGCTAAGACACGTCCGGTACGGATCGATTGGTACGATGTCTTCATCCGCCACATTCCCCATCGTGTAGTTAGTACAACGGCGCCCGTCGACCGCGAGTCAGTTGCGAAACGCCCCTGCTTCCTGTGCGCGGATAATCTTCCTCCTGAGGAGGAAGGTTTGCGTTACGATGAGGACTTGACGATCTACTGTAATCCCTTTCCGATCGTGGATCGTCACCTGACGATTACCCATAGAGAACACCGCTTGCAGAGCATCACAAACCAGTTCGGAAAGATGCTGGAGCTTGCGGCATCCCTGCCTGGCTATTTCGTCATCTATAACGGCCCCGAATGCGGAGCCTCCGCGCCCGATCACCTGCACTTTCAGGCCGGCGCGCGAGGATTGTTTCCGATCCGAAGCGACACGGCCGGGCTGACCGGCGTGGTCGTGCCTAACTACGCAAGAAACGTGTTCTTACTTCGCGGCCGGGACCGGCCCAGTTTGATCCATCGAATGGATCGAGTCATCGATTTGCTCGCTCGGATCACTGGCAAACCGGCAGAACCGATGGTCAACATCGTTGTCTTTCATGAAAGCGGGGAGTGGGTCACCTATCTGTTTCCGCGAGGAAAGCATCGGCCGCAGGTTTTTTACACGGGCGAGTTCACGGTGAGTCCGGCATCGATTGATTTGTGTGGAATATTTGTGGTGCCGCTGGCACCTGATTTCGAAAGAATAACAGGTGACGCGATTGCAGCAATTTTTCGCGAGGTCACTTTGCCACACGATCAGTTTCAGGAAGTTGCGAAGAAGCTGGAGAGTCAGCGTTGAACATATCGGTAGGGCTGATTGAAGGACGATCGGCTGTTGAAGTCGAATTAACCGGCGCGTTTAATGACGCTTCCGGCAAGCCGTACCCGCCCGGGCGATACCGATTTGATTCTGAAGTCACGCTTACTCCGTCGGACGTTGCATCATGCGCATTTGCGCTGGGTGACGTTAAGATCGGCATCGGCTTTCATTGGGAACGCAAGGAGCGGCAGGTGTTCCGCGGGGTTTTTCGCCTCGTGAAGCGGGAAGCCGGGCTGACCGTGATCAACCAGGTCCAGCTCGAAGAGTACGTCACGAGTGTGATCTCATCCGAGATGAGTGCGTCGTGTCCGATCGAACTGCTGAAAGCTCACGCGGTGATTTCACGCAGTTGGCTGTGCTGTCCGAAAGCGAATATTGTTTCCGCCGGGAGAGGGGGAAGTCAGGGTCTCGATTCGCACGAAATCTTGCGCTGGTACGGGCGCGAAGCTCATGTGGATTTCGATGTGTGCGCCGACGACCATTGCCAGCGCTACCAGGGCATCACGAAGGCATTTTCCCCCGCCGCGGCGCAAGCCGTTCGCGCAACGGCGGGCGAGTTTCTTCGCTGCGACGGCAAGATCTGCGACGCACGGTTTTCCAAATCCTGCGGCGGAATCACCGAGCGTTATGCCACCGCCTGGGAAGATGTAGATGTTCCCTACCTTGAATCGGTTTACGACGGTCCCGCAAATGGCGAACAGGGACGCCCGACCCACCACGAGATATGGATACGCTCCAACCCGCCTGCATACTGTAGTACCCAGGATGCGGAGCTTCTTGCACGCCTTCTCCCTGGATTCGACCAACAAACGCGTGATTTCTATCGCTGGCGCGTCGCGTACACGCCCGAAGAACTCGCCGATCTGATCGGGTCCAGGCTTGCCGTGGATCTTGGTCCGATCTGCGAGATGCGGGCTTTAGCTCGCGGACCTTCAGGCCGAATATATCGTCTGAAGATAACTGGGCAACGCGACTACATCACGATTGGTAAAGAATTGGAAATTCGCCGCGCTCTGTCGCGCACGCATCTCTATAGCTCCGCGTTCGTCATAGACCAGGAGTCAGGCCGCTTTGTTCTGAGCGGAGCCGGCTGGGGCCATGGAGTCGGGCTGTGCCAGATCGGCGCCGCGGTCATGGCAAATGACGGCAAGACTTACACGGAGATCCTCCGTCATTACTATCGCGGGACCAGCGTGAGCGCCTGATAGCCGGACCAACGGCGGGCCTTTCAGAAATTAGGCGTGAGTGTAGACCTTGAGCGAATCGTGAAGGCCATGCGGGCCTGGCAGATGGGCTTGGACATAAACCGTTGAACTAAACTATCAGGGTGCTGAATAGTTATAGGAATTGTCGAAAGCGGTCTTCACTACTACCTCAATCGCGATATCCACTTCCGCGATGTTTCTTTCATGTTTTCGAAGCGGCGAGCACGTCGAGGCGCTCGGCCAGACGATTCAGCTCCCACCCGCGAGCCAGAGCGGAGGCTTTCGCCCAGGTTGGCGTCTGGTCTGGAAGCGAGGGAACAGGCGCCGATTTGTCCATGGTCGCGATCCAGCGAAAGAGGCGCAGCTCATCGGCTTGCTCCTTGAACCTGCCCTGAGCGAGCGCGTCCTCCAGGGTGCCGTATCGACGCAGAATGCCGGCGGCACCCTTCGGGCCGACGCCCGCCGCACCCGGGAGCTTGTCGGACGGATCGCCCCGCAGCGCGATGAAGTCGGGCACCTGTCTGGGTTCTACACCGTAGCGCTCCCGTACCTCTGCGGGTCCGATACGTGCCATTTCACCGGCACGGACAGGCTGGAGAATCGTCGTCGATTCCGAGGCGAGCTGAAACGCGTCGCGGTCTCCGCTCGCCACGACGGCCGTTCCGCCGCGCCCCTCCTCATCGGCGACTGCGGCCGCAAGAAAATCATCCGCCTCGTAACCCGGAGCTTTCGCGCAAGCAAAACCACACGCAGTAACGAACTGCGGCAACACATCAAGCTGGTCAATCAGTTCGGCATCGAACTCGCGGCCGCCCTGATAGGGCGCGAAGGCCCGGTGACGATAGGTCGGTGCATCGAGCGTATCCCAGCCGACCAGGACGGCCCGAGGCTGCTCCGCGTTGTAGAGCCGCAACAAAAAGTTCGCAAAGCCGACGATCGCGCCCGCGCCTTTATTGCCGTGCCGGCGGATCGATTTGGGAATTGCGTGATAGGCGCGATGCGCAAACGAATCACCATCAATGACAAGCAGTGGTCGGCTCACCACAACAGCATAAGACCTCTGCTCATAAACCGGTAGCGGAAACCTGCATCCCGCTGGAGGGGGCTTCACGGACGCCGTCCCCTGAGTGGACGTTTTGTTTCCTGCAATCCACCCACAGCGCGCACCGATAACGCGCGCCTTGATGATCCTGTTCCAATTGCAGGAGTGTACCATCAAGGAAGCGGCGAGCGAGCAGGAGACCTGTCAAAACGAATTACAACTTTGCCAAGGCTTCAGAAGCCAAAGCGCGAGTCATCTCGCCCGCCGGGACGCCGCGCCGCGCTAGGCGGGCGGCCTGACCCGACCAAAGATTCATAAAGTCGCGCGAGCCGGCTGGTTCGGACATAGCCCTGAGCGGCCCAACCGCGCTGCTCGCGAGTGGAAAATCCGGCAAGGTTGAAGCCATCGGACCGGCTTCCAACATCAAGCGATTCACGATGCCCCGCGCAGGACGACCGGTGAACACATTGGTGAGCATTGTATCGTCGTCGGCCGCGTTGGTGAGCGCTTCGAGGTGCAGCGGAGGCACGCGCGCTTCAGGACAAAACAGGTATGCCGTGCCAATTTGGACAGCTGACGCGCCCAGCGCGAGCGCCGCGACGATTCCGCGAGCGTCGGCGACTCCTCCCGCCGCGATGACCGGGACCTTGATCGTGTCAACGATCTGCGGCACCAGTGCAAAGGTTCCGACCTGCCGCGCCATATCGTCCGAAAGAAAGTTCCCGCGATGGCCGCCCGCTTCGAAACCCATCGCAATGATCGCGTCGCAGCCGTGCGATTCGAGCCATCGTGCTTCCCGCACCGTCGTGGCTGAGGCGATCACGCGCGCCTGTGCGGCCTTGACGCGGTCGAGCAATCCCTGCTCCGGCAGACCGAAATGAAAGCTGACAATTTCGGGCTTGAACTCCTCTATAAGCATGCACGATTCGTGATCGAAAGGTTTGCGGGAAGCAGGGGCAAGCGGAGCTTCCGGATTTAGTCCCAGCTGGAGGTAATAGGGTTTGAGCAGCGTGCGCCATGCAATGTCTCGGTCCTGGTCGAAAGCCGGCGCCGTGTGACAGAAGAAGTTGAGATTAATCGGTCGCGAGGTTGTGCGGCGTATCGTTTCGATCGCGGCGCGTACATCGCTGCTACTCAGTTGTGCGCACGGCAAGGAACCCAACCCGCCTGCCTCGCTGACTGCGATCGCTAACTCAGGAGTACCAGGGCCAGCCATCGGCGCCAGGATGATCGGCAACTCGATTCCAAATAAATCCAGGATGCGTCGATCACGCCATGCTTTCATGATCGTTCCGCTCTTTCGACGAACTGACGGATGAGCATTGCGATCTGGTCAGCGGCGGTGTCCAGCGCGAAATGCCCCGCTTCAAGAATGTGGATGCAGGCGTCAGGCAGGTCGCGCCGATAAGCCTCAGGCTCTGAAATGTCAAACGATGGGTCATATTTTCCCCATAACACGAGAGTTCTCGGCTGAGTCTTACGAAGCCAGGCTTGCCATGCAGGATAAGCAGCAACGTTAGTGCGGTAGTCAAAAAACAGATCGCTTTGGATATCTGCCTGGCGGGGGCTGTTGAGGAAAGCGAATTCGTCTGTCCAGAGATCCGGGTCATATCGTTCCACTCGCGGATCGCTTCCGACATGGCGCAGCCGTGCCGCGGCTAGCGACAGCAAGTTCGTGCGCAACGAGTCTTCATTGGCAGGGCGCTCCGCCCAAAAGGCTCGCCGCGTCGCCCAAAGCGGCCCCAGACCTTCGTCGTGAGCCACGGCATTCTGGACGATAAGGGCTTCGATGCGGTCCGGATAGGCCAACGCCATGCGAAAGCCCACGGGGCCGCCATAGTCCTGCATGTAGAGCGTATAGCGCACGAGGCCCAGCGCCTGGGTGAAGCGATTCATGATCTCGGCGTAGTGATCGAACTTATAGGCGAATCTTCTCGGGTCCGGCCAGTCGCTGTGCCCGAAGCCCGGGTAATCGGGCGCGACGAGATAATAGCGATCGGAAAGCCGTGCGAAGAGCGGCTCGAACATCCGCGATGAAGAGGGAAGACCATGCAGCAAAACCAGTACCGGCGCGTCTTTGGGCCCGGCTTCTCTGTAAAAGATGGAGACCCCGTCTATCTGTATCGTGCGATAAAGAGTGGGATGTTCCACGGGACGTTCCTTAGCCACAACCCGGACGGGCAAATTGAAACGAACAGCAAGATACCGTTCCGAGTTTCGAGCCCGGTTTTCAGGAAGCATGCATCAGTCTGACACCTCGTGCCTCAATCCCCCTTGCTGCGGTGGTCATACGAGATGGAGTAAGCGGCCGATCGGGCGAGCAGAATCGGATCGCCCGAGAGATCGATGCCGTCCGTCAAGTTGATGGGGTCGAACACCAAGCGGCGCTCATCGGCCGCGCTTGTGGGAGAGATGGCGGTCACCTCCAGGCGCCCCAGCTCGACCAGCCCCCGGTCCGCCGCCCATAAGGCGTCTATGTCGTCAGTTGGATCGCCCTCCCTGGCCAATTGCAACAGAAGGCGGAGCACGACCGGACTTTTCTGCAAGCGGCTCTCCAACTCCTCGCGCAGAAAGTTCGCGCTGCGTTTGCTCGCATCGTCGGGGGAGAGATAGGCTTCTCCCGCCTCTGGCAGCCAGCGATAACGGCCGAATCGCCTGCTGCCATCTGCGGCAGTGAACAGGAAGGCATGCTCCGAATGGTAGCTGGCCTGGCCGTAGCTAGCGGGCACCGGTTTCTGCATCAGTCGCTCGATGAAGCCGCGGGTGGCGGGGTGATCGTTTAGAAACCGTGGGACCGCGTCGGGCGCGGGCTGACCGGTAGCGGGGTCCGGGAGCTGCGCCCGCAAGAACGCGAGAAACTCTTCAGGGGTCCGCGCGGGAAACCCTTCGATAGAGAGCGCCAGGACGTCGGCGTTTTTGCCATCGGGTAACTGAAATTTCACGGCCAGTGCCCGCGCGTTGGCGACGTCGTCGTGCACATCCGGATTCCCGCTCGAATTGGAAAAGCGGATGACGGTTGGGATCGTCTGGCCCTGCAGGTGCAGCGCCCGGGTCACACCGCGCGCCGGCGGTGCGCCGCGAAAAGTGCCCGAGCAGACGATGCCCTTGGCGTGAACAGGACGGAACCCGGGATGCGAGCCGGCTAGCGCACGCATGGTCTCGACGAGTTGAGCAACAACGGTTGGCGGTGTGGCAGACATTGAAAACTCCTTCACGGTTGGAGAGCTTGACCTTGAGCCAGGCTCTGCTGAAAACGCCTAAGACTACTTCCGGCGGCGTGATCGGTTCTTAACTCGATTTTGCACCAGATGCGGCGGTGGATCATCCGTTGTTCGTCGATGCGGCAACGATCCTCAGTTCGTAGCCAGGGGGCCTGAACTCGCCTGGACCGCTCTCTCCATCGTAACTTCGTGTTCCAGGCTCTCGCGGTCGCGCCCGACTGTGGCCACGGCGAGCGTCCTGCCAGCGCGCCTAAATGACAGCTTGCAGTTGTGGTCTTCGAGACTGCCCTCCACATCCAGCTGGTCCCACTTCTCGGCATGACCGACGTAGTTCAGCGTAAAATCGTATTGGCTCGTCCAGAAGAACGGCACCGTGTCGAACCGCTCGCGGCGGCCGAGTATGTTGCGTGCCGCCGTCTGTCCCTGGCGTTCGGCCACCACCCAATGCTCGACGCGAATATTGTCGCCCGTGAGAGGATCGGGCCAGCGTGCGATGTCTCCAGCGGCGAAGATCCGGGGAACGCCGGTCTCGAGATACTCGTTTACCCATACGCCGTTATCGGTTTTTATCCCCGCCCGCTCGGCAAGATCGGTCAGCGGCTTGACGCCGATCCCGATCACAACGAGGTCGGCGTCGATCGCCTCGCCGTTCTTGAGCGTGACCTTGCGTTCGCCTATCGCGGCAACACTCTGCTGCAGATGGAACAGCACACCGTTGCGTTCGTGCAGACGCCGCAGATATTCGCCCACCTGCGGTCCGAGAGTCCTTTCCATCGGCACCGCCTCGGGCGCGACGACGTGGACCTGGAGCTTTCTCTGAATCAAGGAAGCCGCAACCTCCATCGCAATGAAACTCGCCCCTACCAGCACGACTCGTTTAGCCCCGGCGGCCTTGCCAATGATCACGCGGCAATCACTCAGCGAGCGCAAGTAGCAAACATGCGGAGAGTCCTCGCCGGGAATCTTGAGCCTCACGGGCTCGGCGCCCATCGCGAGGAGCAAGGCATCAAATTTGCGCTGACCGCCGTCGGCCAGCGCGACGTTTCTCTCCACTGGATCGATGGTGGCGACCCGTCTATTCAGCAGCAGTTCGATCTCGCGCTCGCGGTAGAAGTCCATCGAGCGCAGTGGGATCCACTCCTCCGTCGCGCTACCGGCAAGAAAGTCCTTCGACAGATTTGGCCGGTCATACGGAACGGCCTCATCCGCGCTGATCATCGCGACGCCGCCAGAATATCCCTCTCGCCGCAACATTTCCGCGGCGGCATTACCTGCGGCGCCGCCTCCCACGATGATGACGTTTTGCGGCGCCTTGGCGGGCCCAGCCGGCCGTTTCTTGGCAGGCTGCTTTTCGCGCACGAAGAGTTTGCCGCCGCTGGTTTCAACCTTCCACGAACTGACCGGGTCAAGCCCCGGAGCACGAAGCGCCTCACCCGTGCGAAGACTGAAACAGGCGTGATGCCACGGGCATCGGACGGTATCCTCCACCAACAGGCCTTCGGCCAGCGGGGCGCCATAATGGGTGCAGGACGCGCTTATGGCGAAGAAGGTGTCGGCGCACCGAGCCACCAGTATGGGCTCCCCCATGGTGTGGCCCTGCAGCATGCCGCCGTCACTAAACTCGGTCAGAGAGACCCCTTGCGCGAAGTCAGGCCCGCTCAGTTTCTTTTCTTCTGCCATTTTTAAAACCTCCCGCCGAAAACAAAGGGTTGGCTCCCGCTAATTATTCTATCTATTGCTCTTCGGTTAGATGAAGGCGATTTGTTTCGCCGTTATAGATGACTGTCTTGGGTTCGTTTTACATCGAAGAACTTCTTTCCAGTTGTGTGTGAGACGCGTAGGATCGAGGAAACCTTAACCATACGATTCCCGCTGCAAGCCCGATACACTTATAGAACGGCTCGAAGGCAGTCGCGCGCGTTGTAGCATTCCCATCAGCCAAGGCGGCCGGAAGAATCCAGATCGGAAGCAGAGAGAGAACATCATGCAGGATGAGCGAACTGCGGCGCCAGAAAGCACGGCGGTGCGGGTCGCCTTGTGGCGGGCCATGCACGTCCAAGTCGACCCGCCTCCGCACGTGCTCGAAGACGAAATTGGCCTCAAGCTGGTGGCTCCGGACGACGGCTGGCGCCGCCGCCCCGACATGGACCCACAGGGCACGAGCCCCTTCCGCGCCTCCATCGTGGCCCGTGCTCGCTTCATCGAGGATCTGATTGTGGAACAAGTTGGCCGCGGCGTCCGCCAGTACGTTATTCTCGGAGCCGGCCTCGATACTTTCGTCCAGCGCAGGCCGGAAATGGCGCGCGGCATGCGGGTATTTGAGGTAGACCGGCCTGGTCCCCAGGCCTGGAAGCGACAGCGCTTAATGGAACTCGGCTACGGGATACCTGATTGCCTGCGGTTCGTACCGGTGGACTTCGAGGCGGGTGACCCCTGGTGGGAAGGTCTGGCCGCCGCGGGCTTCGATGCCAGCCAGCCTGCAGTCGCGGCCTCCACTGGCGTGAGCATGTACCTGACCAAGGACGCGATCGCGGCCACGCTGCGCCAAGTCGCTGCGCTCGCCTCGGGATCCACGTTCGCAATGACCTTCCTACTGCCGCTGGAGCTCGCGGAGCCAGAGGTGCGTCCCGGAGTTCAGCAAGCGGAGAAGGGAGCGCGAGCAAGTGGGACGCCCTTCATCAGCTTCTTCACGCCGACAGGGATGCTGACGCTGGCGCGCGATGCCGGCCTTAGGAAAGTCCAGCACGTGTCGGCAGCCAGCCTTGCCCAGCGCTACTTCGCGGGCAGGACAGATGGCCTTCGTCCGCCAAATAATTCCGAAGAACTCCTGGTGGCGAGTATCTGAGGGGGTAAATGGTGGTCAGAGTCGTCACGAACCAACCCGGCTATCTACGCGTCCGGCCGTAATCAGCCGCTCGCAGCTACGTTGACATCGACTCTATCGGTGGCTAGAGAGGGTCAATAATCATGCTTAGGAGAATCACGTGAGCGGACCGCTTAATGGAATAAGGGTCGTCGATTGGACGATTTGGCAGCAGGGGCCGTTCTCAACCACGATGCTCGCCGACTTCGGCGCCGAAGTAATCAAGATCGAAGAGGCAAAAAATGGCGATCCCGGCCGAGGGTTAGCCTCAGTCGGTGGAACCGGTGTCAGTAGTGGACCGGGACGCAACTTCTACCTGGAGGCCAACAACCGTCACAAAAAGAGTGTCGCATTAAACTTGAAGCATCCCGAAGGCCACGAAACAGTCTGTAAACTCGCGCAACAGAGCGACGTCTTCGTACAAAACTTTCGAAAGGGAGTAGCGCGCCGCTTAGGTCTAGACTATGAGACCCTGCGTCGTTACAACCCGCGCCTCATATACGCCAGCGCTTCCGGTTATGGCCCTCTGGGTCCCGACGCCGACCAGCCGAGCTTCGACGGCCTGGGCCAGGCGCGCTCAGGATTTCTATACTCGGTCAATCAACCGGTCTCCGAGCCTCTCAATATTAGTGGCGGCGTCGCCGACCAGATGGGCGGCATCATGCTCGCTTTTGGCATTGTGATGGCGTTGGTCGCCCGCGAACGTCTGGGCGTGGGGCAGGAGGTCGATGCCTCGCATCTCGGTTCGATGATGGCGCTACAGGGCTTGAGCGTTTCCTCCAAAGGAATTGTAGGCAAGGAAATCGGCAAGGCCGGACGCGAGGCGACCTATAATCCTTTGTTTAATCACTATAAGTGTGCTGACGACAAATGGCTTGCTCTCGCGATGATGCAAGCCGATCGCTACTGGAAGGATTTTTGCCGAACAATGGGGCTGGAAGCGATCGTCGAGGACCCACGCTTTGTGAATATGGCGGCGCGCAGCAAGAACTGCCGGCAATGCATCGCGGTTCTTGACTCCGTGTTTCTGACCAAACCGCGGGATTATTGGCTGAGCGCTTTGCGTGAAGGAGGCGACTTCATCTTCACGGTGGTCAATACCATTTCCGATCTCGAGAACGATCCTCAGGTAATAGCGAACGAATACATTGTCGATTACGAGCACCCGTCCCTGGGCGCGATGAAGCTGTTGGGACTACCTGTCAGGCTAAGTGCAACTCCGGGAGAACCGCGCGGCCGCGCGCCCGAACACGGTGAACACACCGAACTGGTACTTAGCGAGTTGCTCGGTTATAAGTGGGAGGACATCGATCGGCTGCACAAGGAGGGTGTAATCTGACTTTATAGTCACGGGCCGCCTACGATCGGAGGAAGTGAGTATTGGTCATCCTCGCGCAAATCGTAGAGTTCAGCTCCCAAGAAGGGATAAGATTGGCGGCAATGCGAGAATCCCGCAAAATATCGTGATGCTTTCAGTTCATCCCTTTTAGACAGCCGTTTTTCCGCCGCTTCGAAACTTCTTGCACTCGTTGCAAAACATCGGCCCGCGTGACCAGACTTTACATCCGGCCCGGTTAAACATTGCGAAGCAAAGAGGCACGCCAATGGCGAAGTTCCTCCGCATCGGAGTTCATCATTCGAATGTATCCGGGTACACGTCCAAAGCGTGGTCGGTGCGCCGGGTTGGCTCCAATGTGCTCTTGAAGTGGGGCGCCGTCGAGGTACGTGGAGCAGGTCACGCCAGGCGTATTTACTGGGCTAGTCCGCCCCGGCGGAAAACTGTTTGCTGTGGCACGGAGAAGCGCGCAAGAGACTACGTCAAAAACGCGATTTCACGGCGGGTGGGCCATCGATATGAAAGACTACTGGAGAGCGTGCCCATCCAGCGGCGTCCTGCGCGCCAGGACGCCGAGCGCGATCGCATGATCGCCACTATACTGTTTGTCGATATTGTACGCTCGACGGAGAAAGCCGCGCGATTGGGCGACCGCCACTGGTCCGAGGTAATGAATCACTATTACGCTGCGGTCCGTAGAGAACTTCGCGCGAGCCGTGGAAGAGAGGTGATCACAACCGGCGACGGAATGCTCGCCACATTCGAAGCGCCCCTCAAGGCGATTCGATGCGCGGCTGCAATTCGCGAGGCCGTCCGCACTTTCGGGCTGGAGATCAGAGCGGGCCTGCACACGGGCGAGTACCAACTGATCGGAGATGAGGTCGTCGGTATCGCGATTCATATTGGCGCACGGGTAGCTGCTAAAGCGGGCGCCAGCGAAGTGCTGGTCTCGAGCACGGTCAGGGACCTCGTGGCTCAGTCGGAAATCAAGTTCAAGAGTCGCGGAGTTCACAAACTCAAAGGCGTGCCCGATAGATGGCGCCTCTACCTGGTCGATTCCTGAATCTCGCGTCCTCTGCGGAAAGACAATTCGATAAGAATCTTCCAAAGCTCTTGATAGACATGGGTTTCGACACGGTCCGAGCAGCGCGCAAGTGAAGCGGCGGAGGGAGACATATCTATAGCGTCTGGCGGTGCGGCGCGTGACTGCGCTCGCGCCGTCATCGCCCGGATCGTGGGCGAATGACGCCAACCCCGGAGAGCCGGCGGGCCACACATGACCGGAGGCTAACGCGATGAGGATCATCGTGCCGCTCCACGTTCCTGCTTGACTCACACATAGCTCGACGGTTATATATCAATTAATAACCGGCAGGTTATTGATCCCAAATGGCGAACGCCTACGATGTGCTCTTCAGAACGCTCGCCGATCCGACTCGGCGGGCTATCTTCGAGCGATTGTGCCGCGACGGAGAGCAGACCGTCGGGGCCCTGGCGGCTCGCGCCGGGGTCTCGCAACCGGCCGTCTCAAAGCATCTCGGCGTGCTGAAGCAGGCGGGGTTGGTGCGCGACCGCCACAAAGGTCGCCAGACGCACTACAGGGCGCAGCTCGGCGCCCTGGCTCCGCTGATCGACTGGACAAGCCAAATGGCCGGCTTCTGGCAAAGCCGTTTCGACCGCCTCGAAAATCTACTCAAGAGGATGGACCAATGAGCAAACCCGCGACCGAAAAACTTTCCGTCATTGTCGAACGCGAAATCCCTTATCCGCCGGAAAAGATCTGGCGCGCGCTCACGCAGCCACACCTGATCGAGGAGTGGCTGATGAAGAACGACTTCAAGCCTGTAGTGGACCATCGTTTCAGTCTTCGTGCAGACTGGGGCGCTGTCGACTGTCAGGTCCTGGCAGTCGAGCCGAACAAAACGCTGTCTTACACTTGGGGTGCCTATGGTCTGGAGAGCGTGGTCACTTGGACCCTCACCCCCACGAGCACGGGGACCCATCTGCGTATGGAGCAGTCGGGCTTCCGGCCGGATCAGCAGCAGGCCTACGAGGGAGCCAAGGGCGGGTGGCAGCGGTTCTTTGCGCAACTGGAGCAGGTCCTGGCGCGGATGGATTGAAGTCCGCCGGCACGATTCAAGGCCAGCTCCGTGTCCGTTTAGAGTTCGCGCTTTGCCGGCGCGCTTCGTGTCATTCCCGGGTAGAATCGGCACGGTGGCGATAACACACATTTATCAAAGCGTCGGGACCAAGAAGGAGAAACGGGTATGAAGAAGAGCGGGTCGCCGAAAGGCGAGTCTCCTTCTCAGCTGATAGACGCGAGAATCAAGGAGCTAGGCGACTGGCGGGGCAAGATACTCAGCCTGCTTCGTTCCTTAGTCAAGGAAGCCGATCCCGAAGTCGTTGAGGAGTGGAAGTGGAGAGGGGTTCCGGTGTGGTCGCACGACGGATTGATCTGCACCGGCGAGACTTACAAGAACATAGTGAAGATGACCTTCGCTAAAGGGGCGGCACTGAAGGATCCTTCGCACCTCTTCAACTCCAGTCTTGAGGGGAATACAAGGCGTGCCATCGACTTTCACGAGGACGAGAAGATAGACGAGGAGGCGTTGAAGACTCTCGTTCGCGCCGCCGTGATCCTGAACAAGTCCAAAGCTTAAAGGTAATCCACGGAATCAGACTTTTCCCTGGGACTGCAAGAAGCTACGCCTGGGTCGAGTCAGCGGCGGCTGAAATCCATCGTCAGGTTAGTGCAGCTCTTGCGACATCCGTTCCTGGAACGCTGGCCGGCAGGATCGAGAATTGCGATCTCGCGCCGCCGCACCTGGCGGCGCGGTCAACGGCGTTCCGATTGCCGGGACCACGCAGTTCTCAATCCGCGTCGGCGTCCGATGCGGACGGGGCAATCAGTTCCTGCTGCATCCGTTCCTCGGGCGGCACCAGCGCCGCGGCATCGAACAGGCCGGCGCGATCGATGTAGGGCTTGAACTTGGCATACAGCTCGTCGAGCTTGGCCTGGTAGTACTCGACGTTCTCATCGGGATGAGCCGGGTCATGTTCTGAAACGAGCCTCGCGGCGGCGCTGACCTTGACGCGCAGTCCCTTGCCGGTCACGTAGTAGGAGATCTGATCGCCGCTGTTGTAGGGACGCGACGCCTTGAGCGCCAGTTCATAGGCGGCCGCCACGTTGCGGCGCTTGCCGCTGATCTTTTGCCGATAAACTTCGAGCGAATCCTGCAACGTGTCGGTTTTCATCAGCTCGCGAATTGGCATCCGGTGCTCGGCGATGCGCTGTTTGAATGCATTTAGCAACTCCGGTATCTCGCCCCGCTTGTCCTCCAGCATCAGGCGGAACATCTCCTCCATGAAGCGCCGCTGAAAGCGTTCCAGTCCACGCGATTTAAGCCCCGAGCCGCGAATCGTCAGCTCGCCCGTCTCGTCGATGAGGACGTAATTCTTCATCTTGTAGCTGAACATCGCCGGATAGCGTCCGTCGATTTCGAGTTTAATCCCTTCGGGCAGCGCACCTGCGATACTGTCGAGCAATTCGTCCTGCTCGCGGTCACCGGCGCATCCGGGGGGCGTCACGAAGTAGATGCCGTCGGTATCACATTCGATTACCTGTGCGCTGCGCGCCTCCAGTTCCGTCATCGCGCGCTGGATCAGTTCCCGGCCGCGGCGGGTGACGTCCTGCGCCTGCGCGTAGTCGTTGAAATGGCCCATCGAAAAGCCCAGGTAGCCGTAAAAGGAGTTGACCAGGATTTTGACCGTCTGCTGCAACGCCTCGATGTAGCGCCGCTCCGTGCCGGACACCTCGCGCGCCGCCGCCTTGGCCTGCACGCGGAAAGTGCGCAACTGCTCCAGCATCTTGAGGAACACGCGCAGACGGTCGGCGCCGGGCCCGAGCCCGAATTGCAACATCAGCGAAGGATACAGCGAGGTGACGTCGCAATGCGCAACCTGATGGGCCACGCCGAGCCGGCGGACCTCGGTGTGACCGCCGGCGAATGCGATCGGTTCGCCGGGAATCGGCACGCTATGATTTTCGGCCAGGTAAGCGCGCATCAGCAGTGAGTCGATCTTGGTGGCGTTCCCGCGCAGGATCACGTTCTGGTAGGAATAGGGAAAAATCTGCGCCTGCACGAAGTAGCTGAGCGAGAGCATCTCGGCCAGCTTTGCCACCTGGCGCGCGTTGTCCGCCACCGCGTTGCGCAGCGCCGGCGCATCGGTGGCCAGGAGATCACTCACTCGTTCGCGTTCGATGTAGCTACGTCCGGCATGGGCGAGCTTGAAATGGCGCTCGATATCCTCAAGACCGAAGCCCTCCAGCTCGCGGCTGGCGATATCGTAATGCTGCGTCAGCATCCACGTGTCGACCACGCTGCGCCCGTAAACGTCGAAGCGGCGATAGGCGATGGTCCGCTCCGCGATTTGCATCCGCGAAGAGCGTGCCTTGAGGGCACTTCCGTCGCGGCCCAGCTTCAGCGCGACGCGAACCCGCCGCGCGCGCGCCTGCAGGTAATCCAGGCCGAAGCGGAACAGGTCGTGTCCCTCAATAATGTCGGGGTCGCGCTCGCGGACGATGGCGACGAGTTCTTCGAGCATCGCCTTCTCGTCCATCTCGGAGCCCATCAGGACGCGCTCGAAACCGCTCGAATCGGCGATCGCGATCGCGGCCACGCGGTCGCCTTCGCGCGCGCCGGAGGGAAACTCAAACCCCGGGGTAATGCAGGCCTGGATGTCGATTTGCATCCGGCGTAGATGCGCGAACTCCAGGCCCACAAAAAACGTCATCCCGGTCAGCATCAGGAACTGCTCGACCCCGTCGGTCAGCACGAAGTAGGGAACTTCGCTGCCGCCGGCGGCCCCCTTGCGCAGATGGCGCTTGGCGGCTTCCAGAGCGCCCGGGTTATCGAACCTGGCAATATGGCGTAAGGGGAAATCGCCGTCCAGTTGACGGATCGAATGGGGTGCAGCCAGGCCGGAGAGCAGCGACGGATCGCCGAGCAGGATGAAGAATTGCGCCGGCTGCATCTCGCGCGCCAGCTTGCCATCCATCCGGCGAAAAATCTCGACTCTTTGCGGCCCGATCTCGACCGCAACAATCCCCGGCTGCTCGGAGGTGCCGAACAGCAGCCGGTTGCGATAAAACTCGGCGGCGATTTCCTGGTAGCGCGTCATCAACAGAGATTGTGAACGCTACCGGGGCTTTCGCTCAAGGGCGAACTATACCGCCGGCACCTTTAGCCCCCGCTGGACGGCCGGGCGTGCCGCGATCGCTTGGTGCCAGCGGTGCAGGTTGGCCCATTTGTCGAGCGTCAGGCCAAAGAAGGACAGGATGCCAACCCAGGTGAAATTCGCGATGTCCGCGATTGAGAATTCACCCGCCAGGTATTCGGCCGCGCCCAGGCGCTGGTCGAGTACTCCGGCCAGACGAGCCGTTTCGTCGGTGTAGCGCGTGATGGCTTGCTGATTGTCGGCGCCGTTGCGCTTGAACCATCCGAGCTGGCCGAACATCGGACCAACCCCGGCCATCTGGAACATCAGCCATTCGATCGCCTCGATCCGGCGGGCCGGATCGAGCGGCATCAGCTTGCCCGATTTCTCGGCCAGGTAAATCAGGATCGCGCCCGACTCAAATATGCTAATCGGTTTCCCGCCCGGCCCTTCGGTATCAATGATCGCCGGGATGCGGCCGTTGGGATTGATGGCCAGGAACTCCGGCGTTCTCTGGTCGTTTTTGCCGAGGTTAACCGGATGAACGTTGTATGGCATTCCGATCTCCTCGAGCATCACCGAAGCTTTGGTGCCGTTGGGCGTGGTCCAGGTGTATAGCTCGATCATGATTCCTCCTTGCGTGTGCTAATCCACGGACGGGAGACGATTTAAGCCTTGGACATCAGCGTGCGGGTCGCATCCTCCACGACCGTGCCCTTGAAGAAGTCCGGGTTCATACCCAGCCACATCCGGCCCGGATTTTCGAATACGAAGCGGCGAAAATCGCTCTCATCGATCCAGCCCTTGTTCACCATCTCGTGGGCTTCGTGGGTTACTTCGCGCATGTCGGGAACATCCCAATGGCCGATATCGGAGCTGAAGATGGCGTTGAGCCGGGCGCCGAAGGGGTTGCGCGAGGTGTCAAAGGCGGTGGCGTTCATGGGATCGTCGGCTTCGCATCCGAAGTAGAAATGAGGAACGAACAGGTCGCGGATATCCTCGGCGGACTTGATGCCGCAGCGCGACCAGTCATCGCGGCTGGGGAGATCCACTCCCTGGTCGGGAACCGGCAAGGTCAGGGCGCGGGAGTTGAGACGGTCCTCCATCAGCTTGCCGCCGTAGCGCTGGCAGAGGCTCACAAAGAGTTCCCGATCCGTCCGCGCCGGATTGTAGCGCTCGACGTCCTTCGCGTTGCGCTTTTCCCAATGCCCGATCAGATCGGCGTACAGACCCGCGCCCCACGCGACGCCGCCTTCCAGAAACGCAAACTTCAGCGTGGGAAACCGCTGCGTCACGCCGCCCATGAACAACGCTTTGCACAACGCCTCGCCCGACGCCGCGAAATGGCCGATGTGGTTGTACATGTAATTGGAAATCGAGGCGCGGAAACCGATCCCCATGCTAAGCGAATGAAAGGTGGGAGCGACCTTGAGCTCAACGCACTTGGCCCACACCGGATCGTAGTCATACTCGCTGTCCAGGCAATAGGTGTCGATCCACTTGGTGAAGCGCGCGGACTCGGTATTTCCGGCCAGCGCCGTGATCGGGCGCCGCACGAAACTGGGCATCACGACCGCCTTGAATCCCAGCGTGCCAACCGCAAATTCCAGTTCCTCGATTGCTTCGCGCGGACTATGCATCGGCACCGTGGCTACCGGCGCCATCCGGTCGCGATACTCGCCGAAGTACCGGGCGAAATAGAGATTGACTCCGCGGCAGGCGGCGCGGCGCAGTTCTTCGTCCTCGAACTCCGGAAAAACCAGCGCAAGGCTGGGATAGAGCACCGTGAAGTCCAGGCCGATTTCATCCAGGCGCTCGTACAGCAACCTGGGCAGCGTCGCGGTGGCCAGGTCGAGCGTGTTCTCCGCTGGCAGCGCCCACCATGGGCCGCGCCACAGGCGCTGCTCGCGCCGCTGCTGGTAGGATAGCCCGCCAAACGATACGGGCATCAGGCGCCGGAGCCGGTCGACCGTTCCCGGACCGCCGACCTCCGCGATGCATTCGAAAAGCGCGCGGCCGAATTCCACCGCGTGGCCGTCCGAATCGATAATCGGGTGGTTCACGCGCGCGCGGACCGCCGCCGATGGAGATTGGTTGGTGGAAGCCATTTCGATGCGCCCTCCCTGCGAAAAGAAAGTCATTGCCGGAGCGCCGGCCCGTAGATGCTTTGAGAGGTTTTACTGAGCATAGTATCCCGCAGTCACCGCGGACGCAGCAAGCGCAGAAACCGGCGCTGGATTCTACAGCCCGCATAGCGCTAGGGTCGCGGTCTGTCATCTAAAAGTTGCGTTTTACGGAGGAGTCAGCAGATGGCGATGCGAGCGCCCGGGCGCGAGGAGCTGATCGAGCTTGCCGCGCTTAATCATTTCGAGCTTTCCGAAGAGGAACTAGGCACTTTTCTTCCCATGGTCGAGGCGATGGTGCGCAGCCTTAACGAAATTGACCAGATGCCGCAGCCGACGCGTCCGCTCAAGTACTATGAGCGCGACCCGGGCCAGCGGCCGCAGCGCAAGGACGACCCGCTCAACGCGATCCTGCGGCGATGCTCGGTCAAGGGCGCAAAGAGCGGCAAGCTCGCCGGCAAACGCGTCGGCGTCAAAGACTGCGTGCTGGTCGCCGGCGTCCCGATGAGCTGCGGCTCACTGCTGCTCGACGGCTATATCCCCGACCGCGATGCGACCATCGTCACCCGGATGCTGGACGCGGGCGCGGAGATCGTGGCCAAGCTCAACATGGACAACATGGCGTTTTCGGGGGCAGGCGACAGCTCTGCTTTCGGCGCCGTGCTTAATCCGCACAACCCCGAGCATCTGACCGGCGGCTCTTCAAGCGGATCGGGCGCGGCGCTTTATTACGACGATATCGACATGACCATCGGCGGCGACCAGGGTGGCTCGATCCGCATTCCGGCGTCGTTCTGCGGCGTGGCCGGTCTGAAACCCACCCACAGCCTCGTACCCTATACCAATATCCTCGGCATCGATCCGACCATCGACCATACCGGTCCGATGGCGCGCAGGGTGGCCGACGTGGCGCTGCTGCTGGAAGTCATTGCCGACCCGGTTGCGCCAAAGCCAGGGCGGGGTGAACCTGGCGTGGCTGCCTATACGCAGGGGCTGGACAAAGGCGTGAGCGGGCTGCGTATCGGAGTGGTCCAGGAAGGCTTTGGTTGGGAGGCCTCCGAGCGCGACGTCGATGCCGCGGTGCGCAAGGCGATCGACGCGCTGGCCGGCATGGGCGCGAAAGTGGAGGAAGTTTCTATTCCGCTCCATCGGCGGGCTGCGCGTTTCATGACCGGAGTAACCGCACAAGGAATGGCGGCCCTGATGTGGGGCAATGGCCTGGTCCATCATACCGCCGGGCCCCACAATTATCATCTGGCCGAAGAGATCGGGCGGCGCCTGCGGGTTCACGGCAACGACATGCCGCGTCTGCTAAAGCTCAACCTGCTGGTGGGAACGCATCTCAATCGCCGCTACCACGGCCGCATCTACGCCAAGGCGCAGAACCTGCGCGGCCACCTGCGCGCCCAGTATGACCAGGCCCTGGAGCGCTTCGATCTGCTGGCGATGCCCACTACTCCCACCAAGGCGCTCAAGCATGAACCGAAGGTGGACGAGCATACGCGGTTGATGCGCGGCTGGCACGTGGCAAGCAACACCGCGGCGTTTGACGTGACTGGCCATCCCTCGCTGAGCGTGCCATGCGCCAAGTCGAACGGGTTGCCGGTGGGATTGATGCTCACCGGGCGGCATTTTGAAGACGCTACGCTGCTGCGTGCCGGGTTTGCTTACGAGCAAAATGTCGCGTGGGAGAAGACATGAGACGTCATGAGAAGGTGTGGGTGATCGTGCTCGAGGATGTATCACGCACCCTCAACACTCGACCTCTCAAGGGCCGATTTTGGAGGAGAGGTAACAGAGAAGGAGATACGCAATGAGTACCGGGATGCGGCCGCCGGGCCGCGATGACCTTATCGAGGCCGCCGCGATCAATCATTTCGAACTCACGCGGCAGGACCTCGACCATTTGCTGCCGATCATGGCGCCGATGTTCGAGCGGCTCGACCAGCTCGAGCAGATGCAGGAGGCGCTCGAACCGCTGCGTTATGCCGATCGCGACCCCGGCCAGCGCCCGCAGCCCAAGGACGACCCGCTCAACGCGATCCTGCGCCGATGCTCGGTCAAGGGCGCCACGAGCGGCAAGCTTGCCGGCAAGCGGATAGGAATCAAGGATTGCGTGCTGCTGGCCGGAGTGCCGATGAGCTGCGGCTCGTTGATGCTGGAGGGCTACATCCCCGACCGCGACGCGACGATTGTGCTCCGAATGCTGGATGCCGGCGCCGAGATCGTCGCCAAGCTCAACATGGACAACATGGCGTTTTCCGGCAGCGGCGCCACCAGCGCCTTTGGCCCCGTACGTAACCCGCATAACCGCGAGCATCTGGCGGGCGGATCATCGGGGGGCTCGGGCGCGGCGCTTTACTATCACGGAATCGACATGACCATCGGTTGCGACCAGGGCGGCTCGATTCGCATCCCGGCATCCTTTTGCGGCGCGGTGGGGCTCAAGCCCACACATGGCCTGGTACCCTATACCGATATCATCGGCATGGATCCGACTATCGATCACGCCGGGCCCATGGCGCGCACGGCCCTGGATGTCGCGCTGTTGCTGGAGGTAATTGCCGATCCGGTCCCGGCTGCCAGCGTATCCGGCCGCGGTCCCGCGGCCTACTCGCAGGAGCTGGACAAGGGCATCGCCGGGCTTCGGATCGGGGTGGTTAGGGAAGGATTCGGCTGGGACGGGTCGGAAGCTGACGTTGATGCGGCGGTGCGAGGCGCGATGGATCGGTTGAGCAAGCTGGGCGCACGCGTCGAGGAGATATCCATCCCTGTCCATCGCGAGGCGCTGCACTTCTCCACCGGCGTGATGGCGGAAGGGCTGGCGGCGCTGTTCGCGCAAAGCGTCATGGTCCATCACGTCAAGGGTCCCTACAACGGCCATCTCGCCCGCGCATTCGGCGAAGGGCTGCGCAAGCGAGGCTCGGAACTGCCGCCGCTGCTCAAGATGATGCTGGTGATGGGCACCTACCTGAACCGCCACTACCCGGGCCGGATTTATCCCAAGGCGCAGAACGTGCGCAGTTGGCTGCGCGCTCAGTACGACGCGGCGCTGGCGCGGGTGGACGTGCTGGCAATGCCCACCACGCCGACCACGGCTCATCGGCATGACCCCAACTTCAGCGCCTACGACGAGATGATGCGCGGCTTTGCGACCGGCAACAACACAATGGCGTTCGACGTGACCGGCCATCCCTCGCTGAGCGTTCCGTGCGCGATGTCAAAGGGCCTGCCGGTGGGACTGATGCTCACCGGGCGCCATTTCGAGGATGGGACGCTGCTGCGGGTCGCGTCGGCCTATGAGCGGAACATTGAGTGGGAAAGGGCTTGAGCCAGCGCATTAGTAGTCGCCGGCTCTTGGTCGAGGTACGGCAACGCAGTAACTTTATGGACATAACCTCAGGGCAAATCGAGGTACGGGTATGGCCAAGGACACTCTCACCATCACCGACAACCGCACCGGCAAACAGTACGAAATTCCAATCGAAAACGGCGCGATCCGCGCCTCGGATCTGCGCCAGATAAAGTCGTCGGGCGATGACTTCGGCCTGATGTCCTACGACCCCGCCTTTACCAACACCGCTTCGTGCCGGAGCAGGATCACTTTCATCGACGGCGACAAGGGCATCCTGCGCTACCGCGGTTACCCGATCGAGGAACTGGCGGAACACAGCAATTACCTGGAGACCGCCTACCTGATTGTGAAGGGCGAGTTGCCCGACCGCCGGCACCTGGAGATGTGGGAGCATAACATCAAAGTGCACACAATGGTGCACGAAAACATCAAAAAGTTTATGGAAGGATTCCGCTACGACGCCCATCCAATGGGGATGCTGCTGGGAACGGTCGGAGCGCTGTCCACCTTTTATCCCGACGCGGCCAATATCCACGATCTGGAGTCGCGCCGGCTTCAGACCCGCCGGCTGATCGGCAAGATGCCGACCATGGCCGCTTGGGCCTACCGGCATACGCGCGGTCTGCCGTATGTCTATCCGAACAACGAACTCAGCTATACGGGCAATTTCCTCTCGATGCTGTTCCGGATGGCCGAGAGCAATTACCGGCCGAACCCGACGCTGGAACGCGCCCTCGACATTTTGTTTATCCTCCATGCCGACCATGAGCAGAACTGTTCGACCAACGCGATGCGCTCGGTGGGCAGCTCGCAGGCCGATCCCTATTCCGCCACCGCTGCCGCAGTTGCGGCACTGTACGGGCCGCTGCACGGCGGCGCCAACGAAGCGGTGGTGCGGATGCTCGAGCAGATAGGCTCGATCAAGAACGTGTCCGACGCGGTCAAAAAGTTTAAAGCGGGCGAGGGCCGGCTGATGGGCTTCGGGCATCGGGTGTACAAGAATTACGACCCGCGCGCGAAAATCTTAAAGAAGATGGCCTACGAGGTCTTCGAGGTTACGGGCGCCAATCCGCTGATTGACATCGCGCTGGAGTTGGAGCGGATCGCCCTGCAGGACGACTACTTCGTCAGCCGCAAGCTGTACCCGAATGTGGACTTCTATTCCGGGATAATCTACCAGGCGATGGGCTTCCCGACCGAAATGTTCCCGGTGCTGTTCGCGATCCCGCGCACCTCGGGATGGCTCTCGCAATGGGCCGAAATGGTGCGCGACCCCGAACAAAAGATCGCGCGCCCGCGCCAGGTGTTTCTCGGCGAGAAGCTGCGCGCGTGGACGCCCATTGAAAAGCGGCCAGTCCCCGCCAACCGCGAGGACGCGGTCGATACAACGATCTGAAGCGCTTGCAGGCCCGCCGCTTGGGCTGGCCTGATCCAGATTGCGCCGCCTCTTATGAGGAGGCCGCCGAGCCGCCCGAGCGTTTGAGTTCGCCCATCATGTGAACCAGGCCGGCCGTTATTGCGCGCTGCACCGCCGCGGTCGCGGGGCCGTATCCAGCCGCCAGCCTGAACGCGCGATAACCGGTCACACCTCCCGTAACCAGCGCCGCCATGTCCAGACATTCATCGTCGGTCCACTGCCTGGACCCGCCCAACGGCGAAAGCCCGCTGGTCAGGCGGCGCAGCAAATGCCCAATCGACTCGCGCAGACGCTCGTTGCCGCCGCGTGCTTCCATCAGGAGGCCGAGGGCCTGGTGGATGAGCGACAGATACTCGGGGTGATGGTTAAGAAACTCCCAGTAGCCTTGCACCAGGCCGCCGGGCTGCTCATCGGTGCTCGTCGTTAGATTGTCATGTTCCAGGATGCCGATGCCTTCGAAGATCAACTCCGCCAGCAGCGCTTCCTTGGATTCGAAATAGTTGTAGAAGGCGCCCTTGGCCAGGTCGATGCGCTCCGTGATGTCCTCGATGCGGGTGCCGTCGAATCCCCGGTCGGCAAAAAGCGCAATCGAGGCCTCCAACAAGGCCTGACGCGTCATCTCCTTTTTGCGCTCACGCCGCCCCGGCATGACTGTTAACCGAACCTGGCTTTGGCGCAGTCCGCGTCGCACTGCTGGCGTGCTTAGTGCGACCTCGTCCTGTGCTGAGGATCAAAAGGGCAGGCGTGATGCACCAGCACCCGGAAGCACACGCCCTATCCTACCGTGTCCCCCCAGGGCCGACGCGACTCAACTATGGTCTATCTGACAGCAGCCCCGCTTACGCAAGGGGACTCTACTCACTCCTCACTGCAGGTTCAAGTCTAATGAGGATCATTGTGGCTATTTAATCTGTTACCGCTCCAAAACTGGCTGAAGAAACCTGCGCGGCATACTTGGCCAGCACGCCGCGAGTGTAGCGGGGCGAGGGCGGGCGCCACGCCTCACGCCGCTGGCGCATCTCGTCGTCGGATATGTTGAGCTGCAGCACCCGCTGGTGCGCGTCGATTGTGATTGAATCGCCTTCCTTGATCAGGGCGATCGGACCGCCGACCTGGGCTTCAGGCGCCACATGACCGACCACCATCCCGTAGGTGCCGCCGGAGAAACGCCCGTCGGTGATAAGCCCGACGCTATCGCCCAGCCCCTTGCCGATAATTGCGGAGGTCGGCGACAACATCTCCCGCATCCCCGGACCGCCTTTGGGTCCTTCGTAGCGGATGACAATCACGTCGCCGGGCTTGATGCGGTCGGCAAGGATCGCTCCCAGCGCGGCTTCCTCGGTCTCGAACACGCGGGCCGGACCGGTCATGACCGGCGTTTTGAGCCCGCTGATCTTCGCCACGCATCCCTCGGGCGCCAGGTTGCCGCGCAGGATTGCGAGATGACCCTCCGGGTAGACGGGCTTTTCCCACGGGCGGATCACGTCCTGATCCGAGCGCGGCTTGGCCGGTATATCCTTTAATAGTTCTGCTACGGTCTGGCCGGTAATGGTGATGGCGTCGCCGTGCAACACGCCGTGCTCAAGCAGGATTTTCATTACCTGGGGAATGCCGCCGGCGCGATGCAAATCGGTGGCGACATAGCGCCCGGCCGGCTTTAGGTCGCAAAGCACCGGAACCTTGCGGCGGATCGCCTCGAAGTCGTCGAGCGCGAGCTTGACCTCGGCGGCGTGGGCGATCGCCAGCAGATGGAGGATCACGTTGGTCGAGCCGCCGACCGCCATCGCCACCGCGATCGCGTTCTCGAACGCCTTGCGGGTCAGGATCTGGCGCGGCAGCAGTTGTTTTTCGATCGCTTGCACCAGCACCCTGCCCGATTCCGCCGCGCTGTCGGCCTTTTCCTGGTCCTCGGCGGCCATGGTCGAAGAGTGCATCAGGCTCATTCCCATCGCCTCGAACACCGAGGACATGGTGTTGGCGGTGTACATCCCGCCGCATGAACCGGCGCCCGGACAGGCGCGCCGCTCCACCGCCATCAGTTCTTCTTCGCCGATACGCCCGGCGCTGTACTCGCCCACCGCCTCGAAAGCGCTGACGATGGTGAGGTCGCGCCCATTGTGATGACCGGGTTTGATCGTGCCGCCATAAACGAAGATGGCGGGGATATTCATGCGCGCAATCGCCATCATCGCGCCCGGCATGTTCTTGTCGCAGCCGCCGACGGTGACCACGCCGTCCATCGACTCGGCGTTGCAGGCGGTCTCGATCGAATCGGCGATGACTTCGCGCGAAACCAGCGAATACTTCATCCCCTCGGTGCCCATCGCAATGCCGTCGCTCACCGTTATGGTGCCGAACACCTGCGGCATCGCACCCGATTTGCTCACCGCGCCCTGGACCCGCTCCGAGAGCATGCCAAGCCCGAGGTTGCACGGCGTAATTGTGCTGTAGCCGTTGGCCACTCCCACGATCGGCTTGTTGAAATCGCGGTCGCCAAAGCCCACCGCGCGCAGCATCGCGCGGTTGGGGGAACGTTGAACCCCCTGGGTGACTATTCTGCTTCTGAGTTCCGGCATGGTAACTCCTTAGCCCAGGACGCTCGCCGCGTCCATAGAAAATTCCTGCAACGTCGCGCTAGCGGACGGTCACGCCCAAGTGAAAGACGCGCGCTGCCTTCGCGCTATGCTCCCACGGCCGCACATACTCAAGTTCAAGCCCGGTCGAGCCGCCGCCTGCGGCGACAAAGCGGAAAACTTGTGTCGTTGGCGCGCCGGGCATCGGATTGACCCCATGAACCGACTCGGGAGGGGCCTTCAGACGCAGCACCTTGTCGTCAATTTGCGCCACCTTCCATCCAAACCCGGTGCCGGGTGTCGAGGCCAGCGACACGACCAGCGTGTCTCCGGTGACCAGGGTCACCGCATGGAAGTTGTCGGCGTCCGTTACGCTGATTGTGTTTGGCCGCACGGCACCTCCGCCTGGCGAACAGGATGTTATCGATGCCAACGCCGCAGCGATGATCAGGAGCAGAAGATGCACGCTGGCGCGGCGGCGGAGCCGGTGCCGAAGATGCGCAGCGCAAGTTCCCGCGCGCGCGTATCCCGCTTGGCTCGTCCCGATTATATGGGAGATTGGCATGCTTATCCCGATCCCATACGAATGCTGCCCCATCGCACGGCGCGCTGGCAAGCGGGGTTGTGGCAGTCTGCTGGTGCGCGGACTGGCCAAAGGGATATCATCGCTCCATCCGCCACACTCGGAGGGTTATGAAACTCATCCATACCGTGTTCGAACCTGAGGGCGAAGGGCCGTTCCCGGCGATCATTGCGTTTCACGGATGGGGCGCCAACGCCTTCGACCTGCTTGGGCTGGCGCCCTATGTGGGCGAGGGCCGCTTCCTGATGCTCTGCCCCCAGGGTCCGATGGAAGTGCCGTTGGGAGGCGGGGCGCCTGGCTACGGATGGTACCCGATTTCGATGGGCGGCGCGCGCCCTGCCGACACCGTCGTTGAACCCGCCGTACAGGCCGCAACCGCATTCCTGGACGAAGCATTGGGCCGCTATCCAATCGATGCGCGCAAGCTGATCCTGCTGGGCTTCAGCCAGGGCGGCGTGATGGCCTACAATCTGGCATTGCGCCAGCCCGGGCGCTTTGCCGCGCTGGTGGGCATCTCAACCTGGTTTCCACCCGAGCTGACCCAAAAGGTCGGCGACGCCGAAGCGCTTCAGCAGTTGCCGACGCTGATCCAGCACGGTAGCGCCGACCCAGCTATAGATGTGGGCCGGGCGCGCCAATCGGTGGAATCCCTACGCTCGCTGAAAGTGCCCCTCATCTATCGCGAGTACGACTGCGGACACGAAATCAACGCCCAGGGCTTGCGCGACCTCTCCAACTTCCTGATGGAGAAAGTCGTCAGCCCCATTATCCGGGTGTAAGTGCCATCGCGGGCGAGGCAGGGATCTTTTCTTCCCTTCCGCGATCAGGGTAAGGGTAACCAGCACACGAGCTGAATCATCTATCGCTCTTGGAACTCCTCGGGCTTCCTGATTTCGCCGGAGAAGAAATAGCCCTGCGCCGACTTGCCCAGTGCGTAGGTTCCTGCCCCGGCGATTCCGCCCGACACCGCCGGACCAGCCCCCGGAATCAGCTTGATGAGCTGCTGCGCCACCGTGCGCATGGTTACGGCGCCGCCGACGTTGAGTCCGGCGGCAGCCAGGTACTGCGTCGCGGACCCGACCGAGAGCTGCTGGCAGGAAAGCCCGGCGATAACGGCGATCATCATCAACTGCAATGGTGTCAGAACCGCGATATCCGCCACCGGTATCGGCGAGGAGCCGACCGCGGCCGCGATTGCGGCGAAGCGCTTGATGACGGAGTCGGACAGCCGGCGCAAAAATTCCTTGCGCTGCTGGGCCTGGTAGAAATCCAGGCGCGCGCTCTTGGGCAATCGGTCGCCGATCGCCTGCACCAGCGTTTCCACGTTCCAGGCCGGCTCCTCTTCGAGCGCAAAGACCGGGACCACGCAGAACACGTTGCGATTGTTGGCGTCGAACTCGTAGCCGCGGTAGGGAGTGTTGAGGTCCACGGGGCGGAACCCGGTTTTGATCTGGAGCGCGTCGCTGACGAAATAGTCGAGCGCATCCTTTATCTGCGCGGCCTTGCGCGAATAGCGCTCCGGGGGCCATTCGCGCGGATTGCCGATAATATCGGGCTTGCTGAGTACCACCACCAGCGGCGTCTGGCCGCCCGTGCGCTCGCGCAAGCCTTCCATGATTGCCGACATCACCCGCAGATCGTTGGAGAGCGCACGAACCTCCGGCGTCGATATGATGTGCAATACGACGTCGGGCCGATGCTTTAGCATCGCATCGCTCAATGCCTGCGTGGCGTCGGGCGTCGGCGCCCCGCCGGGCGGCGAGGTCTCGAAAATCCCCCGTGAGTCGATCACCTGCCAGGTTGCGAAACGCTCCGGAAAGGTAATCAGGTGCGCCAGCGCTTCGGGCGTCGTGGGCTTGACGTGTCCGGTTTCCGCAACCTTCTTTCCCGCCAACGCGTTGATCACCGAAGACTTGCCATGCCCGCTGCGCCCGGCCAGCATCAGCACCGGAGGCCGGCTTGCCTCGATAAACTCCCGTAACTCAGCAAACGCCGGGCCCATCACCGCCGTCTCGATCCATTGCCGGGAGCGCTCGCCCAGCGGCGCGGAAAAGCTCTGGAAGAGTTCGTCGATATCGCCAATGAGGTCTTTGAGGCGATTTCGGTCTATAGCCATTGCCGCTCCGCCCTATTTTTTAAACTTGCTTTATCATTGCCGCGCTCCCGTCGGGCGGCAATAGCAAGCTGCCACCGCGGCGGACCGTTGCCGGCCTCGATGACCAGCGTTTTGGCGGTATTCGACTGCGCTTCGGGCTGCAACGCGGTCATGGAGCAGGCAGCGGCGACACTCCAAAGGCCCATCGATGAGCCCATAGCGCCGCGAGGAAGAGGATACCGGCCAGGGCAAACCGCCACCATCCGATCTCGGCCGCTGAAAACCGCTGGCGGCCTTGCGCGATCGCCGCGAACGGAAGGCTGGAGGTGGCGGCGGCAAATGATTTCCACTGCGCGCCGTGGCGCGCCGCCTTCTTGATATCCAGAATCGGCGCGCCGATAAGTCCCAAGGTCGCAATACTGGTAAACATGAGCACGCCGGCGAGGTCGCCGGTTGCTGCGAGATGGGCCAGCCCCCATAAGCCCACGCCCCAAAAGAAGGAATTGCGCGTAACTCTGAGGATGCCGCGCACGATGTCGGGACGCTCGAACAGGCGCGCCGAGCCGACTATCGCTGGGTTGGGCGTGGTGATTCCCGCCACCACCAGCACGAAAGCCAGCAGCACGACGGGTAGGATGGCAACCTTCAGCGCCGGCGGTGCTTCCCAGAGGATACGCAAGGGCGCGGCCCGGTAGGCGAAAATCAGCCATGCGAAGGCCGCCAGGCTGATCACATTGTACAGCGCGAGGAAGAGCCGCTCGCCCAGCTTTGCGGCCAGCAGATCCCGCAAGCGTGAACTCGACAGGCCAAAGTGGCTGGCAGGCAGGAACAATGCGGCAAATACGAGGTTAGTCACAGCCATCGTACCTCCCTTGTTTAAAGGGCACCGACTCGATCAGCCCGCAGGACCGCGCGCACCGCCACCTCGAGCAGACCAGGCAGGGCGCGCGGAAGCTCGCCGCCGGCAATCAGGTGGCGGCGGATGGCTCCCATCGGAATGTCGATCAGCGCAAACACGGTTTGTTCCACCGCGTGCGCATTCGCCTTGCCGAAGAGGCGGCGTGCGAGCCCCGTTAGCGCGGCTTCCAGAGGCTGGTTCAGCTCGCTTAGCTCGCGCAACAGCCTGGGCGAGCGCGCGGTGCGGATAAGATCCTCGCGGCGAAATGAAACGAGCAGCCGGGCGTCGTCCCGATGATGCTGCACGAAATGATAGATCGACAATGCGGCATCAACCGCTCCCTGCTCTGCATCACGATGTTGCGCCGCGGCCACAAACGCCGCCTGTGAGCGGCGCACCGCCCGGATCCACATTTCCGCCATCAGCCGGTCGCGGGATCCGAAGCGATGATAAAGCGAGCCGACCGGGGCGCCGCTGCGCTGTGCGATTGCGTCGACGGTGGCGCTGCGCACGCCTCTTTCCAGCACCAGTCCCCGGGTGGCATCGAGAATGTCATCCGCACGATGCAGAGCGAGCCGCGTCATATTGGAACCTCTATTCTAATAATTAGAGTATTCATTCTAATTAAGTCAAGACGCCGAATCTCCCGGTGTGCGCATGAAGAGTTTCGCGGACCAAACGGCGTCTGGCGCGGGGCCGCTGGTTGTCACAAACCCGTTTGGCTAAAATCATGGCCGAATGAGGTGAGTGTTTGTTTAAGCAGATTATCGGTCGCCTGATGGGGGTGTCATTGGTGCTTTTGGCCGCGGCCTTCCTGCCTGAGCTTTCGGTCCCGGCCGAGCCGGCCGACGCCAAGCCGCATCGCGCGCTCGCGCCGGGCGAATATTCATTCAGCCTGAGGCAGGGAGACGTGCAACGCAGCTACCTGGTCCACATGCCGCCGCAAGCTGCGTGCGGCGAAGCGCTCCCGCTTGTGCTCAATTTCCACGGCGCCGGCAGCAACGGCAAACAGCAGGAAGGATACTCGGAGATGGATGCGACGGCCGACCGTCACGGTTTCATCGCCGTGTATCCCAACGGCAGCGGCAAATTCGGCAATCACTTCACCTGGAATGCCGGCTTTTGCTGCACCTACGCGATGACACACCAGGTGGACGACGTCGGGTTCGTGATCGCGCTGATCGACGATCTTGCCGCGCGCACTCCAATTAATCGCCGCAGAGTCTATTCAACCGGAATCTCCAACGGCGGGATGATGTCGTATCGGCTGGCGGCGCAGGCATCCGGAAAAATCGCGGCTATCGCGCCGGTGGCCGGCTCGATGGTCCTCGTTGACTTCACACCCGAGCATCCCATGCCGGTAATGGCATTCAACAGCGTCGATGATCCCTTCGTGCACTATTATGGCGGCTACGGCAAACAGGTGATCTCGCTTTTCCGGCGCAACCCGGGTCAACCCGGCGTAGAAAAGGTGGTTGGTAAATGGCGCGAGTATGACGGCTGTCCCGAGGCGCCGCATGTTGCTCCAACACTTTCCGGCAAGCCCGGCACCGGCAACGAAGGAATCACGGCGACTCGCTATGCCTGGGGTCCGTGCAAGAACGCGACCGAGGTCGTGCTGTGGAAATTCACCGGAGCGGGCCACGTATGGCCGGGCGGGATTCAGGATCGTTTCGAACATATTCTGGGCCGCAGCACCGACCTGGTCGACGCCAACGAAGAGATGTGGAGCTTCTTCAGCAAATTCGAGCTGCCCGGCCAGTAGGTTGTGTCCCAGATGATTCTGAGCCGAGTCTGCGCAGCGAAAAAATCTCCGCGATGTTCGGAATGACCGGCGAGATTGGCCGAAAAAGAAGCCGCGCGCTACTGCCCGCGCTGCAGTAGTTCGCGGGCGGCTCGGCGGAAACGATCGCTGACCTCGGCCCCTCCCAGCATCCGCGCCAATTCCTCGACCCGTTGCGGCTTGTCGAGCTCCGTTACCTTGCTGCTGGTCGCGCCGCGGCGTTCTTCCTTTTCGACGCGGAAATGGCGGTCGGCGAAGGAGGCGATCTGCGGCAGGTGCGTGATGCAAAGGATTTGGTGGAAGCGCGACAACTCCTTGAGCTTGCGCCCCACCACCTCCGCCACCGCGCCGCCGATGCCGGCGTCGACCTCGTCGAAAATCATGGTGGCGACGCCGCGCCGCTGTGCTTCCAGACGCTTGAGCGCCAGCATCACGCGCGACAGCTCGCCGCCAGATGCGATCTTCACCAGAGCCATCGGCGGCTGACCCAGGTTGGGCGCGATATGGAATTCGCATTCGTCGATTCCCTCGGGGCCCAAACGAATACCGTCGCAGACCAGACCCGACTCGCCGGCCGACTGCGTCAGGCACGTTTCAAAGACCGCGTTGCGCATGCCGAGTGTTTTGAGTTCGCCCTGCATCTTCTGCTTCAGCTGCGCACCGGCGCGCTGCCGCGCCTGGCTCAATTGCCGCGCGAGCGCGGCAGCCTGTGCCAGCGCCTTGGCGACTTCGGCCTTGATTTCGGCGGCGCTCTCCTCCATGTGGTCCAGCTCGGCGACCTCGGCGCGCAGCCGGTCCAGTGTGGCGAGCGCGCTCTCCACCGAGCCGCCATACTTGCGTTTGAGTCGAGCGATCTCTTGCAACCGATTGTCGATTTCTACCAGCCGCCCCGGGTCAGCTTCGATCCGCTCGCGGTAGACACGCAGCGAGTGGACCGCCTCTTCGATTGCGACCCGCGCCGACCCGATTACTTCGAGCGGCTCGGCGAGCTTGGTATCCAATGATGCGGCTTCGCCCAGAGCGGTCCCGGCGCGGCCGAGCAGGTCCGCCGCCGAGCCATCCTGATCCATCAGCAACTGTTCTGCCGCGCCGACCGCTTCCATCAGCTTGGCAGCGTTGGCCAGAATGGTTCGCTCGACGCTCAACTCGCGCTCCTCGTCAACGCTAAGTTGGGCGCGCTCTAACTCGCCCAACTCGAATCGGGCGGCGTCAAGGCGCCGCTCGCGGTCGCGGGCGCGCAGCTCAAGGCCGTCAAGGCGGGCGGTGAGTTCGCGGGCGCGCCCATAGGCCTCACGGTAGGAGTCGAGGTCCCTCTCCAGCGCCGCGAACCGGTCCACAATAGTCAAATGGTTTTCCGTGCGCAGCAACGTTTGCTGCTCGTGCTGGCCGTAAACCTCGACCAAGGCCGCGCCGATCCGGCCCAGCGTTTGTACGGTCGCCATCTCGTCGTTTATCAGCACCCGGGAACGGCCGGCTTCGGATATGACGCGCTTGACGATCAGTTCGGTCGGCGCCGGCTCGCCGGGTGAAGCGAACGAATCTGCCGGCAGCCCTTCGCCTTCGACCGCAAACCGACCTTCGACCACCGCTTCCTTGCGGTCAGTGCGTACCATCTCGGGCGACGCGCGCATCCCCAGCAGCAGGCCCAGCGCGTTCATGATGATGGTCTTGCCGGCGCCGGTTTCGCCCGACAGCACATTAAGGCCGGGACCGAATTCCAGCTCGACCTGGTCAATGATTGCGAAGTTGCGGATCCTCAGTTCAAGCAGCATCGCCTACCCCGACCTCTCCGCCGGCAAATTCGCCGCCCTCGGCGGCAGCCTTCAACCCCATCGCAGCTTGTTGCGCCAGATCTCAAAGTAGCTGTGCGACGAGCGCACCAGCGCGACCGGGCTCTTGCCCTTGCAGATCGCCACCCGATCCTTGGCGCCCAGGGAAACTCCCTCCTGGCCGTCGGCGGTCAGCATCGCGTCGTGATCGGTGGCCTCGATATGGATTTCGAGTGAGCAGGAGTCAGGCAAGACGACCGGGCGATTACTCAGTGTATGGGGGCAGATCGGCGCCAGCAGCACAACTTCGAGGGTGGGAAAAATTATTGGTCCGCCCGCGCTGAGCGCGTAAGCGGTGGATCCGGTTGGCGTGGCGACGATCAAGCCGTCTGCCCGGTAGGAGCAAAAGTCCTGGCCGTCAGCGATAACGTGCAGTTCCATCAGGCGCCCCAGATGGCGCTTATGGATGACGACGTCGTTGAGCGCCTTGACCATGGCGGGATGCTTGGGGGTGCCGTCGGAGCTGGTTATATCCGCCTCCAGCGTGATGCGCCGGTCAACGGTGTAGTCGCCCTCCAGCACTCGCTCAACGGAGGTACGCGCCTCTTCCATCGCGGCCTGGGTCAGGAATCCGAGCGCGCCCAGGTTGACGCCCAGGATCGGGGTCTCACGCTCGCCGACAAAGCGCGCGATGCTCAGCAGTGTGCCGTCGCCCCCAAGCACCACGATCAGGTCCGCGCGATGGGCCAGCTCGGGCTTGGGCAGCTGGTGCGCCGGGGTGGGTAAGGTAACTTCGGGCTCGATGAACAGTTCCAGTCCGCGCGAGTGCAGCCACTTCGCCAGCACCGCCGCCAACTCGACCGCTTGCGGATGGCGCCGCCTGATCACCAGTCCCACCGACTTTATGGCCCGCTTTGCCATCGCGCCTCCCGAATTATCACGCCGATCCTATGGCGGCAACGCGCGTTATCGCGCTGTTTGCGTTATCGGCCGCCGGCGGCGGGATGTTATATTAAAACCGGTTTTCAGCGGCTCGCGAAATAGCAAAATGAATTCTGGCAGTCCACCGGAGCACAGGCGCCCGCCCGGGCAGGCGCGGCCCGCCTTCACAGCGCGGATGGCGGAGCAGGTACGGGCATGGAGCGGCGTACCCTTGCTCGGCCTGGGT
This sequence comes from Binataceae bacterium (SeqCode), assembly GCA_035262365.1. Taxonomy (GTDB): domain Bacteria; phylum Desulfobacterota; class Binatia; order Binatales; family Binataceae; genus JAJPJA01. The sequence continues at coordinate 38,049 of DATFSZ010000172.1, forward strand.
TGCGTGATCGGCTATCGCGCGTTTGCGGCCGGCGCCGCAGTTGCGGGCCTGCTGCTGGGCGCGTCGGTGGCGGGCCTGGGAGCGGTTCGCATTTACTACTTGCTGCGATATCTGCGGGCGGGGAGTTCCCGGTGAACGAAACACTGCAATGCTCTCCGCTGGGGATCGCTTTGGCGATTCTGTTTTCCGGCTCCATGGCCACGTTGTTCTGGTGGATGCTCCATGTGCCCCCGGCGCTGAGTCCCCAGGCCGCGAAGGCGCGGCAATCGATCAAAGCCTGGCGGCGCATATTGGTGCCCACGGTTGGCGAGGTTTATTCCGATCGCGCGGTGGAGATGGCGTGCCGGCTCGGCCACGGACAAGAGGTGACCATCTTCGTCGCATACATAGACGAAATTCCCCGCACATTGGCCCTGGCGACGCATCTGGCCGAGATCGAACAGCGCGCGGCCGACGTGCTCGCCCAGGCCAGCGAAATTGTCAAGCGCAGCGGCTTGCCGGTGGAGAGCGTGGCGCGCAGAGGGCGGGAGGCGGGCGTGGAAATCTGCGCCCTGGCCCGGCGGCTTGACGTTGACCTGATCGTGATGAGCATGCGTCCACGCCTGGGCGCGACCGAGCGCTTGTTCGGGCGCACCAGCAACGTCGTGTTGCGCCGTGCCCCGTGCGAAGTGTTAATCGATCGCCCGGCCTGATTCCAAAATCAAGGACATGCACTCCGGGATGTTTTGTTTCGCATCCGGCCACTGGCATTGCGCACAAGATTTGCCACCAAAAAATCTTGTCTTTGAGGCCGGTGAGCGGCTGAGCTGCTTGAGTATCTTCGCCGTCCGCACTTTAATCGCACAGCGGCGCCGATCGGGGCGGCGGCCGTATCCGTTATGAAAGAGAGAAGTCTATGAGACTTGCGGAGAAGGTCTGTATGGTGACCGGCAGCGCGTCCGGTATCGGCGAAGCTTGCGCCAAAACCTATGCGCGCGAGGGCGGCAAGGTAGTAATTGTCGACCGCGATATCGAAGGCGCCCAGCGCGTGGCCGGCGAAATCCGCAGCGCGGGCGGCAGCGCGGAAGTGTTTCGCGCCAACGTGGCCAAGCCCGCAGAGGTCGAGGCGATGGTGCGCTTTGCGTTGGACAAGTTCGGACGCCTGGACGTGCTGCATAACAACGCGATGTTCAGCGTGTTTTCCACTCGCACGGCGGATATCGATCTGCGCGGTTGGCAGATGACTCTGGACGTAAGCCTCACGGCCTATTGGTACGGAGTCAAAGTCGCGATCAACGAGGCGATGTTGCCGCAGGGCCGAGGCTCGATCATCAATACCGCGTCCACCTCGGGTCTGTTCGGCGACTATCTGCAATGCGCGTACAACGTAGCCAAGGCCGGTGTGATCAACCTGACCCGCGTGACCGCGATCGAGTACGCGCGCAAGGGAATCCGCTGCAACGCCATCTGCCCCGGGCCGACGCTGACCGCAGGCATGAAGCTGGGAATCGAGAAGGGCTTCAGCGACGGCCAATACCTGGTCGAGGGAGTTCCGATGGGCCGGATGGCGACGCCGCAGGAGATCGCCAATGTCGGGCTGTTCCTGGCCTCCGACGAATCTTCCTTCGTGACGGGCACCGCGATCGTGGCCGACGGTGGCCTTAGCGCGCACAGCGGGATGCGCTATGCGCCGGGCAAAGGCCCCGACTGGTAGGCGCATTTGTAATCAATGGCTTTGAGCCGGATCAAGGTTCATCCGCTGCGCGGAGTCAGCGCGCCGCAGGAAACCTTCTCTCTGGCCGGACTCGCCGTTGCCGATTGACGCGAGAAGCTGGTGGCTCGAAAACATCCACTCTCACACGCTCCTGATGCCCTCAGCCTGAACGGAAAGGGAGTTGAGATGCGGGGGTGAACAGCGTCATCCTGGCGATCAACAAGAATCGTCAGATCGACGGGGCGTTATGACCGCCGCTCGGTTCCAGCGCTTGCAGGATGTCGGAATCGGTGATGATGCCTACCGGCGTGCCGTCGCCGCCGGTAACCAAAAGCAGGCGGTCGCGCTGCTGGCGCTTCAGCAAACGCACGGCCTCGCTCAGGTCGGCGTCGTCTGAGATCTGGGTTATTTCCTTGCACGCCACATCTTCCACGCGGGTCTGCGCCCATCGGTCCGCGGGCACCTGGCTTATCTCCCACAGTGAGATGAGCCCGGTTGCTTGCTTGCCCTTGAAGACCGGATAGACCTGATGGCGGAAGCTGTTCGCCACGTTGTCAAAAAAGCTCCGCACGGTGGCGTCGCCCTGAACGCCTACAACCTGGGACTGCATTATCTGGCGCACCCTGATTCCGGTAGGCCCGCTGAGCTTGGCCACTTCGTGCAGCCGCTGATCGGCGGAGACCGAAGCTTCGCCGGACACCGCGTAGGCCACCGCGGAACCGATCAGGGTCGGAATCAGGAAGGCCAGACCGCCGGTGGTCTCGGCCACGAAAATCACGCCGGCCAGCGGGGTTTTGTATGCCGCCGCTATAAAAGATGCCATGCCGACCGCTGCGTACAGGTCGATGCCCGAAACATGCACGACAGATTGGCCGAACACCTTGCCGATCGAGCCGCCCATCAGCAAGAGCGGCACGAACATCGCGCTAACGCCGCCCACACCGAGACTGAAGAGTGTGGCCAAACCTTTCAGAACCCCGAAGACCAACAGACATTGGGTGGAATGGGGATTCGCCAGCATCTCCTTGACTGCCTCGTAGTTGGGACCCAGCGGCATTAGAGGCACGGCGGGATAGAGCTTGACGAATAAAAGACCGCACAGGCCGGTGATGATCCCTCCGGCGACCATCTTCGAAGTGTGCGGGACCGGCAGCTTTATGCAAAAGCTGCGAAAGCGCCGGAACGTTATCGCGAACACCATCGCCGCGAGTCCGCAGACCACGCCGAGCAGCGCTGACCAGAACAGGTCGGCTTCCGAGAAGCGGCTGGCGCCGATGAATCCAAACAGCGGCTCGGCGCCAAGCAGCGCCACGAGCGTGGCGTACGACACAACCGAGGCGATCAGCGACGGCAGCACCGCCTCGTGCGCCAGGTCGTCGCGGTAGGGCATCTCCAGCGCGAAGATCAAGCCGGTCAATGGCGCGCGAAACACCGCAGCCATTCCCGCGGCGGCGCCGCTGATCAACATGATGCGCCGATCCGCCGGCGTGAGCTTCACGCCCCGAATCTTTCCCCACAACCATGACCCGATTGCGCCGCCGCCGTAGATGCTCGGACCTTCCAGCGCCGCGCTACCCCCAAATCCGACCGTGGTTGCGGCGGCGGTGAGCTTAAACCAGAACGGATGCAGATTTATGTCACCCTGATGCTCGTGGTATGAGGCGATTATTTCTTCGGTCGAGTGCTGGTTCGGATTCGGGGTCAGGAACTGCATGATGAGCCCCGTCAGCAGGAAGCCCAACGTGGTGAGCGGAACGATCAGCAGATGATGGGCGTAGTAGAAGGTCAGCATGAAAGCCCACAGGAAATGGAGGATCACCAGCACGACGCCGGTAATCAGGATGCCTGTCACCACGCCGATCAGCGGCGCCAGGAACAGCCATTTATGAATGTCGCGCGAGTACACCGCGGACAGATCTTCGTGCACCAGCGCGAAGTATTTGCGGTAACGCGGAGCCGCGAGATGCGCGGCGGCGTCGCTGGATGAATTGGATGTGCTCACGCCCGGCACCTCCCTTCTCGAATCAATTTAGGGTTATTCGTACTGAACGCAAGGCTGTGGCGTGAACTCTGCCGCACGGCCTGTGTCCTTGCGTGCTATGCTGACGAGAGAGGGCCGGCCAAATGGACTCACCCAATCGCCAGACCGAAGCGGCGCGCCTTTACCATGAGGTGACCAAGCATTCCTACACCAGTGTGCGCACCGATGGGCACTTCCTGGACTGGGACAACCGGCCCTTCCCATTCAAGATCTACCCGCACGCCGCCGCCCTGGCTCTGCCCCGCGAACTCAATCTATCCACGATGCCCACTCTCGATGCGATCGGCGGGTGTGCGAAAACCGACCCGCAAACGCCGCTCGATCTCGATCGGCTGACGCGGCTGTTGTTTTGTACCGGGGGTCTGACCCGCCAGCGCAAGGTCGGGATGGAGAATTATCACTTTCGCGCGGCAGCTTCGGCCGGCGCGCTTTACCCAATCGAAATCTATCTCGTCAGCGGTCCCGATACCGAAGGACTCGAGACCGGTCTGTACCATTTTTCGCCCGCCGACCTGAAGCTGCGCGGCCTGCGCCGCGGTGACTGGCGCGCCGCTGTGGCCCGCGCCTGCGCGATGCGCCCGCAGGTCGCACAGGCGCGCGCTGTGCTGATCCTCAGTGGGATTTTCTGGCGCAGCGCGTGGAAATACCGGGCACGATGTTACCGCTACTGCTTTTGGGACGCCGGCACCATGCTGGCCAACCTGCTGGCGGCTGCCGACGCCGAAGGATTGCAGGCAGAGGTGGTGGTTAACTTCGCCGACGCGGAAGTCGAGCGCCTCATTGGCGTGGACGGCGAGCGTGAGGGTCCGCTGTGCGTGGTCGCCTTGGGTCACGGCGGTGCTGTGGGTGCTGAGATGGCAGTCGAGCCGCTCGAATTGGAAACCGTTCCTCTTTCGATGGAACAGAAGTCATATCCGGACTTGCTCAAGATGCATCGCGCGTCCAAGTTGCTCGACCCGCGCGAGGTCGCTTCGGTCGCGGCCAACGAAGCCGGTGGCGGCGGCGCGGAGCCTCCGGCTGCGGCCGGCCTGGACGTATTGGGTCTGGGCGAGACGATCGTGCGGCGCGGGTCGACGCGCAAGTTTGCACAGGAAGCTATTGCGGCGCAGGAGTTGGCGGCCATCCTGGACAATTCCAGCGGCCATCCCCGATGCGATTTTCCTTCGCTCACCGGCACCTACCTGATCGTTAACGGTGTAGAAGGAGTGGCGCCCGGGGCTTATTACTATTCGCGAACGCGCCGCGCACTGGAGTTGCTCAAGGAGGGAGATTTCCGCGGCAACGCCGGCTATCTGTGCCTGGAGCAGCCATTGGGCGCCGATTGCAGCGCGCTGATTTGCTATATGGCGAACTTCGACCGGCTGCTGGCCGCGTTGGGCAATCGCGGCTACCGCGCCGCTCAACTCGAGGCCGGCCTGCATGGCGGCCGGGCGTACCTGGCCGCCTACGCGCTCGGCCGCGGCGCAACCGGCCTTACGTTTTACGACGACGACACGGTGGAGTTCCTGGGCCCGCACGCAGCGGGGAACATTCCTCTACTGATGGTAGCAGTCGGCGTCCCGGCGTGAAGCCAAAATTTTGGCCGGCGGCCGGTTGCGTCAGCCTTTTAGCAACGCCGCAAGTTTCTCAATTTCGTCCGCGCTCATGTCGGAGATGATCCAGTAATTCATGCCCGCGTGCGTAATGCGGTCGATGTTAAAGCCGCTGCGCACGGTCATCGCGGGCGCCTGATCCGGCTTATCCGATGGCCAGATGAACACATTGATAATGTGACGTCCATGCTGATAGATCAGCGCCGCCACCGCGCGGTCATCGAGGTAGTCAACGCGGCCGCCGAGAAGCTTGAATCCCTGGGCCTGAAAATCGGCAACCGGCGGAGAGAAATCCAGCTTACCCGCGAACCACGGTTTGACGGTGTGCCGATCCGTCGAGGTAACGTCAGTCAGGTGACTGGCTTGCGTGGAGCGCACATGCGCGCCCACCACTTCCCGCACCATGAAGTCGCCTTCATTGGAACGGAACTCGCGCGGTATCAAAACAACTGCGAGCAGCGCCGCAATTGCGCCGGAGATGGCGGCGGTTGCTACGCGCGGCCACCATCGTGCCGCCGCCGGGCGGCGGCCGGATCGGATCGGACCGGCGGAGATCGACAAGTTAATTGCCTGCTCGATGCGCCGGCGAAGTTCCGGCGGCGCCGGCGTATAATTCGCTTGGGCGCCAAGCGCCGTCTTGAGCGCGCGAGTCGCGCCTGCTTCACGGGCGCATCGCGCGCATGAACTCAAATGCCGCATCAGCTCGCGATCCGTGGCCGGATCCAGTTCGCGATCCAGGTGAGCGTCGATCAACAGTCGTGCCTCTTCGCAGGTCATTGTCCGCCTCCGGTACAAAACCGCTTCAGGAGTGCGGTCTTGAGGCGCCGGCGCGCACGCGCCAGCCGCGACATGACAGTACCGATCGGAACGTCGGCGACTTCGGCGATTTCCTTGTAGGAGAAGCCTTCAACGTCGCGCAGCACAACCATCTCGCGAAACTCCTCTGGCAACTCGTCGAGCGCCGCGCGCAGCGCCTCCGAATCCGCCTTGCGGATGAACTCGAAGTCTGCGGGCGGGGCTTCGTCCGCGTGCTGCTCTTCATCGAAGCCGGCGGAAGGATCGCCGGTCCGGTTGCGGCTCATCCAGGTAAAGGCCGTGTTGCGCACGATCGCGAGCAGCCACGCGCGCGCATTACCACCGCGAAAACTTTGCGAAAAGCGCAGCGCGCGCAGATAGGCTTCCTGGACAACGTCCTGCGCGTCGGTTTCGTTCTTCACCAACCAGCGCGCGAGGTTGTAGGCGGCGTCCAGATGAGGCAGGAAGACGCGCTGAAAATCCTCCCTATTGTCAATGACTGGCAACTGGTTCCCGCACGCCGGCGGCGTTTGCCCGGAACAACGCCGCCCCGGTACGAGCCGCAGGCTCGATTTTGCAGCAGCCCCCATTTCAGGACCGGGCAGCCGAGGCCGCGATCTTATACAGGCGGCTTCGATGACTCAAATCGAGCGGTGCCGGGCCTCCATGAATAGCGGCGTTGGGCGCCGGCCGCGAGCCGCTCGTCGTGCCGACGCCATATTGATAGACGAGTTCGCCGCCAGTCTTCCCCTGGTAAAGGAGGCCGGCGACGGCAAGCGCCGCCGCCGCCAGAAACGCGATGCGCCATCGGGAAAGCCGCGCCGAAAATTCGATCAGCACGCGCCAGGCGGCAAGAAAGAGGAACGCGTACATCAGGTACTGTCCCAAAACCGCGTGAGACAGGTAGCTCGCGGGGCCGTCGGCTCCGGCCAGAAGCTGCTGCGCGCCCGGAGACATCGTGTCCCACAGCCGGTCAGCCTCCGCGTCGCCGCTTAAGTAGGACAAGATGGCCGCGGCCGCGCCGGCAACCACCAATATCAGCGAAGTGCTGCGCAGCGCCTGCCGTGCCGCGGCTCGCCAGTTGGTCCGGCCGCGCGGGAGTATAGCCGCTGCTGCCGCCAGAAGTTCCGCACCGATCCCAAACGCCAGCAGGGCGATGGTGAAGTGATCGATGATCGGATGCAGATGATAGTCGCGCACCAGCTTGTCGAACATTGGCATACTCCAACGCGGCCTTCCCGGTTGCCGGCTACTCAATCACCGTCAGCTTCAACTTCATGTTGCCGTGGCCGGTGCCGCAGTAATGGTCGCAGATCGCGATGTAGCTGCCCGCTTGTGTCGGGGTGACAGCGATTTCCGTGACCTGACCGGGTTTGATGTCGGTATCGATCTTCAGCGGCTTGAGCAAAAAGCCGTGGGTTCGATCCTCGCTGGTAAGCCGCAGTACGACCGGCTCACCTTTTTTCAAGGTAACCTCGGCGGGCGAGAAGGCGAATTTCTTGGCCTTGATGTCGACCACCCTCGGCTCCTGCGACGCGTCCGCAAGCAGCGCCAGGTCGCCGCTGCCGCCCCCCGTCAGCCAGGCAGCGGCCAGCCCAACTCCTACGGCTGCCGCGAGAACCAGAGTCGAAGCCCGTTTACGCCAATTCGTTGGAGTATTCATTCGTCCGATGCATCTCCTTTCCCATGTTTGAGCATCTGATCCATTCCCACGGTGCCCGAGTATTCGTTCATCGAAAGTTCCACGTCCTCGACACGCAGATCCCTGCCGCCGGCTTTTCCCTTGACGACCCGCAACCCGAGATTCTTAAACGGCTGGCCCTTGTCGAACGGCACCGGCTTTCTTGCCCCCGGCGTTGCGGGATCGGGGAACGCGAAGATCAGCGAACGCGCCGCGTACATGTTCGTGTTGCCCTGCCGGTGGAAATGCTCGCGATGGATATGGCCGTAGAGCACCGTGACGTTCTCATAGGGCGCCAGCGCATTCATGACCTCGTCGCCGTCGCTGGTGAACCATTCCCAGTCCGGCCGGAGGTCGAACAGCGGCCGATGGGTGTACACGACGATCGGCGCGCTGGGCGAAAAGCGCGCCAGGTCGGATTTCATCCACGCAAGCTGGGCGGGGCCGACCGCGGGCCGTCCGGCCGACACGTTGTCGAGCGCGATGAAGTGGACGCCGCGATGATCGAACGAGTAGTAGGTGGGGCCCATGAATTCGCGGAACATGTCGCCGCCGTCGAGCCCGGCGTCGTTCTCGCCCGGCACGACTTTGACTTGCGCCGCGCGGATTTTGCCCGCGATCTCCTTGAACAGCTTGTAGCGTTTGGCGTGCTCATCGCGCGAGTCCGCGTCGTGAGTGAGGTCTCCGGTTATGATCACCAGTTCGGGCCGGCGGCCCAGCTTGTTGATCGTGGCAACCGCATTCTCAAACGCCCTGGTCCCGAGCGGATCGGGCGGTCCGTTGAAGCCGACGTGCGTATCGCTCAGTTGAATGAACGAAAACGGCGCCGGCGCTTCGCCATTGAGGTCGCCCAGCGTCCGTTTGATAATCTCGCTGCCCGCGCCATGCGCGAGCGGAGCAAAGACGCTATAAAACGCCCCGATTGATAACGAAGTCCCCGCGATTCGCAGGAACGATCGACGATCGAGCATGTCTCCCACCCGAGTCACCTCCGAAGTTGAATTCCGCGCCTGTGCGCGCTTTTCAGATGGTTGACCGGGAAGGCAGCAAAAAAATTCCCGCCTCACATCTTGCTTTGCGCTGGAATTTTTCGCCCTCGCCGGGGGTTTAACCAGTAACGGGTTTTATGCCGGACGCATTGCGCGCGGCGAGAGACGCGCGTGCACGGAGTCGCATCGCGCGAAGCCGGGGGGCGAATCAATCAAAATGAGAACCTTCTTCCTGTTGGCGCTTAGTCTTTTTAAGTCAAAGAAAACGCAACGAGGTATCGTGCCCTGCCTACGTGCATGCAGCAGGAGGACTGCGCTGAGTTAGCGAACTTGAATTTCCCCGGCGAGAAAAGGCTTGAAGTTTGGACGATAATTCTCTGGGCCACTGGATGGCATCGCGATTGCTGCTGAGGTGGCCCAGTTAAGCGGAAAAGTCATGTTACTGGAAAGTTTTGATACGGGTGTTCAGCGCAGTCCGTTGGTATCCGACGAACTCCCGGCGGTGATCCGCGCGGAACTCAATGCCGACAAGGACCAAGATCTGCTGGCGCGGATGCGGTATCTAACGCGCAAAAAGAGGATGCTGCGTCCGGATATCACGGACGAAGAGATGGCGGACTATCTGGCGTTGGCTGAAAACTTCCAGAACGTCGAGCAATGGCTAAGCGCGCGTCGAGGCACGCTTGAGACTCCGGTCCGAGCCAGCGCGGCCTGGATAGCGGCGACCGCGGTCATCATCGGTTTGCTAAGCGCGATGCTGATAGCGGCAATCGCTATCGCCGTGTGATGAGTAGAAAACCGAACGGCGCGCAGGACCGCGCGCCGTCCCACTGCGGACCGAATGCGCGCCGCGCATCGGCTGTCCGCCCTGCGGAAGTCCTCGCCTTTGAAAGCAACCTGGCTGCCGCTGTTACGCGGACTCGCCGCCGGCGCCGTTACTGTCGCTGTCCGGGCCCTCGTCTTCTCTCTCGGCCAGACCGGCTACTGCTCGAACGCGTTCGCCCTGATCGAGCTTGACCAGGCGCACGCCCTGCGTATTGCGTCCGATTATACGCACGTCTTTGACCCGCAGGCGGATGACCTTGCCGCCGTCGGTAATCAGCATCACGTGGTCGTCGATTCCGACCTGGCGCACGCTCACCACGTTGCCGGTCTTGTCCGTCACCTGCATCGTGATTACGCCTTTGCCGCCGCGATGGGTCAGGCGGTACTCGGAAGCGGGCGTGCGCTTGCCGAAGCCCAGTTCGGAAACCGTAAGCAGGGTCTCGCCCTCGCGCACGATCGCCATCGAAACCACTTCGTCGCCGCCCTTCGTGTCGAGGTCCATTCCGTTGACGCCGTAGGCCGAGCGTCCCATCGAGCGGACCTCGTCCTCCTTGAAACGGATCGCCTGGCCCATGCGGGTGGAGAGCACCACCTCCTGGTTGCCGTCGGTGATACGCACCCCAATGAGCGCGTCTTTGTCTTCCAGCAGAATCGCGATGATGCCGTTGGAGCGAACGTTTTCGTACTGGTTGAGTTCGGTCTTCTTGACCACTCCGCGGCGGGTGGCGAAGAGCAGGTATTTGCCCTCCAGGTTCTGCGGCAGAGGCAGGAAAGCCGACAGCGTCTCGCCCTGTTCCAGGCTCAGCAGATTGGCGACGGAACGGCCCTTGGCCGCGCGTCCGCCTTCGGGCAGCTCATAGGCCTTGAGCGCGTACACCTTTCCGGTGGTGGTGAAGAAAAACAACCGGTCATGCGTGGAAACCGGCACCAGGTGCTCGACGAAGTCCTCTTCGATAGTGGTGGCGCCGATCTTGCCCCGCCCGCCGCGCCGCTGGGTGCGATAGAGCGACAGCGGAGTACGCTTGATATAGCCGCCGTGGGTGACGGTGACCAGCACATCCTCTTCAACGATCAGGTCCTCGACCGAGAAATCGCCTTCGCCCTCGATAATCTGGGTGCGGCGCGGGTCGGCGAATTCTTTCTTGATGTCCTTCAGCTCATCGGAGATAAGCTTCATCAGCTCGCGCTCGTCGGACAGGATCTCGCGGAAGCGGATGATGTTGGCGGTGACTTCCTTGTGCTCGTCTTCGATCTTGCCGCGCTCCAGCGAGGTCAAACGGCGCAGCGTCAGGTCGAGGATCGCCTGGGCCTGGATCTGGGACAGCTTGAAGCGGTCCATCAGCTCGTTGCGCGCGGTTTCGGCGTCCTTGGCGGCGCGAATCAACTTGATAACCGCGTCGAGATTTTGCAGCGCGATCCGCAATCCTTCCAAAACGTGCAGGCGCGCTTCAGCCTGGCGCAACTCGAACTGCGTGCGGCGTGTCATCACACGCCGGCGATGGTCCAGAAACGCGATCAGCATCTCGCGCAGGTCCATCTCGCGCGGCCGCCCCTCGTGGATACCCAACATGATGAGCCCGTAGCCCTGCTGCATCTGGGTCAACTTGAAGAGCTGGTTGAGCACAACCTTGGGCTCTGTGTCGCGCTTGAGTTCGACCACAATCCGCATGCCGTCCCGGTCGGACTCGTCGCGCAAGTCGCTGACTCCTTCGATCCTCCGTTCGTTGACCAGCTCGCCAATACGCTCCAACAGCCGGGTCTTGTTGACCTGGTAGGGAATCTCGCGAACGATGATCGACGCGCGCCCGCTGCGCTTGTCGGTTTCCACCGCTGCCAGCGCGCGCATGGTCAGGCTGCCGCGCTTGTCGAGATAGGCCTGGCGCACTGCCTTGGCGCCCAGCAACTGGCCGCCGGTGGGAAAATCGGGACCGGGAATGATGTCGAGGATCTTCTCCAGGCTGAGGTCCGGATTGTCGATCAGGGCCAGCAGCGCGTCGCAGACCTCGCCCAGGTTATGGGGCGGAATATTGGTGGCCATCCCGACCGCGATTCCGTCCGAGCCGTTGATCAGCAGGTTGGGGATCTGCGCGGGCAACACCGCCGGCTCGTCCTGCGAGCCGTCGAAGTTGGGAACGAAATCGACGGTGTCCTTGTCGATATCGGCCAGCAGCCGTTCCGCCAGTCGCGTCAGGCGGCATTCGGTATAGCGATAATGGGCGGGCGGGTCGCCGTCGATCGAACCGAAGTTGCCCTGCCCATCGATCAACGGATAGCGCATGCTCCACGGCTGGGCCATCCGGACCAGCGCGTCGTACACCGCGCCGTCGCCGTGCGGATGGTAGCGCTTGAGTACTTCGCCCACGACCCCGGCGCATTTGGAGTAGCGCCGACTCGCGAGCAGCCCCTCACGGAACATCGCGATCAGGATGCGCCGATGGACCGGCTTGAGTCCGTCGCGCATGTCAGGCAACGCGCGCCCGATATTCACCGACATCGCATAGTCCAGGTAGGACTGGCGCATGTCGTCTTCGATATTTAACAGCGTGGGTTCGTTGTGGGTCGGTTCGTTACCGTTGGTCTGTGGCATAGCTTGTCTTTCGTCGCATCAGCCAGCGCGTGGCTATATTACCAAACTCGCATCTGTCCCCTCTCCTATCCTGGAGAGGGTGAGACGGAGGTTCCAGGCATCGTGGCAAGAGGTATTAACTCTGCGCGCATAGTCTCTGCAGCCGAAGAAATCGGCGGCAGCACGGCGCGGCATGTTCAACCTCTGCATAGCCCTCTCCCGCGATGAGGAGAGAGGATCAGAAACAATCGGAATCAGATATCCAGGTTGCGTACGTTGAGCGCGTTTTCCTCTATGAAGAGCCGGCGCGGCTCGACCAGGTCGCCCATCAGCTTGGAGAACATCTCTTCCGCCTCCTCCTGCGAACCGACGCGGATTTTCAGCAGCGAACGCACCTCGGGATTCATCGTGGTGGCCCACAACTGCTCCGCGTTCATCTCCCCCAGCCCCTTGTAACGCTGGATCTCCACGCCCTTCTGACCCGCCTCCAGCACCGCCTCCGCGACCGCCTTGAGCGAGGGCACCGGGTGCTGATCGTCGCCGCTCTTGATCGCATAGGGCGCCGCATAGGGTTCCAATTCGGAGGCCAGCCGGCGGATCTCGCGCAACTCGCCGGCATGAAACAGGTTGAGATCGACCACCGTCGGTGGCGTGGCGCCGTTGCGAACGTGGAAGAAGATCGCCTTGAAATGCGTTTCCCCGTCCGAGTCGATCTTGTAGTCAACGTTGGTGTCCGCAATCGCAGTGCGCAGCGCCTTGGCGGCTTTCTCCATCCGTTCGCGGCTCTCAAAGCTTTCCGCAGTGATCTCCTTCGACGCGGTCAGCTTGGCCATCGCGCCGACCACGTCGCGCTGCTTGGAGCGGCGCTCCAGCGCCTCGAACATCCGATCGTGATACAACGCCCGGCGCGCCAGGGTCTTAAGCGCCGCGCCTTTGATTTCGCGCGCCTCCTTGCCCTTGCCGAAGCCTACCGTAATCGCCTCGCATCCGAGGTCGGTCAGGTAATCCTCCAGCGCTGCCTCGTCCTTGAGATAGCGCTCCTGCTTGCCCTTTTTGGCGCGAAACAGCGGGGGCTGCGCGACGTAGAGATAGCCATTTTCGATTATTTCGGGGAATTGGCGGAAGAAAAAAGTCAGCAACAGCGTACGGATATGGGAGCCGTCCACATCGGCGTCGGTCATGATGATGACGCTGTGGTAGCGCAGCTTCTCGACATTCTTCTCGCTGCTCACACCCATTCCCAGGGCCGTGATCAGCGTGCGCAGCTCGGTCGAGGTCAGGACCTTGTCGATCCGGGCCCGCTCGACGTTCAGGATCTTGCCGCGCAAAGGCAGGATCGCCTGCGTGCGCCGGTCGCGCCCCTGCTTGGCGGTGCCGCCGGCCGACTCGCCTTCGACCAGGAACAGTTCGCTGCGCGCGGGGTCGCGCTCCTGGCAGTCCGCCAGCTTGCCCGGCAGCGAGGCAGAATCCAGCGCGCCCTTGCGCCGCACCAGCTCCTTGGCCTTGCGCGCCGCTTCCCGCGCGGTGGCAGCTTCCACCGCGCGCGCCACGATTCGCTTCGCGTCGCCGGGGTTTTCTTCCAGGTACTGCCCCAGCTTTTCGTTGACCACGGCAACGACGATGCCTTCGACTTCGGAGTTGCCCAACTTGGTCTTGGTCTGACCCTCGAACTGCGGCTCGCCGATCTTCATGCTGATGATCGCGGTCAGTCCCTCACGCGTATCATCGCCTTCCAGCCGCAGATCCTTGTTCTTGATCAGGTTGTTTTTAGTGGCGTAGGTGTTAATCGTGCGGGTCAGCGCCGAACGCAGACCCGAAACATGCGTCCCGCCTTCGATCGTGTTGATATTGTTGGCGTAGCTGAAGACGCTTTCATGAACCGCGTCGGTCCACTGCAGGGCGCAATCGACGTCGATCCCGTCGCGCATCGCATGGAAGTGGATCACGTCATGCAGCGGTTCGCGGCCCTTGTTGAGGACCTCGACGAATTCGCTGATTCCGCCTTCGAAATGGAACTCCTCGCTCTTGCCGTTGCGCTCGTCGGAGAGCCGGATGCGCAGGCCGCCGTTGAGATACGCCATCTCGCGCAGATAGCGCGCGATCAGCTCGTACTTGAACTTGACCTCGGGAAAAATTTTCGGGTCGGGCGAAAACGTGGTTTTGGTCCCGGTCTTCTTTGTGCCGCCCTTCTCTTCGACCTTGGTCTTGGGGATGCCGCGCTCGTAGCGCTGGTAATAGATCTTGCCGCCGCGATGGACCTCGGCTTCAAACTCTTCGCTCAGCGCGTTGACGACCGAGGCGCCCACGCCGTGCAGACCGCCCGACACCTTGTAAACGCCGCGATCGAACTTGCCGCCCGCGTGCAGAACCGTGTGCACGACTTCCAGTGCCGAGCGCTTCTCCGTCGGATGCATATCGACGGGGATGCCGCGGCCGTTATCTTCAATCGTGATCCGATCGTCGCTATGAATGACGACGTTGATTTCATCGCAGAAGCCGGCCAGTGCCTCGTCCACCGAGTTGTCGACGATTTCAATCACCAGGTGATGGAGTCCGCGCTCGGCGGTATCGCCGATATACATGCCCGGACGCTTGCGTACCGCTTCGAGCCCCTCCAGGATTCGGATCGACTCAGCCCCGTAAGATTCACTCGATTGCTTGTTGCTCATAGAGGAGAGACCTCAACCACCACAACTAATTGAGTTTATCCCACAAGGGCAGTCGAGTAAAGAAGCCTGAGAGTTGGATCAAGACGAAATCAAACTATATTCTATTGTATGGGGCGACCAATATACGTAAATCTGTGAGCCGTTTTCCGTTTTACCGGCCAGTCTAACTGCCTGTTTTTTGTACAGCTCTAGAGCGGCGGCTAAAATGCCGTTTGAAGAATTGCGAGGGTAGTTTCGGCTGGCCGTCCGTTCGCGCAAGGTCGCGTTTTCTGCCTCAGATGCTCCCAGGACGGGCCGGCGGCCGCACGATCTGACGCTCGAATTCCTCGCTCACGTGCGCGATGGTATCCGCTTCTTCGGGCGCCTTGTCGTCGCGCATGCGGACGATGCGGGCAAACCGCAGCGCCATCCCCGATTCGTATTGCGGGCTGCGCTGGATGTCGCTGAAGGCGACCTCGACCACCACTTCGGGCCGGACGAAAACGGTGCCGCCGCGCTCGCTGGTTTTGAGTGCCAGCAGGCGGTCGGTCATCTCGCGAAACTGGTCGTCGGTAAGCCCCTTGAAGGTCTTGCCAATCTCGGCAAACTCGCCAGCCGCCTTGCCGCGCGCCGCCAGATGGTAGTTGGAAAGCCATCCGTGGCGCCGGCCATAACCCCAATCCGCCGCCACGATTACCAGGTCCAAGGTGCGCGCGCCCTTGATCTTGAGCCATCCGCGCCCACGGATTCCCGGGCTGTAGCGGCTGTCCAGCCGCTTCGCCATCACGCCTTCATGACCTGCGGCGCGCGCCGCGGAATAGAACTGCTCGCCTTCGGCCAGGTTGGCGGGAACACACCGGCCAACCAGTTCCAACCCGGACTGATGCGCCAATTTCTCCAGCACGGCAAAGCGCTCCTGGTACGGGTGATCGATAAGAAGCCCGCTGTCCAGGCCCATAACGTCGAACAGGAAGAGCCGCACCGGCGCCTCTGCACGGAGCCGCTCAACGTCCCGAATCCGCCTGAAGCGGCGCATCAGTTCCTGGAAGGCGAGCGGGTTGCCCTGCTGGTCGACCGCGAGGACCTCGCCGTCAAAGATGAAGTTGCGCTGGCCAAGGCCGGCGCCCATAAGCTCAACCACCTCCGGCAGGCTGGGCGTAATCTCGTTCAGCCTGCGGGTGAAAATCCTGATCTGACCCCTGGCGCCATGGATCTGGACTCGTGCGCCGTCGAGCTTGTGCTCCAGCGCGATTTCGGGGCCGAGCATCGCAAAGGCGTCGGCCACGGTATCGACGGGCTGTGCTAACATCGGCTTAAGCGGCCGTGTCGCCAAAGCCGCCGCCGCGGTTGATGAGGCGGGAGGCTCCCCATCGCGCAGGATCCGGATCACCCGGCCCGGGTCGCCCTGCATCATATTGACCCGGCGCACTTCGGCGATCGGCGCGCCGGCGGCATGTGCGATCGCGTCGAGCATGACTCCCTCGCTCATTCCGTGGCGCATCTCTCGAATCAGGATTTTGGCCAGGTACTTGGCTTCCAGCGAGGTCGCACGCATCAGCAGGTCGCGGAGCAGGTCGAGCTTGCGGCGGCGGGCCTGGCGGCCCTCGACGGCGGCGATTTCGCGTAACTGCTGCTCGACTTCCGCGATCGTCAGCGTCGGGGCCGGCTCCTCCGCGCGCAGGCGCATTACGACCTCAACTGCGTCGCCGAAATCAACGGCGGAGGCGAAGATATCTTCGCCCCGATCCACCGAGTCCGTGATTTCGGCAGCGACGCGCCAGACCGCGCGTCCGCTGATGTTGAGCCGCGCTTCGTCACCGACCGGCAGCGCCCGCCCGATCATGAAGCGCGCGGCGGCTTCGGCCTCCTCTGTGCCGAGCGTAGCCAGAAAATCGCCGGCCAGCTCCGCCATCTGGAGCCGGCTTTGAGTCTGGCTCAGCGCCTGACAGACCTCTGCAAATTGCTGGAAGCTGGCCACGCCATGATTCTTATACAGAAGCCAAACCTACGCGACAGCCGCTTTAGGCTTGCTTCGCCGCCAGTGGTATAGGCGTATGCGCTGCGGCAAGTTGCACCCCTGCAGGCTTTCGATAGCGCATGATCAGCTCCGCCCCGGCGATATAGGTTGTCTCTTCGTGGACGAATCCCATCCGCTCAAGCAGCCCGGACAGGTCGGCGCGGGTGTAATGGGTGACATGCTCGTCGCGATAAGCCCACGGCAACAGCATTCCGTACACCGGCTCGATCGTCCGCCATTGCCAGGTCGCGTAGTCGGGTGTCCCGATGATCAAAATCCCGCCCGGCCGCAACACCCGCCACATCTCGTCGAACAGCACCTGCTCGCGCGCGATGTGCTCGATGACCTGGGAACTCACCACGCAGTCGAAGGCTTCATCGCCAAAGGGCAGGGCAAAGGCCGAGGCGCGCACGGCAGGAATCTTCAGGCGATGGAGGTAGCGAGCTTTGGCGAAGTTGTAATCCATCCCAATCGCGGTGGTCAGGCTCTGGATCACCATGCTCGACCCGCAGCCCACGTCCAGCGTCAGCCCCGCGCTGCGCGCCCACGAAGTGATGATATGGTGTCGGGCCCGCTGCCAGTAGCGCTGAGGAGGAATCATGCTGTAGAAGGCACGCGCATCGTAGTCGGCCGACTCCAGCGAGTTGCGCAGCTTCCACAGCTCGAAGGACGACTTGGCCAGGTCCAGGCCGAAGCGCACCAACCGCGCGTGGGAAACGCCCCGATGGCGCGGAAAGTAGGTAAAGGGTACCTCCGTGATACTGAAGCCGGCCGCATAGGCCTTGACCAGAATTTCCTCCAGCACCTCGAAGTTGCGCCCGCCGATCCGCAACTGCTCGAGCACTTCGCGCCGGTACAGCCGATAGCCGCTGGACAGGTCGCGCACCGGGACCGACAGCATCCGCCGGAATACGACATTAAGCAGGCGGCTCAGCGCGCGCCGTCCGAAGCTGGTGTAGGCCACTCCGCCACGCACGTAGCGCGACGCAATCACGATGTCGGCCAGGCCGCGCGCCTGCCACATCTTGGCCACGAAGGCGGGCTCATGGGACAAATCGGCGTCGAGCGTCAGCACGAAGTCGCCTTGTGCCACCCTGAATCCGGTCAGTAGCGCGCCCGCGTAGCCGGGAAAGTCCTCATCCAGTATACGCGCGCCCTGCGCCGCCGCGACTTCGCGCGTGTTGTCGCGCGATCCGCCGTCAACGACCAAGAATTCGTAGCTGAGTCCGTGCTGCTCCAGGATCGCGCGCAACCGCTGCAGAAGATCGCCGAGGTTCCCGCCTTCATTGATGACCGGGAGAACTACGCTGATATCCATTAGCGATTCGCCCGCCGCCCCAACACGGGGAGGCCAAAGATTGCAAAGCGATTTTGCATTCCGCAGCGCCGCGTTCGGCGTCATACTCTAGCAGATTTCCGCTCCGGTTTGCGCCCGCCCCGCGATCAATCCTCCGGGCCGATCATCTTTTCCGGGCGCACCGCCTGGTCGAACTCCTCGCCGCTCAGCAGACCCATCTCAATGCATACATGCCGCAGCGTCTTGCCCTCGGCATGAGCCTTTTTGGCCACCTTGGCGGCGTTGTCGTAGCCTATTTTCGGACTGAGCGCCGTCACCAGCATCAGGGAGTTGTTCAAATGATGATGAATCTGGTCACGGTTGATGCGCAGCCCGTCCACGCAATAGACCTTAAAGCTGTGGCAGGAATCGGTGAGCAGGCGCACCGAGTGCAGCAGGTTGTGGATCATCACCGGCTTGAAGACGTTCAGCTCGAAGTTGCCTTGCGTGCCGGCCACTCCGATCGCAGTGTCATTTCCGATAACCTGCACGCATACCATGGTCATCGCTTCGCTCTGGGTGGGGTTGACCTTGCCCGGCATGATCGACGATCCGGGTTCGTTTTCGGGCAGGATTAGCTCGGCTAGGCCGGCGCGCGGACCCGATCCCAGCCAGCGCAGGTCGTTGGCGATTTTCATCAAGGAGCAGGCCAGTGTGCGCAGCGCTCCGCTGGCGGCGACGATCGCGTCATGCGCGGCCAGCGCCGCGAACTTGTTGGGCGCGGAGACAAATTTCAGTCCGGTCAGCCGGGCAATCTCTGCCGCGACCCGCTCGGCGAACTCCTTGTGCGCGTTAAGTCCGGTGCCGACCGCGGTTCCGCCCAGCGCGAGTTCGTGGAGGTCGGTTAGGGATTCCCTGATGCGATGAAGGTCCTGGTCGAGCTGGGCCACGTAGCCCGAGAACTCCTGGCCCAGGGTCATCGGCACCGCGTCCATCAGGTGAGTGCGGCCGATTTTGATGATGTCTTTGAACTCCTCGGACTTGGCGGCCAGCGAGTCGCGCAACTCTTTGACCGCGGGCAGCAGGCGATGATGGATCACCTCGACCGCGGCAATATGCATCGCGCCCGGAAACGTGTCGTTGGAGGATTGCGACATGTTAACGTCGTCGTTGGGATGGATGGGTTTCTTGCTCCCCATCACCCCGCCTGCCAGCTCGATGGCGCGGTTGGAGATCACCTCGTTGGCGTTCATGTTGGTTTGGGTGCCGCTGCCGGTCTGCCAGATGTGCAGCGGGAAGTGGTCGTCGAGCTTGCCCTCGATCACCTCGTCGGCGGCCTGCATGATAAGCCGGGACTTGTCGGCGGGCAGCATGCCGAGGTCCTGGTTGACCTTGGCGGCCGCCTTTTTGAGGATGCCGAAGGCGCGGATCAACTCGCGCGGCATGATGTCATTGCCGATGTTGAAATGCAGGAGTGAGCGCTCGGTCTGCGCTCCCCAATAACGGTCGGCGGGCACCTCGATCGCACCCATGGTATCGGTCTCGGTGCGGGTGTCCTTCTTGTGTGACGCTTTCGCTGTTGCCATTTCTGTTCCTTGAAAAATCACGCCAATCGGCGCGGCTGAGGTCGCAATTCGCCGAAGCCTAACCCTGATTTCTATATCGTGGCATCACATCTGATTCCACCCGGCCGTGTCCGGGACAAGCCGCCGTTAAAAATGAGCGAATTCGGAATTGTGGCGCGTGAGGCTCTCCCGCTGGCGACCATCGACAGGCCACTACTCGCGGCCGCCGCACCCGTCGGCGTCAGACTGGTCTGAGCGCGCTTTGAGTCGGCGGCTTGTCTGGTGCTGCTGAACTGTTGTTCAATCAATACGCAATTCGTCGGAGGCAATTCTGTATGCTCAAAGTAATTCTGCAGCTCTATCCGATGATGCCCGCGAGGGACGAGGCCGAGCGCGCCGCCAAGCGGCCAATCGCACGCAACAGCGAGCTTTACCAAGAGGTCCTCACGGGCTGGAACGATATCGTCAAGGCGGCCGACGAGCTTGGGATGTGGGGCGTCGCCACCATCGAGCATCATTTCCATTCCGAAGGCTACGAGGTCGGGCCCAATCCCGGGGTGCTCAACGGCTACTGGGCGGCCATTACCAAGCACATCCGCATCGGGCAGATGGGCTATGTGATGAGCGCCAACAATCCCATCCGCGTGGCCGAGGAGACCGCCATCCTGGACCACCTGACCCGCGGCCGCTTCTTTGTCGGATTTGCCCGCGGCTATCAATCACGATGGGTCAACGTATTGGGCCAGCATCTGGGCAGCCGTGCCACCCGCTCGCCCTCCACCGCCACCAAGGCCGATATCGCGGTCACCGACGCGGCCCGGCGCACGGCCCAGATTGAGGAAGACCAGGCCAACCGCGACGTCTTCGCGCAGCAAGTCGACATGGTCCTGCGCGCCTGGACGCAGGAAAGTATCGAGGCCGATGACGGCCCCTGGCTGGTGCCCTATCCACACGAGAAGGGTATCGACGACTGGCCGCTGGCGCTCGAAGGCGTGACCGAGCGGCTGGGCGCTCATGGTGAGGTCGACGCCAACCGCGTGGTGCGGCGCATCAGCGTGGTCCCGGCGCCTTACACCAGACCGCATCCGCCGGTATTCGTGATGAGCCTGGGCAGCCCGGAGTCAATCGCGTACTGCGGCACCCGGGGCTTTGTTCCGGTGTACGTTGCCGGACTGCGCACGGCGGTGCGCGGCGGCCAGGCCTTTGAGGGTGCGGCCAAGGCGGCGGGACGATCCTACGCCTGGGGCCAGCATCAGGGCGTGCTGCGCTACACTCGCTTCGGCAAGACGATGGCCGACGCGCGCCGCGCGGTCGCCGCCTACGACGCGGAAATCACCAAAAACTTCTATGCGCCGTTCTGGCCGCCCAGCCTTCCGCGGTCCGCTGACCCCGTTGACAACGTGCTGGGCGCACGGACCTATTTCATCGGCACGGTTGATGATGTCAAAGCGCAGTTCGTCGAGCAGTGGAAGGCTCTGCCGGCCGAGTACGTGGTGCTGATCTGGCATTACGCGCAGCAGCCCAAGCAGGCCACGATCGACGACATGGAGCTGTTCATGAAGCACGTCAAACCGGCGCTGGACGAAATGACCCGCTACAACGAGTGACAATATCGAAGCGATGATCTTTCCGCCCCGCCCAGTCGCGCCACTGCCGGGCGGCAACGGAAGGCAATTCCAAGCGCTGGAACCAGGTGAAATTCGATGGCAGGCAAGTACTTTGAGGAGCTCACTGTGGGCCTGGTGGTGCAGCATCAACCGGGACGCACCGTGACCGAGACCGACAACCTGCTGTTCACCACGATGACCATGAACCTGCAACCGCTTCATCTGGATGCGGAGTTCTCCAAGGGAGCGGAGTTCGGGCAGCGGCTGGTAAACAGCATCTTCACCCTGGGCCTGGTGGTGGGGCTGTCGGTCGGCGACCTGACGCTGGGAACCACGGTGGGTAACCTCGGCTTTGAGAAGGTGGAATTTCCCCGGCCGGTTTTTATCGGCGACACTGTCTATGCCGAGAGCGAAGTGGTGGAGTTGCGGGAGTCCAAATCGCGTCCGCAGTGGGGAATCGCCATGTTCGAACATCGCGGCAAAAACCAGCGCGGCGAGATCGTCGTGCGTGCCCGCCGCGCCGCGATGATGCGCCGCAAGCCCGCCTAGCGGCCGGCAGATGCGCGAGACAGCGCCGGCGGGCTCGCTTTTGAGTGCGGGCAGGCTGTGTTATATGCCAGCACAGTAAAGCCAGCGAGGTGGAACATGGCAGAGGGCAAAGCAAGACGAATGTGGGCGCTGCCGGGGGCGGTGTTTGTCGTCCCGCGCTCATCCCTGATGGTAGGCGGCAGTGACGAGATCATCGAGGTTCCGGTGCCGTCGTTTCTTATCGAGCATCCCAAGGGACTGGTGCTGTACGATACCGGCAGCCATCCCAGGGTAGCCGACGACGTGGCCTCTTACTGGGGTGAGATGTTCCGCAACATGGTCAGGTTCAGCAAGGATCTGACGGTCGACAACCAGATCAAGGCGCTGGGCTACAAGGTTACCGACGTCAAATACGTGGTGATGTCACACATGCATATGGACCACACCGGCGGTCTGTTTATGTTTCCCCACGCCAAGCTGCTGACCATGAAGGGCGAGCTCAGCTACGCATATTGGCCCGCACCCGATCGGCGCAACATTTTCCTGATCGACGACCTGCTGCCGACGCGCAACTACCAGTGGATGGAGTTGGAAGGCGAGTTCGACATGTTCGGTGACGGCAGCCTGACCCTGCTGCACACTCCCGGCCATACTCCCGGCAGCACTTCGATGGTGGTGCGGCTGCCGCATCAGAATATCGTGCTGGCGGGCGACGCGGTGCATATGCGCGACGCGCTGGACAGCGAGCACACGATGCAGGTCGACACCGACCCGGCGCAAGCGGTCGCCTCAATCCGGCGGCTCAAAGCGATGCGCGACATGCAGGGCATGCGGGTGTGGGTCAGCCACGACCCAGCCGACTGGGCCGAGATGGGTCCGGCGCCCAAAGCGATCGAATAGGCGGCTCACCTAAATGTTCTCCCCCCTTTGGGCAACCAAAAGGGGGAGAGCATCAAACCCTTCTCCCCATAGGACATTCACTCTGCCAGCGGCACGCGAGCCGTTTCGGCAAGGCTCAGCACGAACAGCGCCGAGACGATGGCCGCCCCGATGAGATACAGCGGCGGCGTCATATCGTATTGCGTACGATCGATCAGGTAGGTGGCCACCATCGGCGCGGTGCCGCCCAGCAGCGCCATGCAAAGGTTATGGCTCACCGCCACGCCGCTGCATCGCACATGACGCTCAAACGCCTCGGCGGAAGCCGCGGCCCCCGCGCCCGCAAACATCGAGATCAAGACGGCAAAGCCGATCTGCCCCGACAGCATCACCGCAAACGTCTCCTGCTGCTGCATCATGCGGAACAGCGGCCAGGCCAGCAGCGCGGTTCCAAGCGCGCCTGCCAGCAGCACCGGCTTGCGCCCGATGCGATCCGAAAGCGTCCCGAACAGCGGAATCAGGATAAGCGCAGCGCCCATGCTGATAGTGTTGATCGCCAGCGCGCGCTGTTTGGGCACGCCGACAATATGGACCAGGTAACTCGTCGCATAGACGAACACCAGATAGAAGCCGACCGCGTCGAGTACCTTGAATCCCGCGACCTGCAGAATGCGGCGCCATTGCGAGCGCAGGATAAGGCGCAGCGGCGGCGGCTCAATAGTGTGAATCGGTGCGGCGCGCGCCGTCTCACGCCGGATAAAATAGCCGGCGATGCCGATCGTGATTCCCAACAGGAACGGGATACGCCAACCCCACGCGTGGACCGCTTCGCGCGGCAGCAATGTGGTCACTAGCACCCCCACCGCTGACCCCAGCATCACCCCCGCGTAGGCGCCGAAGCTGCCGTATGCGCCCATCAGGCCGCGCTGATGCTGCCGGCATCGCTCGACCAGGAACACCACCGAGGTCGTGTACTCGCCGCCGACCGACAGCCCCTGTACGAGCCGCAACACCACCATGATGATCGACGCGGCGACGCCGATTTGTTGATAGCCCGGCAGGACGCCGATCAAAAAGGTCGGAACGGCCATCGCCATTACAGAGAGCATCAGCGCGAGTTCGCGGCCGCGCTTGTCGCCCAGATAGCCGAACAGCAGCGCGCCGACCGGGCGCATCAGGAAGCCGGCGCCGAACACGCCGAACGTTTCGATCAGCGATGTGGTAGGGTTCTTCGAAGGGAAGAAGTTGCGCCCTATGGCGCCCGCAAAAAATCCGTAGACCGAGAAGTCGTACCACTCAAGAACGTTGCCGGTGATACCCGCCAGGCCGAGGCGGCCATGCGACGCGGGCGCTTCGCTGGAGTCCATCGCGCGTCATTGTCCCGTTTGCATGAAGGAGTTGCAACTTGGGTACGTCTATCTACCTTGTTTTAAGTGCTTCATCTTAAGATATGTTCATTTTATCTACTTGCTGATTGCGCAGGCCCGCCTGCAACAGTAAAGCACCGATAAAACCCGCGGCGGGTTTCGCCGTTTGCGGAGCGGCGAAATTTCATGCTATCGCCAGTTCATAATGGTTCAGATCATCCGGTGAATTGAGTCTTGGCCCGATGGAATCGGGCTGACCATCGCCTTGTCGTAGCGAGCCAGCATCAGCGCCTCGCCGCGACAAGCCAGGCGGCAGGCGAAGTGCTGATGACCACTCATTCAGAGACATATCAACCTCTTCTGGAACGGGTCTGCAACGAAACGATCGGTCCTGCCGCGCCCGAAGTCGACGCCAGCGGCAATTTTCCAGCCCGCTCGATAAACGCACTGAAGAAGGCGGGCCTGATGGGCGCGATTAGCGCGACGGCGGTCGGCGGTCTGGCGCTCGGCTTTGCCGGCGGCGCAGAAATCGTGCGGCGAGTGGCCCAGGAATGCGGCTCGACGGCGATGGTGCTGTGCATGCATTACTGCGGCGCTGCGGTCCTGGAGGCCCACGGCCCGATCGAGATCCGGCGTGCAGCCGCTTCGGGCGACCACCTGAGCACGCTGGCCTTCAGCGAAGAAGGTTCGCGCAGTCATTTCTGGGCGCCGGTCGGCACCGCCCGGGCCGAGGGCGCCGAGGTGATCCTCGACGCGCGCAAGAGCTGGGTTACTTCCGCCTCCGCGGCCACGGCTTACGTCTGGTCATCGAAACCCCTTGCCGCCGAGGGCCTCAGCACATTGTGGCTGGTGCCGGCCAGGACTCCGGGCATGGGAGTAAGCGGGCGCTTCGACGGCCTGGGGCTGCGCGGCAATGACTCGGCGCCGGTAGCTGCCCGCAGTGTGCGCATTCCTGCCGCGGCGCGGCTGGGCGAGGACGGCAAGGGCTTCGACATCATGATGGGGATCGTGCTGCCAATGTTCAACGTATTGAGCGCCGCCTGCGCCGTGGGCTTGATGGAATCCGCCGTGGGCCGTACGGCGGACCACGCCGGGCGCGTACGCCATAGCGACACCGGCGAGCGGCTTGCCGATCTGCCCACCATCCGCAACTACATAGCGCGCATGCGCGTGCGGACCGACATGGCGCGCGCGCTGCTTGAGGACACTGCCGCCGCGCTTGCGGCAGGACGCGAAGACACGATGCTGCGCGTGCTGGAGTCCAAGGCCGCGGCGGGCGAGTCGGCGGACGAAGTACTGGGCCTCGCGATGCGCGTTTGCGGCGGCGCCGCCTTCCGCAAAGAGGTCGGTGTGGAGCGATGCTTTCGCGACCCACGCGCTGCAAGCGTCATGGCGACGACCACCGACCTGCTCTACGACTTCATCGGCAAGGCGGTGTGCGGCATGGACCTGTTTTAGAGGGTGGCGATGCGGGATGACGACACTTTGATTCTGGGCGCGGTCGCGTACGATCCCAAGGTGGTCACGATCTGGGACGGATTCCGGGCCTATTTCGCGGAGCACGGCCTGGACTTCGACTACGTGCTGTTCTCCAACTATGAGCGCCAGGTGCAGGCTCACTTCGACGGCCTGATCACGGTCGCATGGAACTCACCGCTGGCGTGGCTGCAGAGCGAAAGTATCGCGGCAGCGTCCGGGCGCAAGGTGCAGGCGCTGTGCATGCGCGATACGGATCGGGATCTCACTTCGCTCATCGTGGTCCGTTCCGACGGCACACTGCGCACGCCCGCGGACCTCAAGGGCCGGCGCGTCGCGGTGGGCGCAGCAGATTCACCCCAGGCGACGCTGATTCCGCTGGGGTTCCTGGCTGCGCAGGGACTTCAGCCCGGTGTCGACTTCGAGTTGGCGAGATTCGACCTGCTGGCCGGCAAGCACGGCGATCATATCGGGGGCGAGCGCGAGGCGGTGCGCGCGCTGATCCATGATCAAGCCGACGCCGCCTGCATCCTCGACGCCAACCAACTCCTGTTCGAGCGCGAAGCAACGGTTGCTCCGGGCGCATTGCGGGTCGTCGCCCGGACGCCGGCCTACGACCATTGCAATTTCACTGTGATTGCGCCGGATGCCGCAACTGCGCCGGTCAAGCGATTTGCCGAGTTGCTCATGGCAATGAGCCACGCGGATGAACGCGTGCGCCCGCTGCTGGATATGGAAGGCCTCAAGCAGTGGACCCCGGGCCGCGCCAGCGGCTACGCGCAACTGCGCGCCGCCGTGGACCGGTTCGGCACTATCGACCGATTCGTCCGCCAGTACTCGGTCGCGCGGCAGAAATAATTCCGCGAGCAAAAGTCTCATAGTTAGATTGCCCATCAGCCTGCCCTTCGGATTCTTCCCAACGCCGATGTTTGACGCCGTAATCCTGCACGAGTTACTACATCTTCTCTGGAGTTAAGGATTAATGCGCACCGGATCGCCGATGCTCACGAGCTACCGTGTTTTGGACATCACCCAGTTCGTCGCCGGGCCGACCTGCTGCCGGACACTGGCGGAGTTCGGCGCCGAGGTCATCAAGGTTGAATTGGCTCCCGAGGGCGACCGCACGCGCGGCGCCGGATTCAAGCCCCTGGACCCCGCCCTGGCCGACGTTACGCAAAGCACCTACTTCTTTCAGCAGAACCATTCCAAGAAGAGCCTTGCGCTGAATCTGAGTCTGCCGCGATCGCGCGAATTGCTGCGCGCGATCGTGGCGAAGATCGATGTCCTGGTCGAAGCTTTCACCCCCGGGGTGATCGCCCGCGCCGGCCTGGGCTACGAGGATTTGCGCAAGATCCATCCCGGTTTGATCATGTGCTCGATCTCGGTGGCGGGGCAGAGCGGACCACTCAGCGGCAAGCCAGGCTATGACTATATCGGTTCGGCGTACGCCGGTGTGTCCGACCTGGTGGGTGAACCCGGCCAGCCGCCCGCTCATCAGGGAACGTCGATCGGCGACACCCTTTGCGGGATGACCGCGACGGCCGCGATTCTGGCCGCGCTCATTCATCGCGAGCACACGGGCGAAGGCCAATATATCGACGCGGCACTGATCGATACCTACTTCCATACGCATCAGAACAGCGTCCCGCGCGTCGCGTTGCAGAACGGGCAATTCGTTCCCAAACGCAGCGGCCGGTTCCATCCGGAAGGCGGCGGGGGGGCCTACCGCTACAAAGACGATCAATGGATTTACCTAATCGCGCCGGACCATAGCTGGCCGGGACTGGCTCGCGCGCTGGATGCACCGCAGTGGCTGGAGAATCCCAGGTTCAAGACGCGGCGCGAAAGGCGCATCAACGGAGAAGCACTCGCCGCCGAGATCGAGGAGCGGCTAAACCGCTTTCCCAGCCGCCAGGCGGCGGTGGATGCGCTGGAGCGGGAACACATACCGGTTGCGCCGATCCTGACCTTGAATGAGGCCATGGCGCATCCCCATCTGCGCCAGCGCGGCACCGTGCGCAAAGTGAAAGATCGATACCTGGGCGAGTTCGATATCCCAGGCAGGCCGGTGAAGCTGTCGGCATGGCCGCTCAGAGAGGAGATCAAAGCGCCCCTGCTGGGCGAGGATAATGAGAATGTCCTGAAGGAGCTGCTGGAACTCCCAGACGACGAAATCTCCTCCCTGTATCAACAAGGCGTGCTGGTGCGGGACCCGAAGTTAGGCCCGCGCAAATGATTATTGGGCTACGTCCTGCTCGCCGCTACAGTTTGTAGATTTGCCCTCCAATGTCATCGAACCGGGCCAACCGGCCGGGCGTTCAAATGAAATGGGCGACAAGGTCTTACCGTCAGCGATGAACGCTCATCCGGCCTAATACGAAACCGACCGCGCCCGCCAGGAACAGCGCCGAAAGCGGACGATGCTTGGTCGCCGTTCGCATCTGGGTAGAGGTTTTCGAAACGCCATCAAACGCGCGCCCGTAAGCGGCCTGCGCCTTGCCTGCCATTTGACGCACCTTGCCCTCGATCCGCGCCCCCGGACTTCCTGCCGCATAGCCCACGGCTTCTTCGACCTGGCCTACGGCGTCCTGGACCGTTCCTTCGACATAATTCTTATCGACCATTGCGGACTCCTAAACTTCATTTTCGTGCCCGTCGAGGGGATGCCAGATACGTGCCAGCATCCGGACCGACCGATCAGGGTGGATACGTAAACATCGTGATGGGACTTGACGCCCGAATAATCGCGGTCGGGCGATGGTATTTCTGATGGTCAAGGTATCCATCAACCCAACACTCAAGGAATGAGAGGCGAATTGGTTTCCAGCGAACGCGAAAAATTTTCAGACTACTCACTAAGCTCGTTTGGAATGACCAATTACCTTTCTTCATTGACCACGCGTTTTTGCCGGCATCGCACGGACGCAGGCTCTGGCGTGAATGTTGCGAATTCGCTCTGGACTTCAATCAGGGGGCATTTTCCCCGAAGAAGTGACGAGGCAACCTTTATGAAGAAATGGATCAATGCGGCAATTTTGGGAGCAGCCATGGCGATCGCTCTGCCCGCGCTGGCGGCGCATGCGGACGATTACGATTACCCCCATCATCACCATCATCATCATAAAAAGATGAAGGACATCCGTAACGACGAGCGGGACATAGCCCGCGATCAAGCCGACATCTCCCGGGACACCGCGGTCCGGAACGAGGACGTGGCGACCGGTAATTACGAGGGCGCTCATGAGATGAACAAGGACATTCATCACGACCTGCATGACATGAATCAGGATCAGCGCGACCTCAACGAGGACGTGAATCACTAAGATAGCGCGACCGAATGGCGCCTTGGCGTTTTACAAAAAAGGCGCCGGCTCGCGGCCGGCGCCTTTTTTCTTACCCACCGAAGCTTGATTTCAGAAGCGGGCTTTCGGCACTGGCAGGCCCGGGATATCGCTTCGCGTTTTGAAGATCGAACCGGTGCCGGGGGCGCCGCGCGGGTCACCGGTCACCACGTACATGTCGCACAGATCGGGACCGGCGAACACCAGGCTCAGCACCAGTTTGCCGGGCACAGCAATCCGCTGATCGATTGTCCCGTCGGGCCGAAACCGCACTACTTCGTCGCCCATCGGAGCCGCGACCAGCACGTTGCCCGCCGCGTCGATTGCGAGCCCATCGGGAACCCCCTTGGGCATCTTTGCGAAAAGCCGGCGGTCTTTGAGACTGCGGTCGGGCATCACGTCGTACACCCAAACTCCGCTCATCGAATCGGCGTGATACAACAACTTGTTGTCCGGACTGAAGCCGAGTCCGTTGTTGATTTCGATCGGCTCCCACAACAGCGTAACCTTGTCGGGAGGATCGACCCGGTACAACGCGCCCGGCACGCATTCAGCGCCTGGACCGGGGTCCCACAACAGCGAGCCGGCCAGCACGCTGCCCTGGGAGTCAACCGTCATGTCATTGAAGCGGCTGACGGGCTTGCCCTGGTACTCGGTGAACAGGTTGCGAACGGCGCCGGTGCGTTCGTTCCACAACGCCACGCCGGGACCGGTCATCACCAGGCCGCCGTCTTCGTTGAAAGCCATCCCGCCGACGTGGTTGCGGCCGGTCAGCAGCGTTTCGATCTTGCCGTCAGTATTGCGCCGGAATACGCCGCCAAACTTCGCGTCGCTGAAGTACACTCGCCCCTGCTCGTCCACGCGCGGGCCTTCGGTCATGCCAAAACCGGTCGCCAGTTTTTCAAACTCCATACTTCATGCTCCTTGCAGGTTTGACGGGGGTCAGATCACGCCCTCTTTTTCCAGGTCCGCTCGCTCCTGCGCCGGCATCTTCAGCAGCTCGCCGTAAACGTAGTCGTTGTCCTCGCCGTAGCAGGGCGACGCGCGGCCGATCGGGCCGCCTTGGTCCACGGTGGCGCGGGTGAAATGAAACGGCACATCCTTGATCGGCCACTTCCCGGACTCGGCGTTGGGAAGCGGGATCAGCCATTTCAGATGCTTGAGCTGCGGGTCACGCTCGACCCGATCCTGGCTGGTCTGGCAAACGCCCGCCGGGACGCCCGCCTTCTGCAGCCGGTCCTGCAACGCGAAGGCATCTTGCATGCGCGTCCATTCGCCGACGCGAGCATCGAGTTCATCCTGGTTGATAATGCGGGTGGCCAGGCTGGCGAATTTCGGATCGCGCGTCCACGCAGGGTTGCCCATTTCCGCGACCAGCGCGCGCCATTCATCGTCGGCGCCCACCGCAATCGCGATCCAGCGATCCACGCCCTCGCAGGGATAAGCACCGTGCGGCGCCGCGGGCTTGTACGGCGCGCGGTTGCCGGTCCGCTCCCAATGGCGTCCGTTGACAAGGTAGTCGAGGATCGCGGCGCCCGTCATGAAGATGGCGGGTTCGATCTGGGAGCCGTCGATGTACTGACCCTTGCCGGTGCGCTTCTTGTAATAGATAGCGAGCAGCATCGAGATAGCCGTGTAGTAGGCCCCGCTCCAGTCCATGTAGGAGTAACCCCAGCCGGCGGGCGGAGACGGTTCGGGCAGACCCGACTGATCCGTCAGCCCGCTGATCGCCTGCGCGATTGGACCATAGGACGCGTACTTCCAATAAGGTCCCTTGTGGCCCCATCCCGACTGCTGCACATAGATGATCTCGGGGTTGACCGAGCGCAGCACGTCGTAGCCCAATCCCCACTTGGTCATCGCATCGGCGCGGAAGGATTCGACTATCACGTCGCTGACCTTCAGCAGTCGTTTGAAGACCTCCCTGCCCTTGGGATGAGCCATGTTGAGGCTGAAGCTCCTTTTGCCCGGATTATTGTCGTTGAATAGTCCACCGCGGTTGACGCTCTTGATTTCGCGCCGCTCTTCGGTCGAACCCTCGATCGGAACGACCGGCGGTGAATAGCGCAGAAAATCCAGCCGGTCGCGCCATTCCAGGCGGATGACCTCGGCGCCAAGCGCCGCCAGAAGTCGCGGACCACCGGCGCCCGCCAGCAGCCAGGTGAGGTCCAGAATTCGCACTCCCTCCAAAGGTCTCACGGCTTAGCTCCTCTCGGTTAGATGACGTGGGAATCCTTGAGGCGGCGCAGCTCCTCGCGCGTCAGCCCAAGCTCATCGCAGAAGACAGCTTCGTTATGTTCGCCGACCAGCGGCGCGCGCGGGCCCATCCGCCACGGACATTCCTCGGCCCGCGTGGGAGCAATTCCGTAGCGCAGCGTCTCGCCGACCTCGGGATGATGAACGTCGCCGAAGGTCCCGCGGATTTGCCATTGTTCGTCGTTGAGGTTTTCGTCCGGATGGCGCACCGGGACCCATGGAATACCGCGGTCCTGCGCCTTTCTCCAGACATCTTCATAGCCGAATGCCGCGACGGCATTGGCCTGAACCTGGCCAAAGTGGCGCACAAAGTCGATCCCAACCAGGTTGGCCGGGTCTTTGTATTTGTCGTCATTCAGATCGCTGGCCTGTCCAATTTCCTTGAGGAAGGCGATCATCGTTTCCCGTCCTCCGGGAAACGGGTTGGCGACAACGTTGGAGTAGCGTCCGTCCTTACCCTTGTGCTGGCTGGGCGGTCCCACGATCGGAAATGCATGCCGTCCCGTCTGCCGCACGCACGCCTGCTTGGCGTAGATCCAGTAGGGTACATCGACCTCGGTGCAGACGCTGACCGCGTGATGCACCGGCATGTCGATCATGTCGCCAACTCCGGAGTCGGCGCGCGCAATCAGCGCTCCGAGCGCGGCAATAAACGCCTGGTTGCCGGTGATGTGCCACGCGTGCCAGACCTGCGGCGCAATCGGCGGGGTGTCGTGAATGCCGTCGGGTTTGGGATCGTATCCACACAGCATCATTTCGCCGCCCAGCGCCAGGTGAACCAGGTCGGTACCCTTGAAGTCGCGCCAGGGGCCGCTGCGTCCAAACGAGGTTATCCGCACATAGACCAGGCCCGGGTTAAGCTTCTGCAAGGCCGCCCAGTCCAGGCCGAGATTCTCAAGCGTGTCGAGCGGGGTGCTGTCGAGCAAAACGGTCGCATTGCCAATCAGCTTGCGCAACACGTCGCTGCCTTGTGGGGCGCCGATATCGAGTGTCACGCCGCGCTTGGCAAGGTTGTAATGCCAGAAAAACAGGCTACGGTCGGGATGTGGTGTGTCCTTGTAAAACGGACCAATGGAGCGCGAGGGGCCGCCGCCGGGCGGCTCCACTTTAATTACGTCAGCGCCGGCGCCGGCGAATAGCTTGCCGCAGAAGTCTACCCTCTCATCACCCAGCTCGATTACACGAACGTCGAACAAAAACCCGTTTGCCATCGATTTCTCCCCGTTAAAGCCGTACCGGGTCGAGAAGTTGCGCATCCGCCGATAGACCGCTCGCGATAGAGGCGGGCCGGCGGCCTCGCGCTCAGTCTCGGCCAACCTTTAACAAAAGGAAGACGAATTCACCACCCAGAGCCCAGGGTGCTCAGTTCTTCTTCACTCCGGGCTCGAGCTCCACCTGCAGCGGCTCCAGGATTCTAACCACCATGTTGTAAAACGCGACCACCAACACCAGCTCCATCAATTGCGGATCGCCCAGCAGCTCGCGAACCGCCGCAAAAGTGCCGTCGCTAACCCTGACGTCGCGCGTCACCTCCAGCGCATAGCGAATGACGGCGCGCTCGCCTGCGTTGAACAGGGGCGATGTCTCGTAGTCCCGGATATGAGCCAGTTGCTCGCGCGGAACGCCCGCTCGTGCCAGCGCGATGTTCCAATGGTGGACGTACTCGTATTCGCAGCCACTAGCGATTCCGACCGCTTCCAGCGCCAGTTCCCGCAGCTTGGGATCCAAACCCTGGCCCGCCAGCAACGCGCCTCCCATCGCGGAGAACTTCGGCAGCAGCGCCGGAGCGTTGGCCAGAATCTTCATTATGTGAATCGCTTGTCTGCCGGGTACGCTGAGCTGCTCCAGGAACAGCGCGCGGTACTCGGCGGGAACGTCCTCGGGATTCAGATAGGGCAATCGTGCCATAAGTATTTCGCTCCCCAGTGCTGTACGTCTGCAAAGCGACCTGTAGTCTGCGAGTGGCCGCGGAGCAAGAGCGTGCGGCCGCAGCCGCGCCTATGGTATGAGTGCAACAGCGTTTCCGGATCGATATCGAGCCAAGCGCAACAACGGAGTCGGCAATGGAACAGAACACCATCAAGGACAAGGCGGCTATAGTCGGCGTCGGCGAGAGCAAATATTATAAGCGTGGGGGCTCACCAGTCAGCGAGTTCGGACTCGCCTGCCAAGCCATAATCAATGCCGCAGAGGATGCCGGGATCAAGGTCACCGAGATCGACGGGCTGGCGTCGTTTGCAATGGAAGCTAATGAACCGAGCCGCCTGGCCGGAGGGCTGGGCCTCCCTGAGCTCAACTTCTGCAACATGGCGTGGACCGGTGGCGGCGGTGTGGCCGCGGCTGTAGCTAACGCGGCTGCCGCGGTGGTATGCGGCTATGCCAAGTACGTGGCGGTGTTCCGCGCACTCGCGCAGGGACAGACCTTTCGCTTTGGGCAAGGTACAACGGGCCCTGGAATGGCGGGCCTGATGGGCTTTACGGTGCCGTACGGGCTGACCACGCCGGCGCAGAAGATCGCGATGCGGGTGCGGCGCTTCATGCACGAGCACAAAATCACCCAGGACGCCCTAGCTGCGGTGTCGATGGCCTCATATCATCATGCGCAGTTCAACCCGCGCGCCGTGATGTACGGCCGGCCGCTGACCCGCGAGGCCTACGATCAATCCCGATGGATCGTGGAGCCCTTTCACCTTTTTGATTGCTGCATGGAAAACGACGGCGCCTCCGCCGTAATCGTTACGACCGCGGAGCGGGCGCGCGACCTCAAGCAAAAACCCGCCTACATCATGGCGGCGGCCCAAGGCTCCGATTACCGCGACATTCACGATTCCGAAAACGTGCCGGCCTTTGCCAGCTCGAACTACAAGCATCTGTCGCGCCGGCTCTACGAGATGGCCGGGATCGAGCCCGAGGACGTGGACGTCGTGCAGTCGTACGACCACTTCAGTGGCGGAGTGGTAATCACTCTGGCGGAGCATGGCTTTTGCGCCGCCGACGAGTTGATGGAATTCTGCACGCTGGACAATCTGACCTGGCCCAACGGCAAGCTCCCGCTCAATACGGCGGGCGGTAATCTGGCGGAGTGCTACGTGATCGGGATGCAACTGGTGAACGAAGCGGCGCGCCAGGTGCGCGGGGACGCGACCTGCCAGGTCAAGGACGCCGAAATTTCGATGATGATTTCAGGCTCGGTCACCACTCCGGCCAGCAACCTGATCCTGCATCGGTAGGAGAGCGAACATGGCAACCGAACAAAGTGGTTCAACCTATTATTTGCCCGAGCTTCTGCCGGCGTCACCGACGCCCGACGGCCGCGACCGGGAGTTCTGGGAAGCGCTCAAGAGGCACCAGATCGTGGTGCAGCGATGCAACGCGTGCGGCACCCTCCAGATGGAGCCCGAATGGCTCTGCCACAAGTGCCTGTCGTTCGATCGCGGATGGAAGGAGGTAGCCGGCAAGGGCCGCATCTATAGCTGGGTGCGGATTTGGCATCCCGTGCCTGCCAAACTCAAGGAGATTTGCCCCTTCGTGGTGGTGCTGGTCGAGCTGCCTGACGCCGACAACCTGAGAATCGCGGGTAACCTCCTCGGCGACCCGCAGCGGGAAGTTGAAATCGGCGCACCGGTGGAAGCGGCCTTCGAGGATCACAAGGAAAAGGGCTACACGCTGCTGCAGTGGCGCTTGGTGCGCTAGGAGCGTTCATGGAAGAAAGCAACGCACAAACCACAGGACCGCTCAAAGGTTTTAAGGTTGTCGAATTGGCGATGTGGGCGGCGGGACCGATGGTGGGCGGAATCCTGGCCGACTGGGGCGCCGACGTGATCAAGATCGAGCCCGCCGACGGCGATCCCTTCCGTGTGCTCAATCTGCGGCCCGGCAAGGAAGTCGTCACCGAAACCAGTATCGAGTTCCTGGTCAACAACCGCGCCAAACGCAGTATCGTGCTCGACGTCCGCACCGAAGAGGGCCGGAAGATCGCGCTCGAACTGATCCATAAGTCCGACGTCTTCCTGACCAATCTGCGCTCCAACGCGCTCGAGCGGATGCGGCTTGATTACGATACGGTTCACCAACTCGAACCCGCGCTGATCTATTGCCACGTGACCGGCTACGGCGCCGAAGGCGAATGGCGCGACCGGGCGGCGTATGACGTCGGCGCGTTTTACGCGCGCGCCGGCGTGGCCGCCACTTTACTGCCGCCGGACGACGAACCGATGATGCGCTGCGGCGCTTTCGGCGACTATTACACCGCGATGTCCGCGGCGGGCGGCGTGTGCGCCGCCCTGGTCGCGCGCCAGCAGACCGGACAAGGCCAGCGCGTGCTGGCGTCGCTGCTGCGCACGGGCGCATACGCGATCAGCGCTCATCTTGATCGCGTTGCCCAGGGCTCGCCTCCGCGCGCGGTCAACTCGCGCGCGGAAATCCTCAATCCGATGAACAACTGCTATCGCGATTCGCGCGGCAAATGGTTCTGGTTGCTGGGCTTGCAGGGCGACCGCATGTGGCCCGCGGTCACGCGCGCAATCGGACGCCCCGAACTCGAGAAGGACCCGCGCTTTGACGGCATGGAGGCACGCGCAAACAACATCTCCGAGCTTACTCCAATCCTGGACCAGGCCTTCGCCACCCGCTCGCTGCAAGAGTGGCAGCCCATCTTCGAGCGTGAGGACATCTGGTGGACGCCGGTCAACGACGGCAAAGATCTGCTCGAAGACCCGCAGATGCGCGCGGCGGGAGGGCTAACCCGGCTGCCAACGGCGTCAGGAAAGACGATCGAGATCGTGCCTGCGCCGATCGATTTCGACGCCACACCATGGGCGATTAGGGCCCCCGCGCCAGAGCTAGGGCAGCATACCGAAGAAATTCTGCTCGAGCTGGGCCGCGATTGGGATGAAATCGCGAAGCTGAAGGAGAAACGCATCATCTGAATAGCGCTGAATTCCCTCAATAATTGTTCCACTTGACCTTGTCCCTCGTCCTGAGCCGGCAGGCGGGGACTTCTCTAGCATAGTTGTTGCCCGCTCAGTAATCGCTGTGCCAAGTTGGTACACTTCCGCCCTCAGAGATAGAGCATGGACTCCACTGCTACGGCCGCCGCCGATATACAAGCAGCGCCCGCCCAGGTTCAAAGCGCGGCCGTCCCGCAGTCTCATCGATGGCTGATCGCGCTGGCTGTCATGCTGGGCACGTCGCTCGAAGTGCTGGACACCTCGATCGTCAACGTCGCATTGCCCCACATGCAGGGCAGCTTCTCCGCCAGCCTGGACGAGATCTCGTGGGTCGTAACCAGTTACCTGGTCGCAAACGGGATCATGATTCCGATGACCGGATGGATCTCGGCGCGCTTCGGGCGCAAGCGCTATTTTCTCATTTCGGTTTCGATCTTCGTGGCCGCATCGATGCTGTGCGGCGCGGCCCAATCGCTGCAACAAATGGTCCTCTTCCGCCTTATCCAGGGAATGGCCGGCGCCGCGATGATCCCCTCCTCGCAGGCCATCCTGATGGAAACCTTCCCACCCGAGGAACAGCAACTGGCGATGGCGGTGTGGGGGATGGGTCTGATGGTGGCGCCCATCCTCGGTCCGACGCTGGGCGGATGGATCACCGACAACTGGAGCTGGCGCTGGAACTTCTATATCAACCTGCCGATCGGGATAATCGCGATCGCGATGGTTTCCGCCTTCGTTCACGACCCGCACTATCTGGCCGGACGAAGGGGACGCAAAGTCGATTACGCCGGGATGCTCCTGCTGGTGGTGGCGCTGGGGCTGATGCAAATCGTGGTCGACCGCGGCGAGCGCGCCGACTGGTTCAATTCGCCGTGGGTGGTGTACGCCACCGCGGCCTCGGCGCTGGCCTTCGTCGTGCTGGCCTTTCGGGAGTTGCTGTTCAGCGAGCCGATCCTGGATCTAAGGATCCTCAAGCAGCGGATCTTCGCCGCCTCGCTCGCGTTGCAGGTCGCGATGAGCGGAGTGTTGTTCGGCACGCTGCTCATATCACCGATCTTCATGCAGGAGTTCCTGGGCTACACGCCCTGGGTCTCGGGCCTGGTTCAGGCGCCGCGCGGGCTGGGTTCGATGACCGGGATGCTGCTGGTGGGACAGGTCTCGCGCCGCGGTTACGACACCAAGCCGTTCGTGGGCGTGGGCTTCATGCTGGTCGCGATCGCGACCTGGTTAATGTCGGGATGGAGCCTGCAGGCAAGCATGTGGGCGGTGACGTGGCCCCCGGTCATTATGAGCCTGGGTTTCGGGATGATTTTCCCCACCATTTCGGCGGCCGCCCTGTCCGGGATCAAACCCGAGCGGATGGGCTACGCGGCAAGCCTATATAATATGATGCGCAACACGGGCGCCGCGATCGGAATCGCCTACATGACCAATATTCTGGTACGCCATCAGCAGGTCCATCAGGCGATCCTGGCCGAGCATTTCTCCGTGTTCGACGCGTGGCGGCTCAGCACATCGGCCCCGATAGGCCCGGATTCGCCCTCGTTCGGTTTTCTGCAGCAGTTGATGACGGGCCAGAAACGCGGTCTGGGAATGATCTACGGCCTGGTCCAGGCGCAAGCCTCCATGCTCGCATTCAACGACATCTACCGGATGCTGGCGGGCCTGTCGCTGTTGATGGTCCCCGCGTTCCTGCTCCTGCGCGGCGGCACAAGATCGTCCGCCGCAACGGCAGCGCACTAATGTCTCTCCGCTCCAGCCCATCGTCGCGAAAAAAAAGAGCCGGCATGAGGCCGGCGCTGCGGAACAAAGTAGCCCGCCGATTTTTGTAGCGCCGACTCCCGGGGCCGACTCTTAGGCTACGCTGGATGCTGCTGCGACAGGCAGTGGACCGTACCGAGGCCCCAGACCAAGTCGAGGCAATAAAAGCCCAGCACTTTGCGATTGGGGAAAAGGCGGGCGAGGGTTGTCAGAGATTGCTTGTCTGACGGGCAGCCGAAGGTTGGCACTATCACGGCACCGTTGGCGAGGTAGAAATTGGCGTAGGACGCGGGCAGGCGCTGACCTTCATGATAGAGCGCAGGCGGCATCGGCAGCGTCTCGATTCTGAATGGTTTACCGTCCTGATCGCGCATCGCTCGCAGACGCTCGAGGTTTTCCGCCAGAGGCTGATAGTTGTCGTCGTTACGGTCATCCTCGATGACCGTAACGATCGTGTCGCCGGCGACAAAGCGCGCCAAATCGTCCACGTGGCCGTCGGTGTCGTCGCCGGCGATTCCGTCGCCCAGCCACAGGATGTTGCTCACGCCCAGATAAACGCGCAGATACTCCTCGATCTCCACCCTGGTCATGCCGGGATTGCGGTTAGGGTTGAGCAAACACGATTCGGTGGTGAGCAGTGAGCCGACGCCATTGACGTCGATCGAACCGCCTTCCAGCACCAGCGGCACTTCGAGACATTCAAAACCGTATCGGATGGCCAGGCGCCGCGGTACCACGTCGTCAAGATCATAGGCGCCGTACTTTTCGCCCCAGGAGTTGAACTTCCAATCCAACGCGACTCGGGCACCGTCGGTGCGCGCAACGAAGATCGGACCGTAATCGCGAATCCAGGAATCGTTGGTCAACTCGACAATAATTTCCACCGATTCCATACGCGCGTCGACCTGCTGAAGCATTGCGCGCGCCTGTTCGGCAGCATCCGCGTCCTTGACCAGCACCCTCACCGGTTCGAAGCGCGACAAACCCGCGACCACGGCGGCATATTGCGCGGGCACCGGATCGAATTTGCCGGGCCAAGTCTCCGGGTTGTGCGGCCAGGTCAGGTAAGTCGCCTTATGCAGTTCCCATTCGGCAGGCATCCGGTAACCGGCCAGTCGTCGCCGGAGAGTATCGGGAATCGGGGCGGCCATTAATCGGAACGCAGGCGGCGCGTCAGGTCGGCATACGCGTCGATACGCCGATCGCGCAGGAACGGCCAGTTACGGCGCGTCTGCTCGACCAGCCGCAGGTCGCATTGCACGACTAACGTTTCCTCAGCCGTCGTGCTAGCCCGCGCAATCACCTCGCCGAACGGATCGCTAACAAAAGAGTTGCCCCAGAACTGAAGTCCGTCCTCGATGCCCACCCGGTTGACCGCCGCCACAAACACGCCGTTGGCGATTGCGTGGCCGCGCTGCACCGTCTCCCAGGCCGCGAGCTGGCGCGCCCGCACCCCGGCCGCCTCGTTCAAATCCCATCCGATAGCGGTGGGATAGAAAATTACTGGCGCGCCGCTCATCGCGGTGAGCCGGGCCGCCTCGGGAAACCATTGGTCCCAGCACACCAATACGCCCAGCGAGCCGTAGGTCGTGGGATGGGCCAGGAACCCCAGGTCTCCGGGGGTGAAATAGAATTTTTCGTAATAGCGCGGATCGTCAGGGATATGCATCTTGCGGTAGCGCCCGCAAAGGGCGCCTGAGGCGTCGATAACCGCTGCGGTGTTGTGATACACGCCGGGAGCGCGGCGCTCAAACAGCGACGCGACGATTACAATCTTGCGCGCCGCGGCCAACCGGCCAAGCGTCTCGGTGCTCGGTCCGGGAATCGACTCGGCCAGCTCGAACCGGTCGGCATCCTCGGTTTGGCAGAAATAAAGCGAGGCAAACAGCTCCTGCAGGCAGACCACCTGGGCCCCGCGCGCGGCCGCGTCCTCGATACGCGCCACCGCCTTTTCCAGATTCAGGCGCGGTTGCTCCACGCACCCCATCTGGACCAGACCAATAGTCAAAATATCCGCGTTCATCACCCTCCCGGGCGTGCCGGCCACCAGTCAAGTTTGAACTCCCGCCGTCCCCAATGGAACCCCGGCGCCGACTGTAACATGATTTTCAAAGAAGCTGGCCGCGCTAATGTCAACTGTGCCAAGTTCTCAAAAGGAACATCGCACCGGTGGTTGCTAAGGAGCACGAAAATGGCGGACCTGCGTGGCAAGGTGGCAGTCGTGACGGGTGCGAGCCGTGGTATCGGCAAGCGGATCGCGCTTACGCTGGCGCGCTCCGGCGCCGACATCGTGGTCGCAGCAAGAACCGCCGACGCCGGGCAGAGCCGCAGTCCGGGTACGCTCAATGAAACCGCCGCGGAGATCCGCGCCTTGGGCGCGCAGGCGTTGACCGTACGCGCGGACCTGACGAACCGGGACGACGTTCGGAGATTGTACGGCAGCGCGCTGGAGCATTTCGGCCGCGTCGACATCCTGGTCAACAACGCGGCATATCTCGGCCAGGGGATGTTCGAATCCTTTCTGGATATTCCGGTGGACTCATGGGACAAGCACCTGGGAGTTGACCTTATCGCGACGGTCATATCGATTCAGATGACGCTGCCGCAAATGATGGAGCGCAAGAGTGGAGTGATAATAAATGTCACCTCGTCAACCGCAGTGCGCGACGACAACCCACTCCCGGCCGGAAAGGGCGGTGTCGGATGCGTCTATCCGACCCTGAAGGCCGCGCTTAATCGCTTCTGTGCGGCGTTGGGCAAGGAGACCGCAGCCTACAACATCCCGGTGGTCGCGCTTGATCCGGGCGGAGTGATGACCGAGCGCGTGATGCTCGCGACGCCGGGCAAGCGCGACGAGCTGGGCCACGCGAGTGTCTGGGTTTCGATGGACGTGCCGGCTCAGGCCGCTCATTACATCTGCATCTGCGCCAATCCGATGGAGTACAACGGTAAAGTCGTTGTCGCCGAGCAACTGGTCAGGGCGAAAAAACTCCTGTCGGACAGCCAGATCCGTCCGAAGTTCGATTAGAGAAAAGGAGCAATTCAAATGGCAAAGTCCCTGGTGGTTGATTCCGACGGACATGTGCTCGAGCCCGCCGACATGTGGGAGCGCTACCTCGAGCCCAGGTTCAAGGACCGCGCAATACGGATTCGCGTCGACGGCAAAGGATACGAGTACGTCGAGATTGACGGACGCAAAAGTCCGTTCCTGCGCGGAGGCACGCTAGCCTCTGCCGGAGGCGCGTACCAGGATCCCGAGGAAATCATGACTCCGGGCAAGGTCACCTACGAAGAAGGATGCCGCCGGACGCCGGGCGCGGTCGACCCGCACATGCGGCTTAAGGAAATCGACGCCGAGGGAATTGACGTAGCGATTCTTTATCCGACTATAGGCATCGCCTGGGAACGGGATTGCGACGACCCGGAACTCTCTGCGGCCTATTGCCGCGCGTACAACAACTGGCTGCTGGACTACTGCTCGCTCGATCCTCATCGTTTGATTGCGATCGCCCACGTCAACCTGCGTGACGTGAACCTGGCGGTGGCCGAAGTTAGTCGGGTTAAGGGCAAGGCCAAAGGAATTTTCATTACGCCGTTTCCATGCAATGGCCGCCCGCACGGGGACTCTTACTACGACCCGTTCTGGGGCGCCTGTGAAGCCGCCGGTCTGCCGGTCTCCACCCATGTCCAGGTCCGCGCCGATTCACTGGGGAGCGGGCTTCATCATGCCAGCCACAATCCACCCGTCGCGGCGGATATCCCCCGATGGTTCCACTTCATGCAATTGGCCGAAGATTCGATTATGGACCTCAACTGCGTGTTCCAGGGCGACGTGCTCGACCGATTTCCCAGGCTGAAATACGTCGTGCTCGAGACTGGATGCGGCTGGGTTCCGGGATGGATGGACCGGGCCGACGGAAAGTTTGAGTTGTTCGCCTTCACCACGCGGATGACGCGCAAGCCAAGTGAGATTTTCCGCGAGCGATGCTGGATCTCCACGGATGTGGACGAGGCCAGCATCGCGCAGGTCGCCCGGACAATCGGCGCAAATCACATGATGTGGGCGACCGATTATCCGCACATCGATGCACACAAGAATCCGCTTAAGGAATTGCGCAAGAACATCGCAAGCCTGTCCGACGAGGAGCAGGATTGGATTCTGGGGCGCACGGCTGTGGAGTTGTATGGCCTGTGAGAGTGGTATGGCCTGTAAGAGTGATCGCCTGATGGTTCAACGTCAGCTGCCCTGATCTGTACCAGTGCCGATCGTGCCGTAGGCGCTGGCGTAATCGCTCCATTTGACGCCGAGTTCTTTGGCCAGGGCGCGTTCGGCTCCCTCGGCCCATCGATGCTCCCGGTGGTACGGCGCCGCGGGATCGTCGCCAGGTTCGCCGTCCCCCGTGAAGGCGATGTCGAACTTGTCGACCTGCCGGGTCGAAATTCCGGCCATCTGGCAAAGCAACGCCTCGATCAATTCGTGGGTCAGGAGCAACATCCCATAGCGGGGGTCCTTCTCCGCAATTTCGCGGCTTAGCCGAATGCTCAACCGCTTTCCTTTCCACAGCCAGTCTCCCACGGTCGGGTAACGTTGGTCTTTTTGAGGCACGAGCAGAACTTCAACTTTGATGTGCCTGGGCACCGGTTTGAAATTTTCTTTCATCGTCGGTCCACTCATCGCCGGTGAGTAATAATTCAGGCGCGCAAGAGTCGCGACCGTTACTTTGAATGCAAGAAACAGCGACCCAATCACGATACCGAGCGGCGCCATAAGCCAAAGCACACGGAGCAGCTTTAACCATCGGCGCTTTGTCCCAGGCGACGGAACTGGATCTGTTATACGATCAACCAATGGACGGCCCTGTTCCTGCGTCGCGGCCCGTACCGCCTTGAGCGTTTGAAGCTTCACTGGCTAACCCCCCTCTTGCGGCTCCAGTTCATATTGATCGCTGAACACGGCAGCGGATCTTCAGTTTTGGATTGTGCGGCATCAGGACCGGTTCTGGCAAGATAATTGGATCAATTTTGTGTGGCCAGAAGCTCGCCATATTGCAAGAGGATTTGGCCCTTGCGAGAGGTTTTGCTATTGCAGCGTGCGTTTGATACCACCGGTAGATGTCGGCGCCCAAAAAGACCCAGCCCGCAGCGCTGCGGCCGATCCCTGCCAGGCCCGAGCCGATGCCCAGGGGCGAAATTGTCCAATGGCTGGTCGGCTTCGCCCTGCTCGATGCCCAGCGCCTGGAGCAGGGACGTCCCGGCGATTTGCTAAATCTTGTTTACGACCTGCGCCGATGGCTGGACCTCGAACCCGATGAGCCGCTCAATGCGGAGGTTGCCGCGCTGGAGCGGGACGCGCTGCGCGTGCGCAAGCTGGCGGACAGCCTCCGCCAGCTGCTGGAAGCCGTGGCCGACCGCCAGCGCTTCGAAATCCGCTACAAAGCGGGCAGCGTTATCCTCGACGCGGCCAGGCTGGGCGCGGAGGGTGGACGGGCGCTGAGCTATCGCGACGCGACACTTGTGGACGCGGTCCTGCGCGTGGCCCTGGACGATTTGTATGAGAACATCGAAGCGACGTTGCGGGTCAGGCGATGCGCCGAGGAGAGTTGCCGCAGCCTATTCTTTGCGTCGCGTGAAAATCAGACCTACTGCGGCCATCGTTGTGCGAACAAGATGGCCAGCCGACGGTACCGGCGCACGCACGGACCGCAGCGCGCCGACCGCGAACGGGCGCGGTACGAGCGCCAAGTTCGCGCACGAACGGGATCGGCAATAAAGATTGCGCGCCGGAGGGTCGAACCGGGCAAACCCGTTGTCTAG
This sequence comes from Binataceae bacterium (SeqCode), assembly GCA_035262365.1. GTDB lineage: Bacteria > Desulfobacterota > Binatia > Binatales > Binataceae > JAJPJA01. The sequence goes on from DATFSZ010000172.1 coordinate 81,715, forward strand.
CCGAACGGGCGCGTGTTGGTGGCGCCGCCGTCGACGTTGATGATGGCGCCGGTCACCCACGACGCTGCCGGCGAGACCAGGTACAGCACGGCGCCCGCTATATCCATCGGCTGGCCGAAGCGTCCCAGCGGCATCGCCTTAAGCATCGCAGCGGCACGTTGCGGTGTGTTGTAGGTTCCCTGGCGTGTGTGCTCGACGTCGACTACTCCCGGCACCACGACGTTGACCCGGATTCCGAATCCCGCCCACTCTTGGGCAAGTGTTCTCGAAAGATTCTCGAGCCCCGCCTTGGCGGCGCCGTAATTGGCCATCCGCGGCGCCGGCGAGGCGGCAACTCCCGAAGATATGTTGACGATGGCGCCGCCGCCCCGCTCCTTCATCACCCGGGCAGCAGCCTGCGAGAGAAACATCGGCGCTTTGAGATTCAGGTCCACCATGCGATCCCACTGCTCGCGCGTCATGGTCAGCGCCCAGCCAAAGTCGGTGAACTCGCTGCTGCCGGCAAGATTGATCAGGATGTCCAGGCCGCCTAGTTCGCGCACCGTACGGTCCACGATTGAAGCCAAGCCGTCGATATCCCTTAAATCGGCGGGTATGGCGACCGCCTTGCGCCCCAGGTTTCCGATCCGCGCCGCCAGGTTGTCGAGTTGCGCGGCCGTGCGGGCGGTCAGCGCTACGTCGGCACCGTGTTCGGCCAGAGTGTAAGCGACGCCCTGGCCCATTTCCTTGCTGGCGCCGGTGACCAGCGCGATTTTGCCCGTCAATGAAAAAAGCGCCTCAGGCATAACGCGAAACCTCCGTCCTCAGCATCTAAGCATGAAGGTGGGCAGCTGTGAAAAGGACGCATCGATGTTGGCAGGATGCGCGCGCGATGCGGTTGCAAGCGCTGCGCTGTGATATAAATTGAACAGGCTTCCGCACTTGCTGCCCGCCGCTGATAGCTGGGTCCTGCGCAAGGGAAAGTCGCGAACCCCGCCAGGTCCGGAAGGAAGCAACGGTACCGACCCCTTCCCTGTGCCGCAGGGGTGCCTAGCTATCATTCGGCGGGCAGCGTCATTATTGAAGGGCTGGGAATGGCCGACTCGTCTTCACATCTGGTGCTGGCGCGCAAATGGCGCCCGGAACGCTTCTCCGACCTGGTGGGGCAGGAGTACGTAACACGCACGCTGGCGCAGGCGATCGCCAGCGGGCGTATAGCGCACGCCTTCCTTTTCACGGGTATTCGCGGAGTCGGCAAGACTACCGCCGCGCGCATCCTGGCGCGATGCCTCAATTGCGAGCGCGGTCCCACGCCCGAGCCGTGCGGCGAATGCGCGGCGTGCGTTGAGATCCGTCAGGGCCGCGCGCTGGACGTGGTCGAGATCGACGGCGCGACTTATCGCAAAATCGACGACGCCCGCACGATTATAGAAAACCTCAGCTACCGTCCGGCGCGCGATCGCTTCAAGATTTACATCATCGACGAGGCCCATCAGCTGACCGATCAGGCCTTCAACGCGCTGCTCAAGACACTGGAAGAGCCGCCCGCACACGTTAAGTTTATCCTCGCTACCACGGAGCCGCAGAAAGTTCCCGAGACCATCCTGTCGCGGCTGCAACGCTACGATTTCCGGCGCATCCCGTTCGCGACCGTGCTGGATCGCCTGCGCGACCTCGCCCGGCGCGAGGGAATCGAGGCCGAGGACGGAGCGCTGGCGATGCTGGCGCGCGAGTCCGAGGGCAGCATGCGCGACGCCGAGCGGATGCTGGAAACGGCGTTCGCGTTGGCGTCCGGCGCGCTGACCGAAACCCAGGTGGCGGACTCGCTGGGCGTTGCCAGCCGCTCGCGTGTGTATGCGCTGGCCGAAGCGATTATCAACAAGGAGCCGGCTGCGGCGCTGGCCACGGTGCGCGAGCTGCACAGCCGCGGCGCCAATCTGCAGGGGCTGGGGCGCGACCTGCTGGAGGTACTGCGCAACCTGGCGGTTGCCAAACTGCCGCAGTTGGGGGCCTTCACTCCGCTCACGGATTTGCCCGATCACGAGGCGGCGACGCTTCGCAAGCTGGCGCAGGGACCCTCGATGCGCGATCTACTCAGGCTCTTCCGCCTGATGGCGCAGGCGCAGGAGGAGATTCTGCGCTCCCCCTACGCGGACCTGCTGCTCGAGATGACCGCGGTGCGGATGGCGACTCTCGCGCCCGTGCTCGACACCGACGAATTGGCGCGCGCCGTCAAAGCGCTGGGCGGCGGTGCATCATCCGACTCTGGCGGAGGCCCCGGATCGGGCTCGCGCGCAACGGCACCGATCGCGCCCGAGCCGGCGGTCGCGCCTGCGCGCCGGCTCAAGGTCGAGGGCGAGGTCAAAGCCGACGCGCCACGACGAGGCCGGACCCTAGCGGCAGAATCGATCCGTCAGGCCGGCGCGGAGCCGGAATCCAAAGCCGACCCCGGAATCCCCGATTCCACCAAAGCGGGCGCCGACCTGCCGGAACTCAGAAACTACATCCGCCAGAAAAAGGCCGCCCTGGCGGGATTCATGGAGCTGGGTGCGGGATTGCAACTGACCGGCGACGTTTTGCGGGTAGAGCCGCGCAGCGATATCTACGTGCGCTACCTGAACGATAACAAGGGCGCGATTTCCGCATTGGCCGCCGAGCATTACGGGCGTCCAATCAAAATCGAACTCACCGCGCCGGCCGCTGAGGCCGCTGGAGCACCGCCGCCACTTCAACCCCAGCAGCAGGAACCTCAGCCCGAGGTGTCTTCTCCCGCTGCGCCGCCGCGAGCGGATTGGAAGAGCACGATGCAGACGGTGGCGGCGGAAGCCAACGGCGAGCCGATCGATCGCGAAGCCGCGCGCAAGGAACTCTTCGCCGATCCGCTGGTGCGAAAGATCCTCGATGAACTTGAGGGCCGTTTGGTTGATGTGCGACGGCCGACCGCGAGACGCAACCAGGGGAGCGAGGGCTAATCGCGTCGAGGACCCCAGGACTGAATCAAAGGAGCCAGTTTCGTGTCGCAGCCGAATTTATCCAATCTACTCCAGCAGGCTCAGGCTCTGCAGGAAAAACTCAAGCAATTGCAGGAAGAGGCCGCCAGCAAGACCGTCGAGGCCCAGTCCGGCGGGGGCATGATCAAGGTGACGGTGGACGGCTCGATGCAGGTGCGCCGCATCGAAATTGACCCCTCGCTGCTGGCCTCTGAAGACAAGGCCATGCTGGAGGACCTGATCACCGTCGCCGTCAATGAGGGGCTGCGCCGGGCGCAGAGTCTGGTCGCAGAGGAAATGGGCAAGCTGGCGCCGATGGGCGGGTTCAAGTTTCCCGGCTTCGAATAAGGAACCGTTAGATGGCGGAGAGCAGCAAGCAGGGCCAGGGTCTGCCGCCGGCCATGACGCGGCTGGTGCGCGAGCTTGCGCGGCTGCCGGGAATCGGCGAGAAGACCGCGTCGCGGCTTGCGTTCAACCTGCTGGGTCGTCCGCGTGAAGACGTTATTGCGCTGGCCGAGGCGCTGCTCGAAATGAAGGAACGGATCGGTCTGTGCGCGTCTTGCCTAGGCCTTTCCGACAGCGAGCGCTGCCATATCTGCTCCAACCCGGCGCGCGACCCGTCGGTTATCTGCGTGGTTGAGGGGCCGGCCGATCTGATGGCGATGGAGCGCTCGCGCAGCTTTGGCGGCCTGTATCATGTGCTGCATGGCGCGCTGGCGCCACTGGATGGAATCGGTCCGGACGATTTGCGCGTCAAGGAGCTGATCGCGCGCCTGGGCGGCGAGCCGCCGGTGGCGGAGGTGGTGATCGCCACCAACGCAACTGTTGAAGGCGAAGCCACCGCGCTATACCTGGCCCATCTGATAAAACCGCTCGCGATCAAGGTCACCCGCTTGGCCCGCGGTCTGCCGGTGGGCGGCGACCTCGAGTACAGCGACGCTGCCACGCTTACCAGCGCGCTGAGCGGTCGCCGCGAGATCTAGCGGCTATCCAGAGAAAAACAACGCCACAGTTCTTATCTCTGCCTTACCGCACCAACGGCAGGTGGGCGCAGTAGAGCCAGCCGGCCGCGCCGCTTTGGATGCGCTGCTCGTGCAGCAGGGCTAGCCATGGCGCGATGATGCGGCTCAGTCCGCCGCCCAACACGGCGCGAGAGTCAATTCCGCCCGCGCCCAGCAATTGTTCCACCAAGCCGGGTTGGCGCGGGAGGCTGATCAGCTCAACCGGCTGGTCCAGTGGCAGGTTGGCCTGTTTCTTGGCCTCCTTAAGCGCGGCGTCAAAATTGCCCAGTTCGTCCACCAGCTTGAAGGACAGCGCCTGCTGGCCGGTCCAGACGCGTCCCTGCGCCACCTTTTCCACCTGGTCGACGCTCAGGTGGCGGCTTTGGGCGACCCGCTGCACAAACTGCTTGTACACTTCACCCAGCATCTTATCTCGCAGCATCGCCGTCTGCGCGGGCGTGAAGTCGGTAAACGAATCGAACATCGAAACGTTATCGCCCTTGAACACGGCATCGCTGGTGACACCGAGCTTGGCCATCGCCGGAGCCACGTTGAATTTGCCGCCCAGCACCCCGATCGAGCCGGTTACCGTTCCCGGGTCGGCGATAATCTTGCTGGCCGGCGTCGATACCCAGTAGCCGCCCGAGGCCGCGTAGCCGGACATGCTGACCACCAGCGGCTTTTTCTTGGCCGTTAACTCGACCTCGCGCCGGATCAGCTCGGAGGCCACCACCGACCCGCCGGGCGAGTCGATGCGGAAGATCACCGCCTTGATCGAATCGTCGTCGCGGACCTTCTCGAAGGCGTCGCTTATCGTGTCCGATCCCATCGAGGATCCGCCGGGCGACATCAGCGGGTCGTAGCCGCCTTTGCCACGGTCAATCTCGCCCGAGCCATAGACGACCGCGATCCTGCCGCCGGAACGAAATCCGGAGAAGATCCGGGGCCGCACATAGGAAGTGTAATCAACCGTCTCATGCTTGGTTCCGCCGTATTTCTCGATGCGGTCGTCGAACTGATCCTCGTATTCCAGTTTGTCGACTAGACGGTTGTGCAGGCCCTCGGTGGCGCTGAAGGGCGCCTGGTTAATCAGGGCGCTTACCGCGGGAGACTCAAAATGGCGTTGCGCCGCAATCCGGGCGGTGAGCTGGTCATAAAGGCTGTTGATAAGCCCGTCATCGGCTTCGCGCTGGGCCGGGGTCATATCCTTATATAAGAACATGTTGGCGGCGGTCTTGTACTTGCCAATGGCGTAGAGGTCAGGCCGCACGCCGATCCAGTCCAACGTGCCACGCAGGAACAACTCGCGCATCCCGATCCCCACCAGATTCAACTCCCCCTGCGGCATTATCGAGACCTCGCCCGCCGAACTCGCGACCATGTAAGCCAGGTTGCCGGGCGCGAATTCGCCGGCGGTTTCGATATAGGCGGAGGTCCACTTGCCCTTTTTTGCGAAATCGGACACGGCGTCGGCGATCTCCTGCGCCTGCGCCATCTCCATCTGGGGATCGATCACTTTGAGCGCGAGCCCGACGATCCTCTGGTCGTGCTCCGCGTTGTGGATCGCGCTGCGAACGTTGTTAAGCGCCGTCTGATCGTTGCCGCTCAGAGCGCCGAGCAAATTCGTGCTGCCGCGTTCAACCACCGTACCGGTCAGCTTGATTTCCAAAACCGCATTGGAAGGAACGCGATGGGTGAAGTAGTCCACCACCACGAAGATGATGAGCAGCACAACCACGGTTGCGGCTGCCCGCAGCATCCATCGCAGTATCCGTCTTAACATAGCTTCGTCCCCCGAACCGCCTGGCTGGTGCCGGCTTGCGCGGTGCCCGGCCGCGCACGAGTTGGATTTGGCGCCGCCAGCGCGAGGCTTGAATGGCGCGGCGGCAGCATTGATGATAGCCAACCATACCTGACCGTACGGGGCCAGTGCTGCCGGCCGCCAAAAAACGGCCGGTAGGGTTGCCGTGCACCGCGGTTTTAGAGAAGGACGTTATGCGATGAGCAGGTCGAGAATCCTCGTTGTGCTGTTGGTTATCACACTCCTGGTGCTGATGGTGATCCGCGGGCGGAGCCGGGCGCAGGTCGGCACCGTGATTCCCACGCCCTCGCCGATACCGAGCGCCACAGCAACACCCCCGCCGGCTACTGTGTCGCGTTCATTCCACTGCAACTGCACATCCGCGGGTCAACCGGTGATTTGGGCAGGCAATGTGACGGCCACCAGCTATTTCTTGGCACGGCAGGCGGCGGTGTCCGCATGCTCCGCCTATCTCGGCTCAAAACCGCTCTCACCGCTGATTCCAACTCCGGCCGCGGCAACCGGCGCCGCTCCCACGTTCGCGCCCCTGGCCATCAACGCTTGCGGCCAGTGCGCTTGCAACTGATCGCTCGCGGTCCGCTATGGACAATGTTGCCCGCGCGCAAGGCGGCGTGCCGATTGCTCTGCTGCATGAAAGTCCTGTCCTGACCCCGCTCCACTATCGCGTCGTCGCCCTGTGCTTTCTCGCCTGGATCTTCGATTTCTTCGATCTGGTTCTTTATTCTTTCCTGCTGGTCGGTATCGCACGGGAGCTGCATCTTAGTCCGACCGATTCCTCGCTGGTGCTGGGATTCTCCTTCCTGATGACCGCCATTGGCGGCGTAAGCTTCGGCCTGCTCGGCGACCGCGTGGGGCGCAAGCCGGTTATCGTCGCCACGACATTGATCTATGCGGTCGGTACGCTGCTGTGCTCGACGGCGCATTCGCTGGCCGCGCTGGTTGCGTGGCGCACCGTGGCCGGACTGGGGATCGGCGGCGAGTGGGCAGCCGGGCAGAGCATGATCGCGGAGACGATTCCCGCGCGGCACCGGGCGCGTTATGCCTGTTACGTTCAGACCGGGGTGCCGTTGGGAATCCTGTTTGCCGCAATCGCCGGCGGATTCCTTCAACCCGCCCTCGGATGGCGCGCGGTCTTTATGCTGGCGGCGTCGCCCGCGCTGGTGGTAGCCGCGGCCGTCTGGATGTGGCTGCCTGAAAGCGACGTCTGGACCGCCCGGGAAAGCGCCGGGACACGCGGATGGCGCACGGATTTGAAATGGCTGGCATCCTACCAGCGCATCCTGCTGGTTTTGTTTTTTCTTCTGCTGGTGAACTCCGAGGCGTACTGGTTCACCTATAGCTGGCTGCCGGGTTACCTGGAATTAAGCCGCCATCTCAGCAGCCATCAAAGCGGTCGCCTGATGATCGGCATGCAGATTGGCGGTGTGCTCGGCTACCTGAGCTTCGGCTTGTTCGCCGACCGCTTTGGGCGCCGGCCTGTATTCTCGGCCTTTGGCGTCATGATGGCGCTGGGACTGCTGCCGGTGACGATTTTCTGGCGCCGGGCAGCCGTTGTCCCGGGGCTGATCGCCGCTTCGATGGCGCTGACCGGTTTCGGCACCGGGATCTGGTCAGGGGCGGGAACCTTGATGTCGGAGTTGTTTCCCACCCGGATGCGCAACACGATCCTGGGCCTGCTGCTCAACGTAACCAGGGGAATTCAGTTCTTCACCCCCCTGATGATTACCGCGCTAAGCACGCGGGTCGGCTTCGCCGCCGCTCTGGCGGTCGGCTCGTTGTTCGCAGCGGCGGGTACAATCCTGGTCTGGATGCTGCCGGAGACGCGCGGCCGGCCCATTACCAGCCTCGACGGGCCGGCTCCACCCCAATGACCGCTCAGGCGCTCAGGAATTCCAGCAGCGCCTGATTAACTTCCTCGGGCCGCTCCTGCTGCGTCCAGTGCCCGCAGTTCTTGATCACGATGGTCCTGGCCAGGTTCGGAACGAGTTGCTGCATTCCCGCAGCCATCCACGGCGGCAGCACCGGATCGCGCTCCGCACAGATCATCAGCGCCGGCTGATTGACGCGATGTTCGATTTCCGCGGTCTCCTCCCAGTTGCGGTCGAAGTTGCGATACCAGTTGATCGGGCCGCGAAACCCGCTGTGTTCGAAAGCCTTTACGAAGACTTCAAAGTCGGCGGCGGTCAGGAAGCTGCCGGGCGGCCGATCGGGCAGCCGATCCAGCAGACCGCCGCCGGCGGGACCCAAAACCCCAGGTGGATTGTTGGCCCCCGCTTCCAGGTTCAGGTCAGCCAAATCCTGGTAAAAGCCCCGCAACGTGCGCCGGACGTCGGCTTGCAGCTCAGCCTCGGCCACCCCCGGCTCCTGAAAGTACAAAATGTAGTGAAACTTGCCAGCCGCCATCGCACGGAACAAGGCGGTCGGCTTGACCGGCGGGCGCGGCAGAAACGGCGTATTAAGCCCTACCACTTTCTCAAATCGGTCCGGGGCGATCATGGCCGCACCCCAGGCCACGATTCCGCCCCAATCGTGCCCGACGATTGCGCAGCGGTCGATTCCAAGCCGATCGAGCATCCCGGTGAGGTCGGCCACCAGATTGCGCAGGCTGTAGGCTTCGATTGGCTCAGGTTGATCGGTCTCGCCGTAACCCCGCTGGTCGGGCGCAATGGCCCTGAAACCGGCCGCCGCCAGAGCTTTCAGTTGATGGCGCCACGAATACCAGATTTCAGGGAATCCATGGCAAAGCAGTACGGGATAGCCCGCGCCCGCTTCGTGCACGTGCATCCGGATGCCGTTAGTGCGCACGAAGTGATGTTTGAATTCGTCCATGAGTACTGAAACCTCCGCCGCGGCCCCACCATACCACGTCGGTTCCGGGAACTGTCAGCAGGAGGAACCTTCCGGATTTGAACCGTTGACAATGCGCAAGAGTCGGCCCTATGGTGATTGCGTTCCCAAAAATATTCACTGCGCCGTGGAGGGACCTATGAGCCGGGACTTCGAATTCAAACAGTTATTACGCGCCTATCGCAGCGGGATCATCAACGAGGCAGCTTTCGAGCAGGAAGTATCGAGGCTTGAGGGCGGAGGCACCAGCTCCCTCAACGGCGGCAGTTTTCGCGCAATGGGCAAAGATTTTCCCTCCGAGCGCGCCGCCGTCATGAGCTTTCTGGAGAGTACCGCCACCGGCGAGGCCGGCGGTGCCGAAGCCTTCACCAATTGGACCGCCGTCTGCCAAACGGACTGCATTCGCAGCGGTCTGCGGATGGTTGCGGAGCGCGAGGCGTATCATTCGCGCCAGTTGGCGCAGCGCCTGCGCGAGCTGGGCGGCGAATGCAAGGCGGCGCCGATGGGGGGCGAGGGCCGCAAGTTCATCGATTTCGTCTCGAATCCACGCAATTCCGACGTCGAAAAACTGGGTTATCTGAATAAGACTTTGGGTTCTGCCGACGAAATCTTCAAGCCGGTGTTCGCGTTTATCGACTCGATTAAAGAGGATCTTCAGACGCGGGAGATGCTGCGCCTGTTCATCGAAGATGAACGCTCGACGCTGAACTGGCTGAGCGATTGCTGTGCCGCGCTGAGCGCCCCCGCGCAGACCGCAGCGGCCTGAGTTCCGGACAACTGCGCCCAGGATTGATTCGTTACTCGCCTTGGTAGGGCGTTGGACCCGGGGCCGGCGCCATTGGAGCCGCACCCATTGCTCCGGGTCCAGCCATCCCAATCTTGCGTTCCGTGTAATCGGGCGGAATCCCGAACGTGTCGGCTGGAAGGTCCGCGGCCTTGATGCTGGTGGTGGTTGATTTGCTGGTGGTAGGCGGGCGATTGGCCATCATCGCCTTGAGCTTTTCGGCCTGCTCCGGAGGCATTCCTGGAATGTTGAAGTTGGTCAGCTTGGTGCTGGTGTTAAGCTCGATCGGCACGCCGTCGGGCTGGTTGCCGCTGGTTCGTGCCATCCCCGCGTCTGCAAATTTCTTGGCCAATTGCTTGGTGAAGCCGGCGTAATCCGCGGCACCGGGCGCCGCTGAGGAAAAGCAGCCCTTGGCGCTGAACTCGCCCATTACCGATTTCCCCGAGCTGTTGTAGTCATCGCACTTGTATCCCGAGATGGTGTGCGTGGCGCCGGTCTTTTTGAAATCCAGGTTGACACCGCCCATGTTCTGCATCATCGACGCCATTTGGCCGCGGGGGGGAAACGGGAGTTCCGTGTAGGTCTTGGTTGACGGGTTCAGCAGGATCATCTTACCCCCGTCCAAATCGAGCACGATTGTCTGGTCGCGCATTACGACCTTCTGTTTGTTGCCCTCGATCATTATGGTGCGGCTGTCCGATGTAGTGTTGGTGCCGCTGTTGGTAACGATATCCTGGGTCAACACGACGCCCGCGCGCAGCGGACTACCGATGGCGCTGAGCGAGAGCGCCATCAGGGTCGCGAATGCCATTTTCATATTTGAAATTCCTCACCTTTTGCGCCGAACTCGCTACCGAGCGCTCGGCTTCCAATGGTCGTTCGGCAGCGGGACTGGCGCTGCGGGATTCGCCAAGGCGATAGATTCCGAGAGAGGAGAGGCCAAACAAAACCCAGACCAGTTCCTTGATGCGCCGTAGAAACCCGACTGCGAACCCGATTCCAGGCGCATAACCCAGCATCCCCAGAATCAAGGCCTTGCCACCCTCCTGGCTGACCAGCTTGGCCGGGATCATGAAGGTGGCGCGCTCGATCAGCAGGCCCAACGCTTCGGTCAGCAGCGCCACCTCAACGGTGGGCTTTTGGCCCAGAAAGCTGAGCAGCAGGTAGATTTCCAGCGGACCGAGACTCCAGGCAAACAGATAGCACAAGCAGGAGATCACCAGTCGGAACTGATTGCGGCGGTAGAAATCACTGAGAATCTGGTCCGCTTCCTCTGACGCCCGCCCCACTTCGATGGTGGCCAGCGCGGGCAAATCAAGTCTCGCGGCTGCTTTCCAAAGATGAAAGAAGGGCCGCTTTTTCTGCACGTAAAACAGCGCGGCGGCGAGGCTGATGGTGATCGCAAGTCCACCCACGATCGGCCAGAAGAGCTGATTGAACGAGGCCGCTAGCCGGATTGAAAGCAACAACGCTCCGCAGATAAAGCCGATTTGCCCCATCGCCTCGGCAAAGGTCGCGATAACCACAGTGGCGAGTCCGGCCGCGATCGGCAGTTCGCGGCGAACCATCAGCGCCATCACGATTTGCCCTCCCAGTTGCGCTGACGGAGTTGTATAGTCAACCGCTTCGCCGGCGATTCGCGCGGCAAACAACCTGGGAAAGGTCAACTGGCGGGGGCAATTTTCGATCACAGCCCGCCAGCCCAGCGTGTTAGCGATGCGCGCCAAAGCCTCCATCGCAATCGTCACGCTTAGTCCCCAGCCGACCAGTCGGAGGTGGTCGTACACTGATCGCAGTCCGAGGCTGTGCACGAACCAGACGTAAAAGAGCACTCCTATGACGATGAAGATAGTTTCGAGGCGGCGCATCAGAATTGCGTTGGGTTAGTTTCGGGAATCTACGCTCTAAGTAGCGTACCGACCCGATTCTTTCAGCCCTGAATGCTCCTCGCAAGTCCAAGGCCGAACGGATGCGCATGCTTTCAACAGGTCAGGGCTCTTCTTCTGTTATTGGCAGGGCCGGCGATCGGGATGACATTATACCTTGAAGCGAATGTGGATTACGTCGCCGTCTTGCATAACGTAATCCTTCCCTTCCAGGCGTAGCCGGCCGGCGGCTTTTACTTTGGCCTCGGAGCCGAACCGCTCGAAGTCGTCATAGGAAATCACCTCGGCGCGAATGAATCCACGCGCAATATCGCTGTGGATTTTCGCCGCCGCCTCAAGCGCGCTGGCGCCTGCCGGTAGGGACCAGGCGTGCGCCTCCGGTTCGCCGGCGGTATAAAAGGTCATCAGGCCCAGCCTGCGAAATAGCGCCGCGGTCAAGCGATCCGCTGCGCTGGCCGTCAAACCCGCTTCCTTCAGCAGCTCGGCCCGCGCGGTTTCGTCCAACTCCCACAACTCCCCTTCGAACCCAGCCGCCATCGGAAATATCTCCAGGCCGCGCGCCTGGATTGCTTCAGCTTGCTCGTGCGAGGCATGCTGCGCCGCTTCCTCGGTGGCGCAATTGATCACAACCAGGGCCGGCTTGTGCGACAGGAAAGCGAAATGAGAAAGCACCCTCACTTCCTGAACGCTCAGATCGAGCGTACGCAGCGGAGCGCCGTGCTCAAGGGAGGCCACGACGCGTTGCAGCGCAGCGCGCTCGACTTCGTCGGGTGCGCGCTCCTTTTTTATTCGCTCCAGGCGGCGCTCAGCCTGTTCGAAGTCGGCGAAGACCAGTTCCTCCTCGATACTCTTAAGCGTCGGCAATAGATCGCCACCGCCAATTGCCGGACTGGCAACCGCGATCAAGATAGCGTCCAGTTCCCGCATCATCGGAATCAGCGTCGCGTCCAGCACCGCACCCGGTTTTGCTTCCTTCTGGCTGGGGGCAAAATCAAGCAGCGTCAATTCCACGGGAATCTTCTTTTTGGATTCGCAGACGCGTTCCAGAAAATCCAGCCGCGCGTCCGGGACCCGAATCTGGCCCGGGCGCGCGCGATTCTTGGCCTGTTGTGATTCCAGCGGGGCTAATCCGGTAAGTGCATGAAAAACAGTCGATTTTCCTGCTCCGCGTGGGCCTATAATTCCTGCTTTCAAGGGCGATCCACCTGCGTTTCAGAATGACATAGAGAAATCTCACACAAAAGGTACGGTGCGAGGATAAAATCATATGATGAGCGCGCAACTACTTCGTTGACTCAGCCTACATCGCAATCGTACGCTTTTAATTGTAGTTTTTGGCGGCTCGCTTCGGTGCTTGCTGCGGTCGCTCTCGGCCCACTATTTCAGGGCGGAAAATGACCTGGCGAACGGAGAACCTAGTGGCCACAATACGCATCCCTCTCCGCCGCTTAGTTTAATCCGCCAGCTAAAGCACGGTGAGTCATAAATTTGAATGGGGTGAGATTATGTTGAATAAGGAAATGACCAGGGAAATCGTAACGGTGAAGGATCTGGCCAAGTATCTGCACTGCCACCAATCGACTATCTATCGGTTGGTAAAGCGCGGCGAGATCCCCGGCTTCAGGCTTGGTGGCGGTTGGCGCTTCAAGATCGACGAGATCGACCGTTGGTGTCGGCGCACTGCCGTCGATCGCAGCGGCTCCCGCGCGGTTCACGCCACGCTGTAAAGCCACGCCGACCTGACGTGTTGAGCCGGGACCAAAGATAATGCCCGCCATGTGCGCGCTATCCCAAGCGCGCGCATGGCGGGCTCTACGCGTTGCTCAGAGCCTCATCGGCATCACCACGTACAGGTACGCGGAGTCCGCCGGCGTGGTTAATACCCCGGGACTTACTTCGTCGGTCAGGCCGATTGAGACCTCGCTCTGAGCGGGTACCGCTGCTACCGCCTGCAAAAGGTAAGCGGCATTAAAGCCGACTGAGAACTCTTCGCCGGTGAACTCCACATCGACCGTCTCGCTGGCTTCTCCCAGTTCGGGACTGGTTGAAGAAACGGTCAGACTACTCGAAGCCAAGGCAAGTCTGATTCCGTGAAAGCGCTCGCTGGAAAAAATCGCGGCCCGCTTGATGGCGGCGAGCAGCACGTCGCGATCGACCTTGACCTGATACTTTGAATCCTTGGGGATCACCCCGCGGTAGTCGGGGAACTCGCCCTCGACCCGGCGCATGGAGATTTCCGTGCTGCCTTGGAGCAGCCAGGCAAGTTGCGCCTCGACGGACAACGTCACGTTACCCTCGACGCCGCCGTCGAGCAGCCGGCGCAGTTCGTTGAGGCCTTTGCGCGGCAGTATGGCTCCACCTTGCATTGAAAAGCCCGGAGCAGCACGGTCGATCATCGACAATCGGTGACCGTCGGTAGCCGCCATCCTGACCAGGTCCGGGGACGGACTTTCAATATAGACCCCGCTCAGGTTGTAGCGGGTTTCATCCGGGCTGACTGCGAAAATGGTCTTGTCGATCATCGTGGTCAGCACATTGGCTCCGATATTCAACTGCGCGCGCGCCGCATCGCCAGCTCTTTCCCCCGCGCTTGGCATTGCCGGAAAACTGCGCGGATCAAGGCTCATCATCTTGAACCGGGCACGTCCGCATTTGATTTCGACCCAGTCGTTTTCCAGCGACCGCAGTGATACTTCGTCCGCCTCGGTCTCGCGCACGATCTCAAACAGCTTATGCGCATTGAGCGTAATCGACCCCGGATGGCCACACTCACACGCCATCCCGGTCCGCATCCCGACTTCCATGTCCGTGGCAGCCAGGGTCAGCGACGACGCTTTCGCATCGATCAGCACATTGCCGAGGATCGGTACGGTATTGCGCCGCTCAACGATTCCCTGTGCCAAGTTAAGGCCGCTCAGCAATGCCGAACGCCCAATTATGAGTTCCATTCAGGCGCCCTATTCCTCTTGGATCTAATCTCTTTAAGAAGATCAGATCGATCAGTAGTGGGTGTTGATTTGTTGAAGGCTGCGTAAAACCTGCGCTGTTGCGCCGGATAGGCTGTCGGCAAACCTGTGGACCGTACGTCCTCACTAAAGCGTCGGAATAAACCATTGACGGCCGCGCCCGCGTTGCTGTTCATTGTGCGCAGTTTGCCCACAATCATGTCCACAAGTCACGCGGCGTCAGGCCGCATGCTTTTAAGGTCGCGTTCGATTTTCTCAATCGAATGGCGAAAGGCGGAGTCGTTGCTGACCCGGCGGGAAATCAGATTATAGGCGTGAATTACGGTTGAATGGTCGCGGCCAAAGCGGTCGCCGATAGTGGGGAAGGAGCTGTCGGTGAGCTTGCGGCACAGGTACATCGCTACCTGGCGGCAAAAGGCGATGTGCTGCGTACGTTTTTTCGACTTGAGGTCGGCAAGACGGATGTGGAAGAACTCGGACACGCGCTTTTGAATTAAGTCGATGTCGAGCTTCACTTCCTGCTCCCGGATAAGGTCGCGCAAAGCCTGGCGGGCAAAGTCCACCGTGATGGCGCACTTGTTGAGCGAGGCGAACGCGGCCAGCCTGGTCAGGCATCCTTCCAGTTCGCGCACATTGGACGAAACGTTTTGCGCTACGTACAGCGCAACATCCGGAGCAAGCTGGAGATTTTCCAAGGCAGCTTTTTTTTGCACGATCGCCACCCGGGTTTCAAGATCGGGCGGCGCGATATCGGCGATCAGCCCCGACTCGAACCGGTTGCGGAGCCGCTCCTCCAATCCCTCGATGTCGCGCGGGGCCTTATCCGAGGTCAGCACAATCTGATGGCGGTCGGCGTGCAGAGAGTTAAAGGTGTGGAAGAACTCTTCCTGCGTCCGCTCCCGTCCGGCGAGAAACTGCACGTCGTCGAGAATCAGCACATCGACGCGGCGCATTTTCTCCTTGAATTCGCCCATGCGGTCGCGCCTGAGCGAACTGATCAATTCGTTCATGAAGATCTCGGCCGGCACGAACAGGACTTTGCGTGGCCGCTCACGTCCGGTGCCCAGCTGATGTCCGATCGCCGTGGCGAGATGGGTTTTGCCGAGACCCACACCGCCATAGATAAAAAGCGGATTGTATTTTTCTCCGGGTTGATTAGCTACCGCCTGGGCGGCAGCATGAGCAAATTGGTTGCTGGAGCCGACGACGAATTCAGCAAACGTATAACGCGGGTTTAGCTGGCTGCGCGCCTCACGCCCGGTAACTGCAGCCGGGTTAACTATCGGCGGCGCCGGCAGCGGCGGCCGTCGGGGAGGCGCTTGATGATTGCCGTTGCCGTTTTGCTCTTCGACTACCAGCGCAACGTTGACACTCATCCCCGCCTCGGCGGAAAGAGACTCACGCAGCAATTCGAGGTAGCGCTCGTGGACCCAATCGCGGAAGAATTTGTTCGGTGCCTGGATGGTTGCGGTTCTGCCCTCCATACCGACAAAGTTCAATGGGCCGATCCAGGTTTCGAAACTGACCTGGCCCAATTCATCCCGTACTCGAGTAGCCACTCTTTGCCACAGAGCGTCCATGATTCCTCCAGGAAAGAATCGTCCCGGCTGGGGAGACGAAGCGCTTGAATGTAAGACGAATTACTCACAGCGTTATCAACAGTTGTTAATAACCCCGACTTGGCCTGACGCTGTAAGGGGCTTCCCTATGCAAAATTCGCGCGATTTAACGGCTTTTGGTTTAAGTGACCCCCCGCCCGCACATTCCGGATGGGTCAGCCTCGCCAAAACCAGTCATGCTCGCACACATTAACAGCAGCAAGCCTAAGAAAGGCTAAATCATTCCCAACGGTTAAACGATCAGTGAAGACAGCACTTCTAAACTCTTTGCGGTGACCGTGCAAGCGCGCGCGCAAACTTTTTGGAAATGTTCGGGAAATCCTACGAAATGGCCGCCGCTAGACGTCACGCACCGCGGGCGCAAATCGCGGCCGAATTTCTGCGATCACTCAACTCGTTGTGGCCCAATGGGTTTCAAACAAAAAAGCAATTTGTTGACGCTGAGGCAAGGGCATATTACTGCTGCATTGCGGAACTCACTGGCGGGAACCGATCATGACGAAGAGTGACAATTCCCACTCCCTGTTTACGCGCTCAATTCGCCGCACCCCGGGCGGAGTCAACTCGCCGGTGCGCGCCTGGAAAGCGGTCGGCGCGGAGCCGCGCTTCATCGCCGCCGCGCACGGAGCTTATGTCCAGGACGAGGATGGAAATCGACTGCTTGATTACGTAGGCGCTTTCGGCCCGGCGATCCTCGGTCATGGCGAGCCGCGCGTGGTGCGCGCCGTCGCTGCGCAGGCCGAACAGGGTTTCAGTTACGGAGCGCCAACGCGCCTGGAAGTGGAGTTGGCTGAGATGATTGCCGCCGCCGTTCCAGGCGCGCAAAAGGTGCGGCTGCAAAGCTCCGGCACCGAGGCCGGTATGACCGCGCTGCGCATCGCGCGCGCCGCGACCGGCCGCTCCATGATCATAAAATTCGACGGTTGCTATCACGGCCATTCCGATTCCCTGTTGGTTCGCGCCGGTTCCGGCGCGATGACGCTGGGAGTGCCCGACAGCCCCGGTGTTCCTGCCGATTTGGCGCGCCTCACACTGGTCGCTCGCTACAACGATCTCGCGTCTGTGGAGCGCTGTTTTAGCGAACATCCGAACGCGATCGCGGCGGTGATCGTCGAGCCGGTCGCGGCGAATATGGGAGTGGTAAAGCCGGCGGCCGATTTTTTGCAGCGACTCGGCGCTCTTGCTCATCGGCACTGCGCGCTCTTCATCTGCGACGAGGTGATCAGCGGGTTTCGCCTGCGCTTCGGTGCGGCCTACGAAATCTATGGCGGCGATCCCGATCTGATCATGCTGGGGAAAATTATCGGCGGAGGAAATCCGATCGGAGCGGTGGCTGGACGCGCTGAACTGATGGACCTGCTCGCGCCGGCCGGCGCCGTGTATCAGGCCGGAACTCTGTCGGGAAATCCGCTTTCGGTGCGTGCAGGAATTGAGACGCTCAAGATTTTGTCTGAAGGAGGAGTTTATGAGCGGCTCGAAACAGCGGGCGCTTGCCTTGAGGCCGGGCTCAGCTCCGCGCTGGCGCAAAACAATGTCACCGGATGCGTGAACCGTGTCGGCTCGCTTGTAACTCTGTTTCTTGGCGTCTCAGAAGTGCAAGACGCCGAGCAGGCTCAGCGCGCGGATCGCCAGCGCTTTGCGCACTTTTTCAACGCGATGCTGGAGCGCGGAATATATCTTCCCCCGTCGCAGTTCGAGGCGCTGTTCATTTCGAACGCGCACAGCGATGAAGATCTTCAAAAGACCGTCAGCGCCGCGTGCGAATCTCTTGTGGAATAATACAGGGCGACCAAATGGCATTGAGTCCAGCCAAACTGGCGCGCTATGGCGCTGCGGGCCTGGAGTTTTCCTCACCGATGTTGGCCGGCGCAATTATCGGCCATTACCTGGACCTGTATTTCAAGACCGATCCCTACCTGACGCTGGTAATGTTCCTGCTGGGGGTCTTTGCTGGTTTCTACCGATTGGTTAGCATCTTACGCGACTTCCAGAAGGAATCATGACAACGAATCAAACAATGACATTGCCGGGGCTTGGTGCAATCCAGCGCACCAACGTAATAGTGGCCTGCCTGGCGGCGCTGTTGTTGCTCGTTCTTCGTTCAAACGCTGCGGCATTGAGCTGTCTTCTGGGCGCGAGCGTAGTAATTGCCAATTTATTTTTGTTGGCCGTTTTGGCCCGCGTGTTGCTGGCGAGTGCGGCGGGCGGAGCGAGCAGTGCATTGGGCGCAATCGCACTGCCATTCAAGATGATGCTCATCGCGGGACTGGTTTATGTGGTTCTCTTTCGATCCGGGATCGACGGCGTAGGTTTCGCGGCGGGCGTGTTCACCCAGTTGGTGGCGGTGCTGATTGAAACAGCGCGAGTTAACCTGGCTCAGCGCAGCACATCGATGCAAAGTGTAGGACGCGCTGGCGCGCGATTTGATTGAAGGGACCTGGTCGTTTGCATAGAAGTGTACAGTTTTTGGAATTGATCGGCGGCGGGCGCGTACCTGAAGTCCTGGTTGGTACCTGGATCGTAATGGGCTTGCTGTTGATCTTTGCTGCGATGGCTCGCAACGCTTTGGCTGTCGCCTCCGATCCCACGACTCCTGACGAGGGCGTGACGTTGCGCTCCGTCGCCGAAGTGCTGGTGGAATGGATCGACGGATTTGTGGCGGGCGTGATGGACACTCACGGCTATCGCGACTTGGTGCCTTTCCTGGGCAGTTTGTTCCTGTTCATCCTGGCCGGAAATATTTTTGGCCTGATCCCCGGCATGGAGCCGCCTACCAGTTATTCCGACCTGACCTTTGCGCTGGGCACGGTCAGCTTCGCGTTCTACATCTACCAGGGGTTCAAGGCGAATGGCTTTAACTATCTGCGCAGCTTCCTCGGACCGATTCTCCTGCTGGCGCCACTGATGCTGCCGATCGAACTGGCCGATAATTTGTTCCGGCCGTTTTCGCTCGGAGTCCGCCTCTACGCCAACATGTTCGCCGACCACCAGGTGTTAAGCATTTTTACCGGGCTGACCAAGATGTTTGTTCCGCTGGCGTTCTATGCGCTCGGAGCAATCGTCTGCGTAATCCAGGCCCTGATTTTCATGGTCCTGACCATGAGCTACATCAAGCTCGCGCAAAGCCACGAGCATTGAAATCAGCAACAACCCAAGGCGTACGAGTTCCGCTCGAGATAACTGTGGATGGTAGAGGATGACAGAGGCGGATCGGGAGCGGCGCACGAGCCGGGGTGCGCAAGGAGGAAAGTAGAATGATTCGACGGTTCGGAATGGTGTTGAGCGCGGCGTCCATGATGCTGCTGGCGTCGCCGATGATGGCGATGGCGCAGGAGGCGGCCGGTGGCGGTGCGCTCCGTGCCGGTCTAATCGCGCTCGCGGCAAACATCGGCATCGGCATCGCGGCCTTCGGCAGCGCGATCGGCCAGGGCCGCATGGTGGCTTCGGCGATGGAATCGATCGGCCGCAATCCCAACAGCGCCGGCCAGATTTTCACCCCGATGATCATTGGTCTGGCCTTTATCGAGGCGTTGACGCTGTACGCCCTGGTAATCGCGTTCTTCCTGCAGGCGAAGATCTAGTCGCTCGCTCGCACAGCCAACGCGTTGCAAAGCGGAGTCCGTCATGGACTCCGCTTTTTTCTATTTCAGGCCGCCCTTGATTTTGTGACCGGTACAACCGCGCGCCATCCCACGGCGACTAGCGCGATCGACAAAGCGATGGCGAAATCGGATGGTCTAATCCATCGTATGCCGAGCAGGGTGGCGGCCGGTCCGGCGACCATGAATAGCGGCAGGCTCGCCGCAACCGGCGTGCATACCAGCCAAAAGCGCGGACCAAACGGGATTCGTAGTTTCGATCGCGCCGGGTCGTGCAACATCTCAACCGCGGCCAGCAGGATGCTTCCGGCCACAACCACCGTCATCGCCGCCCCGCGCGCGTACGTCTCTCCATAGCCGAGACGTGAGAAGTACAGCCAGAGCGCGCCGAGCGCCAGCAGCGCGCCCGAAATTACCGAACGCAGCCCCGCCCAAAACGGAATTATCGGAGCATTCGGGTCGCGTGGCGGGCTGTGCATCAGTGCCGCCGAGCCGGTGCCGCTATCGAAGGCCAGGGCGGAGACCGGATGGACGATCAGCTCCAGCCACACCAGGTCCACCGGCAGCAGCAGAATCGGCATCCCCAGCACGGGCGCGGACAAGGCGATTCCCACCACCATTGTTTTGAACCCAGCCAGGTATAGAAAAGCGCGCTGGATGTCCGCGAACACCCGCCGCCCTTCTCGAATCGCCACAACCAATGAGCTGAAGTTGTCGTCCAGCAGGACCAGGTCGGAAGCTTCGCGGGCCACCGCGGTGCCGCGCTGACCCATGCTCACCCCGATGTTGGCGCGGCGCAGAGCAGGCGCGTCGTTGATGCCGTCACCGGTCATCGCCACAATTTCGCCGGCGGCGCGCAGCGAGTCGACGATCGCAAATTTCTGCTCAGGTTGGGCGCGGGCGAAAATCGCGGTGTTCGCGATCAGGTCGCGCAGTGGCTTGCCGCTTAGACTGTCGATTACGTCGGCGGTCTGGATGCGATCGTCGCGATGCGCAATACCGGCCGCCTCGGCCACGGCGTGTGCCGTCATCAGATGGTCTCCGGTCACCAGCTTGAGCTTGATGCCCGCGTCCTGGCATTCGCGTACAGCCGCGCTCACCTCCGGGCGCAGCGGGTCCTGAAATCCGACCAGGCCGTGCAGCACAAGATCGCGTTCGTCCTGCTCGCGAACGCCGCTGAAACCTCCGCGCGGGTTGCCCGACTCTGCGGGCGGCGCTCCCCAGCGGCTGGCGACCGCCAGCACCCGCATTCCCGCCGCCGCCAGCTTTGCATTCGCGGCGTCGGCGCGTTCGCGTTCGCCCGGCCCAAGCCGGCAATGCGCGAGAACGCCTTCCAACGCACCCTTGGCGACGATACGGCTGCGGGCGCCCGAAGCGCTGCCATGGTCGGATCCCCACACGTGCGACATGTGCTTGCCTGCCGGGTCGAAGGGATAGTCGAACACTAGCGACCACTGCTCGTGCAGGCGCTCCACGTCGATTCCGTGCTCCTGACAGTGATGCAGGATCGCCTGCTCCAACGCGTCGGCCGGATGCGGCTCGCACGCCAGCACCGCGGCTTCGAGCAGGCCCTGTTCTGTCATCGCAGGGTCGAGCACCAGGTGAACTTGCAAGGAGAAGGTGGCGCGGGTGAGCGTGCCGGTCTTGTCCAGGCAAATCTCAGTAGTTGAACCAAGTGTTTCAACACTGGTAAGACGCCGGACCAAAACGTTGTATCGGGAAAGCCGCCAGGCACATACGCCCAGGAGAAGAGTGAAGACCAAAAGGAATTCCTCGGGAACCGCCGACATCGCCAGGCTGATGGCGTACAGCAGGCTGTGTTCCAACCGCTCACCCTGAACCATTCGGATCAGAAACACCGCGGCCGCGACGAACAGCGCCGCTGCCAGGAGACGGGCCGTCATGCGGCCAATCTTTTGCTGCAGCGGGGTCGCGCCGCTGGCCCCTTCCTGTGCCAGCCGGGCAAGTTTGCCGTAGCGGGTTCGCTCTCCCGTGGCGGCGATTTCGACAAACCCGTGACCGGTCATCACGCGCGAGCCGGCGAACACACGGTCCGCCCCGGGGATGCCGTCCGCCTTTGACTGCGGCTCCGCCTCACCGGTCAGCTGCGATTCATCGACGGCCAGGTTGGCTGACCAGCGCACCGCCGCGTCGGCGTGCAGGATGTCGCCCTCTTCGAGCAGCAGCAAATCGCCAGGCACCAGTTCTTCGGTTGGCAGGTCGCACTCGCGTCCATCGCGGAATACGCGAACCTTGGGTGCGGCCGCAAGGGCGAGATTCCTAAGCGCGCGCCGCGAGCGCATTTCCATCAACACGTCGATACCCAGGACCGGCAGCACCGCGAGCAACAGTACGGCGCCCTCGCGCCGGTCGCCCAACGCCGTGTACGCGATACCGCCTACCGCGAGCATCAAGGCCATCGGATCGGCCAGCATCCAGAGCCATCGTTTGAGGCGTGCAACGGAGGACGGCGCGCCGATCTGATTGGGGCCGAAGACCTCAAGCCGCCTAAGTGCTTCGCTGGTGGTTAAACCGGTCAGACCGGCCGGCAGGGAAGTTGAAGAGGCATGCTGAGTTTCCTCAGATGCGCGACGATCCATGGCTGTTCCCCGGCGCAGGATCAGTCGTGGCGCTTGGCGCCATTGAGGACATCGAATGCCGCCCGCCTGCGGTCGCGCCGCAGCAACACGTATAGCGCGCCCGGGCCGCCGTCGGTCGGCCGCGCGGTCACGAACCCCAGCACGTAACCCGAGAGCGTGCCGTGCGATAACCACTGAACCGCTGCATGTTTGAGCACCGGCCGTCCGCCCGGCGAGCCCAAACCACGGCCCGGCACCACCAGCACGTTGCGCCGCCCCTTGCGCACCGACTCGCGGATGAATTCGGTCAGAGCCTGGCGGCAATCCGGTTGGGTCATTCCGTGGACATCGAGATGCGCGTCGACTGGGAACTCGCCGCGACGCAATCTTACAATCAGCCGCGGATCCAGGCCCGATCGCGCGCCTTCGACATACTCTTCGGTTTCAGTGATATCGAATTCGCCTTGCCCGGCGACCAGATCGGACAGCTCGGCCAGGACCTCGGCGTCCTCGTCAACAATCGCTCTGGTCAATCCGGGTTCGCAGGCCGGTGGAGCGTGGCGCGGACCGCTTAGGGGCCGCACGTCGCGAAGCGCTTCCTCGAGCAGTCGGGACTCATCGGGAACGGTGTTTGTGGCCGGAGCAAGCTCCGTACTTGGCGAGAGTGGGCGCTTGGAGGGCGGAACACTGCGCTCATCGGGCCTGCCAGCATACAGCTTTTTGAGCTGCTTGAACGGCGAATCAAAAACTTCCTTCGGTGGCCGCGGTTCCTGCTCTTGCTCTTCGGCACGGCGTGCTGCTTTGCGTTTTGCTTTCGCCATTGGTCCGAGTCCGATTCGACATGCGAGACAGATGCTGAAGCGTCACTTCGCCGCCTGTACTTTGACCAAATCGAGGTCTGCCACCGGCTCGGATTCGCTCGTGGCATCCGGCTTGAAATCCATCCCGGCCTCCGGCGCGATATTCAACACCCTATCGGCGGCCAGAATCGCGGGCTGTTGCATCGGGGCGCCCCTGCGCAGGCGCAGGAAATTCCCGATATGATCGCGCAACTTGTTCTGGATGTACTCGGGGGATTTGCGAGCGTCGATAGTCGTGAAGTTGAACTCCTTGGCCAGCGCGTTGAACTCGCGGATCAGGCGGCGCTGATAATTGCAAAACGATTCGAACAAGTCCGCGCCGTACGCCAGATGCATCCCGGATTCCCAGTAATCCATCCCCTTGCCTTCAAGCGCGCGTGGAACCAGCGAGCCCACATCGATCTTGAGATACAGAACCAGGTCAGGAACCAGGGCGAAACCGAATAGTGAACGCGACCAGGTCGGGTCGGCGCCCATCAGCTTGTTGCGCGCCCATGCCGTGTACATGTAGCGGTCCGCCAGTACGACCAAGCCCGCTCGCAACGCCGGGATGATCTCGTTCTCCAGCCGATCGGCGAAATCGGCGGCGTAGAGCAGCGCGAAAGTGGTGGCGTTGAGCCGGTTGCCCGCCTTGGCTTCCGAGATGGTTTCATACAGCAGAGCGGAGCGCGTCCAGCGGGTGCTGACCACTCCGTAGCCCTCCACCTCCAGCCAGGGCTTCAGCTGTTCGACCTGGGTTGAACGGCCTACATGATCGGTCCCTTCGATTACGATCAAGCTGCCTTTGAAGTTGGCCGGCTTTTTATACGGCAGGCCGTTGCCGTAAAAGCGACTGTCTTTCATATGGTTTCTTCGGCTCGATCCCCCGGATGACGTCCAATACCAGTTGGCGGACCAGACGTTGCTGATCGTCGATCTCCCTGGCGGCGTCGATAACCTTGAGGTCGTACTCCAGCGTCAAAGCGTCGTAAATATCGAGGACTCGGGTCTGAAAAATGCGGAAACTATCGGACGGCTCAGGGGCGAGGTGCAAGTCCATCCCCGCCTCATAATAGCTGAGCTTCTGCCGCCCACTCAGGATGCGGTCCAGCGACGCCTCGATCGGTACTCTGAAATATAGCGCAAGGTCGGGCCTGGGCGCGATACTGTATACCTCCCGCACCCATTGCGGGTCCACACCGCGGGCCACATCGCGCGCGAAGGCGGTATAAACGTAGCGATCGGCGAGCACGATCATTCCGCCTTTAAGCGGCGGCATGATCTGATAAATCAACCGATCGGCGAAATCAGCGGCATGCAGCAAGCTGAACGTGGTGGGCGTGAGCAGGTCCTTCTTCTTGCCCCGCCTTATCGCGCGGCGCACCAGGTCCGAGGAATTCCATTCGGTGAAAAAAACCCGGTAGCCCTCCGCCTCCAGCCATCGATGCATCAGGTGGAGTTGGGTGGACTTGCCTGAGCCGTCGATTCCCTCGACGACGATGAGCTTACCGGGGTACGGATGGCGCTCGTGAAGGCCGGTCATCCATACTTTAATTGCTGGCCTTGGCGCGAAAGTAAAGTGCCGGCCCGAAACATTTTTCCCAAAGCTCCGATTTCCGCTGCGCCGCCCACAGTTCCAGTTCAGCGTCGCGCCCCGCGGAATCGACCCAAATCTCGAGCCGGCCGTTGTTGCGCGCTACCCGCATCGTGCGCACTATGCCGTGATGCGTGCGGTCCAGGCCGTCCGCGACACGCAGGAACGCGGCCAAGGCAATCGCCAATTTGCGGTTTTCTGGATCGAGCTCTTCGAGCTCCGGACTCGAGGTCTTGGGCGGCGCGCCCTTGTGGAAGCGCGCGACCACCGCCATTACCTGCAGCTCCTGGGGATCGAAGCCGCGCAACTCGCCCTGCGTAATCAGGTAGTGGGAATGCCGATGATGGCCGGAATGGCTGACGTACAGACCGACGTCGTGCAGCAGCGCGGCGTACTCCAGCAGCTCGCGCGCGTCGGCGCCCAACTTGTGCGTTGATTTGGTGGCATCGAACAGACCCAGCGCCAGGCGCGCCACTTGCTGGCCATGGTCGGGGGCCGCCTGAAAGCGGCTTGCCATGCTCAGCACGCTGCGCCGCCGAATACTCGGAACATGCTCTGCCGCGCGCACGTCGCGATGATGATGGTCGATGAAGTCGAGCAGGATTCCTTCGCGCAGAGCCCATTCGCACGCGTGCATCTGTTCGCATCGGAACCCGTCGAGCAGGATTCCCGCGAGCAGCGCGCCCGCCGCTATCAGGTCGGCGCGCCTGCGCTCCAAGCCGGGAATCCGGGCCCGCTCGCGGGCGCTGCTTTCGAGGATCCGAGCGGTGAGATCGGCCAGCGCCTTACGCTCCAGAACATAATTGTGCAGCTTGTGCGGCGGCTGTCCGTCACGCATTGCCGCCGCCATTGCGGTCAGTGTTATGAGCGTTCCCGACGTGCCCACCATCATGGTCGGCCGCGTCTGCCGGGCGTGAGCAAAGATAGGCTCCAGCTTCTCGCGCACGTAAGCCTTGAAAGCCGCAATCTCAGCCGCCTTGGGCGGGTCAGACTTGAAGAAGCGTTCGGTCAGCCGCACTACGCCGAGCTTGAGGCTCTTTTGCCACCTGATCTTGTTGCCTTCGCCCTGGACGATTTCGATACTGCCCCCGCCGATATCCACCACCAGCGGACGCTGGCCGCGAAAATCGATCGCGTGGCGCGCGGCCGCAAAGATCAACCGCGCCTCCTGGGAGCCGGTGATCACGTCTATATGCAGGCCGAATTTCTCCCACGCCTGCAACACGAACTCACCGCCATTGGCCGCTTCCCTCACCGCGCTGGTCGCCACCGCCAGGATTGGGTCCGCTCCCTGGCGCTCGGCCAGATGCTTGAAGGTGCCCAGGGTTTTGAGTCCGAACTCCATTGTCTCGGCGGACAGGCGGCCGTTGGTTAGGGTCCCTCGCGCCAGGCCCACCATCTCCTTGGCACGGTCCAGAATTTCAAAATCGCCGTGGCGCACCCGGGCTGTGACCATGTGGATAGAGTTAGAGCCGATATCGATCGCGGCTATCTGCATTCCATTGGCGGAGGATACCGGGGGTACGGTCAACTCGGCGGCCTTCATGCGGCTATTGCCGTTACCGGGGGTTGACTTCCAGGGGGCCGGGTTGGGAACAAGCCGCAGACTGCCAATTACGGTGCGCGGCCGGCGCACCGCGGAGGAGAGCAAGACAGGCAAGACCATCGTATCTTGTTTTTTTCGTCGCTGTTGCACGCAGTCTACGCGGGTCCTGCCACACTCAGGGGAGCGCTACATCCATCATTCGGCCAGGCCCCACTCCACCCCCGCGCGATGATCCGTGCGCTGAGCGCGCGTTATCCAAAAACATGATAAGAAGTTTATCCGTCCGCCGATAGAGGATATGTTGCAAAAATATTAACAATTGATTGCTTTATCCTCCGTCTGGATTCAGTCGACGGTGTTGTACGCCGCCGCCGGCACAGTTGCCTGGACACCAAGCGGACGTGCAAAATTCCTATCGCGGTATCGTCCTTTGGTGCCTTGATGCGAAGAATCCTGCTGATCGCCGCCGCGACTATCGGAGTGCTCGGCCTGTTGATAGGCGGTCTGCTGGTCTATGGCGCCCTGCATCTCAACTCGCTGGTCAAGAATAATCGCCAGTATCTGCTCGACCGTGTCGGTGATTCGCTGGGCCGCGATGTCCAAGCGCAGGATATACAGATCGGCCTGGGATGGGGCGTCACACTCGAGGTCTCAGGCCTGCAAATCTCGGATAATCCGTCCTTTTCGCAACTTCCATTTCTCAAGGCGAAACAGGTGTCGGGACGGGTCGAGGTGCTCCCACTCATTTCGGGACAGATCCTGATCACCCGCTTGGAGATTCGCGAGCCGGAGATTCGGGTTATGCGCGATCGGGCTGGCCACTTGAACGTTGCAACGTTGGGCGCAAAAGAAGTGACGTCGGCCCGCCCACCCAGGGCCGGCGCGGAGCATGGCCAGGGTGGGATCGGAATTCCGATCCATTTCCTGGTCCAGAGCCTAAGTCTCCGCGACGGCGAGGCCAGCTATCAGGACGCCGCCGCCGCGGCTCCTATACAGGTTGGGAGCGTCAGCCTCGACGTTAGTAACGTCAATCCTACCCGCCCGTTTCCGGTCAAGTTCGGGCTGGCCGCGTTGGGCGGAACCCGCAACCTGTCAGTTAAGGGCACGGTCGGTCCGCTGATCCAAAACGGGATGCTTGATCCACTGGCCGCGCCGTTTTCGTTCAGCGTTACCGCGGGGCCGATCCTCTTGGATCGGCTGCGCAATATCCCCGAGCTTAAGGCCAAGATCCCCGAAAAATTGTCGATGCCCGATCCGATTACCGTCAAGGCAAAGATCAAAGGCACGCCGCTCGCCGCCGGGTTCGACGTCAAAACCGATCTCGGTGGCGCCCGGCTGGTTTACCTCGGTTTGTTCAACAAACCTGCCGGTACCCGCTTCCAGATCTCCGCGTCTGGATTTCGCCGGGACGCCGCGATGGGAGTTTCGAAAGCCACCGTCAAGCTGGCTGACCTTAAGGCCTCTCTGAGCGATCTGGCCATCAGCCCTGGCGCCTGGAGCGCAAAGGTCGATACCAACCGCTTCGACTTGGCGCCAATAGCAAAGATGATAGCCAAGCTGGCCAAGTACGAGCTGTCGGGCAGCGGCGAGGCTCATCTCGCGGTGGTGTCGGCAGCGCAGGAACCGCACGCCAAGGGCACCATCGCGCTGACCGATGTGGGATTCAAGGTGGAAGGCACCAAGCTGCCGGGAATCAATGCGCTGACTGGCAATATCAGCGTCGACGGAAACTCCGCCGTCCTCGAGCCGACCAACTTCAACCTCGGCTCCGCGCGCGCCAGCCTGCAGGGCCAGGCTTCATCGCTGCAGCCTTTGCGGGCGACCTATTCATTCAACGCCGATAACTTCAAGCTGGCGGAACTGGTACTCGACCGGCCGGCAGACGAGCAGGTGTCGCAGCTAAAGGCCAACGGGACGGTCGCGGCTAGGGTCGGCAACACAGTCGCGCTCACCACCGCTCTCACTTCCGGCGCGGGGATGGTGTCCAAGGTGCCTTACCGTAACCTGGCGCTGCGCGCAGCTTTCGACGGACGCCAGGTCAATGTTTCCTCGCTGACGCTCGACGCGTACGGCGGTTCGATCGGTTCCCGGGCGGACGCGACGGTGGCTTCGCCACGGTCTTTCCGTGCCACCGTCAACCTTAATAACGTCGATCTGCAGCAGGCGCTGAGCGCGCAAAAAGCCAAGGCCGCGGAAACGGTGAGAGGTTTGCTAAGTGGACAGGTGATTGCTGCCGGCCGCGGCTCGAACGTGGAGGAGATCAAGCCGACGCTTGCAGGCAACGGACGGATACAAATCACACGCGGCAAGCTGATCGGAGTTAACGTGGTCGGAACCGCGATCAAGAAGATCTCCGGGATCCCTGCGGTGGGCACCCTGTTCACCCCGGCGGTCATGGCGCGTCATCCGGCACTATTCGAAAGCCCCGATACCGATCTGAAACTGGCGCAGCTCACTTACGTGATGACGGGGCCGCGGATGACTTCACACGACATCTCGGTGCAATCCGAAGACTACACCGTGTCGGGCCAGGGCTGGTTTGACATGGACCGCAACGTTGACCTCTCGATGCATGTTTTGATGTCGCGGCAGTTCTCCAGCGAGCTGCAGGCCGAGAAAAAAAATGTGGCGTACCTGGAGAACCAATCCGGCGAGATCGAGATCCCGTTGCTGATAAACGGCAGGCTGCCTCATCCCTCCGTGCAGCCCGACGTTCAGTTCCTGGTCCAACGGGCGGCCGGCCGCGCGGTCCAGGAACAGGGCGGCCGACTGCTCAAGCGCTACCTGGGCAATAAGGGACTTGGCCAATTCTTTGGCGGTGGCAGCGGCGGAGGCGCCGACTCCGGCGGGAGCGCTGGGCCCTCGGGCAATCCGCCGTCACCCAACCCGCCCTCGTCAAATCCGCTTGCGCCCTTCAAAAATCTGTTCCATTGATCGGGCCTCAAGCGGTTTCGCCACGGGGAAACCGCCTGCCTCGTACGATCGCACGCTAATTTAAGCTAGTTTGGTAACGACGTGCGTAATTCATGCGGTCTTTTTCTTGGAGAAGTAAATGATCCCGTTTGCCGGCAATCCTCTTAATCGCGCGAGCGAGAAGCGCACCGATTCCAACTGGATCGGATCGAAGCGGCGCGATCCGTCCTCGCTCGTCCTCCCGATGTGGCGCTTGCAGCCGTTCCTGCTCGGGCTCGAGAAGGCCCATCCTCCAATCGAACTCGGCCTGCTGCGGCCGGAGATCGTGGATTCGCTCGCCGATGATCAAGCGCCTTGCGTTTTTCTGGGTCTCGACGGCGACCGCGCGCTCTTTGCGCTTGACGTGTCGGGGGCGCGCGATCCAGCGAACGTGGGGCCGCTGGCCGGACTCGGCCACTTCCGCGAGGCGCGGATGGCGGCACAAATGGTCTCGCTCAAAGACGCCGCGATCATCGCGCAAGCCAAGGCTCTGATCGATTGGCATCAGCGCCACGGCTTCTGCCCCAACTGCGGCACGCCCACCGCGTTCATGGACGCCGGTTACCGGCGTTTGTGCGGGAAATGCAAAGCCGAGCACTTTCCACGCGTCGATCCGGTCGTGATCATGCTTGCGACCCACGGCGAGGCCTGCCTGGTTGGGCGTGGAAAGCAGTTTCCTCCCGGAATGTTCTCGGCGCTGGCCGGCTTTGTCGAGCCCGGCGAGACGATCGAGGAAGCGGTGCGGCGCGAACTGATGGAAGAAGCTTCGGTCAAGGTGAGCGACGTCAGCTATTACACCACCCAGCCCTGGCCCTTTCCCTCCTCTTTGATGATCGGATGTTTCGCGAAGGCCGTAAGCCGCGACGTGAAGGTGGACGAAAACGAACTTGCCGAGGTGCGATGGATTGAACGCAGTCTCGCGCGCGCTTTGATCGAGGGCAAGGCGGACAAGGGTAGTCCAGGCCTGCCGCCGCCTATTGCGATTGCCCATCATCTGATCAGGGCTTGGGCTCTGGGCGAGCAGTGACCAAGAGTGGGGGGCGGAACAAAAGGGAGGAGACCTTCTTCTATGGCTAGCGAGGAACGGCGCGGGTGGTGGATGGTTGCCTGTTTGTTCCTTTCCCTGGTGCTGATTTACCGGGCCCGTGCTGGGTACGCCGGGAGCCTTCTTCATCCCTTGCTCAAGGAGTTCGGTGTGCAGCGGGCGCAACTGTCCTTGATGTCGAGCCTGATGTTCGCTGGCTTCGGCCTGGCAGCGCCGTTTTCCGGATGGCTAGTGGAGCGAATCGAAACGCGAATCGTGATGACATCGGGGGCGCTGCTTGCCGGGCTGACCTTCATCGCGCTGAGCCGCCTCCATTCCTTCACTGCCCTGGTCGCGGCCTATTGCATATTAGGGTTCGGCGGCGGCGGGGCATCGGATGCGCAGCCGGGTCGCGATGGGCCTTAATCTGATTGTGTTGGCGGTAGTCGCGCTCCTGATGCTGGGTGCACCGGGCCGAGATCTGTTGATGATTTTCGCGATCGTCTTCGGCATTACCAACGCGGGCCCGACGTTGTTGGAACCGATGGTGGCCGCGGACGCGTTCGGGCTCAAACGCTTCGGTTCGCTCACCGGTTTGGTGCACATCGGCGGGACCACTGGCGCAGTCTTGGGCCCGTTATCGCCGGAGCGGTGTT
Source organism: Binataceae bacterium (SeqCode) (assembly GCA_035262365.1). Classification (GTDB taxonomy): domain Bacteria; phylum Desulfobacterota; class Binatia; order Binatales; family Binataceae; genus JAJPJA01. The sequence continues at coordinate 112,398 of DATFSZ010000172.1, forward strand.
CGATATGACCGGTTCTTATTGGCCGGCGTTCGACTTCTTCATTCTGATTCTATTGGCCAGCGGCATGATGGTGATGGCGTGCAAACCCCTAACTGCTACCGACACCGTACGCGTCCCAAATCCCGCCTCCGCCACCGCTTCCTGAAGCGCTGCCGATAGCATCGGGCCTCGTGCCGGCGATTCTCACTCTACGTCGCAGCGCTGCCAACCGCTTCCGCGATGGACCTCCGCCCGTCCCGCCGCAACAATGCCAGCAGCCCGTTCTTGATCGAACCCGGCAACCCTGGTCCTTCATAAATCAAACCGGTGTACAACTCGACCAGGCTTGCGCCCGCGCAGATATGCCCGTAGGCATCATCAACATTGGCAATCCCTCCCACGCCGATGATTGGGATCTTGCCGTCGGTGCCGCGATAAATCTCGCCGATCAGTTGGCGGGCGCGTGCCTTAAGCGGCGCGCCGCTAAGCCCGCCGGGATGATCGTCGCGCACACCGGCCGCGTCGCGCGCGATCGTGGTGTTGGTTGCAACGATTCCATCCAGGCCAAGGTCGATGATGGTCGCGCATATTTCACCAACCTGCTTGGACTCCAGGTCGGGCGCAATCTTGATCAGCAGCGGAGGTTTGTGAGGCGGCGCACCGGCCGCCAACCCAGTCCGGGTGGGAAAAGCACGCGCGACCAGCGTCCGCAGATGATCGGGAGCCTGCCAGTCGCGCAAACCGGGCGTGTTGGGCGAGCTGACATTGATCACGATGAAGTCCGCCAGCGGTCCCAGCCGGGCTGCCATCGCCGCGATATCGTCGGCGACACGTTCGGGTGGCGTTTCCTTGTTGGGACCGATATTGACGCCGATGCGGAGCTTAAGCCCACGTTCACGCAAGCCCGCGAGCCGGCCTCGCGCAACCTCCATCCCAAGGCTGGGAAAGCCAAGCCGATTGATCAGGGCGCGATGCTCGGGCAGCCGCCATAGGCGCGGTCGAGGATTGCCTGGCTGCGGCCGCGGCGTGATAGTCCCGGCTTCGGCAAAGCCAAAGCCAAGCCGCTGCCACAGAGCCATCGCGGCGGCGTCCTTGTCGAGTCCGGCCGCCAGCCCGACGGGATTGGAAAAATGGATACCCCAAAGATTCTGGCCCAGCGCCTCCGGATCGCCCGGAGCACCAAAATCAGGCACTCCGGCCGCCAGCGCAAGTACCATCCGATGGGCGAGTTCAGGATCAAGCGCGAAAAACAAGAGCCGCACCACCCGTTGCCACACAAGATCGAAAAACCCAGCCATCGGCCAGCATCGTTGCAGCCCGTCAACTAGGCAGCAAGCCCAAAACGGGCCGGCAATCTTGGATGGCCGCGAGAACCGGTCTAGACTACGGCCTCAGGCGTCGAGCCCCGAGACGCGATAGCAGCGAAGCGTCCCGCACGCATCGAGCCACCCTAGCTCAGTCGGTAGAGCAGCTGATTCGTAATCAGCAGGTCGTCGGTTCGAATCCGACGGGTGGCTTCAGCAAAATCAAGGGTTTTTTCGGATTCTGAGTCTGTTTCGGTGCGGTTGGTGCCAAACTCTGGTGCCAAAAAATTCCTGTCCAGCGAGTCGACGAAGCTTTTATCGTTGCGTGGCAGCCAGTGTGCGTACCACTGAAGCGTGGTCGTGGGTTTGGCATGTCCAAGCTGCGCGGCAACGTAGGTGATGGGAGCGCCTCCAGCCAACAGCAGGGTCGCAAAGGTATGGCGCAGGTCATAGACGCGATGACCGGATAATCCAGCGCGCCTCAACGCTCGCATGAAGCGCTTGCGGGCCTTGCTCTCGTCTCTCAGGCCACCGTCGCGGTTGCAGAAGACCCATTCCGGAACCTCACCCCATCCTCGCTCGAGCGCCTGACGCTCGCGGCTGGCGTATAAGCGCGTTAGAGCCAAGGCGAGTTCCCGGCTGACATCAACGTGCCGCACCGTTCCGGTCTTGGTAGTGCCGATCTCTCCGCCAGACAGATTGCGTTCCACGAGGATTTCGCGGTCGTTTAGATTTATGTCTTCCCATTTCAGCGCGGCTGCTTCCCCAGGCCGCATTCCTGTGCGGGCCAGCATTAGAAAGTAAATCCCATAATCAGGGTCGCGGTCTGCCGCGTCGAGAAAACGGGACAAGTCAGCTTCACTCATCGGCCGGATCGCTTTGCGCTTTTCGGCAGGGGTCAGGCCGTCAGCGGCTCTGCTTCCCCTCCGTTTCTCACCGCCGGTTGCTGGGTTCGCCTTCACTATTTCGTCTTCCAGTGCTTCAGCGAACATCG
>DATFSZ010000173.1:0-52682 GCA_035262365.1 Binataceae bacterium (SeqCode)
CGTTTAGCGCCAGGGTTCCGGTGGCAGTGTTATTGACGCCGGTGGTGTTGAGCTGCAGTGCGAAAAATCCGGTGGCGGTGTTGCCGGAGCCGGTAGAGTTGTTTTGCAGCGATTGAAATCCGGCCGCGGTGTTGTTGACACCGATAGAGTTGACTTCCAGCGCTTCGAACCCAGTCGCCGTATTGTTGGAACCAGTGGTGTTGGCGAACAGCGCAAACCCTCCCGTACGAGTGTTGTCGGAACCTGTGGTGTTGTGAGCGAGCGCCTGGTCTCCTGTGGCGGTGTTGGCGGAGCCGCTTGTGTTGTCAGTGAGCGCAAAAGCTCCAAACCCCGTGTTGACGACGCCCGAATTATTCAGCAGCACTCCGGTTCCGCCCGCTGTGTTCAAGGCGCCATCGCTGCTGGTCGGGTTTGGGGGTGGCCCCGCTGCAACAACGCTCCATAACCGCAAATAGGGTCAGCATGATCGCGAGTCGCGCCGCTAGCACCGAAATTGAAAATTTCTTCATATTTGTTTTTTCTCCGCTATGGTTTCCGGCTTTTAGCATTATGCCACGCGCTCTGTTTAGTGCTTAGGCAATTGCGGCGAGGGGCGCTGACGAGAATATTGAATTCACCAAATGCTGGCCTTTTGGGATGCGAAGCCGGAACTCAAAAAACTTGTTAGGTCCTCGACAAACTGTGGAACCGACGTCCTGCCGCCCCGGCTTTTACGCGAGGACTAGAAGGCGCGCAGCGCGCCTTCTCTTCCGAGATGAGAAACCCAGTGGGGGGCTCGGACACAAATGCCGATCAGCATGGGCCTGAGCGTTGCATGAGCACTTGATCGGCCCGCGAAAAGCACCAGTTCGCCCAGGTAAGCTGGTGGTGTGCTCGCGGGAAATTCGCACGATGCTTACAGCCAGTTCAGGAACGTTATCAGGCTGCCGACACCCAAGTTTACGGCAAATGATGACGGGGTGTGTTTTTCTCTGAATCGCAAGTCCGGCAAGTCCCTCTCCGCTCGAACCGCACCCATTCCCTAACGGCCTGGAGCGCCGGTCAGTGACAGCCATTTGACAGCCAAGGTGATGGACTGACAGCCACAAAACCGGATGCCGGTGGAAACCGACTCGTCGAAATCCTAGCTGGTTACTGCTCTTTGGACGTGAATGGACGTCTGCCAATCCAACTACGGATCTGTGGGTCGGGAGTTCAAATCCCTCAGGGCGCGCCAAGAATCCACGGATTTTTTGGCAAACTATTGCCGAGCGCGGGTTAGAGGGTCCATTTTAGGGTCCAAGACAGCCATATTCGAACCCTCCGAATCCAAGAAACTCTTGTCGCTCGCTTTCGCGGGCGCCTGGCTTGGTGGGTCAGTTTTATTCCGGCGATATCAATTGAGGTGGGTCAATTTTCATCCGGCGTTGACAAAGTCGAGTTTCATTCCTGATGGGCGCTTTCCGTTGCCTGGGTGCCGCGATACGAATCCCGATTTTACTTCGTGCCACGCAGTCCGGTTTAATCCAATGCGCGTCCTGGCGGGGCGTTCGGTGGCGACGAAATGTAGCGCGGCCGGGACCAATTTCGCCGTTGGCGCGCACCCTTCTGCATCCCAGCCGCAATTCGCGCTCGGGCCATTGCCTGAACGGCTTTCAAGTCCAGTTCGAGGGCATCGCAAAGGAAGCGCAGGCTGAGTGGCTCGCCGGCCTCTGGTCTGGTGAAAAAGCTTTCCGCTTCTGCGCGGATGCATTCACGCGGTGAACCGAGATCTTCCCAGGCGGTAAAGAAGACTTCCCAAAGAAGGCGCAGTTCCCTACTCTCGACTCGCCGGCGGAGCATTCCCACCCACTGGCTGGGAACCAGATCGTTGGACGCCATCAAAGAATCGATAACGGAATCGGCAACCTCATGGGTTTTGGCTGGGAGGTAGTAAAGATTGTTCGGTATGCCTTTCACGTCGTCGCGATAAGAGTTGAGACCACGTACAGTCGATGGCGCCATCGCCGTTTATCCCTAATTAAGACAAAACTTATTGAGACTCATTTTGATAGCATAGATTCTGCTAAAATTACAATGATCTGCAGAACATCGGGACCCGCTAACTTATCGACAGAAAGTTAAACTTGTTGTCCAATTGATGTTCCAATAGCGCAGCCGTCCCGGTGAAGGCGATCCGGGATTCTCTCCGACAGAGTTCTTCCATATATCTACAATGTGTTCTGATCGAGTGCGCCAGCCTGGCACGAAATGCGAATTCGCTTCCTTGTTTCAACTCGCAGTACGCCGCCATTCACGTTTTCTGCTGATATTGGCCATCTGTCCTGCTGCTTTATGCCCGTTTTAACGGAATTCTCCCTGTTGTAGTGACATCATTAAGACCTTGTCAAGCATAGAAAACTTACTTTTTATTCATCAACATTAGGAAATCATGCTTAACAGGAGAAAAAGTGCGGCGGTGCGGAAACGGGTCTTTATTCAGATCAGGCTGAGCGACGAGCAAAAGGAAATCCTATTCTCGGCGGCGGCAAAATGCGGCCAGGATCTTAGCAACTGGGCGCGCGGTATTCTGTTGAAGGAAGCGCGGTTGTCGATGCGCAACACGAAGTGAACGAAATCGAGCAAGACCGACAGCTCCCGCGCACATGGCGAGAGGATTTCGACCCGGTCCATCCAGCGGAGGCTGAATCAAGGAACAAGAGGGCCTGCCGGTAGAGATGTCCGTGCCCGATTTTGCTTCGATCGACCTTGCTGTACTCCGCTGGGTGAACGGTCACGCTCACCAAAATTTCGTATTGGATCGGGGGGTGGCGTTGATAGCCAATGCGACCTTCGTCAATGGCGGGTTCTTCTTTATCTACCTGTGGTGGCTGTGGTTTCAGAAGGCCGGCGACACTCGCGACAATCGCGCCGAGGTTCTGCGCATCTTCGCCGGCCTCGTGGTCGCTTTGATTGTTGCCCGAGTGTTACAGATCTTCCTGCCCGGACGCAATCGGCCGATCCATGATCTGAGCATCGGCTTCGTCCTTCCCTATGGGTCGGACCCGAACATCCTGCAGCATTGGAGCTCGTTCCCGAGCGATCACGCGGTGATCTTCTTCGCGATCGGTACAGCGATCTGGATGCGCTCGAGGCTGTGGGGCGCATTCGCCTATCTCTGGATGCTTGTGTTCGGCTGCCTGACGCGCGTCTATCTCGGGTACCATTATCCCAGCGATGTCGTTGGCGGTGCGGCGATCGGCACGGCAATCATGGTCGCCATCTATGCCGTTCCCCCTAATTCGGGCGCAAGCTGGGCAGCCGGCCGGATATTCCGCTGGGAGCAGGTTCATCCCTCGGCCTTCTATACGCTGGCGTTCGTCGCCACTTACCAGCTCGTGACGATGTTCGAGACGGTGCGCTCGTGCGGCCACGCGGCCGGGGAACTGCTGAAGGTCATCCTTCTACACGTACCTGCCGATGGCGGAACACCGCGGGTCGTTCTGTTGCTGCTCGTCGTCGGCGCCACAACCGCGGCCGTCGCACTCGTTGGGCTGCGCTGGCTGCACGGGCGACGGATGGCGAATCCTCTTTGATCTGATCCGGGGCCTCCTCTGCGATTTGCTGCGATGGTCTCGGACTCGACATTGGGAGGTCCAAAGCACCGCCTTGCCGCCAGTCGCCCGCCGCACATAAAAACCGTTCCGATCGGCCCTGCACGAGAGCCATCGACAATCGCGACCGTCTCCTGCCCGACTGAACGACCGCCGGCGATGAGAGGGCAGCAGGGATAGGAATGTCTATCGCGGGCGTGCTGCTCCTGGCACTGTCTCAGTGATGCTGGTCGAGCGGCACACCGAGCCGGCGGCGTCGAAGTCGTTCGGTCTTACTTATCACCACCACGCACCCGTTTTTGAGTGCCGCGGCTGGGCGGGTGTCGGCGGAAAACCGACATCCTGCTTGCGCCTGGCGTCGCAGTGCTCGTGAAGCCGGGGCAATTGATTTGAGAACGAAGGTCGCGGCGGGCCGGCTTCGAGTCGCCGTTGCGCCTAGTTGCTCATGAAGCGCGGCGCCGCACTGTGCGTCGAACCCGATGACGAGGCGGTGCGGACACCCGCGACGTAGCGCCCCCCTTTTCAATCCACTCGTCGATGGCTGCCTTTTCGAACCGAAAATCGCCACCGAGCCTGAAGTGCGGAATTATGCCCTGTTTGAGAAGCCTGTACACGGTGCTTACGTGGCAATGGAGATATCGAGCAACCATCCCGGTCGTCAGGATCTCATTACCGCCCTCACGTTGATATTTGGCTGATCTGTCCATTTAGGTGAAAATTAGCACACCGAGATATTAAGGGCACGCAAGTTGTTTTCTCATGTATGCAAAGAAAACAGCCGGAAAATTAGACCGGTCGTTATGAGGGAGCGAGTCGGCATGAAACGTTCGATGATTGCTGGTAGAGCGAGCAACCATCCGATCTTGTTTTGCCTCTTTTTTTTGCGCAAAGCGCGTTTCCCGCTCACCGATCAACTCATCGACGTGGACGGACAGGGACACCAGCATCAGCAGGATTAGGGTGCCGCTGAAGGCGATTGGAGCGAAGCCGACATCAGTACCAAGGACCGCGCAAGGAAAACCAACAACCCACCAGCAGGGCAGTGTGCTTGGGTGGGAGCAACAGTTCTCGCGAAAACGCCCGGAGTTGACCCACGGTCGGGCGAAATGAAATCGGCAGTCATCGGTGTGACTTCGCCGTTTTGCGTGTCAAACGAACCTTTCGCCGAATTGATTAGGAGCGCGGGCAGCCAGCGATGCCATCGTGCCCCAATACTCCCGTCGCGAGCTTTATTACATCTTTGGAATCAGAACTGAGATGGCTCTCAGACAACCGTGGGCGGGTATCATTCCGAGCATCGCGACGCAGGTTGGCCGTAAAAGCGGTCTTTTTTCGTTGGCGCTCAGGTAGCGGACCGCTAGCCATGATGGAGAAAACCAGATTAGTTGCACTTGCAGATAGCGCCGAGGATGAGCCGGGGATTCACGCCGACGCCGTTGTACCGGCCACCAGCAATTAATCGACCAGGGTTACTTGACTTGGGCGAGTACTCGAATGCACACTAGGCATCTTTTATAGAGCTCAGCAAATATTATTTGATGTCTGCTCGATTTAGAGGCGTTTTAGTTATATGAGACCAAAGTCCAATATCGGAGCTACTTCCTTCTTGCTACTTTTTACCCAAGAACTCCGACAACGCTGTATGATGGATTGAGGAAATTAAGAGGGCCGTTCGGCGTAGGCTTGCTGAATTTCTTGACTGACTGCACGCTGATTTCCAAGAAGGAGCATTTGCGGGCCTGCAACAAGCCCGCGGGGGGAGCCTATGACGTCGCTGGGGCCGCAAGAGGATTCAAGCTTACTCATCTCAAATCCGGAATTATTCGCTAGCCGCCAGGCGTGAAGCCGGGCTCTGCGCGCACTGGTCAGTTGTCGTGTGTGGAATTGCTGGCTTAATGATGACCATGGATCGCCGGCCCGAGTCAGCGGTTCTGGACCGGCTGAAGGGGGCGCTGATTCATCGCGGCCCCGACGCCAATGGTCTTCACATTGCCGGCCCGGTTGGTCTGGTCAGTACGCGGCTTGCGATAATCGATACGCGTAGCGGCGATCAGCCAATCTGCGAGCCACAGGGGGCGGCGCTGGTCGCCAACGGTGAGATCTACAACGATCCTGAGCTCCGCCTGCGGCTGCGCGACGTTCGATTCAGCACCGGGTCGGATTGCGAGTCGCCGCTGCATTTATATCGGCAAAAAGGTCTCGCCTTCGTGGACGAGCTGCGCGGGATGTACGCAATCGCGATTTACGACCCAGCCGCGTCGAGATTGATACTCGCCCGCGATCCGTTCGGTATCAAGCCGCTCTACTATATTGAAGCTCCGTCATACTTTGCGTTCGCCTCAGAGCCGCAGGCTTTGATCGCGGCCGATCTCGCCGGACGCCGGATTCGGCCGCTGGCTCGCGCCGAGCTGTTCCAGCTCAAGTTCACGACCGGCTCTGGTACTATTTTCTCGCAGATCAAGCGGGTTCTGCCCGGCGAGACGCTGGTGATCAGCGACGGAAGAATCGTCGAGCGGCGGCGGCGCAGCGCGCTGCCGCAGGAACGTCCGTTGAGCACCAACTACAGGCAGGCGCTGGCGCAGCTCAACGAGGTTTTGTCCGATTCGGTATTACACCACCTGCGCTCTGACGTTCCTTATGGCCTGTTCCTGTCGGGCGGGATCGACTCGCCTGCGCTGGCCGTGCTGATGGCGCGCATGTCAGCCAATCCTGTTGTCACGTTAACAATCGGATTTCCCGGCGTCGGCGCGGTGGATGAGCGGGCGCTGGCCGGACGCATTGCGCGTTCGATCGGGGCCGAACATCACGTTGTGGAGATGACGGCAAACGATTTCTGGACCAAAGCGCCGCGCACGGCCGCCGCCCTTGATGACCCGACCACCGACGCTGCCGCGCTGCCAACCTTTGCCTTGGGTGAAGCCGCGAAAGGCAACCTCAAGGTGATTCTGGCGGGGGAGGGGGGCGACGAGATCTTCTGCGGCTACAGCCGTTATCGGCGCGCCCGCTGGCTTGGTGGATGGCTTACCCGGTACGCTCGAACCCGCGGCGAATGCAGCTCCATCGAAAATTTAAACGGTGTTTTCGGGGGCTGGCGCGACGGACTAAACCTGACCGAGCGCCAGCAGGGTCGCGCTGACTGGACCTTTATGCAGAAGCTGCAGGCAGTGGACTGCGCGGAATGGCTGCCCAACGACTTGCTGACAAAGCTTGATCGCTGTCTGATGAGGCACGGTGTGGAGGGCCGCACGCCGTTCTTGGATCCGGTGGTGGCAGATTTTGGCTTTCGGCTACCCGACCCACTGAAGGCGACAACCAGGATGGCAAAGCGGCTGCTTCGCGACTGGCTCTTTTTGAATCTGCCAGCCGCTGCGCCCTATGCCAGGAAGAAGGCCTTCAACCCGCCGGTCGGCCAGTGGATCAGCGCACGCCGGCAGACCATCGAGCCGTTGGTTTGCTCACAGCCCGGGGTTGCAGAGATGTTCACGGAGCAAGATGTTCATCGCGCGTTCGCCAACCTGGACCGGGCTCCACAGTCGGCATGGAGCGTCCTTTTTTATGCCCTTTGGCATAGTCATCATATCCTGGGGCTGCCGTGTGACGGCGCCATTGACGATGTCCTCGCTGCCGCGCGCGCTTTCGGTTGATTCAGCGGCGCGCTGATTACGGGAAACCTCTACGCGGGGCGTTCGAAACGCAACCGCCGCGACGGGGGATGCATCCTGGCGCGTGGCCAAGTTCGCCCAACCGATAAAGTGAATTCAGCGCGCTATCTCTCAAGCTTCGATCTGACTGATCGCGCCGAACGGGTTCGGGAAAGGAATCAGGACACGTCCACAATCTGACCCGGTTGCGGTCCCGGAACCATTCCGTCGAGGTCCGCGTCCTTGCCGCCCTCGGCGGGTCGCTTCTGTCGTTGAGCTGCGCGCTCGGCGCGACGCTGCTCCTTCTCCTGCTGCTTCTGTCTCCGGGCACGCTCTCTCTGGCGTTTATCCATGCATTCCGCCTCCGCGGTAGAACATTATCGACTGTCGAGGACCGGGACGCGACCCGCGCCGATGACTCGCTCCGGCGCTCCATCGAGCGGAGTGCCAGGCCTGACCATCAGCGTGTCAAAGCCAAATGCGATCGCACATCGACTTGAAGTTTTACCAACGGTTGCGGGCCCCGCTTCCTCCGCCACCGCCGCTGCGATCGCGGTTGCCTCCGCCGAAGCCCGATTCGCGCGGTTTAGCTTCGTTCACCTTGAAGTCGCGGCCCTTGAGTTCGGAATCGTCGAACTGCCGGATCGCGTTGGCAACTTTTTCTGCAGTCGTCATCTGAACAAAAAGCCAAAGCCTTTCGATTGTCCGGAGAATTTATCCGTGATGACCGCGGCGCTTTGCACCCGGCCAACCTGTGAGAAGAGTTCGTGGAGATCTTCATTGGAAACCGAGTAGGACAGACTGCCTACGTACAACTTGCTGGGCATTCGCCCCCCGAGGGGTTTATGCCGGGGTAGCTCCGAACAGAAAAGCCCGGGCGGGTAGAAGTGAGGGGAACCTCGGAACATTATGCAACAACCTTATGCCTTCCAGGCCAGTAAAGATACTGCGTTGAAGCGGGAGTGCCGTCCCAAGCGGGTGATGTTATCCAAAGCCCGGAGGCATTTCTGCCGCCAGTTTTAATCTCTGGTGCTTTTGCGCAGGATGCGGTCTGGTGTGAACCGCACTCTCGTCTTTACGTACCCGTTCGGCCCGGGCTGCAACATGGGGCGGATCTATCAGGCTTCGGTGCGCCAAATGACGAACCCATCGCTGGTCAACGTACGCTGCCTGAGCGAGATTTGTGGGCGCCGAAGAACTCCGCCCGTCGCGCCATCGACGCCAGTCGCGATAAAGCCCGTCTATACTGTCGGTCACATCAACACCCGCCTTCATGACTGCGGCGCGAGTAAGCAGGTGTTCGGCTTCGAGATCGATAACGGCGTGCATTCTATGCTTCGGGCCAAAGTTGATGGCAGAGTCAAACATCTCTGCAATCCTTTCGCGTAAGTAATATAATTCGCAGAGCTTATTTTTTACTCTATTCTCTTCCAGCCACCGATTATAGGATCGGGTGACTAATAACTTATTGTTTCCGCAAACATGTGCTTCTCAGATACTTCTTCCGATCAAGTGCGTCCCGAAATCTCACCGATCGTCTAGCGATGAGGACCGCTTGAGCAGTGTCGAGTTGCGTGGTCGCGGAGCGCCGGAAATGTTGGTGAGGGTCGTGGGGAGCATATCAACTTGACCGCCTCGACCATTATCCATACGCTATAAGAAACCAAACGTGGTTAAACGCGCGCTTCGGATCCGGCGACGCCGCTTCCCACAGCATTCAGAACCACTCCGCGGCCTCGCCGCGCAGCCAAGACTCCATTGGGTCTGCTTCATGGTGCTGTGCCGTCGTGGATATAGCGAGGTTCTCGCGTAACAAACATCTCCTGCAGGCAGATGCGGATCGAAGGCAGGAGAAGGAGAAGGTGCTCGTATCAATGAGGGACAGCGTTTATCGTATCTACCTCGATTTCCTTGAAACGGCAGAGAAAAAGCGCCGCTGGAGTGTTTTCGACGATATTCCATGGAGCGAACTTGACGTCTCAAAAGCAACTGTAGCTGACGCGCAACGCGTTGAGATCTTCTGTTCCGAGGAGCTTTACGTTCCCGACTATACCTCCAACGGTATCGAGCTGGTCCGATCGATGTTCGGCATGGCGTGGTTCCAGAGCCGTTGGGCATTCGAAGAATCCAAGCATGGCCTGGTATTTCGCGAATACCTAATCCGTTCCGGATTGCGGTCGGAAACAGAAATCGAAGCTCTCGAAACCACCGTCTTTTCAAAATTATGGACGCTTCCCTATAGAACGCCGCGTCAAATGGCGTGCTACGGAGCACTGCAAGAGGGTGCCACATACATTGCCTACAAGGCCCAAAAGGAAAGTGCTCGCTGCGCTGGCGATAAAGTGCTGGAGGCCATATTCCATTTTGTCGGCAGGGACGAAGCGGCCCATGGCGGATTCTACCGGGCGGTGATCGAGCTGGAACTCCTGCGGGACCGCGCGGGAACAGTCGCCGATTTGGCCAATGTTCTCTGTACTTTCAAAATGCCGGGCGATGGTCTCATCCCCGATTATCGCCAGAGGCTCCAAACATCCGGGGCAGGGGTAAGTCCGCGCGCGTTTCTCGAACGCGTGGTGCACCCGCTTCTGAGCACCTTGCAGATCAGCCGGCGGGAACTCAAGGACTGCGAGGCAAAATCGCGCTCGTTGTGAAATTCGTTTCCGGCTCTTCCGAGGAGGGGGGCGTGATAAGGCAGGCGCCGCAATAGCCGAACTGGTCGGGGTGTTGATATCGGCTCGCGCCCTTGATGCCAGTGTGAAGCTCCACCAGATGCTTGACGATGGCTAGCCTCAGGCCCAAGAGCCGGCAATGCGTGCAATAACCTGCGTCCTTCGCGATTTTTCCCACCGCACTCGGACGGCGCATGTTACCCTTGCGTGTGCTTCAGCCGATATCCCATTTTGTTAGTAAGGATCTTACAACGCCCTTGTGGTTTGTATAGTTGATTGGTAATACCTCGGCTGAGCCAAATGTGCTGGCGGCTGCATTAGTCGAGCAAAATTAACATGGAACTCGCCGTCCGCAAGGATTCTGATCGCTTCGTTCCTCCCGGAGCCTATCGCGAATTGCAAGCGCGATTGCGCAGGCGGTCGGCGATGTTAGCGGAGATTCCGACGGTTGTCCTGTCGGCGTTCGATCGCAGCACGCGCATGCTGCCTTTCGTTTTGTACGACTCGCACATGTTTCCCGCCGGGGCTAGCGCGGTCGCCAACGCCGTGCACCAGGCCGGGTTCGCCCGTACGCGCGCGGTCTTCCAGCTCTGGAACCCGCACTTCAAAACCAGCCGCGCTCGTCTGGACGGACGGCCGCTCGAGATGCTGTTGGTGTCCAGCATGCAGATCCATTCGCGGCGGGCCTATGAGGTCATCCGGAATGCGTGGGAACTCGGCGCCGAGCGGCCACTGATCATCGCTGGCGGTCCGAAGGCGGTTTACGAGCCCTACCAGTTCTTCCCCGAACCGGGCGCCCCCCATCCCGTGGCGCCCGACGTGGTCGTAACCGGCGAATCATACGTCCTCCTCGAGCTCCTCAACGTGCTCGCCGAGTATCGCGGCCCCCGCGGCGCGATGCGTGCTGCGTTCGAGCGGGCACGGTACGAAGGCGTGTTGGACAAGATTCCGGGCCTGGTGTATCTCGCCCCCGGCAGCAGCCTGCACGAACCGGTCTTGATCGACACCGGTTTGCAGCGGCTGGTGCAGGACCTCGACGAGATGCCTGGCGAAGAGACGTCGCTCGACTTGCTCGAGCCGCCTCATCGCGGACCGGGTCTGTCCGCGCAACCGCTTCCCGCTTCGCGCGTGGTCCGGCGCACGCCGATTGTGAGCTTGCTGGTGACGCAGGGTTGCAAGTTCAACTGTTCCTACTGCCCGATCCCGGCCGTCAATCAGAAAAGCTGGCGCTTTCGCAGTCCCGAGGGACTGGCACGAACGATCAGCGCGATTCACGATCGTTTCAACATCAAGTATTTCTTCGGCGCAGACGACAACTTTTTCAATCGTCGCGAGACCGCGGTCGAGCTGCTCACCACGATGGCGCGCTCCAGGGCTCGTAATCGGCCGTTCCGCGAGCGCATACGATTCGCTACCGAAGCGACGCAGTTCGATACCTATCGCAACCGGGATCTGCTGCCGCTGGCCCGTGACGCCGGTGTGCACGCGCTGTGGTTCGGAATCGAAGACTTGACGGCGACGCTGATCAACAAGGGCCAGAAACCCACCCAGACCATAGAGTTGTTCCGTTTGATGCGCGAACAGAAGATCTCGCCGATGGCGATGATCATGTTCCACGAGGGCCAGCCCTACTACACCTCGGGTTCGCTGTACGGCTTGTACAACCAGATGAAGTTTCTGCGCGAGGCGGGAGCGGTCACGGTGCAATGCACGGCTCATGGTCCGGCGGTCGGGACCCGCGAGCGGGAATCAACATACTCGTGCGGTCGTGTACTTGCCGGGCTCGGCGGCTATACCATTCCGGAATCGATGTTCGACGGAAACCATGTGATGGTGGGCGGCGGCGAAGCCGCGTGGAAGCGCCAGGTCAAGCTGATCGGTGGTTACCTCGCGTTCTACAATCCGATGAACTTCGTGCGCGCACTCAAGCGCGACGGCTCATTGCTTCGCCGGCGACGTATCGGTTACCAGGCGGTCGGAATGTTTGCGACGGTGTGGACCGCAGTGAAGATGGCTCCTTACATCGTGCGCCTGATGACGCGGAAGCCGCGGTATCATGCCGGAACGCCGCGGGAAGCTACGCTAAAAGTCTGTTATCCCACGGCCGCATTTCCACGTTGGCCGGCGGCTGATGCAAAATCCGCAACGAAGAACCGCGGCCGCCGGTCAGTTGAAAGTCGGTTCTCCATGAATCTGCAGGGCTACAGTTTGCATCCGCGGGATTTCACTGTGCGCTCGCGACTAGGCCGCATCACACGGCCCTGTGGTCGTCATCCATAGCGCCGCCGCGATCATACCTCTCGGACGCAACACCAACTGCCTGCTCGGCCATCTCGGCAGCGCGCAAAAGCGAGCGGTGTATCCTGGAAGAGAGCCACCAGGTGATCACGGTCGGCAGCGAGAAAGGGCGGGTAGTCTTACGAGGGTGATCGATTTCGTCGGCGCGCTAAGTAGCAGCGCCGAACCACTGGGCGCGATGAACTGATCTCGCCGCCCATCCGTTCACTAACAAACTAATATTGCTTATATCCGTCCCCGCGCTGCAAGATAATCGACGGGAGGAATTCGACGATGCGCCTTAAGACTGTCCTTGCGGCGACCGCGGTTTTGCCGTTGTGCTTGTGCCTTGTGGGCTCAGGATTTTCTGTCGAGCCAACTCCGCGGGCGCGGGAGTCGGGGCTGCGGGCGACAACCATGGAGCTACGACTTCATCAGGAGATCCAGGATGCGAAGCATTCAGGACGGGACACCACTACAGCCGAAAAGCTTAAAAGCAAAGGCGACGCCGAACTCAAGGAAGGCCGGCTCGGCGCCGCCATCCGGCACTATTCACAAGCGGAGAAGGCATTGGGCTTGCCGCCAGATAAGACGTCGCGTTGATGGTCGCATAAGTTATCTCTTGCTAAAGAACGCTTTTCGAAGCAGGATTGAAACGGGAGGGGAGCCGAAATCTCAATTCAGCCAGCGCTGAGAGGTTAATCCTCAACAATTATTGCCAGGGAGGAGAAAAATGCCACTCATTCAGGTTGGTCTAATCGACAAGACTGGTGAACTGGATCCTGAACTGGTGCAAACGGTTGCCGCCGCGCTCAACGTCCAGGTGACGCGTGACTTGCCGCAATTCTGGCCCATGCAGGCTACGGTCCTAGCGCTGCCCAAGAACAAGGTGCCAAGCGGGGTATGGCCGGTATTGTTGGTCAAGTCGCTGCCTCCCGGGGAAGGCGGGTTCCACCTGGACAAGCACAATCAGCCTTACGCCGAGGTGATCGCGACGCCCGCCAATGAGGGATGGACGGTGGCGGCGAGTCATGAAGTTATCGAGATGCTGGTCGATCCGAGCGGCAACCGGCTGCAGTCATCGACGCAGATCGAGATTAAAAACGGCCAGATTCAAGACGGTACCGGGCAGTTCGAATACCTGGTCGAAGCTTGCGACCCGTGCGAAGCCGACGACTACAGCTACACAATCCAGGGCGTTGCCGTCTCCGACTTCCTGACGCCGCACTTCTACGACCTCAACGCTACTCCCGGCACCCGTTATAGCTTCAACGGGAAGCTTACGGCGCCGCGTCAAATCTTGCCCGGGGGCTATATTTCCTGGATAGATCAGGAAAGCGAGGAGTGGCAGCAACTCCAGTACATCGATCCAAGCAAGCCGCCCCAAATCGTCAACCTGGGGCCGGCAACCGGCAAGAGTCTGCGCGAGTGGGTTCACACCAAAAATCGCGACGCCGGCCTGAAAACCACTAATGTTCTTTCGCTGAAAGCTCCCAATACTCAACTCTACAAGCACGCGAAAGAACACCGCGCACATTTGGATAAAATTGCGGCCAAGCGAGCGAAGCAATTCGAGCGTGCTGCCAGGCGTTGATGAGCACGCCTACCGCTACATAAGGCGCCCGGGGCCGCAAAGCCATTCCATTTTTCAGAGCGCCGCGCCGCACGCTGAAAGAGGCTCTATGCGGCCCTGGGGGCGTCGCGCCCTTTCGGCCATCTGTAAAAACTACCTCTGCTCTATCGATACTACTTTAATTCCTGTGTGGGTTCGGCTTTGCGATTGCGTTCTCTGGTGGCACAACGCTTGCTGCCTCCAAGGTTTTCGCTCCGACCTCAAAATAGGTTAATTGCCCGGAGCGAATGACAGCAGGGCACAGGGATCAAAGCCCGGAGGAAGGATATCATGTTGTATTGGGCATTCGTGTTTTTGGTGGTGGCCATTATAGCAGCCGCGCTTGGATTCGGCGGAATTGCCGGGACCGCGGCCGGAATCGCCAAGGTGTTGTTTGTCGTATTCCTGGTTCTGTTTCTGGTTGGACTCCTGTTGGGATTCCGCACGACTTCCGGATCTCCATGAACCTGCCTGGATGCGTGGCCACGCACGGCAGCGTAGCATCGCGCACCCTGATGTGTGGTTCCTCGAGTCTTCTTAATCCCGCCGGATACCACGACCGGTGAGAGGTGCTTCGTGCTCCTTTCACCGGTTGTGCGTCGGGGGCAGGCTCTTTCAGCCTCCAAATTTCGATTCAAATCTCCTTCCGATTCCACTATCGTGACATTCAAATCGCGGCGTGCGCGATTGGGCGGCGCGTCAAGGGAGGTTCTTATGAAGGAGCGTATTGTTTCTTCGGATTCTCACGTGGTGGAACCCGCAAACCTGTGGACTGAGCGCCTGGACAACCGCTTGCGGGACCAGGCGCCCAAGGTGATCAAGAACGAGGGGCGGCCAGGTTACTCCTTCGTGGCCCCCGGCGTGGTTCCGTTTCCGGTCGCGTCGATTTCGGCGATTGGCAAGAGCGGCGACGAACTCAAACAGCATCTCACCACCGGTTACGAGGCCGCCCGTCCCAGCGGATGGGACCCGGTCGAGCGGCTGAAGGATCAGGACGTTGACGGCGTGTGCGCCGAGGTGCTTTACACCTCTCTTGGGATGCCGCTGTTCTCGCTGCCGGACAGCGAATTGCAGCGCGGCTGCTTTGGCGCTTACAACGACTGGCTGGCCGACTTCGCGTCCCACAGTCCCAAGCGGCTTTATCCGATCGCGCTGATCTCGCTAGACGACGTAGCCGACGGCGTCCGCGAGATGGAGCGCTGCGTCGCGCGGGGCCATCGTGGAATCCAGGTTTGTGGCGTGGCGCCGCCGGAGCGGCCCTACTACTCGCCCGATTACGATGCTTTCTGGACCGCGGCGCAGGACATGCAGATCCCAGTCTCGCTGCACCTGGGCACCGGGCGCAAGTCGATGCAGGGGCGGGGCTCCGGCGCGCAAATGAGGCTGACCGGGCGCGATTTCATGATCAACACGACGCTGGCGCCCGTGCACGAGATCCAGCGCTCGCTGTGCAGCTTGATTTTCGGCGGGGTGCTGGAGCGCTTTCCGCGCCTGCGCATCGTATCGGCCGAAAACGACAGCGGCTGGTTTCCCCACATGCTGTATCGGATCGACCATTTCTACGAGAAGTTCGGCACCATGTCCGACGAGATGAACCTTACGATGAAGCCCAGCGACTACGTGCGGCGCAATGTCTGGGTGACCTTTCAGGACGACATGGTCGGGCCGATGACGTGGAAGGTGTTCGGCGAGAACAACTACATGTGGGCGTCGGATTTTCCCCACAGCGATTCGACCTGGCCGCATTCGCTGGAGGTGATCGAGCGCAGCTTCGAGGGTGTGCCCGGAACCGTAAAGCGCAAAATCGTCTGCGACAACGCGGTACATCTGTACCGGATGGAATTGGAGTGACCGGCGCGGTGGCCCTCATTGCCGGCCGACATTGACCGTAACAGGCGGAGCACGATCATGAAGACTATGGAACAGCAGGTGCGGGAACTGGCTGATCGGGAAGAGATCAAGGAGTTGACCGCCAAGTATGCTCATTGGGTGGCGCTGGGCGAAGGCGCGAAGGTTGCCCAATTGTTCACCGACGATGGCGCTTTCATCAACGAGGTAATGGGCGAGAAGCCCAATATCAATGTTCGCGGGCGCAAGCAGTTGGACGAGTTCTACCCGGGCCTCAAGCGCGGGATGGCGCTGCCGTGCATCCACAACCATATCATCGAGATCGACGGAGACAACGCCAAAGGTACCTGCACGATCGAAGTGCGTATTACTCAGAACCATCAGAGCGTGATCGGCTCGGGCTACTATGCCGACATCTACCGGCGCGAAGGCGGAAAGTGGAAGTTCGTGGAGCGGCACTCCTACTTCCATCACTTCGTGCCGCTGCTCAAGGGCTGGGCCGAGAAGAACTGAGTCCTCCGCCGGCGCCGCTATTGCGGCGTTGCAACACCCGGCCCGCGCTGAACCGGCCGGCCACTGACGCGTTTGTGCGAATCTCTCAGCAACTGCTGGGCCGCATTCGCACACGTTTGCTCTGCCGGCGAATCAATTCATTGACATATTCTATTCAACTACGTTAAGCATCAATAGGCGCTTAGCGCTTTGTCTCTATCGATTTCACTTCCAAAAGCAAGAAGCGCTGAATCCTTAATCATCGACAAGGGAGGGATCGATATGAGGCGTTCAGTCACCTTGACGCTGATTGCGAGCTTCGCGATTTTGCAGGCGGCGAACTTCAGCTGGGCCGGGGGATCCCACGACACCAGCGACGGTCAGGGCGCGCTTTCAAACAACACCACTGGATCTGGCGACAGCGCTTTCGGATGGGGCGCTTTGTTTGCCGACACCTTCGGCAGCGACAACACCGCCGTCGGAGATGAGGCACTCATCAGCAATAGCGCTGGGACTGAGAACACAGCCTGTGGAGCACAGGCGCTGGCCAACACCGACCACACCGGCGACAACACCGCGGTCGGATTCCAGGCGCTGACCGCCAACAGCACCGGTAACGAAAACACCGCCCTCGGCGCCCTGACGCTTGCCAACAACACAACCGGTGTTTTCAACACCGCCACCGGAGCGGAAGCGATGGAGGCAAACATCACCGGTTTGGCGAACACCGCAACTGGAACATTTGCGCTCGGCGCAAACACAGCAGGCAACGGCAACACCGCCACCGGATTCAACGCCTTGCATGACAACATGGCCAACGGCAACACCGGGACCGGCTACCAGGTGCTGTTTCACAACATCAGAGGGACAGGTAATACCGCGGCCGGAAACTCAACGATGTTCAGTAACACCACCGGCAGCTTCAACACCGCAACTGGAAACAGTGCGTTGGGCAGCAATACCATCGGGCAGAACAACACCGCCGCCGGCGATCTGGCGCTGTTCGGCAATCTCTCCGGAAACGACAATACCGCCACCGGCGCGTCGGCGCTTTTGCACAACTTGGGGGCGGCATCCACCGGCGGTCCCGGTACGGGCTCCGACAATACCGCAACCGGCTCGCATGCGCTGTTTGCCAACCTCAACGGGGGCGACAATACCGCCACCGGATTCAACGCGATGTTCAACAATACCTCGGGCCAGTCGAATACCGCCGACGGATTCCAGGCGCTGTTTCACAACCAAAACGGCGGCAACAATACCGCCTGCGGAGTCAGCGCGCTTTGGGCCAACACCACCGGGTCCAACAACACCGCCAGCGGACTGTGGGCGCTCCTGAGCAATACGTCAGGCGCACAGAATACGGCCGCCGGCGTGCAGGCTTTGAAAAACAATACGACGGGTAATAACAACATCAGCCTCGGCTACTTGGCAGGCTCTAATCTGACCACCGGTAACAACAATATCGATATCGGCAGCATGGGGGCGGCAGGCGATTCGAACGCCATCAAGATCGGCAACCAGGGCACGCAGACCAGGACTTTTATTGCCGGCATCAGCGGCGTGCCGCTCCCAAGCGGCGTGGGAGTGGTAGTCAACAGCAACGGTCAGCTCGGCGTGGCGACGGTAATCTCGTCGGAGCGTTTCAAGCGCGACATTCGGGACATGGGCCCGGCGAGCGATCGGTTGATGAAACTAAGACCAGTCACCTTTCGCTACCGGCAGGATCCGGAAGGAGTCAAGCAGTATGGATTGGTAGCCGAGGAAGTCGAGCGGATATATCCCGAACTGGTGATCTATGGTGCCGACGGCAAGGTCGAGACGGTGCGCTATCTGGCGCTCGTTTCGATGCTGCTGAACGAGCTGCAGAAGCAAAGGCATCGTGGCGAAGCTCAGGCGCGCGAGATCGAAACGTTGTCCGCTCAAGTTGTGGAACTTAAGGCGGGCCAGCGGCTTCGGCACGCCGCTTTCGAACATCGGCTGGCGGCGTTGGAAGGTCGCTGGCGCCCGGAGGCGGCAACGGCAGGATCGAAACCGGATGGGCTCGTGATCGCACGCCCCAATACGGCGCGCTGAAACTTGTCGCTGGCTGCACCATAGTGGCTGTGCGGGACGGCGCTGGGGGCGCTAATCGGCTGGATTTTTCGCGCGCGGGGCTTTTGAAGCCGTCGTTGCTTCTTCATCATCCCGAGCTAAGCTCGGGATGACGAAGAAAACAAATGGGCTGGGGAAAGGATAGCACGCTTGGGTTTTGGGCGGCGGCTCGCGCTGGAATTCCTCAGCCGCGTGTTCGCAATGATAAAGTTGGAGGCTTATTTTTCGACCGGCTGCGCGGCGCGGGCTTCCGCGATAATCCGGCGTGAGGCTTCGACCGCCAGACGCGCCCGTTCCATCGGTCCGACGCCCTTGTCCTTCAGCGACTTCAGCGGCACCTCGACGCCGATCGGTACGTCCGGCGGCATCGCGGCGACGAATTCGCGCAGTGGAAATTCGCCGTCGCCGGGGAGCATCCGCTCGCTGATCGCTTCAAAGAGCTGCTTGTCCGGTGCCATTGTCAGCGGACCGTCGGAGAACTGGGCGCCGCCAATCAGGCGAGGGTCGATGGCGGCGAGTTCGGCAACCGTGCTGCCCGAGCGGATCAGGTGCAAGGTATCGACCATGATGCCCGCATTGGGCCGGGCCGAGCGGGTCACCAGGCGTACGGCGTCGCGCAGTGAGGGCAATTGCGTGATCGCGACGAATTCAACGTTCACGCCCATTGCGAATTCCTGCGCCCGATCGCAAAGCTGGCTGAAATTGGCCAGCCGCCGTTCCTCGTCGGTATCGCTGACCAGCACGCTCATCCGCTTGGCGCCCAGTTCCGCCGCGCATTCGAATGCGGGGCGATAGGTGTCGGGCTGCGCGCGCGGCGAGAGCGGGAAGAACTCGACCGTATAGGGCGTCACCCCGCAGTCCGCCATCCGCCGGCCCAACTCCCTTCTGAATGCGGCGTCGGTCACCAGCGGATACCATTGCGGCGGCCGCTCCGGCGTGCGCAGAAACAGGCTGACGTGCTGACATCCGAGCGCGCCGGCGATAGTTACCAGTTCCAGGGGCCCGGCCTCATCGACGGTGAGTTGTTCAAGCGATATGGGATTCATGGTGCGAATGCTAACATCGAGGGCCCATTTTTGACTACACGCGGACGAGGTGTGCGATGCTCAAGGTCAAAGGTATCAGCCATATCCAGATCAATGTAAGCGACCTGGAGCGCTCGCTGCGGTTTTATCGCGACACGCTGGGCTTGGTCGAACGGATGCGGACCGGACCATACGTTCTGCTTGCTTCCCCTGAAAGCGGTGATTTCGTCTCTCTCAGCCAGTTGGCGCCGGTTGGCGCGCCCGGATTGGGCCATTTCGGCTTGCATCTGGAGGCGGAAAATGTCGACACTGCCGTGCGTGCGCTTGAAGCGGGCGGGGGCAAGCTGGTATCGGGCAGCGAATCTCCGAACTTCCCCAGCGCGCGAGTCGCGGATCCGGACGGATATGTGATCGAGATTCATCTGCGGCCGATTTTCGATAGTGTTAGGAAGTAAGACTCAGCGTCATCGGACCGAGCTTGCAAAAAACGTCCAGCACGCAGGCCGGTTCTAGCTCCGCGGCGTGAAGCCGTACACGCGCGCGACATTTTCGCCCAGCAGCTTGGCGCGCGTCTGTTCGGGAAGTTTTTCCGCCACCTCTTCCAGTTCTTCGACATAATTTCCCGGATGGTCGAGATGCGGAAAGTCGGAGGCCCAGAAGAACTTGTCGGCCCCGCACAGATCCAGCATCGCGGGCAGCGATCGTTCGTCGGGGTCGGTGGAAATCCAGCAGTTGCGTTGGAAATAGAAGGACGGCCGCTCCTTGAGCGCCAGACCGCGGCCGATCACGCTTTCGTACACCGCGTCCATGCGGTCAAGCCAATAGCGAATCCATCCCGCCCCCGCCTCCAGCACGATCAGCTTGAGCCGGGGGAACTTATCGAAGGTCGCGTACTGGAAAAAGCTGGTAAAGGCATGGCGGATCCCGTCGGGCGCGGTGACATTGAGGTAGAAGTAGTCATTGCGCACGAACTTCCGGTCGAAGCGGCCGGGCAGCGCCCACGGCGGCTCGAAGGTGGGATGGATTCCGATCGGGACGCCGAGTTCCTCGGCCTTAGCAAACAGGACGTCGTGATCGGGATGCGCGGTGGGTTTGCGCGTGATCGCGAACTGCGAGACGAAACCGCCCCGGCATCCGTCCTTGACCGCGCGCTCGAACTCGGCTGCGGCGGCCTGCGGGTCGGCCAGCGATAAATGGGCGATGGGGATCAGCCGCCCGCCGCTGGTGGAACAGAATTCCGCGATCCACCGGTTGTATGCGCACGTGTAGGCCTGAGCCAGGTCCGCGTCGTCACAATCTGTTTCATAAAGTAATCCGATAGTAGGGTAGAGAAACGCCGCCGACAGACCCTCCGCGTCCAGCCGCGCGACGCGCTCTTTCGGATCCATCGCCCCGGACGGCGCGTAGGAGCCATACCGGGCGTCGAGCGGGGGTGGATTGTTGCGGGTAGCGTCCATCACGCCGATCGTGCTGAGCAGGCGGCCGCGCAGGAAGCGCGACGGCTTGCCGCCAATCTCCAGGTACTCGACGCCGCCGGCGTCCTCCCTGATACGGATCGCCCGCGGCTTGTATTTCTCCTCCAGGTAACGCTCCCAGACGTCGCGCGGCTCGAGTACGTGGCCGTCGGCGTCGATCGCCCCGGGAAACTTGAGGCGGTGAATCTGCTTCGCTTTATACGCCATACTGATTCCTCGAAAATAAAACGCCCAGTTATTATCTGGCTGACAAATATCTTCGCCCGTGTCAAACCGGATTGAGCAGAGTCGTACGAGTTGACGCATAATATATCGTACGATATGATTGTCGTAGTTTCGCACGAACACGAGGACTTCTATATGATGTGTGGTCACATGCGATTTCGCGGCTATCCCAACTGGGAAGGAATGATGTCGTGGCCGGGGCGTTTCTTCGGCCCCGGCGAGGTGCGCCTCGCCCTGCTCTCGCTGGTCGCCGAGGGGCCAAGTCACGGCTACGAGTTGATGAAGAAGCTCGAGGAGCGCTCCGGCGGGGTTTATCGAGCCAGCGCGGGCACAGTGTATCCGACCCTGCAGCAACTCGAAGACGAGGGGCTGATCGCGTCCGACCTGCACGAAGGGAGGCGCATCTACCGCATCACGCCCGCGGGTCAACGGGAGTTGGAGCGGCGCGAGGACGCCGTGCGCCATATCTGGCGGCGCGCGCGGCGATGGGGCGACTGGCGCAGCGCGTTCGATCCGGAAGCGGCCGAAATCAGAGGTCCGGCGGAGCGGCTGATCAAGGCGGCATTCAAGGCGGTTGCCGGTGAGATCAACGAAGAGCGGATTGGCCGCGTGCGCTCAATATTGGAGCGCGCGCTGCGCGACCTCCAGGATGAGTTCGGCCGCAAGGAGTAATTTGGCGGTATGAGACAGGCTTCTCCAGCCTTTCTACTGAAATGCCGGCAATAGGAGGGGCTCCTCCGGAGGCGCCGTTAGGTAAAGGACCAAAGCCTGTCCCATTCCGGCAAATCACATCGAACCAAGAAATCTTCAGGACAAGGGCTTCGCGTCGAGCAGGACGAATGCGATCAACGCTGGCTCCGTGCCGCGATTTTCCCAGGTGTGGCTGGTGCCCCGTTGTACCACAGTGTCGAACGGCTTGAGGGTTACTTCGCCTTCATCAAGTATCAGTGTGACTTCGCCCGAAAGCACCACTGCGTAGTCCAGCGTCCTGGTGGCGTGCATGTCGGGGCGCGCGCTTGACGCCTTGATTGCGCCGCCGCCCCCGAGACGCTCCAGGATTCTGGCCGCCATCTTTTCCGAATCGGCGGCGGTACCGGCGCGCTTCATCGGCGCCATCTTGCACAACCAGAACAAGCTGCCAGACGGAGTAGTAGCGAGCTTTATCGGGCGGATGGCCGCGTCGTCATTGCCGAGGTTGTCCACCGGCGAGCAGTCCGTAGCCCAAATCTGTGCGATACCGCTGTCGTTGCGTTCATTCGCGTTCGCTGGTCCGTCGAACAGCACTACCGATTTTCCGGAGTGATCGTGGCCGGTAACGACGCGGCGCATTTCTTTGAGCTGCATAGGGATCCTCGCTTCGAAGCATTCCCGTCAGGGCATGATGCGGCCGCCGTTGGCGTGAATAACCTGGCCGCAAAAGGCGTGGCTTTTGGTGGTCGCCACATTGACCACCACCTCGGCCATCTCGGCGGGCTCGATCAGGCGGCCGAACGGGAGCGCGTTCTGATAAACGTTTTCAACCGAGTATTTGAGTTCCTCCGGCTTCGGCGCGCGGTTGAGGCCCATCCCGGTGGCCATTCCGCCCACTGCCACGACGCTCACCACGATGTTGTAGCGCGCCAATTCCAGCGCCGCGGATTTGGTGAATGCGATGATACCGCCCTTGGACGCATTGTAGAGGCTGACGGGAAACCGGGCCGGAGGCGGCATGAAGGGTGCGGAGGAGGCGATGTTTACGACGCGCCCGTAGTTCTGATTCTTCATCGGCTTGATCACCGCCTGCGCACAGAGCATCGAGCCGAGCAGGTTGACGCCGATCACGCGGTGGAAATCCTCGTCGGTAAATTCCTCGAAGGGTTTGTTGACGCCGATCGCGGCGTCGTTGACCAGCACGTCCACGCGCCCCAGTTCCGCGACGGCGCGCTCTACCATCGCGAGGACTTCGGGGCGCTTGGAGACATCAGTCTTGATGTAAATCGCGCGGCGCCCGGTTTGTGCCGCGATGGTCTGCGCAGCCTCATTACCCCAATCCTCGCGCACGTCGGCAATTGCGACATCATGTCCCTTCTGCGCCAGTTGCAACGCGACCTGGCGTCCCAAGCCCCAGGGGCGCGCCGCGCCCGTGACAATCGCCGTGTGCCCGTCCGCCATTGCCGTCTCCTGAAATGAGAGTTCGCGACCGCCGGCAACCGGCAGCCTGAAGTCAGCGGCTGCGGATGTCAAGCGCGGGCGATTTTTGAACGCCAGCCGGAACTGTACGTTCATTTGCCGTCGCTGCGGCGCTGCGCCGGTCCAGCACAGCCCGCTATTCGCCGATTCTGGGCACTGACTCGGTCAATGACGACAACGCGTGGAATCCCAACAACTTGGTATCTTCGAAAAAGTCATACCGGATGAAGAAAGATTCTTGGGGAGATAGAAAGGACATCAAGACCCAGGATCAAAACGGAAATCTGAACCCGAGGGAAGCGCACAATGAAGAAGACCAGGATTCGGGAAGCGTTGCGCCACGACCTGCCGGCGATTACCGGAATTTACAACCACTACGTCATAAATACTCCGATTACATTTGACGTCGAACCCTTCACTTCGGAGCAGCGCAGCTCCTGGTTCGGGGAGCATTGTGACGGCTTTCGCTACAGGCTGCTGGTCGCTGAGGAGAGCGGCCGGATCGTCGGTTATGCCGGAACCGGGCGTTTCCGCGCCAAACGCGCGTATGATACCAGCGTGGAAGCCACGATTTACTGCGCGCCCGATGCTACCGGCCGCGGTATCGGCAGCCAGCTTTACGCCGCGTTGTTCAAAGCGATCGCGAACGAGGACATTAACCGAATCGTGGGCGGCATCACGCTGCCCAATCCCCCATCGATTGCCCTTCATCGCCGCTTTAGCTTCAAAGAGGTTGGAGTCTTTACGGGCAACGGGCGCAAGTTTGGGCAGTATTGGGATGTGGCATGGGTAGAGCGGCCCTTGCGGGTTTGAACTCTCGTTGCGAGGCGAGTCTCATGAGTGTTTGGTACGAGGACGACGATTTCTGGGAAACCTGGGAGCCGTACATGTTTCCGCCCGCGCGGCTGCAAAACACGCCAGGTGAGGTAGATGCGTTAGTCGGTCATCTGGAACTACCGCCCGCCGCCTGCGTGCTGGACTTTTGCTGCGGCATCGGGCGCCATTCGATCGAGTTTGCACGGCGAGGTTTCGCAGTGACCGCGGTGGACCGCACGCGCCGCTATCTTGAACGTGCCCGCAATCAGGCTGATGCGGATGGTCTGAAAATTGAGTTCATCGAGTCCGACGCGCGCGCTTTCCACGCCTCCAACAGGTTTGATGCGGCGATCAACATGTTCACTTCATTCGGCTATTTCGAGGATCCGGCGCAGGACTTCAAAGTTGAGCAAATCCTTCACGCAAGCCTCAAGCCCGCTGGACGTTTGATCATCGACGTGAATGGAAAGGAAATCCTGGCCCGCAAATTCCAGGAGCGTGTATGGAGCCAACATGACGATGGCTCCCTTGGTCTCGAAGAGCGAAAAATCCATAGTGGATGGGATTGGATCGACAGCCGGTGGATATTGGTTCGCGGCGGGCAGGTTCGGGAATGGACGGTTTCGACGCGGCTTTACTCAGGCGCCGAGATGAGCGACCTGCTAAGGCGCGCCGGCTTCGGGAAGGTGCTTTTGCTTGGGAACCTGGCGGGCGTGCCATACGATCACAATGCGGAACGCCTGATCGCGGTCGCGACGAAGTGACGGAGCGGTTGCACCCTCACCCTAACCCACTCCGTGGTCAGGGGGAGGGCGCCGAGCAGCGCCGCGTCGATAAAACTCAGGAGGCTTCCTTCTTTTTCGGCGGTGCCATCCCCATCTGTCTCAGGATCAGCGGCGAGATGTTCTCGGTGCCCTTTTCCTGGATATGCTGTACGATGGCGGCGCCTACCGCGCCCATCGACTGCGCCGAGAAGTTGTCGCGATTCTCCCGCGCCCACTTAATGGATGCGTCCCGGTTGAGGTTGAGTTCCTGGAACCGCGGCATCACGTAGCGCGCCACCAATTCGTAGGATCGTTTGGTCGCCTCCCAGTCGGCCCAATTGTGCGCGAGCGACAGGAAGCATCCGAAGCCGCCGGACTGCGTATGCAAGCGCTCGATCTGCGCGATGCAATCGTCCGGCGTGCCAATCACCGCGAGGCCCGATTTTACCATCGCCTCAATGGGATCGCTGCCGTCGGCAGCCAGCGGCAAATTGGCTATCTCGCGGAAGTAGTAAATCCACTTGTCCAGGCCGAAGCGGACGTTGGCGCGGGCCTGCTCGCGCGTTTCGGCAACGTGTACCGGACCAACCAGGCGCCATCCGTCGCGGTCCACGGTTTTGCCAAACTCGCGCGCCCGCTCCTCGCAGATAGCCCAGGTCGACCCCAGCGCGCTGAAACCTCCGGTCGTGGTGGCTCCCAGCGACAGCAAGCTGACGCCGTGCTTGCCCGCCGCCCGCGCGCCGGAAGGGGAAATCTGGTTGGCGACGGCAATTTCCACGGAGGGCCGCGTATAGGGCACCAGATGGAGCCGCGCGTCGTTCAGGGTGAACCAATCGGTTTTGGCCGTGACTATTTCGCCGCGCAGCAGCGGAACCAGCACCCCGAGCGACTCGTCCATCATTTCGCGCTGGCGGGCCGGACTGATCCCCATCATCATCGCGTCGGTTACCAACGCTCCCGGCCCTACGCCAAACATCACCCGCCCGCGCGTGATATGGTCGAGCTGGTTGATGCGCTCGGCCAACATCAAGGGCTGATGATAGGGGAGCGACGAAACTCCAGTACCCAGCCTGATGTGCCGGGTGCGTTCGGCCGCGGTGGCGATCATCAGTTCGGGGCTGGAAATGATCTCGTAGCCCGCTGAGTGATGTTCGCCGAACCAGGCCTCGTCATAGTTTAGCCTGTCCATAAGTTGGACCAGTTCCAGGTCCCGCTCGAGGGCGAGGGTCGGGTTTTCGTCCAGCGGATGGAAAGGCGCGATAAAGGCGCCGAAGCGCAATTTAGAGCCGGCCAATTTCTTCTCCTTTTGCGGACATCTGGAGTGGTCCCCGAGTTCCGGCTGCCCGAACGACTCGATTGTAAACCGATCCAGG
Organism: Binataceae bacterium (SeqCode); assembly: GCA_035262365.1. GTDB lineage: Bacteria > Desulfobacterota > Binatia > Binatales > Binataceae > JAJPJA01. Next base: position 26,053 of record DATFSZ010000173.1, read on the forward strand.
GCGGCAGGACAAACTCGGAGGCGGCCGCGAGCGGCATCGAGGCGGGCTGTCGACATACTTTCTGGTTGACAAGCAACTTCAAATCGGACAATTCAAATCAGTGGCGCCGGCGCGCCGGGGTCCGCTAAAGGAGATTGATATGAAATTCCTGATAGGACCGCTTCTTCCCGCCCTCCCCGCGACACTCGAAGAGCGCGAACGGGAGCGTCCGATCGCTCATCGAACCGAACGTTGGCAGCGGATGTTCAAGGAAATCGTGGAGGTCGCGCGTATGGCAGACGACCTCGGCTTCGAGGCAATCACCGTCGCCGAGCATCATCTGGCCACCGAGGGGCTTGAAGTCGGGAGCGTGCCGTCGTTGTTCCTATATATCGCGATGCAGACCCGGAACATCAAGGTGGGTCCGGTCGGTTACGTGCTGCCGGGATGGAACCCGCTGCGGCTGGCGGTGGAAACGGCATGGCTCGATCAGCTCACGCAGGGGCGGACGATTGTGGGTATGGCGCGGGGTTACCAGGCGCGATGGCTCAATTCGATGGCGCAGAAGCTGCACATTCAGAGCACTGCCAGCGACCAGGGTGAAATCGACAACGCCAACCGCCGCGCCTTCGAAGAACATTTCCGTATCCTAAAGCTGGCTTGGAGCGAGGAGGGTTTCTCATTCAAGGGTGATTTCTGGGAATATCCTTATCCTTACGAAACAGGCACACCATGGCCCGCGGCGCCATTTACCGAAAAGTATGGGATGCCGGGTGAAGTTGAGGGCGGCCGCGTGCGCAAGATTTCGGTGGTGCCAAAGCCTTATCAAAGGCCGCATCCACCGCTGTTCCAGGCCTTTTCCGCCAGCGACTCAACGATAGTATGGTGCGCCCGCGAGGGCGTGGTGCCGGTGATAGTTATCCCGGGCATCAAGGATGTGCGCCGGCTCGCCGAGCTTTATCAGCGCGAAGGGCAGTCGGTGGGCCGCAGCCTCAAGCTGGGAGAAGGTATTGCGCCGGCCAAATCGATCTACATCGCCGCGGATACAAATGAGGCATTGAAGATTGCGGAGATGGGTTCGGCCGGCGTCTGGTATCACGACTTCGGCGGCTATTTCGGTTTTTGGGAAGCCTTCCGGCTGCCCGGCGACGAAGACAAGTGGCCGCTGGGCAAGGCCAGACTGCCGCGCAGCGAATGGACAATCCAGCGGCTGCACAAAGCCGATGGAATCGTGGCCGGCACGGTCTCCGACGTAAGGCGCAAAATGGACGAGCTGGTCGAACGCGTTAATCCCGAGTATTTCAATTATAACGACGGGGGCGATTTGGGGTTGATGCCGATTGAAGCCCTCAAGCGGCAGGTGCGAGTGTTCGGCGAGCAGATCCTGCCTCATTACCGATGAAGGCCGACAGATTCGCGCGCCGCTGAACCCGGCCGGTTAGCGGCCTTGAAGTTACAGCTTGGCCGAGTTGGATTGACGGCTCTGGTCAACGCGGCCGGTACTTGTAACTATACCCAAACGCTGCATCGCCGCTGGTCCGCAACGCCGGTGATCAGATTCACGTCCTCAGGAGACCGGTATGAAGTTTACCATCGGACCCCTTCTTCCCGCCCTTCCCGCAACCCTGGAGGAGCGCGAGAAACTGCGCCCGATTTCGCATCGCACTGAGCGTTGGCAGCAGATGTTCAAGGAAATAGTGGAACTGGCGCGGATCTGCGATGACCTCGGTTTTTTCGCGTTTCACTTCGCCGAGCATCATCTGTGCACCGAGGGACTTGAAGTCGGCAGCGTTCCCTCGCTCTACCTCTACGTCGCGATGAACACGAAAAACATCCGGGTAGGCCCGGTCGGGTACGTGCTGCCCGGATGGAATCCGCTGCGGCTGGCGGTGGAAATCGGCTGGCTCGACCAGCTGACTCAGGGCCGCACCATCGTGGGGATGGCGCGCGGCTACCAGACCCGGTGGCTGAACCAGATGGGGCAGCACCTGCACATCCAGGGCACCAGCAGCGATCAAGGTGAGATCGACAAAGCCAATCGCCACGCCTTCGAGGAACATTTCAAAATCCTGAAGCTGGCGTGGAGCGACGAAGGGTTCACCTTCAAGGGCGATTTCTGGGAGTATCCTTACCCCTATGAGGAAGGCACGCCATGGCCCGCTGCGCCGTGGACCGAAAAATACGGGATGCCGGGCGAGGTCCGGGACGGCCGCGTGCGTAAGATCTCGGTGGTGCCCAAACCGTATCAGAAGCCCCACCCGCCCTTGTTTCAGGCCTTTTCAATCAGCGAATCGACGATACTGTGGTGCGCTCGCGAGGGCGTGATTCCCGTCATCCTGATTCCTGGACTGAAAGACGTGCGCCATCTGGCGGAGCTTTATCAGAAAGAGGCCGCGACGGCGGGGCGCAAATTGAAACTGGGCGAGAGCATCTGCCCGACCAAATCAGTTTACATGGGCCCCGATCTGAACGACGCGTTGAAGGTCGCGCGAGGGGGTTTGTCGGGTGTCTGGTACCAGGAATTCGGCGGCTACTTCGGATTCTGGGAGGCGTTCCGGTTTCCCGAAGACGAGGCCAAATGGCCGGCGGGCAAGGTGCCGCTGCCGCCCAGCGAATGGAGCGTGGAGCGGCTGCATCGCAGCGACAATATCTACGCCGGCACCGAATCCGACGTGCGGCGCAAGATGGACGAACTGGCCGAGCACGTCAATCCCGAGTACGTCAACCTGAACAACGGCGGCGACCTGGGCCTGATGCCGATCGAGCAGATCAAGGCGCAGGTGCGGATGTTCGGTGAGAAGATCATGCCGCATTATCGATGAGGTCGCAGTCTGATGATGAAACGAAGAGGTAGCATAATTCGCCCAACATCACTGCAAGCCCATCATGGCCCCGAAAGCTAGATCAGTTTCAGTGATTTCGCGATTTGCTCCAACCCGCGCTTCAGGCTTTCGCGATCGAACTGCAGTCCGAGGTAACCCAAAGGGAGGTTGATACGCGAAAAGCCTTCATCCTCCCACTGCTTTATCCATTTGCCGGTGTCGCTCTTGGTGAACTCGGGCAGGTCTCCGGGACCGCACATCAACTCGATTTCGTCCGCCCGCCGTCCAATCTTCGCGCATTCCTCGCGCATCATGGCGATCGCGGCGCGGGTGACCTCCGGGTTGCCCACGGGAAAGAAGCCGTCGCCCTGCCGCGCCGCCCGGCGCGCGGCCGCTCGCGAACTGCCGCCGATGATGATCGGGATGCCGCCTTTTTGTATGGGCTTTGGATTGATACGGACCGGCTTGAAGCTGAAGGTGCTGCCGTCGTACCCGGCGCCGTCCTCTTTCCAGAGCTTGCGGATCGCATCGATCATTTCGTCGGTGCGCTTGCCCCGGGTATGGAAGTCCCATCCCAGCGCCTCCATCTCCTCGCGGTTCCACCCGGTGCCGACACCGAATAGCGTGCGCCCGCCGGTCAGCACGTCCAGCGTGGCCAACTCCTTCGCGATATGTATGGGATGATGCTCCGGTAAAATCGTCACGCAAGTCCCGAGCTTGATCCGCTTGGTGACCGCCGCGGCAAACGCCAGCACCACGAACGGACTCGGCCAGTCGTCGTCCTTGCCCGGCAGTCCGGATTCCGCGTAGGGGTACCTTGAGGTGTACTCAACCGGCAGTGCCACATGTTCCGGGACGAATAATGATTCGAAGCCCAACTGCTCGAGCAACTCGGCCAGGTAGGCAACAAACTCGGCGGTGAACGGAATGGGACGCGCGAAAATTGGTGCAACTGCAAATTTCATTACTCAAATCTCCCGGACGGACTGCTCGCCCTTGTAGGTCTGGACTTTCAATTAGTCAAAGCACTTTTTGGAATGTATGAGCTCCTTTTATAAGTTAGTTCACGTGTTTTGCTCATACTTCATTAGCTACGGTGCGATAAAACTAGTCGCTCAAGCGAAGCCCGGCAAGCGGGCCAGGTTGAAATGGCTGTAATCGATGCGATGCCAACATGGTCTTCGCCGATCGCAGCGCAGCAGGCTGGCAAAACTGAAAAAAGTGTAAAGTTTCTTACGTCGCATGGCCATTAAACTCATTGCGGTACGCCCGTATGTGAGGCACAAGACAGGCGAAGCGCTCTTTGATTGACGCTCCTGCCGCTTTTTGGCGGAGATTAAAGCAGGGATCGTACCCGGGCTGCTGCGGGGAAATTGGGCAGCTTTGTATAGACCCGGCGCTGTCAATCGCTATCCGTCGCCTACACAAAAGTCGGTCCGGATGGACGATTGGTCGACACAGGGATGCTCGCAGCTTTCAACCTAGGTCAAACTATGCCGGCGAGGAAAAGGTTATGAAGCGATATTTATGTTCGATGGCGATGGGGACGGTTCTGGCGCTGACAACGGGTGCGTTCGCGCAAGGGTTCGATCGCAACGTTTACAATCAAATGGTCGACGCGTCCTCGTCAGAAACAATCCCCCCGGGGACCAAAATCACCTTGCAAAACTGGTCCAAGTACAAAAATTTCTTCCCCTATTTCATCCAGCTGGGGTTCCAGGGCGGAAGGCATTTTCATGTCATCGACAGCCCCGACTACGTAATCGAAGTCGGACCTACGCAAGATTACCCGCAGCCCAAGGCGCAGCGCGACAACACCGAGAAATACGCCGGTCAGACCAAGTTGGTGCCGGATCCGAGCACGGGAGGCTTCACCTGGACTGGCTTCCAGGCCGGAACCCCGTTCCCCAATCCCACCGAACCCAACAAAGCGGCCAAAATAATGTACAACACGTGGGCTGGGTTTTTCGCTCCTTTCGCGCTGCACGAATGGAGTCATAACTGGGAGACGGACAGCTTCGGCAATGTGCAGCCCGAAGACACGGACGACGCGTTCTACCGGCTGATGCACCTGAGCGATCCGCCCTATCCAATGAGTCTTTCCGACGCCGGCGGCAATATCATCGCTAACCGATTCATCCAGATTACTCCCGAGCAGGCCAAATATACGACCGCGCTGGAGTTGTATCCTGAGGACCCTTCGCGCCTGACCGAAGAGTATGTGTTCCTGCCAAGTCTGCGCCGCTCGTTGCGGCTTTCGACGTCATCGCGTTGCACGCCAATCCTGGGAACCGATTATCTCGCCGACGATACGGACTGGAAGCCGGCCTTTTTCAGGCCTGAATATCTCGGCGAGAAGAAGATGCTGGTCCCTTTCATGGATGAAAAGGTCGCTTACACGGAGGCTGCGCAACAGGGTTATGTGGGCGGTGATTACAAGACCGGCGCTGCGTTCCCCGGATGGCCGAAACCGGGCTTGAACAAATGGCAACTGCGCAATGTATATCTGATTAACCTCAAGCCGACCGAGGTTTTGGGCCACGGCTACTGCTATACCGAGCGCATCTTCTATGTCGACGCGCAAATATGGAACCAGCCTTACCTGGAGAACTACGACCGAAGTGGGAAGATTTACCACATCACCTGGTTGATCCTGGGTCCGGTGATGTACCAGGGACAAAGAACCGTCCAGCCACGATCCTTCGGCTTTTCCATGGCGATGGACTTGCAAAACAATCACGCCTCGCCCGACATCGGCTACGCGCTGACCGTGGACGATCAGGTGCCGGGCGAATACCGCGAAGCGGGCGTCTACACGCCGAGCGGACTCGATCGCGTGATGAAATAGGATCGGGAGCGGGAGCGCAGTGACGCTGCGCTCCCGCTCTGGAGTTCGACATTTGTTATAGGCGCGATCTCCCTGAGCTGGGAGAGGCCTGGGGTGAGTACGCGGTCAGTGCGACTGAAAATCCGCTGCGCTATTCACCTAGTTCTACGCGATAAGATCGCCGAAGACCTCCGCAGCGTACTTGCTGTCGTTGTATTCCTTGACCTCGCGGACTTTGCCGCCGCGAATCACGATTAGAAAGTGATAGTGGTTGTGGTAATGCTTACCGTTGACCACGTCGCCGTCGCTTTCCGCTTCGGCTGCGACGCGGTCATCCTCGGCGGTTATCCGCTTGAGCGTCATCTTGATGGGGCCCTTCAGGATCTTGTCCATGTATCCCATCATTTCCTTGAACTGAGCCTTCGGCATTACGCCTGGCCCGGGCGCCCACCAGGTTGCGTCGTCGGCCATCATATCCAGCGCTTGCGGCCTGCGTCCGGACGAAAGATGGGAGAAAAATTCGGTGACGATTTGCTTGTTTTCGTTTGCGCCCATCTGAGGCCCTCCTGCGACGGCGATGTTCGCACATTACTCCGCTCGCTCGCGGCCATCCAGCATCTTGTCCGGCGCATTTGCGCAACCGGCGCGAGTTATGCCAGAAACCGTCCAGAGAGCCGGGGCTGCGCAGGCTGTCCGGTAAGAAGCGTCGCGCATGTCCCGAATCCGTTTTGCATAGGAGGCAATCGCAGTGAAGCGGCGTGAGTTTCTGCATAAAAGCGCGATTGTGATTGTCGGCACCGCGATGGCCGCCGCGGCGCCCGCATCTGCCGCGACCGGCGGCGATCAATGGCCGACGCTCAAAAAGCTTTCCCCCGAGCAGGCACGGACCCTGCTCAAGATGGCGCGCCAGATCTATCCCCATCCCAAGCTGGACGACGCCTGCTACGTTGCGACGGTGGTGGATCTCGACAGCAACGCGGCGGCGTCGCCCGAAACCGCCAAGCTGTTGGCCGACGGTGTCGCGCAGCTCCAGCGCGCCAAGTTCGACGATCTGACCCCGGAGCAGCAAACTGTCTTGCTGGTGTCGATCCAGTCCGGTCCGTTCTTTCAAAAGGTGCGCGCCACCGAAGTGGTGTCGTTGTACAACAACCACGCAGTCTGGAAGCAGTTCGACTACCGCGGCGCATCTTATCCGTTTGGCGGATACGTCCATCACGGCTTCAACGACCTGAACTGGCTGCCTGACCCTCCCGACTCGGCGAGCCCCAAGGGCTAGGACGGAGGATACATGGTGGCAACATTCGATCCCAACGACGATTCCGTGGTCGTAATCGTGGGCTCCGGCGCGGGTGGCGGCACGCTGGCCAACGCCTTGTGCCGCAATGGTTTGAAGGTCGTGCTGCTGGAGGCCGGCACCCGTCAGTCCCGATCCACCTTTCACAATGATGAATGGTACGCCTTCAATCAGCTTGCCTGGCTGGACAAGCGCACCACCTCGGGAAGCTGGCGTGTCGCCAAGGATTTTCCCAATCTGCCCGCATGGATCTGCAAGACTGTCGGCGGCACCACGGTCCATTGGGCGGGAGCGTCGCTGCGCTTCGCGGATCATGAATTCAAGACCAAAACGCAATATTCGGGCGTCAGCGGCGCGAACCTGATGGATTGGCCGCTTACCCTGCAGGAACTTGAACCCTACTACTCCAAGGCGGAGTACCGGATGGGTGTTACGCGCACCAATGATATTCCCGGGCTGCCGGGGAACAATAATTTCAAGGTCATGTACAACGGCGCGACGCGCGCAGGCTACAAGACCGTTCACACCGGTCACATGGCGATAAACCCCCAGCCGCGCGACGGACGCGCCGGATGCATGCAGCTTGGCTTTTGCTTCCAGGGATGCAAGTCCGGGGCAAAATGGTCCACCCTGTACACGGAAATCCCGGAGGCAGAAGGCACTGGCCGGCTTGACCTGCGACCGCAGTCAATGGCCCTGCAGGTCACGCATGACAAGCAGGGTAAAGCGACCGGCGTTCTCTATGCAGACGCATCAGGCAAGCAGGTGATCCAAAAGGCGCGCGTGGTCTGCCTGGCGGGAAACTCGATCGAAACGCCGCGTTTGCTGCTCAACTCCGCCTCCTCGACGTACCCGCACGGGCTGGCCAATTCCTCGGGACAGGTCGGCAAGAACTATATGCGGCACACGACCGGTTCCGTATATGGCATCTTCAAGAAGCCAGTGCATATGTATCGCGGCACAGTGATGGCCGGAATTATCCTGGATGAAGCCCGCCTGGACCCCAAGCGCGGTTTTGTGGGCGGCTTCGAAATGGAAACCATTTCCCTCGGCTTGCCATTCATGGCCTCCTTCCTCAATCCCGGCGCCTGGGGGCGCGAATACACTCGCCAACTGGAGCAGTACCCGAACATGGCGGGGATGTGGATCGTGGGCGAGGACATGCCCCAGGAAACCAATCGCGTAACGCTTAACACCGATGTGAAAGATCAGTGGGGCTTGCCGGTCGCCAACGTGCATTACGACGATCATCCCAACGATGTGGCGATGCGCAACTATGCGTACAAGCGCGGCGCCGCCGTTTATCAGGCGGCCGGCGCGGTTCAAACTATAGAGGTTCCGCCCTATCCGTCCACGCATAACCTCGGCACCTGCCGGATGAGCGAAAAACCGGATGCCGGCGTGTGCAATAAGTGGGGTCAGACGCACGACATAAAAAATCTATTTATTTCTGACGGTAGCCAGTTCACTACCAGCGGAGGCGAGAATCCTACGCTGACTATTGTCACTCTGGCCCTGCGTCAGGGCGATCACATCGCATCGGAGTGCGCGAAGAAAAATTTGTAGTCAGGTGAATCATCGATCCACCTGGGGTGGTTTCCATGGCCAAGTATTTGCTAATCGGCCTGCATAACGCGGCGGCGGGGCGCGAGGAAGAGTTCAATCGATGGTACGACAATCAGCATCTTTATGACTGCCTGGCCACGCCGGGCTTTATGCGCGCCCAACGCTTTGAACTCGACGACACACAGATAATCCAGGGGAGTAAAAGCCCATGGCGCTATATGGTCATCTACGAGCTTGAAACCGACGATCCGAACGCAACGCTGGATGCCTTGGTAGAGCGAGGCCGCTCGGGCAAACTCGTTCCAAGCGATGCACTTGATCCCAATGGCATATTCATCGTGCTGGCGAAGCCGATAACGCCGGAGGTAACGCCGAAGCAGTCTGCTGTAGAGCGCTGAGTGCGAACATTGAACCTGATTCCCTCCCCGGTCAGGGAGAGGGTAGATGGCTGATATATATCAAAGGAGAATCGTCCCGCACTAAGCGAATCGAGGAGAAACTATGGCCAAGCCACTTGTAGTCGACGCCGACGGGCACGTGCTGGAACCACCTGATCTGTGGCAGCGCTACCTGGAGCCGAAGTTTCGCGACCGTGCGATGTGTATCAAGCTCCTCGACAACGGCGATGAGTATCTCGAAGTCGATGGCAAGATGCATTTCTTTGGTCCCGGCGCGATGGGCGGCAACGGCGGGGCGTTCCACGATCCAAAGGAACTGATCTACGGAAGGAAGAAGTACTGGGAGACCGCGCAGAGCACGCCGGGCGGAATCGACCCGGACGCGCGCGTCAGGCAGATGGACGAGGAGGGAATTGACATCGCGCTGCTGTATCCAACGATCGGACTATGCTGGGAGGGCGAATGCCCGGACCCCGAGTTGTCCGCCGCCTATTGCCGCGCCTACAACAACTACCTGTTTGACTTCTGTTCGAAGCATTCCGACCGGCTTATCCCGGTCGCCCACGTGGCGCTGCGCGACGTCAACCTGGCCGTTGCCGAGGTCGAACGCGTCAAGGGCAGGGCAAAGGGAATTTTCATCACGCCCTATCCTGCCAACGGCTATCCGCAGGGAGATCGCTACTACGATCCATTCTGGGCAGCCTGTGAGGCTGCGAATCTGCCGGTGGCAAGCCACGTCCAAACCCGGCGCTTTACCCCCGGTGCCGAACTGCATCGGTCCGGTACTCCGCCCTCGGTGATGCAGTCATGGTTCGATTCGGGAGTATGGTTCATGTTCATGCAGCTCCCGATGGATTCACTGCTAGGACTCAACTGTGTGTTCCAGGGCGGCGTTCTGGATCGTTTTCCGAATCTCCGATATGTCGTGCTGGAAACCGGATGCGGTTGGCTGCCCGGATGGCTGGAGCGGGCAGACGGCAAATACGAGCTGTTCAGCTTCATGACGGAAATGAAGCACAAGCCGAGCGAGACCTTCCGGCGCAACTGTTGGATCTCGACCGAGGTTGACGAAGCCGCGATCCCATTTGTTGCGGGCATTGTTGGCGCCAACCGGATGGTATGGGCTTCAGACTATCCCCATCTGGACGCGCATCGCGACCCGGTCAAGGAATTGAGAGAGAAAATTGCGCCGCTCTCGCCGCAGGATCAGGAATGGATCCTCGGCAAGGCGGCCGTCGAACTCTATCGGCTGTGAACCCGCGGGTGCGTGCCGGAGGTGCCAAGTGAGACTGGATGGCCAGGTAGCAATTATCACCGGCGCCGCACAAGGTATTGGCCGCGAATACGCACTACGTTTTTCCCGTGAAGGCGCTGCCGTGGTGATTGCCGATCTTCGGGAAGACCAGGCGCGCGGCGTCGCCAATCAGATTGCCGGAGCGGGGGGACGAGCTCTGGCGATACGCGCGGACGTTACCAGTGAACAGCAGATGAAAGCGGTGGCCGATAGCACGGTGGAGAAGTTTGGCCGTATCGATACGCTGATCAATAATGCCGCTATCTACTACGATTTGGAGGCCACCAACCAAAGTATAGAATACGGCCGGAAGGTGCTTGACGTGAACCTGTTCGGGGTGCTGATTACGTCGCGGGCGGTCTTTCCGCACATGAAACAGCGCCGCCGCGGCTCCATCATCAATATAGCTTCGACCGCGGCCTACCCGTTCCAGGTTCCGTCCTCCGCCGACCTCGAGACCATACCAATCGTATACTATGGATTGTCCAAGTCCGGCGTCGTCTTTCTGACCAAGGAAATGGCCTACCAGGTCGGGCGCTACAACATCCGCGTCAATGCCATCGCGCCCGGACTGACGCTTTCCGACGCCAGCCTGAAATTGGTTCCGGAGCCGTTCGTCAGCTTCATCCGCAGCCAGTCTTCGTTGGGCCGCGAAAACCAGCCGGTCGATCTGACCGGCACCGCCGTGTACCTGGCCTCCGACGACAGCGCGTCAATGACGGGACAGACCCTGGTCGTTGACAACGGCCGCATAATGCTCGGGTAGGCGCTGCCGTTATGAGCCAGAAGATGGCTGGTTTCAAACCGGAACCGCTAGACATTAGCGATGTCCGGCGATGGGTCGGACGGCCATTGGCCGGCGCTCAGTTGAAAGAGCCGATCGCCCGCAACGATATCCGCCGATGGGTGCAGGGGATGCAGAATCCCAATCGGCTTTATTACGACGAACAATTCGCAGGGCAAAGCGCGTTGGGTGAGTTGGTCGCGCCGCAGTCGTTTTTGGTCTGCTGCACGGTGGGGCTGGCCGCAGTGCCCGGGATGCAGGGCAATGTTCCCGGCGTTCACATGCTGCTCGGTGGGGACGAGTATTGGTTTTACGGACCGCGGGTGAAACCCGGCGATCGGATTTGCACGGATACGATGCTGTTTGATTACCGCCTCACCGAAACCAGGTTCGGTGGGCCGACGCTGTTGTCCCGCGGCGATACCTCTTTTTTCAACCAGCGCGGCGAAGCACTCGGAAAACTTCGTTCGACCTCAATCCGATACAACCCCGAAAATGCCCGCCTGCGCGATACGTTGGGCGGACATAGCGGCGAGCCGCAATGGACCGCCGAAGACCTCACGCGCCTGGAAGAGGAAAAATTCGCGTATTACCGGAGTATCGAGCGGCATGTCGTACGCGGCTTCGATTCGGTACGCGTTGGCGAAGAGCTGCCGATTCGTCCGATCGGACCGCATTCGATCCAAACTTTCAGTACCGAATGGCGTTCTTTCATCTTCACCGTCTGGGGTGCACAGAGTGAGCCGGAAATCGCCTGCGCAACGCGCGACCCGGCGCAGATATTTCACGACTTGGAGAAGGCCCGGATCGATCCTTCGTATGCGGACGGACTCTACGCCGGGCCGTCGAGGGCGCATGTGGTGGAAAGTGACGCGCGACAGCTGGCGGTTCCGCGCGGCTACGGCTACGGCGCGGTGATGGGCGCCTGGGTTTTGGACTACCTGGCCAATTGGGCCGGTGAACTCGGCATGGTCGTGCATTCCAACGTGCGGTACACATCGTTTCCGCTAACCGGTGACGTTACTTACATGGCAGCCCGAGTTACCGGCATGGTGCCGCAACCAGAGCGGCGATGGGGACTCGTGACAGTCGAAATTGAAATGAAGAATCAGGATCGGATCCTGATCGGCAAGGGACCGGCGGAGATCCGTCTTACCCAGGTGGAAAAATGATTCAGTTCGAATTGATTGCGCAAGGATATGGTCTGGTCGAAGCACCGCGGGTGGACTCGCAGGGGCGTCTGCTCTTCTGCGACAATCTCAATGGCGGTGTCTACCGGCGCGCAGCTGACGGTTCCATTGAAGTGCTGCTGCCGGATCGCAAGGGAGTCGGCGGGATGGCGTTTAACCGCGATGGCGGGATTGTCATGAGCGGCGAGGACGTCGCGCTCTGGAATGAACCGACTGGGACCGTTCGCAAACTGTTCGGAGGCCATCCGGGACGGGTGGGAAAATTCTTCAACGACCTGACTGTCGACAGCCACGGCAGTGTTTATGTCGGTACCGTGAACGGCGACTCCTCGACTGCAGGCAAGCAGAAGGTTCCTCCCGGCGATCTCTACCGTGTGGACCCAGAAGGTACCTCCACTCTTCTTTGCGAGGGAATCCCGGCCAGCAATGGTCTTGGCTTCAGCCCCGACGGCCGCTTGCTATACCACGCCAATTCTATGCCCGGTCAAATCTGGGTGCAGGACGTCGGCGCGGACCGCAGCGTGCGGGACCGCCGGCTGTTTGCCAAGATCGACGACGGATGGCCCGACGGGCTGGCGGTGGATGCCGAGGGTGGAATCTGGGTCGCCGTGGTGTTTTCAAGTTGCGTGATGCGGTTTCGCAGCGACGGAACGTTGGATCGCAAGGTTGAGCTTCCCGTGAAGAAAGTGGTGAGCCTGGTTTTCGGAGGAGCGGATTTGCGCGACCTTTACGTGGTGACTGCACAGAGCCGCAGTCAAAAGGGTGCAATCTACCGCGGCCGCAGCGACATACCAGGGCTTCCTTTGCCGCTCGCCCACTTCTGATGTTCAGTCCTCAGTGGATCAAATCTCTGCAGCACGGTGTATGGACGCGCGGAGGCGCGCGAGATCCTTCGCCGTTGGCTCAGGATGACGGAAGTACTGTCACCTTCAGATTATATGAACTTTGCAACCGGCCGTTGTTAAACTGGCCGCAACGCCTGGCCCGGCAGATCTCCCGAATGCCGTCCCTCTTCCAGCAGCACCTTGCCATTGACGATGACGTGCCTGATACCCTCCGCTCTGGAAACCATCCTTCGCCCGCCGCGCGGCAGGTCGTCGCGGATTTCCGGGCGTTCGTTGCAGCCAACCTTATCGCGATCGAAGATCGTTATGTCAGCCGCCATTCCTGCCGCGAGCCGTCCGCGGTCGCGCAGGCCGAAGAAGGTCGCCGGCTCGGACGTGATGCGCTTGATCGCGTGCTCCAGCGCCACCGCCTGCCGCTCCCGCACAAAGGTGCCGAGCAGATAAGTCGGGTAGCCGGCGTTGCACAACATATCGACGTGAGCGCCGCCGTCGGAGATCCCGATCATCGTACGCGGATCGGAAAGCTTGCGCGCGACGCGCTCCGGATTGATATCCAGCAGCGGGACCAGGTAAACGAGTTTAAGGTCGTCCTCCAAAGGCAGGTCGAAGAACACGTCCAGCGGGTCCTGGCCGCGCATCTGCGCCACTTGCGCGATGCTCTTCCACAGCATGCCTTCCAGCGCCGGATTGCTGACCTCCTTGACCTGCACGCTCTCCCACCATTTCTGCTGGCTCGACCCTCTTCTGAACTGGGTGCGAAAGGCGGCGCGGAAGTCCGGGTTTGAATAGATCCGTTTCTTTTCTTCCACCGTCTCGGCGGAGAACAGCGGCTTACAGCATTCCAGCATCCCGAAAATAAATGGGTTGCGCAGATGGAAATCGATAATGAGCGGCCGCACCGCGACCTGCGGGCGCCCGCCGCGCGCAATCAGCGGCGCAGCCATCTCCAGCGTCTTCATACACGCTTCGGGATGTTCGTCGGAGTCGCGCAGATTAAGCCACGTGACCGGGCGTCCGCTCGAGTCCATCAGCAGTTTGATCAATTCATACTCGCGTTCGGAAAGCGTGCTGGGCAGGCGTGTGAGAGCAATCTCGATCACTCCGCGGCCGGCTTCGCGCAGCACGTCGGCATAGGCGCGCAATTCATCGTCGCTCGCCAGGCGGCACGCCAACGGTTGTCCCTGGTAGCCCAGATGCTGGCGCATCACGGTCAGAGAAAAACCCAGCGCGCCGGCTGAGATCGCCTCACTGAGCAAGCGGCGGATCTGCCCGGTTTCCTCCTCGGTTGCCGCGCGGCCCATCGCGTCTTCGCCCATCACCCAGTGGCGGAACGGCGAAAGCGCGGCCAGGAAGCCCAGGTTGATGCCGCAGCCGCGGCGCTGCGCCGCCGCGATATATTCGGGGAAGGTTTGCCAATCCCAGGTGAGTCCGCCTTCGAGCACGTCGTAAGGAATAGCCTCGACGTGCTCCAGGTTCTTCGCCGCAATCTCATGTTCCTTTGCAACCGGCCGGCAGGGCGCAAGCCCAACGCCGCAATTGCCCATGATTACCGTCGTGACCCCGTGCCAGGAGGAGCACGTTACCATCGGGTCCCAGCAGATTTGCGCGTCGTAATGCGTGTGCGGGTCGATAAAGCCGGGACTGACGATCAGGCCGGACGCATCGATCACGCGGTGCGCGAGCCCGTTGACGTCACCAACTTCCACGACACGCCCGCCCGCCGCCGCGATATTGCCGTGGTAGGCCGGCGCGCCGGTGCCGTCCACGATAGTTCCGTTTTTGACCAGCAAATCGTACGCCATCGCGGAGTCCTCCTGAGCTGAGATTGCGCGCTGATTCCGCGCAAAGTCAAGGCGTTAGCCGCCCGCTTGCAAGACTATGAGTGCAAAACGCGCCCGGGCAGAGCACCGGTATGATGATGGTTATCGTAGAGAATCTGCCCGTTTACGGCCACGTATTTGATTCCCGGATCGGCGGGCCAGACCAGTCGGCGGCCGCCGCCCGGCAAATCGGTACGCCATTGCTGGCGCTTGACAGGTGCTGCGCTGTCTAGACCAATCTCATTGTAGTCAAAGATGCACAAATCGGCGGCCATTCCCGACGCCAGGCGTCCGCGGTCCCTGATGCCCCAGAAATCCGCGGGCTGGCTGGTGATGCGCCGCACCGCCTCCTCCAGGCTGAGCGCGCCGCGGTTGCGCGCCCAGGTGCCCAGCACGTAAGTGCAATAGCCGGCGTTATCGTGCATGTCCACGTGCGCGCCGCCGTCCGACAGCCCGATCAGCGTGCGCTGATCGGCGACCAGCTTTGCCACGCGCTTGGGGTCGTTGTTGAACAGCGCAATCTCGAAGCTGGTTTCCAGCCCGTCCTCCAGCGCCAGATCGAAGAACGCGTCGGCGGCGTCCTTGCGGGTCGCCGCGGCAAGCTCCGGAATGGTCATGCCGGCGTAACGGGTCAGACCCGGATTCACCACTTCCTGCACTGTGATCAAATCCCAGTTGAAGGAAAAGGCCTTTACCTTGCGGCTCTCCTCGCGAAACGCGCGGCGAAAACCGGCGTCGGCGTAAACGCGCATCTGTTGATCGAGAGGGCGCGCGACCACCGCCTTGCAGCAGTCGAAGCCTCCGAAAATAAAAGGATTGCGCAAATTGAACTTGTTGTAGACGGGCAGAGCGTTGGTCTGTGCGATCGCGCCGCGCCGCGTGAGCGCTTCGGCGCGCGCCAGGGAACGCTGGCAGGCTTCGGGATCGTCGTCGCGGTCAAGCAGCATCAGCCAGGTGATCGGGCGGCGGCTTTCGGTAAGCATCACGTCGAGCAGGCGCGCCTCGCCGTCGCCGAGGATGCCAGGCGATTTCGTCAGCGCCACCTCGATAGATCCTTTGCCCAACTCGCGCAAGGCGTTGCAGTAGGCGGCCAACTCCGGCTCACCGGCCAGGCGGCAGGCCAGGGGCCGCCCCTCGTGGCCGACATGCTGGCGCATGGTGGTGGTCGTCCATCCGAAAGCGCCGGCGGCGACAGCCTCTTTGAGCAGCGCCTTGATTTGAGCGGTTTGCTCGACCGTGGCGGCGCGCTCGCACGCTTCCTCACCCATCACATAGAAGCGAAACGGCGTCAGCGCTGCGACGAACGCGATATTGATTCCGAACGCGCGCTGTTCGCCCGCTGCGATGTATTGCGGAAAGCTCTCCCATTTCCATTCGATGCCGCGGGTCATCGCCTCATATGGAATTGCCTCGAGATTGACCAGGTCATGCAGCAACGCAGCGCGATCGGCCGGACGGCATGGCGCCAGGGTGACGCCGCAATTGCCCATCACCACCGTCGTTACACCATGCCATGACGATGAAGTGACGAGCGAGTCCCACCAGATTTGCGCGTCGAAATGGGTGTGGGGATCGACGAAGCCGGGCGCGACGATCAAGCCCGAGGCGTCGATAGTCCTGTCAGCCGGCTCTTCGATCCTGCCAATCCGCACAATCCGGCCTCCGGCGATCGCCAGGTCCGCCCGGTATGCGTCGGCTCCGGTGCCGTCGACCACGGTTCCGCCTTTGATCAACAAATCGCAGGGCATCGGCGAGCCTCCTGCGCCGGAGCTTGCTCGCCGGATCGGCACAAAGTCAAGGCGCTGCGCCACTGGCATAAACGCGCGCCTGCGGCCATCATACGCCTGAGATTGTGCAGCTCAGGAGAGTCGAACGATGGCGGGACTGCTCGAAGGCAAATGCAGCCTGATCACTGGAGCGGGGACCGGAATCGGCCGCGGCGCCGCGCTGTGTTTTGCGCGCCACGGCGCTCGGGTGGCAGTGGCCGATATCGTCGCCGAAACAGGCGAGGAAACGGTGCGGCTGATCAAGGAGCAGGACGGCGACTCGCTATTCATCAAATGCAACGTGGCGCATGCTTCCGACGTTAAGGCGATGGTCGGCCGCGTCGTGACGGCCTTTGGCCGGCTCGATTGCGCGTTCAACAACGCCGGAGTCGAAACGGCGCTGCTCAAACTGGCGGACGACACCGAGGAGAACTTCGACCGCCTGACCGCAATCAACATGAAGGGCGTCTGGCTGTGCATGAAGTATGAGATTCATCAGATGCTGGCGCAGGGCGGAGGCGGCGCAATCGTCAACACCGCTTCGACCGCGGGCCTGGTCGGCACGGATCTTCACGCGATTTACTGCGCGACCAAGTTCGGCGTGATCGGCCTGACGAAGACCGGCGCTATCGAGTACGCGAAGGACGGCATCCGCATCAATGCAATCTGTCCGGGTGGAACGGAGACGCCGATGCTCCAGCGGCTGATTCCCGAACTCAAGCAGCGCGGCCGGACGATGGCCCGGATGACGCCGCTGGCGCGAACCGCCAGGCCCGACGAGATGGGTGAAGCGGCGGCGTGGCTATGCTCGGACCGCGCGTCGTTCGTGACCGGTCATTCGCTGGTAGCCGACGGCGGATTGACCGTGCAGTAGTCTCAGGGCTTGATGAGCTTCAGGCTCGGCGTGTCTTTGCGATCCCAGCTCTCTTCGAAAATGCGCCGGTAACCGGTCTTCTTGATCAGCCATTCCCCGCTGGTTTTCACATACTCGTCGTGGTAATAGGCGCAGATCCTGAGTCCGGTCTGCTCGGTCTTGTGCAGCAGGTAGTTGTAGAGCGCCCACGTGCCCCTGGCGGTGGTGGGGCTGGTCAGCTCGATCTCCGGATGATGCACCTGGTGAACGCCAATCAGTCCCGTCGGACCGCCCATCGCGCTGTCCTTGAGGAACTGTATGATTGCGGCGCGGCCGGAGAATCTCAGCTCCCCGTCCGAGTAGTCGGTGGTGGCGTCGGGCGCGAAAGTGGTGCCCATCTCGTCCCACTGCTTCGTATCCAAGCATCGGAGGTATTTGTACTTGAGCCGTTTGATCGCCTCGATGTCTTCCAGGGCTTGTATTCGCGCTTCGAGTTCGCTTGCACTGGCCATCTTGAACCCTCCGTTTGGTATGCGATGCGGCGCCGGGGCGCTACGCCCTTTGGCAGCTTACGCCAGTTTTGGGCCCGGGCGGGAGCATCGGCCGCGGCAATTTCACCGCTCGATTCCAGCCGCGGAGCAATTGCGATTTTCCCGCGATAGCGTCAGGTTAAGGACCAGCTCGCGGGAGGCGCGAAACATGAAGAACGGTTTTAAGGTCGTTGATTCGGATATGCACCTGATCGAACCCGCCGATCTCTGGCAGCGGTATATCGATCCGAAGTTCAAGAACGAGGCCCCGGTCGGCAGCGATGCGCCAATGCCGCGCAATATCGGCGTCAGTCTCGCACGCGGCAAATCCACCAACCATGCCGACGTGGCTCCGCACATGCTCAACTGGTTCAAGGCGTTGAGCAAACACATGGCGCCGGTCGAAGGCGAATACGAGTTCGCGGCGCGGCGTGGCTTCGACGGGGAATCCCAGCTTGAAGCCATGAACCGCGAAGGCATCGACGTCGCCGTGCTGTATCCTTCGCGCGGGTTGTTCGTGCTGGGAGTAGACAGCACGGAGACTGCGGGATCGGACGGAATGGACCCTGCTGTGGCCACCGCGATTGCGCGCGGGTACAACGATTGGTTGTACGATTTCATGGCGCCAGATCGAAAGCGCATGTATAACGCTGCGATGATCGCGGCGCACGACGTCAACGCCGCAGCCGCCGAGACCCGCCGATGCGTGGAGAAGTACGGATTCAAGGCAATTTTCCTGCTGCCCGGGCAGATCAACAAGCGTCCGTGGCACGACCCGCACTATGATCCGCTGTGGGCGCAATGCGAGCAGCTCGGTATACCGGTTGTGTTTCACGGCGGCGGGCCGGACTATCTGAACGATTTCGGCCAGGGCCTCTACGACAAGTTGATGCTATGGCACACCTTCTCGCACAGCCTGGGCCCCATGTCGGCGCTGGTCAGCTTTGCGGGCGGAGGAGTGCTGGAGCGGTTTCCGCACCTGCGTGCCGGCTTCCTGGAGGCGAATTGCTCGTGGGCGCCTTGGCTGTTGGCCCGCCTCGACGACCATTACGAGGAATACATCGGCCGCTTCGAGGTCAAGCTCTCCAAGCTGCCGTCCGAACATTTCCGCGACAATTGCTACATCTCGGTTGAGGCCGACGAAAAACCGGCCCGGCTGGTGGTTGATTGGATGGGCGACGACAACGTGGTCTTTTCCACCGACTATCCGCATCCGGACAGCAAGTTTCCCCACGCGGTGGACAAGTTCCTGTCGATGCCGCTGTCCGATGACTCCCGGCGCAAGTTCCTGTGGGATAATTGCGCGCGTTTGTACAACCTGGATTAATCCCGCCGGATGGGCGCAGGAGCGAGTTGGCGGCATGAAATTCGGTTTGTTTTCAGAGTTCGAGCTGGGAAGAGGCACGTACGACCGGGTTGCCGGTCTGTACGATGACTATATCAAGCAGGCATGCTTCGCCGAGGAGCATGGCTTCGAGTCGATCTGGGTGCTGGAGCATCACTTCACCGATCTTTATTCCTACTGTTCCGCGCCCGAAATTCTCCTGGCTTCCTTGGCGGCACGCACCAGTGTGGTCCGGCTTGGATGCGGCGTTTGCCTGCTGCCGTACCACAACCCCCTGACCGTGGCCGAACGCTACGCCACGTTGGACAATCTGTGTCACGGCCGGCTGGAGTTTGGAATCGGGCGCGGTGTTCCAACCTTTGAGTGGAACAAGTTCCGCCCTGAACCCTTCGAGCAGGGACGCGACATCATGTACGAAGCGCTCGAAGTCGTACTCAAGTGCTGGACCGGCGAAGACTTCGTCCATCGTGGAAAGTTTTTCCAAATCGACAAACCCATAAATGTAATTCCCAAGCCGATGCAAAAACCTCATCCGCGGATCCACGCCGCGATTACCAGTCCCGATTCAGCGGCGGTGTATGGCGGCAAGGGTTGGGAAGCGATGAGCCTCGCGCGCGTCAACCCGCTCTCCGAGATCGCTCAACTAGCCGCCGCCTTTCGCGGCGCGCGCGCAAAAGCAGGCGGGCGCGGCGAGTTCTCGGTGCTGGTCGATATCCATTGCGCCCCCACCGATCGCGAAGCGGATGAGCGCTTCAGCGGATACCACAAGTGGTTCTTCACCGAGATGGGCCGCACTTACTATCCGGTGCCGCAGGCAGGCGCACCCGCCGACATGCCCTCGGGCAACAGTATCGTACGCTACCTGTTGGGACAGGCGGGGTTCGAGGAATTCAAGCGCACCGGAATGGTAATCTCGGGCAGCCCGCGGACCTGCGTCGAAGAGCTGCGAAAATTCAAGGACGCGGGCGCCGATCGGATCATGTGCCAGTTCAAGCTCGGCCTGATGCCGCATCGGGAGACCATGGCGTCGATGGAGTTGTTCGCGCGCGAGGTGATGCCGGCCTTTGCCTGAACTGAGGCCGGCGCGATCGCGTGGAGGTAAAAACATGGCATTGGATCTCACCGGAAAGACCGCTCTCATAACCGGCGCAGCCAGCGGTATCGGGCGTGAGACGGCGCAACTGTTCGCCCGCCAGGGCGCGGACATCGCGGCGGCCGATCGATACCTGGAACCGGCCGAAAAGGTAGCCGCCGAAATCCGCAGGCAGGGCCGCAAGGCGATCGCGATCCAGGTGGAAATCAGTGATGAGCCGCAGGTTGAGGCGATGGTGGAGCGGGCGGTTCGCGAACTGGGCCGAATCGATGTGCTGGTCGCGGCCGCCGCGATTCCGTTTCCCAACTACGGCGCCGGCGAAGGCAGCCGCCATCTGCTGGTTGACGAGCCGCTGGAAGACTGGCGCCGGATGATGAACGTCAATCTCGATGGCACGTTCCTGACCGACCGCCACGTCGCGCGCGCGATGATCAAGGCCGACAAGGGCGGAAGAATCATTAATATCGCTTCGGGCGCCGGGATCTTTCCGTCGGCGCGCGGAGGGCCGTACTCCGTCAGCAAGGCCGGCGTCTGGATGCTCACTAAAACCCTGGCGGTTGAGTTGGCGCGCCACGGAATTACGTCCAACGCGATTGCGCCGGGCTTTATCGAAACGCCGATGACGGAGCAGATCAGGCAGAGCGAGCGAACCGCGAACGCGGTGTTGGGCTCGATTCCGCTGCGCCGCTTCGGCAAGCCGTATGATATCGCGGCGACCGCGCTGTTCCTGGCCAGTGAGGAAGGGGCATACTACACCGGCCAACTGATGCATCCTAACGGCGGGGTTCTGATCCCCTAGCAGAGTGCGCGCCGTAGCCGTCGGCGCGGATTGCGGAGAGGCTATGGAAGTCGGCGTATCTTATGTTCCCACCTGGAATGCGATCTATCCGGCGCAGCTCGCCATGGCGGCAGAAGAACGCGGACTCGACGCGCTCTTCGTACCGGAGCATACGCACGTGCCGGTCAACGAATCCGTACCGTGGCCGCCGCAGGCTTTCGCCGAGCAGTACAAGAATATGTTCGACAACATGATCGCTTTGAGCACCGCCGCGGCGGTCACCAGGCGAATCAAGGTCGGCACGTCGATCTGCCTCGTCACCGAGCATGATCCGATCGTCCTGGCCAAACAGGTCGCTTCGCTGGACCGCCTTTCCGGCGGCCGTTTTGTGTTCGGGGTCGGCTCCGGCGGAAGAATTGAGGAGATGGCGCACCACGGCGTTGCGTGGAAGAACCGCTGGAAGGTGTTCCGCGAACGTATCGAGGCGATGAAGCAGATCTGGGCCAACGAAGAGGCGGAATACCATGGCGAGTTCGTCAACTTTGACGCGATACGATGCCCCCCGCGCCCGGTCCAGAAGCCTCACCCGCCGATCCTGCTCGGTGCGATGGCGTCGCGCTCGCTGGATCGCATCGTTGACTACTGCGACGGATGGCTGCCGCAGCGGGTGCCGATCGAGACGTTCAAGACGATGCTGAAGGATTTGCGCGGCCGCGCCGAAGCCAGAGGACGCGATCCCAAGACGATTCGGATCACTGTGCATCGCTTCGTTTGGCAGAAGATCGAGCCGGAAAAAGCCGCGCTCGACGAGTATGCGCGTGAGGGGGTGGAAAGGGTGATTTATCGCATCCCGTCGGAAGGCAAGGAACAGACGCTTGCGCGTCTCGATCAACTCGCGGGCATATTACCGGTAGGGCATTAGACCATGAGCACCGATATTGGCGGCGCGCTGGCGCTTGACCGTGCGCTGATCAGCGAGACGATTTTCCGCTATCACCGTTCGTTCGACCTCAGGGATTGGGAAACCTGCCGCACTTTCTTTACCGATATGGTTGAGGTCGAGACTACCGGGATGGAGGGCAGTGGGGCGCAAGTCCAGAGCTACGCCCGCGAGCGTTTGCTCAAGATACTGCAGCGGATGGGACCGGCGGATTCGGTGTCACAGCATTTCAGCGGCAATCACATTGTCGAGATCAATGGCGACGACGCGGTTTGTATCGCCAGTTCGATGGCCCGCAGCCGCAAGTCGCAGGGCAGCAACCAGACGGTCAGTTTCGTCGGCGGGTGGTACACCTTCAACCTGGTCAGAACTCGCGACGGATGGAAGATCTGCAAGTTCCGCTTCGACCAGGCGTGGAGCGAGTCGCGCGCCCCTGACTGGTGATAGATGCGGATCAGCCTTGCGCGAGTTCGTGCAATGCTCGAGCGCATTGCATGGGAGCGGTGAACATGATCTCGTGGCTCGCCTTGACAAAGCGCATGGTTGGATTGGCCAGGCGGCTGGAGAAATTGGGATGCCAATGGCCCGCGCCGCGCGCGATGTCGTCTTCGCACACCAGGAAACTTTGCGGAACTCCGCAGGTGTAGAAATCCTTCATTGAGACCGGCTCGAGCATCGGGGCGATGGGCTCCGGCACCAGCGCCGCGAGCACGAAGTCCTGCAGGTGGCGTTCGGCGTCCTGGATGTAAGCGGTGCGGAACATCTGCTCGTCCACCGGAGAGGACGGGTCGGGCTGCGAGCGCATCGCTTCCAGCGTCCGGACAATCGCGCCGGCGTCGGGCAGCGTAGCGATCGCGCTTTCGCCGTCGTGCGGTACGATCGCGCTGATATAGATTACGCGTTTGAGGCGCCGCGGGATTTTTTGGACGACGCCGGAAATCGTGACGCCGCCCAGGCTATGACCGGCCAGCACTACGTCGCGAAGACCGCGCTCTTCGATGAACTTCACCACGCTCTCGACATAACCAGCCAACGAGGCGTCGGCGCGGCCAACGTTGCTCGCGCCGTGTCCCGGCAGGTCAACCGCTAACGCCCGGTCGCCCAGTTTCTCGAGCTGTCTAATTACTGCGGCCCAGCACCATGCGCCGTGCCACGCGCCATGCACCAATACGAATATGTCGCCCATAAGCTTTTCGGGTGATCTAGCGCGGTGCTCTCTGCGCGGCAAGTGATGCGGGCGAGCCTGATCGTGCGGTTTCCGATGCGCGGGAATTTTGTTAAACACCGACATTGCCAGGGAGGAAAGTCATGAGCGCTGCAGACGAAGGCAAGGCGTTGACCGACGCGATGGAGGCTTTCCACGGATACCTGCGCGAAGCGCAGCAACTGATCCGGCAAGCGCCGGGGCTGACGATTGAGGAGCGGGCTGACGGCTATGCTTACCTGATGGGTCTGATGGTGAACATCGTGCAAAGCTCGATGGCCAACGTCGATCCAATTCATCCCCAATTCCGGCGCGGCCAAGACACTTTCTCCAAGTACGGTCTGGACAACCCGGACAACCTTTACGCCGGCGCCCATATCGACGACACCGGCGACTATCGCATCAAGGGGACGCGCGGAACCTCCACTGATTTCCTTTTTCAGATTTTTGCGGGTAATCCGGGCGACGGCTCCCTGGCCAAGATACTCGATCAACTTGATTTGGATCGTATCCAATTCAACCCCGAAGGCACTTACGAAATTGTTGTCAGCCGCAATCCGCAGCCCGGCAATTGGCTGAAGAGCGGATCCGGTGCCTCGCTTATCGTTCTGCGCCAATGCTTTGGCGACGACTGGCCGCATCAGCGCAAGGGCGAGATATTCATCGAGCGGATCGGTGCCGAGGGAACGGCGGCGCCCAGGCCCACGCCTGATCAGGTGGCGCATCGAATCCGCGAAGCGGGCCGCCTGCTGGCGGTACATGTCCGTTACTGGATCGAGTTCAACGAAAAAATGGTGGGGCCGACCCCGGTCAATGCGATCGCCAAACCGTGGCGCACCGTCGGCGGTATCGCGGGTCAGTTCATCAGCGCGGGCAAATTCAATCTGGCCGACGACCAGGCGCTGGTCCTTACTTTTGAGCCGGTCAACGTGAGCTACGCGAACATCCTGATGGCCGACCTGTGGTGGTTCATCACCTATGACTACCGCGACCGTCAGACCAGCTACGCGCTACCGGGACAAGCCTGGCAAAGCCGCGACGGCAAGTACCGTTACGTGATCAGCAAAGAGGACCCCGGCGTTCCGAATTGGCTGGATACCTGCGGACGCCCGCGGGGCACCATCTTTCTGCGCTGGCAGGGCGTAACCGGCGCGGAGCCGCAGCAGCCGGAGGCGAAAGTGGTCAAAGTGGCGAGCGTGCGCAAGGAACTTCCCGACAGCGACCCGGTCATCATGGCGGAGGAACGCCGCCGTCAGATCGCCGCGCGCTCCGAAGCAATCAGCCGGCGCTACGGAATATAGCCGAAAAGCAAAATCCTCCCGGAGGACAACCTCAGGAGACTTTAATGAACGTTCAAGAGTTGATCGACGCCGCGCGCTCGCGCAGCGGATTGAACGACTTTGGCGCGGATTCCTTTCGGGAAGGGCTGGAACGGCTGGTCGATTCGATCAACCGGGAAAGCAAGCTTAATGAACTGGGCGTCCTTGCCGTGCCCGAAATGCTGATCGGCCTGTTGATCACCCGGCTGCAAGTCGAGGATTGGTACCGCCGGCATCCGGAGATCGATGACGAGCAGATCGTGGCGCCGCTGTTTGGCGTGGGATTGCCGCGCACCGGTACCACGGCGCTGTCCTTCATGCTGGCGCAGGACCCCAACACCCGCTCGCTGCGCGTGTGGGAAGCGGCGCAGCCTTGCCCGCCGCCCCGCAGCGCCACCGAACACACCGACGCGCGAATCGCTCAGTGCGCAGCCAATATGCAAGCGGGCCTGGAGCGATGTCCGGAGCGTCGCGAGATGCTGCCGTGGGATGCGGAAGGACCGATCGAATGCCTTTATCTTCTGTTCCTGGACTTCAAATTCCAGGCGTTCGAATCCGCAGTGCATGTGCCCTCATATATCGAATGGCTCAACTCCAGTGCCGACATGGAGCCCGCCTACCGCTACCACAAGCGCGTGTTGAAACTGCTCCAGTGGCGCTGTCCGCCCAAACGCTGGAGCCTTAAGTCGCCCACGCACATGCTTTATATCAATGCGCTCCACAAGGTTTATCCCGACGCCCGCTTCGTGATGACCCATCGGCATCCCGCGCAGGTTCTGCCGTCGCTTGCCGACCTGCTATGGTCGACGCGTCGCGAAATGCTGGCCGATCCGATGCCGCGATGGTACGCCAACCACGCCATGAAAGAATGGGCTCTGGCCATCGGTCGTCTGACGACCCTGCGCGATCGCGTTGGCCAGCGACATTTTTACGACATCGCGTTTCGCGATTTCATGGCCGACCCGATCCGCGAGATGCGTGGCCTTTACAGATGGCTGGGCTGGGAGTTGAGTGCCGGCACAGAAAAGCTGATGCTGGCCTGGCAGGCAAAAAATCCGAAGGGATCGCACAAGGTGGCGCCGGAAAAATACGGCCTGGACAATAACTCGATCGATAAAACTTATGACTTCTATATCAAACGCTACGCCGCGCTGCTGTAACACATCTCTTCTTTCGATCCCCGGTTCGTTCCATGAAGGATGACGGAAACTCATGCGCATCGAAAATAAAAACGCGATAATCACTGGCGGCGCGAGCGGTATTGGACGCGCCACCGCCCGCCGATTCGTCGCCGAGGGCGCCAGTGTCCTGATCGCCGACCGCAATCTCGCCGCCGGCGAGCAGCTCGCGCGTGAACTGGGCGCGTCCGGGCGCAAGGCTATCTTCCACAAGGTGGACGTTAGCGACGAAACGCAAGTCGAAGCGATGGTGGGGCGCGGGGTGAGCGAACTTGGCGGCGTTGACATCCTGGTTGCCGCCGCTGCTATCCCTTATGCCGGCTTTGGCGGCGCGGAGGATCGCCATCGCGCGATTGTGGACAAGCCGTTCGCCGAATGGCGTGAGCTTTTGAGCATCAACCTGGACGGCGTTTTCCTGGTTGATCGTGCCGTGGCCCGCGCGATGGTCAAGAGTGGGCGGGGCGGGCGCATCATTAATATAGCCTCGATCATGGGACTGCGGCCGGCGGTCAACAGCAGCGATTACTGTGTCAGCAAGGCGGGAGTGTGGATGCTGACCAAGGTGCTGGCGCTGGAGCTCGCATCGCATGGCATCACGGTCAACGCGATCGCCCCTGGCGGGGTGCGCACGCCGATGCTGGAAGCGGCGTTGCAGCGCGACCCGAAGATGGAACAGGGTATCGTCGATTCCGTGCCGCTGCATCGGATCGCCGAGCCTGACGAGCTGGCCTCCACGGCGTTGTTCCTGGCCAGCGATGAGGCAGCTTATTACACCGGGGCTTTGTTGCACGTCAACGGCGGCACT
>DATFSZ010000174.1:0-14673 GCA_035262365.1 Binataceae bacterium (SeqCode)
TTGACGGGCGCGAAAAAAATATTGGTGGGACCGAACCGTTTCGAGCCGCAAACCATAAACGGCGCTCATTATGTGGGCGTCGAACCAAGTGATGCGATCATCGACGGATCATTCCGTGCGCGCGACTTGAGCGCCGGCCCCTTCTTTTCCTTCAGCACAATTTATTCCGCGGCGGCAAATCCGATTCCGGGCTGCGGCGCGGCCAGGTCACATTGGAGAGCCTGCGTCTCCGACGCTCCCATCTGTACGAGCGGCCGTATCTACGCCGGCGGCGGCGGCTCCACGCCCTGCGAACTATGGTGCAATGGGGAGAATTGGATTCAGACAGGGAGTGGATGCTAGAGATTTATCTCCCCTGCTACTACCTCGTCGCCGCCCCACTTAGGGCGGCGTTTTTCTTTTTGGGGAACGCGCTGCATGAAAAAGGAAGGAGTGGCGGTCTCCGCTATCACAATCTGCATCTTCGAAAGACTGCTCTCTGGAGGCGCATCCAGAAACTTGCCCGCTTGGCCTGAATCTGAGACAAAAACGCCTTAGGTCAGATAGACAGTGACCAAAAGGCGCCGTCCCTCAATGGCAATGCCGAACGACCGAATCATGCAGATCCAGAACGACCTGCGCTCGGACCAGATCGACAAGCGCGACATGGCCGTTCAGCAACTGCTTATTCTGGCGCGGCAGGACGAGACCATTCGCGCATGGGCTCTACCGATGTTTCGCGCGGCCCTGGCGTCCGAACTGCATGCGTACGCGGCCAACTACGCCGTGGACGGCATCGAACTTATTGCCGGATTGGATGCGGCTAGGAGCTATCGGCTAGCCATGCTGATCGATCCGCGCGTGGAGATGGTGCGGGCAACCTTGCTGTCCATCCACGATCCCGAATGCGTCGGCGCGGTAGTCGAAACGCTCGATAAGCGCGGCGAGAACGAGATTCGAATCGCGGCCATTCGCCAACTCGGCCGGTTGGGAACTTCCGTAGCGCTTCCTGCGCTGCTCAAATACCTGGATATTCCGCAATTGCGCCCACACGTGGTTGAAGCGCTGGGAGATTTGGGCGACCCCGCAGCGATTTCTTACCTGCGGCCGCTGCTTAACGACAGAACCGAAGCGTGGCCGGTGGACAATCACGGCCCGATGCTGAGGGTCTGTGACCTGGCAAAAGAGGCGCTTGAGCGCCTCAACCTGCCGGCCGGCATTCCTCCGGCGGCCGCACCTCCGGCGGCCGCATCTGCGCCGGCGTCACGCCCCGCCTCCGGCAATGGTCCGATCCGTCTTTTCGACAACGCCGGGCGGCAGGTGATCATCACGCGAGATGAATGGCGCCGGAAGGTCTTGCCCGCAAACCTGAAAAAAGAATGGGACAATCCCGATCAGCTCTTCGGGTTGATTGTCGCGGCTATCAACGACGGATTCCGCGCGGAGATCGTCGACGCCGCGAATCATCTGTACGAAATCGATTCTGACCGCGTGCGCAGTGCAGGTGTTTGGGCGGCGATCCTGATCGAAGAAAGCCGCCTTGACGAAGCCGAGCATGTTGTGCGTGACTTTCTGGCCCGCCACGGCGAGAACGGGCCTATCCTGACTCAACTGGCCAAGGTTTATGTCGGGCGCAGCGACAAGGCGAAGGCCGAAGAAACCCTTGCGCGCTCTCTGCAGCTTGACCCCAACCAGGAAGCCGCCATCGCGTTGTATGAATCGCTCCTTCGGGAGCGCCAGGGAACAGAGCTGCGAGAAGTTCTGGAAAAGATTGCAGCAGTCTCCGGCAGTTGGCGGGCGCAACTTGAACTGGCAGACGAGGCTTTGGTGGCGGGTCAATTGGATCGCGCGCTGGCGTATTATAAGGAGAGCATCGCTCACGCACCCCGGCCGGTTTCAACCGACCTGTTGATACGAATAAGCGGCGCACTGGGCAATCACGGGCATCCGGGCGAGTTGATTGCGCTCACAGAGCCGCTTTTTGCGATCCATGTGCATGGTATCGAGGTCGCCAATAATCTCATCAAGGCGCATCTTGATCTGGGACAAACCGACGACGCCCGACGCCTTGTCTCCGCTCTTTACGTGCACCGGCGTCCTGATTGGAAATCGACCCTCGATTACTGGAACGCCAAAATCGTCAAACCTGGGTCCGGCCCGCCGGACCGGAAAAAAAACGCAATCAATTCGCGTTGGACGCGCCTCGCGCCCTATGCACCATTGATCGCCTTGGGCCTCCAAATCCCGTGGTCTGCGGCGATGCTCTTCGTGTTCATGTTTACGGAGGATGTATCCGGCCGCGGCGGACAATTCTCTCCGTCCCCTGTGCGAGAGCACATCCTTAAGACCGCGGTGTTCATCCCCACCGCTATCGGGCTGCTGCTCGGCATCTACGTTGCCCTGTTCCGATTCCCGTTGCGAAGGGGTCAGCGAGCGTGGCTCATACTGGGTTGCCTCGCTTGCGCGTGGGCCCTGTTGAGCCACATCTACGCCTGAAAAAAAACGTTCCCTCCCAAGCCTCGTTTCGATCGCGAAACAATCGAGGTCGTTCAGTTCGATAAGGGGTTCCTGAATCGGGTTTCGGCCGGGGAAACCAGGTTATCGAAGAGTCTTTTGATCGTGCCAACCCGGCTTTTTTTGCCTGACGAGCCTCAGTCCGAGACAGTGCCCAGCGATGCCGGCACGCCTGCCACGGGTTCGGGCATCCCGCCTGCCGTAACATTTACGCTTGCCACCTTCTGAGCCGAGGTTTCGAAGCGGGGACCACTATTGTTTCCACCGCAACCGGTGGAAGCTGCCGTTAACCCGAGCGCCAGCAATGCCAGGATTATCGCACGGCGCCGCATCCTGCCAGGAAGGCCAAGCAGCATCATTCCAAGCATCAATAGCGCGCTGTTCAGCGGCCATGTGCTTCCGCCATCTGGCACGGTGGTAGTCACCGTCAGGCCGGCATACTTGATCTCCTTGCCCATCATTACCGGATTAGGCGCAATTACAGCGCTTAGTGAAAAGCGGACCGAGCTACCCGCCGGAATCAGAACAGGTGTCGTGAAGGGAAGGTCGTGGTGAGCTTGTTCAAGTTCAGCGTCGCGCTCATCTCGACCTCCGCCACCTGAAACTTGTTGTCGCAGTCAACCGTGACTCCAGGCGCGACCGGTCCGGTGACGGTCAGATTCCCGGCTACAACGGGCAATTTGCTCCCCAGCGTGATGGTGCCGGTCACGCTGAACACAATGGTGTCGGTCCCGGTCCCGGCGCTGCAATCGGCGGTGCCGGATGAGCCGTTGGCCGAGTTGATCGCCTCCCGGAGGGTGCAATGCCCTGCGTTAGTGTCGTCCGCGATAGAGTCAACTGTAATCGTGGCGGCGCGCGCAACCGTGTTGCTCCCAATCAAGGCCAACGCCACAATCAATCCCGCTGCCAACCCGGCGGCCTTGCCGACCGGCTTCGCGCCCCGGCTAGTGATTTTCGTCACATCGCCTCCTCCGAGGCGTTAACTCGCTATCAGTCCAACGAGAGTCGCAATTTGACGCATTCAGAAGATATTGCGATATTCTCGGAAAACAAGGGAACTACTACATTAGGGAAACGATGTGCTTGTAAAATGATGTGAATGTTCCCATAGGGAGCGCCGCCGATTATTTGCGTGAGCAACGAGGATCGAAGCTGCGGCAGGAGCTCCGATTCATCAGCTTACGGACTCTCCTCAAAACGGAATTCCCGTTTGACTTCCCAATTTGCAACACGTCTCAGACCAGAGGATCTCCCGCTGCAAGGCTCATAGCCTTGGGCCGCGCCAGCAGCAGTCACTGGTGGCGGGGGTGCTTTATCTACCACCGGTTTTCACCAGCCGCTACTGCAGGGTGTCAGCGATCGGTTGCCGGAGGTTGTCCTGATTGTGGGAAGAACCTCTGCGCAATGACGATGTGCCACACGAACGTCGATTCGCTTTCTGGGTTGGGTAAGGCGCATCGGTCGCCACGCTATCCGCGCGGTTCGTTCCTCGCCGGTGCATTGTTCGCTCCCTGCGAAAATTCTCGCCCCGATGCCTGTTGCCCGCGCAGGGTTATGCAGGTGCTCGACGCGCGCGCAATGAGCCGGCCCCGCTCGTCGATGACTTCACACTCGATCAGGCCCACCATCCTGCCGGCATGAACGGTTCTGGCTTCGGCGCGCAGCTTTGCTTTCCAGACCGGACGCAGGAAATTGATCTTCAGTTCAAGCGTAGTGAAGCTTTCTCCATCGGCCAGCGTGCTGCCGTATGCCGCACCCATAGCGGCATCGGCGATGTCGCAGAGCACACCACCGTGGAGCGTTCCCATCGGATTACCGTGGCGCTCGTGGTCGGCGTCGAATTCGATCGTCGCCTGTCCGGTCCCGGTCCTGACAAGCGTGAGACCCAGCAGCTTGCCGACAGGACCGGGAAATTCTTCACGAACGATATTTTCAGCAATCCGTGTTTCGGTGGTCTTGTTTGATTCACTCATTTTTCATTCTCCCGAATGTCTTCCATGACAAATGTTTAGTGTCCTGCGCTGCCGCCCTTGCCGACCTCGAAATGCCGGACCAAAAAGGCCAGGGGCAAACCGGCTATCACCACCAACGCCAGCAGCTGGAAGCAATCCATGAACGCCAGCATCGAGGCCTGCTGAGTCATCATGTGTGCGACCAGACCATAGGCCTGATAAACGGCGTCCGGGCCGCTGCTTCCGCGCGTTACAAGGTAATGGCTCGAAGTGCCCAGAAACTGGCGGACTCCCGCGTTGGCCGAAGTGAGGTTGGCGACCAATACGCTCTGATGATACTGCGTGCGCCGCTCGAGCATCGTGGTGACGAACGCGATACCGAAGCTGCCGCCCCAGTTGCGGCACAGGTTGGTAAGGCTCGACGCTTTGTTGTTCTTGTTCCTGGGCAGGTAGGAGTAGGCAAGCTGACTTACCGGAACGAACATGAACGCGTATCCGAAGCCTTGAAGGCATCGCGCCAGGGTGAAATGGAAATAGTCAGTCTGAATCGTGAGGTGGCTGTAATAAACAAATGACAGCGCCGCGATCGTGAAACTGGCGCCCAGCAAACGTTTGGCGCCAAACCACGGCGCGATTCGAACCACCACCGGCGCGAGCAGCGTAATCACCGCCGCTCCCGGACCCAGCACCAGTCCCGCGTCGGTCGCGGTGTATCCGAACAGGGTCTGGAGCATCTCGGGTATCAATACCGTGCTGCCAAACAGTCCGAATGCAAATATGAAGTAGTATATCGTCGATATCGCGAAGTTGCGCTCGCGCAGCAAGGTCAACTCGACCACTGGTTCGCGATGATGCCATTCCCACCAAATCGCGACCGCAATCGTAACCACCGCGATTGCGAGGAAGGCCGTGATGAAATGGCTGCCGAACCAATCATCGCGCTCCCCCCGGTCCAGTACGACTTCGAGGCAGGCAAATCCAATCGCGATGAGCACAATGCCAACGTAGTCGATGCGCAGCATGCCGCCCCGCCATGCTTCCTTGCGCTCCTGGGTGAATTCGGGCGGATCATGAACCATCCGGCCGGACAGAATCAATGACAACAGCCCGATCGGAATGTTGATGAAATACACCCAGCGCCATGAAAAGCTATCTGTAATCCAGCCGCCCAGCGGCGGTCCCAGCGCGGGCGCGGTGACGATCGCCATGCTGTAGAGTGCGAATGCTCCGCCGAGCTCTTCGACCGGGAAAGTATCCACCAGGATCGCCTGTTCCACCGGCGCCAGGCCGCCGCCGCCAATTCCCTGGAGCACGCGGAAAACAATCAGCATCCCAAGATTGGCGCCACACCGCATAGGAACGACGCCGCGGTGAAGAGCGCAACGCTCATCATGTAGTAGCGTTTGCGGCCAAATATCCGGCTGAGCCACGCGCTCATCGGGAGGACTACGGCATTCGCGACCAGGTAGCTGGTCAGTATCCAGGTGCTCTCGTCGTAGCTGGTGCCGAGGCCGCCGGCGATGTGTGGCAACGATACGTTCGAGATGCTGGTATCGAGCAGCTCCATGAAAGTCGCCATCGTCACCGTCGCCGCAATCGCCCAGGGGTTGTACCCTCGCGCCGCTGCTGGACGCGCCGGCATGGACTGCGATTGGGCAGGTATTCTGGAGGCTAGCGCAGCCATACCGTTGGCTCCACTGACATTCCGGGATGCAACAGGTGATCGGGGTCCTGCCCTGGTTCAAGCAGGATTCTGACCGGCAGCCGCTGCACCACTTTGACGTAATTTCCGGTCGCGTTCTCGGGCGGCAAAAGGCTGAAACGGTCGCCGCTTGCGCCCGGCATGTTCTCGACGTGACCGCGATAGTCGCGGCCGAAAGTATCGACCCGGACGCTTACCGGCTCGCCGCGATGCATCCGGGCGAGCTGGGTTTCCTTGAAGTCGGCGGTTACCCAGATCTGATCGGTCTCAGTCACAAACATCAGGGTCTGCCCGGGCTGAATGCGGGAGCCCAACTGCACGCCGCGCTTGCCAACAATTCCGTTGGCGGGCGCATAGATCCTCGTGTAGCTGAGATTCAGCTCGGCCTGGTCGAGGGCAGCCTTGGCAGCGTCGGCCTCTGCCTCACGCGCGGAAATCGTCTTCAACGCGGAGCCGGCTGCTTCACGGGCGGAATCGACCTTTGCGGAATCGGACTCTGCGACCTCGGTAAACTGATCGTATTGCTCCTGGGCGACCACTTGCTCGTCGAGTAAGGCGGCGTACCTTCGAGCATCTCTCTGCGCACGGAAATTTGCCGCCTCGGCTTCACGAATCTTTGCCAGTGCCGCGGCGTGGTCCTGGCGGGCCGAAGCGACCTCAGCCAGAGCCAACTCCAGGCGCGCTTTTGCCCGCTCGACCGCAACCTCGTTGTCGCGCGGGTCAATTTCAACCAGCAGCTCGCCTTTCTTCACCCGGTTGTCATCCTCGGCATACACACGGAGCACGGTGCCGTCGATACGGGAGCTGATCGGATCGATATGCCCGTCAATCTGTGCGTCGTCGGTGGACTCGTAAGATTGCAGGTAGTTCCAGAGAAATGGCGCCCCGGCCGCCGCTGCCAGTAGAAGCAGCGCAACGACCCAAGCTCGCCTGGGCCGCCGCCCGAATCTGTGGCCTGCATCCCCGCTATCATCCTTCACCACCTTCCGGTCAAACTCGATACGATCACCAACTGAATCCTGCCTCAGTGCCTGCAGACCCCCGCTTAGGTCCGTTTGCGCCGCCGGCTCTTCCGGCTCATGCGATGAGTCAGGCTCCAAGCCGCTCAGTACCGCCTGCAAATCGCTGCCGCCTTCCCAATTTGCGTCTTGCTCGGAACTTCTGTTTGCAACCAGTTGGCTCATTTTCGAATTGCTCCAATAGTTGTATATACAATTAGCTTGCCAAAAAAATTCAGCGCCGAAGCTTTCGTACCGCCGACCTCACCGCCGACACGCCGTCCTCTCCCAGTTGACGCACCGTCTCCGCTTGGGCCTTTTGCCATCCGGGATAGGCCTTGAGAACCATCGCCTTGCCCTTGTCGGTGATCGTAATCACGTGGCTTCGCCGATCCTCTATCTCAGGCTCCAGCTTCAGCCAGCCCCTCGCGCACATCCGCTCGACGTTGCGGCTGAGTGTGGATTCGTCCATCTGAAGCACCGCCGCCAGCTCCTTGGGCTTGCTTTTTTCGCGCTCGATAACTGCGACTAGCACCGAGAATTGGCTGATCTTCAATCCCGCCTTTGCCAATTCCTCGTCATAGATCGACGTCACCATCCGATTGAGCATGCGGATTCGATAAGCCATGCACTCCCGCGCGATCCTGTTGGTTTCTTGCGTCACAGATATTTGTATATGCAATAATCGGGCGGCTGTCAAGTTCCGGCTTGCGCATTCATCTGCTGCGCCTGCCCGCCCTTCTCCATTAGCCGCGACAGAACCGCGCCGGTACAATTGCCGCCAACTCACCAGGACGATGGCTTTATGGAAACAGGCAGGCTCGAAGCTTTCACCGACGGCGTGTTCGCAATCGTGATTACAATCATGGTGCTGGAGATCAAGGCGCCGCACAGATCCGACTTTGCCGCGCTGATGGCTTGCATGCCGATTTTCGCGGCTTACGCTCTGAGCTACGTGAATGTCGGCATCTTCTGGAACAACCACCATCACATGCTGCACGCGACGGATCGCGTGGACGGCAAAGTCCTGTGGGCGAACCTGTTCCTGTTGTTCTGGATTTCCCTGATGCCGTTTGCGATTCGTTGGATGGATGACGCTCACTTCACAGCCTTGCCGACCGCGGCTTACGGCGTAACACTGGCGATGGCGGCCCTCGCTTACATTTTGCTGGAGTGGAGCATTGTCGCCTGCAACGGTTCAACTTCTGCTCTCGCGCGTGCGGTCGGCGGCGATCGGAAAGGCAAAATATCCCTTGTGATTTATGTGATTTCGATCGCGCTGTCCTTCATCAGTCCCTCGATCGCCATCACCTTGTACGTTGCGGTCGCGCTGATGTGGTTCCTGCCCGACCGCCGGATCGAATCGGTCCTTATGAAATGACGTGGTGCGGCTTGTTTAGGACTTCGGCGCCAGGAACGCGAAGATCGCTCTGGCCGTATCGGACGTATATTCCAGCGCCATTGCGTGCCCGCCGCGGGGCAGCACCTGCAACTTTGCGCCGGGAATAAGGTGGGCGATTTCCGCCGACTGCTCTATCGGGGTCAGGATGTCTTCGGCGCCCACCAGCACCAGAGTCGGTGTGGAAACCGTGGGCAGGGCCGGGCGCGAGTCGTACCGGCGCAAGCCGTGCGCCTGCGCTTCGAACCCTGCGACGGTGGTTGGATAGGGATCCTTCAGGGCCAGTTTCGCGGTCGCGACAGCGGCGTCGTGATTGCTCAGCCATCGAGGAGTGAACACCCACGCTGTCCGAAATACCGCCAACGCCAGCGGATCGATTCCGCTGCGCTGAAGAGCGATCAAACAATCGAGCCATCGATGCTGCAAAGTGGTGTACGACGGAAACGCGCTCAGCAACACCGCCCGATCGAGCTGGTCGCGATGATGAATGAGCATCGACTGCAGAACGGAACCGCCTAGCGACCATCCCACCGCGGACACCGGGCCGGTCTTGAGGTGCTCGACCAATGCTGCGGCGTCATCACCCATCTGATCGATCGTGTAGGGCCCTGGCGGGACTTCGCTGCGGCCCGTCCCGCGATTGTCAAACGTGATACAGGAGAAGGTGTCGCGCAGCAGCGCAAGCATCGGCAGCCAGGACGACGAATTCTGACCGAGACCGTTGATCAGGAGCAGCGGCGGACCGCTGCCCTCTACCTTGTAATAGAGCTGGATTCCGTTGACGTTGGCGGTCGCCATTGCGTTGAATAGCTTTGACCGGAAAGCAGCGGAATGCAGCGCCGGCTAAATCAGGAACTCGTTTACCGCCGAGATGAACTGGTCCTCGGCTTCAATCATCGGCAGATGCCCCGCGTTGCGAATTGGAGCGATACGGGAATTAGGGATCAGTCGGGCAAAGGCTTCCGCATACGCGAACGGAACCAGGCCGTCGGCCTCACCATGGATGATCAGCGTCGGCGCCTCGACGTAGGGCAGACGCCGATTGAGACCGCGATCGGGGATCGGCCACATGAACTTGGTCGCCGCTCCGAGATTTTGCGCGCGGAAGATTGCAAGCGCGTCGACGTCGCCGTGCGCCTCGAACGTGGAAGGCTCCGGCATCGGCGCCTTCTTCGGATCATGCCATTTGGCGCTTTCCAGGTCCTTGGGTGCGAGCGCGAACGGATCGGGCAGCGGTTTTTCATCCAGCCACAAGCCGTAAGAGTCCACCAAAACGAGGTGCCGCACCACGTGCGGGCTCAGCGCGGCCATCTCGGCGGCGAACATTCCACCCAGGCAATGGCCGATCACATCGATCGGTCCCTTATTCAATGACTCGATCATTCGCCGATAATGAAGCGCCACGTCGACGACGTCGTAGTTACCCTCGAAATTGGCAGACTCGCCGAAGCCCGGATGCTCCGGGGCGATCACCTCGTGATTGCGCGACAGCGCGCTCAGAAACGAAGCGGCGCCCGGATGCTGCTCGAACCCGTGCAGGTACAGCAACGGCGCACCGCTTCCGGCGCGCCATAGCCGGACCTCGACGGCGCCCAGCTTCTCCCTTGCCATTTTCATATTTCGATCTTTCCCCGCTTACTTTGCTTGAGCGGCGTGTCCGGCCGCAGCTGCGGAAGCGCTACGCCCGGCGGGAGCAGGCGCGTTGGCGGCGACCAGTTTCTGGCTTGCCTCCGGCGTCCAATAATCCGCTTGGTCGGCCCAGAGGTCGCGCAGGTGCGGTGCGACTTCAATACCGAACATGCGCGTATTTTCAGCCGCGACCGCTTCGGGCAGGTTGCCCACGTGCGGTGTGGCGATAAGCTGGCCGATTCTCAGGTCGGTGATCAATTCGCGCAGGCGTTGGCGGACGCGCTGCGGCGGACCGGCGATGATGTAGCCCTTGTCGTCGTATTCCCAAAAGCTCATCTCACCGCGGCTGGCCCGCACGCGGTCCTCTGGCGTCAGCTTGCTTTTGCCCAGGCTAACCTGACTGGCCGAGGCCTTCATCGATCGAATGGTCGTATATCCTGGCGGGTTGCCGAAGCTTCCGGGCGCCGAATTGCGATGGAAGTAACGGACGGCGTCGTAGTATTCCCGCTCGGCCTCGGCCTCGGTGTTGGCCAGGCATATCACCTGGGTAAACGCCATCCGATGAGGGTTCATGTTGCCGCCATGGTCGCTGATGTATTCCCAAAACGCGTCGACCAGCGGCTTTGAGGAGTACAGTCCCGAGAATGACAGGTGGCCGTAGCAGTAGTCGTGGTCGTTGACCAGGTCCCAGGTCTCGACGCTCCCGCCTCCGCCGGGCACCCAGATCGGAATTCGCTTCTGGATCGGACGCGGCCAAATGTTGACGTAGCGCAGCTTGTTGTACTTACCGTTGAAGGTGAACGG
This sequence comes from Binataceae bacterium (SeqCode), assembly GCA_035262365.1. GTDB lineage: Bacteria > Desulfobacterota > Binatia > Binatales > Binataceae > JAJPJA01. The sequence continues at coordinate 10,978 of DATFSZ010000174.1, forward strand.
TTCCGGCTCGGCCCACGCGCGCAGAATTATCTGGCGCGCCTCTTCGAACCGCTCGCGCACCTCGATTGGCGGCATCCCGTAGGCAAATACCGAATCCATGGGGGTCCCGAGCACAAACCCCGCCGCCAGCCGTCCTCCGGACACGCAATCCAGATACGCATACTCCTCGGCCACGCGCGTCGGCGGATTGTAGAGCGCCAGCGAATTCCCCACGATAGTGATCGCGGCGTTTTTGGTGGTCGTGGCCAGACTCGCAGCCAACAGGTTGGGTGACGGGGTCATCGCGATCACCGTCTGATGATGCTCGTTCACGGTCAGGCCGTCGAAGCCCACCTGGTCGGCGATCTGCATCAGGCGGATGAACATCCTGTAGGTCTCCCCCACCTTCTGCGGATCGCAAAGATGCGCCGGCGGCGTCACCCATGCGGACCTGTAGCGTTCCCGGAAATCGGCAGGAAGATGTGGATAGGTCACCTCTGCGAACCAGTGGAATTTCATCTCTGAAATGCTCCGCCTTCGATGAGATTACGGGATACGCCAGCTGAGCGGTACCTTAGGAGCTAATTATCAGCAGCATCGCCCCCTGTCCATTGCGCATCCGGTACAGGCGGCCCCGCCACTGTTCAGCAGGCAACGCCATTGCCTGCCGGAACATGGACCGCGCCGAATCCTCGATGGTATAAGCCTGCGATAGCTGATGCGCCGCAGTCTGCATGCTATACCATCGCACCTAATGGAGATCGTCAATTGAGTAAGGATCAGATACTGAGCGGCTACACGGTTTTGGACTTCACCCAGGCAGTGGCGGGACCCGCGGCGACCCTGATGATGGCCGAAATGGGCGCCCATGTGATCAAAATCGAATTCGCGCCGCGCGGCGACCTGACGCGCACATTTCCCTATTTCAAGGATGGACGCAGCGGATGCTTTGTTCAGTTCAATCGCGGCAAGCAAAGCCTGTGCGTCGCGCTCAAGACGCCTGAAGGACTGAAAATAATCCAGGACTTGCTAAAGGACGCGGACGTCCTGGTGGAAAACTTCACCCCCGGCGTGATGGACCGATTGGGGTTGGGTTACGAAGCCGTCAGGGCTATCAATCCGAAAATCGTGATGTGCTCGATATCGAGCTTCGGTCAGACCGGGCCGTTGGCATACAAGTCCGGATTCGACACGATCGGCGCGGCATACTCCGGGGTTTTGTCGCGAATCGGCGAACCCGACGGTCCCCCTCCGATGCTGCAATCGGCGTTCGGCGACGTGGGCGCGGGCGTTTACGCTCTGGCCGCAATCGGCTACGCCCTGCTGCATCGGGAGCATACCGGCGTCGGCCAGCATCTGGAGACCACGCTCATCGATACCTATTTCAACTACCACGAGACCGCGATCGAAGCGTTCAGCGCCAGCAAGGGCGCGCTCAAGACCCAGCGCACCGGTCGCTTTGCTCCTCTCCATTCCGCCACCGGCATGTTCAAAGCCAGGCGCGGATTCATCATGTTCTGCGCCGCGCCGCCCCATCATTTTGAGGCACTGTGCAAAGCAATGGGCCGCCCCGAACTGATAACCGACCCACGCTTTTCCGATAACGAGAAGCGCGTCGCCAACGGCGCCTACCTCACCGCCGCGATCGAACAATGGCTCCAGTCGCTGCCCAGCGACGAGGAGGGTTTGCGAATCCTGGAGCAACATCATATTCCCGCCAGTCCGATTTTGTCGGTCGAGGAGGCGATGGACGAGCGGCACCTGCGCGATCGCGGCACAGTGCGCACAATCAACGATCCAGTGCTGGGGGAGTTCAACGTCCCCGGCTTTCCGATCAAGTTTTCGCAAACTCCGGCGGTGGAGGATCTACCCGCGCCATTCCTGGGTCAGCACAACGCCGAAGTCCTGATGAGCCGTCTAAACTACACGCCCGGCCACGTCAGAGCGCTTGAGGAAAAAGGCATTCTCCATCGGGACCCGATTCCGCCCGAAGACATCGGTTGAACGGAAAGAACCAGGCAAGAGAGCGCGGATCTTATCTCTTTCACTGTGCCTTACCGAGTTAAGCAGCCGGTAGCTACCGGTATCGGTTTGCCGCTTCGATTTGCGCAAGAGTCGCCCCCGGGGACTTTCTCGGTCCTCATCTGTTTAGGCTTCCTGACACAACGAAAGATGGATGAACAAACTAAGGCTGGTGCTAAAGAAACAGATCCATCCGGAACAGAAGGACCATCCCGAACGCTAACGCCAGGCCGATCTCTATCGCGGCAACTTCTTCATTTTTCCGTGCGTTGGCACCAACGAGGAGCGTCCTCATGGCTGGATCAGCGACGGCGCTCATGGCCGTTCAGCAGATAGAAAGCCAGTTGCGCCGCTCCGCCTCGCCGCTGATTGATCAGTTCATCGATGAGCTGGGTAGACTCTATGAAGTCGAACGTCGTGAGCCTGCTAACGTCGAGCGCGTGCGGACCGGCCAATTTTTCCGCATCTCTGGCGAGCCAGAAACAGTCGTCCATTCGGATCTCGCTTCGCGGGAGCGGCGATTGAGGGCGATCAACTCGGTGATCGTAAGGGTTCGCGAAGAAGTTAGCCTGGAGCCTCTAACGGCTGATGAATTAATCCTGCGGCTGAATAGACTTCGTGACGTGTTGCCCGCAATCAGCGTTGAGCGAGTCGCAGCATGAACGTCTCCCCTGGCGGAGTGGTTGGCGGCCTAGCGGCCGGAAGCGGCATTCGCCTGCTTCAGCGTTTCCGAGGCCCAGCTCGGAGCTGTGCCCGAGTGAGGGGTGCTGTTGGACCGTTGCCGCTCCGTCCTTCTCCACATGAGGTAAATCCCCATGAGCAACTACGACGAATTACGGATCTATCGCTATGGTCCGGATGCGGTTGAGTACGTCCCACGGCAGGTTAAGGTCGTTCCACTGGCCAACCAAGAATTGAACGAAGCCTTTATCCGGCTTGCTGGCCTTGCGGCTCCGTTTGGCGTCAGAAGCATAGCCAAGCGCAATACTGAGACCGGTTGGCATTATTGGCAATTTTTACCAGGGTGCTTCACCGATAATCAACTCAGTCCGGTGCTGTGCCTGGGCCATGACGGTGCCCAGACGCGCGTCCTGGCTCGGACAGCCCAGCGTACATTGGAGTTGAGTGAGACGCGGAACGGCTTGGAATTTGTCGCTGCGATCGATCCGGACTATCTGATGGCTCTGGCCAAGGATGATGAAGCTGGACTATGGGCGCAGGTGGCTGCCGCTAACTTGCTTCGTGGTGGCGCGGTTCCGGTATCGGTCGCGTTCAACGCCGAGCAAAGCAGGCAGGTTGAAACTGATATCAGCTCACCGGTCGAGTTGATCAGCAAGGCCAGCGTAGCTCACATTGCGATAGTGGCGGGCGGCGCATTTACGGGAGCCTGTTGCTGGCTGGCTGACTACCGGAGGTAGTTATGGCGTCTGTCGCTGAATTAGTCATAAGTCTGCGGTCGGACATAGCCCAGTTCCGCAGCAAGATGAGCACGGCCTCCCAGTCCGTCGTTCAATTTGGCGAAGCGGCCGACGGCCTTAAGAACAAGATCAATGAGCTGGTCACTGGTATCGCTGAATTTCTCGCGATACGTGAAGTCGTAAATTTCATGCGCGAGGCGGTCGCTCAGACCAACGAGTGGGCACTGTCCCCATCGACAAGCTTGCGCGCATCGCGCCCGTCAAGGCGCCTGCCGTG